>NZ_JBQPQZ010000001.1:0-894740 GCF_052266695.1 Microbacterium zouquanmingi
AAAACCCCAAACAAGACGAGTCAACTAAACCGTCAGCAGTCCCCTGCGCTCGTCCTTCATCTCGGACGGGATCTCCAGCTCGGAGTGGCTGCGGATCACGATCGCCGATTTCGCCGGATCGGCATGCACATCATCCGAACTAGAAACATGCACATCATCCGAACTAGAAATCGGTGATGCTGTGCCCCTCCACGCCTGACGCCCTTCATCCGCGAAGGACCCCACCAATCATTAGCGGGGTGGGCGCCCTCCTGCCTTCCGGGGTCAGGTACGGCGGATAGTCGGTGATGGGTAGCCCAGCATGCCCCACTCCGCGTAGCTGATCGGCCTGTTCACGGTTGGACCGGCGTACCAGATCGTGGGAGAGCCGTTGAACTTGTACAACTGGTCCCCGGGAAATCGGGTTGCGATCGTCGGATTCGGGAATCCCTCCAGTGCCCATTGCTGGTGGCTGATCGGCCCGCCCTTACCCGTGGCAAAGTCGGTCAGGAAAGCGATGTTCGCATCCCACGAGAGTCTCACGAAGCCCTGAGTAGCACGCTTCTGGAACGGCTGGAACCCGGATGCCCCCCACTCCTCGTACGTCAGCGCATGTTTGACACCTCCCGCGTCCTGGACGAAGACCTGGGAGGAGCCTGCCCACTGGTAGTAGAGCGAGTCTTTAATCCAACCGGCGATCCGCGGATTTGGGCGTCCGACTCGATTCCACTCCTCGAGCGTCAGGTGCCGCCATATCCATCTCGACTGCTCGGTGCCGAAGATAGTGACGGCGCTGATCGTGGTCGACCAAGGATACCTGACGTATTCAGTCGGCGCAGAAAACGGAGGAGGCGACCCCACCGCCTGCCACTGCGAGAAGCTGAGGGCGGTGATCGCTGTCGGCGTCACCGCCCACACGGTGTTGTCGTACCTCGTGACGTAGTACTTGACGGGCTCACTGGGCTGAGTTGGGCCTACAACGTAGCTCTCGAAGTCGACCGATGCGGCGAACCCCTGCTGGGTCGGCGTGCCGTTTGCCCAGAGGGAGACATGAACGTGAGGCCCATAACCGCCTTCACTGCCGAATCCCGACGCACCGGAGTAAGCAATGACTTGCCCACGACTGACACGCGTTCCGACTGCGACAATGCTCGACATCAGATGCAGGTATCGGAGATAGTTTCCATCATCTCCGCGGAGAGCGAGGTAACGACCGGTGGCCGTCGATGTAGAGTCCTTGCGATCGATAATCACGCCATCCGTCGCCGCTCGGACTGCCGTTCCGATCTCGACTGCATAGTCGGTGCCTGGCTCTGCGGAGGGCGGATTCCGGTTCTTGTGCCCTTGCCACGAATCGGAGATGCGAACGTCACCGCACGGCCGGAGATACGTTCCGGCGGCAGTGGCACTCAGCCCAGGAGAAAGGGCGTCCGCGCTGACCGCGACTGCTCCGAGCAGGGTCCCCGCCCCCAGGAGCATGGCCCGGCGAGAGATGGTCTGCTGCGGTCGACGCCTCGATGAAGAATCGTCAGCATCCGCATCCCACACTACCGATCGCCCCCCTCGTTCTCGCCTCGGATCAGTCTCTGGATCTGTTCCTCTGGCAGCTCGCTAATCGATCCAGATGATAGTTCGAGCACGGGCGCCGACGGCGTGCCGCCGATTGTGCACAGCGCTCGGCCGTCGATCCCGCCGGTCCGAGCGGGAACAATCACCAGCCACTCGGGATCCACCGTGCGGTGCTCGACCCGCGTGTGTCCGAAATCGAACCGGACATCGGAATTGAAGGTCGAGACGGTGGCGTCGACGCAGATCTTAGCCAGCTCGTCGCCGGTGAAGGATCCGAACTCTGCGTCCGTCGTCGATGGCGCCGCGGTGCTTGGAGCGTGTGTCGTCGAGTCGGGCTCCGGACTCGCGGTGGCTACTGACGTTGGCGCCGGACCCTTGGCTCCCGGCACACCAGCACACCCGGCAGTAGCTATGGCCATGGCGCCGACGACTGCGACCGCGATCAGACGTGTGATGTAACGGGGAGTCATACTTTCGAATGTAGCGGTCAGCGTCTGGGCTGGTGGCGAATCGCGCGGAAGTGTCGTCGTTTGGCCGACTCTTTCTCGAGCGTGACGACGTCACCGCACACCCAGCAGAGAAAGCAGTTCTCTCCCACGAGAAATATAGTGTCGTCCGCAACAGCTTCGCATCCCGGACGGTTTCCGCACCGAACATCACCCATGGACTCGCTCGACGTCGCAGGGCGTGCTGGTAGACGGTGAAAGGCTGCTCGCGCAATACCGGCTCTCGGTCGATGAGCGAATGCAACCGCTCTTCGTCGAGCGCGACCGTCAGCCCTGCCGTTTCGGAGGGCCGACCCAACTGTCACGCCAGTAGCGGCGCCCGCGACTGTCCCGCAGAAGTACCTAGTTGGAGCCTTAGCGAGACTTTCGATCTTCGTGTGGCACGATAGACGGGTGAAAGGCATTATTCTCGCAGGTGGTTCCGGCACCCGACTACACCCGATCACGCTCGGGGTCTCCAAACAACTGATCCCCGTCTTCGACAAGCCGATGGTGTACTACCCACTGTCAACGCTGATGCTCGCCGGCATCAACGACATCCTGATTATCACCACTCCCCATGACGCGCCGTTCTTCGAACGCCTGTTGGGAGACGGTTCTCAGTTCGGCGTTTCAATCTCTTTTGCAGTCCAACCGTCGCCCGACGGTCTCGCTCAGGCATTTACGATAGGAGCCGATTTCATCGGTTCAGATCATGTCGCTCTAGTGCTTGGGGACAATCTGCTCTATGGCCCGGGACTCGGTGCACAACTCAAGCGGTACGCCGCGGTCGATGGCGCGGCAATCTTTGCATACTGGGTAGCGGATCCGAAGGCATACGGCGTGATCGAGTTCGATGCATACGGGAAGGCAGTCTCTCTCGAAGAGAAGCCTGCATCGCCGAAAAGCAACTTTGCAGTCCCTGGCCTGTATTTCTACGACAGCGACGTCGTAGAAATAGCGCGAGAACTGAGTCCCTCGCCGCGCGGCGAGTACGAGATAACGGACATCAATCGTGAGTACCTCGAGCGCGGCAAGCTTCAGGTCGAGGTGCTCCCGCGCGGCACCGCGTGGCTCGACACTGGGACGTTCGACCAGATGACCGACGCAGCTGAGTACGTTCGAACCATCCAGCGCCGAACTGGCTTGTCGATCGGGGTTCCCGAGGAAGTCGCGTGGCGCCAGGGCTTCCTCAACGACGAGGAACTGCGAAAACGAGCTGAACCGCTCGTGAAGTCTGGCTACGGCAGGTATCTACTCGAAACTCTCGAAAGGGGTCATCGATGACGCGCATACTCGTCACTGGCGGGGCAGGGTTCATTGGCTCGAGTTTCGTACATCACGTAGTCGAGAACACCGATGCTCACGTCACTGTCCTCGACAAGTTAACCTACGCCGGAAATCGAGCGTCGTTGGCGGGGATTCCTGCTGATCGTTTGCGATTCGTGCGAGGGGACATTACGGACGTGGACCTCGTCGACAGTTTGTTTACCGAGGTTGACTCCGTGGTCCACTATGCGGCCGAGTCCCACAACGACAACTCGCTACACGACCCGCGCCCATTCCTTGAGACGAACATCGTCGGAACCTACACCTTGCTTGAGGCAGCTCGGCATCACAATCGACGTTTCCATCACATCTCCACCGACGAAGTGTATGGCGACCTCGAGCTTGACGACCCGGATAGATTTACAGAGTCCACACCATACGCCCCCTCTTCTCCTTATTCGTCCACCAAAGCGGGCAGCGATCTTCTCGTTCGAGCCTGGGTTCGCTCTTTTGGCGTGCACGCAACAATCTCGAACTGTTCGAACAACTACGGTCCTTACCAGCACGTAGAGAAGTTCATTCCCCGTCAGATCACCAACGTGATCCGTGGCATCCGGCCTAAGCTGTACGGCGCCGGACATAACGTTCGTGATTGGATTCACGCCGATGATCACTCGTCTGCAGTCCTTACTATTTTGGACAAGGGCACGATCGGTGAGACATACCTCATCGGGGCGGACGGCGAAAAGGACAACAAATCAGTAATGGAGTTGATCCTGACCGAAATGGGTCAGCCGATGGACGCATACGATCATGTAATCGACCGAGCTGGTCACGACCTTCGTTATGCGATTGACTCAACAAAATTGCGAACGGAACTCGGATGGGCACCAAAGTACGGAAATTTCGAGGCTGGGCTGGCTTCGACCATCGATTGGTACAAGAAAAATGAAGCGTGGTGGGCGCCCTCTAAAGATGCCACAGAAGCTTTCTATGCCGGTAGAGGGCAGTAGCGAGTGCGGCATGATCTCGAGGGTAACTTGACGTGACAGAGTACGGCAAGGCACTGCACTCCGCGAAAACTCCGATTCCAGGCCTCCAGTTGTGGCGGCTCCCTGTACACGGCGACAGTCGCGGGTGGTTCAAAGAAAATTGGCAACGCGAGAAGATGGTCGAGGCCGGTCTTCCAGACTTTGGACCCGTACAGAACAACATCTCATTCAACGATGCGACCGGCACAACCCGTGGCATCCATGCTGAGCCGTGGGACAAATGGGTGTCCGTAGCCACCGGGCGAGTATTCGGAGCGTGGGTAGACCTTCGGGACGGCCCCAGTTTTGGCACCGTCTTCACTGCGGAGATAGATCCATCAGTTGCAGTGTTTGTCCCTCGCGGCGTTGGAAACTCCTATCAGACCCTGGAACCCGATACCGCTTACTGCTATTTGGTGAATGATCATTGGTCAGCGGATGCCGCATACAGTTTCCTCAATCTGGCCGACCCGGATGTGGCCATCCCATGGCCAGTACCCTTAGAAGACGCCGAGATCAGCGCGAAAGACCTTAGCCATCCACGGTTGGCAGAAGTTCGGCGAATCCCGCCGCGCATGACCCTCGTTCTCGGCGCAAATGGGCAACTGGGCAAGTCTCTTCGCAAACTCTTCGATGGCCGAACCGATGTAGAGTACGCCGAACGTACGGACCTCGATCTCAGCGACCCACGTTTAGATCGAGCGCGCAACTGGAGCGAGTACGAGACCGTGATCAACGCGGCCGCGTACACAGCAGTCGATCAAGCGGAGACACCCGAAGGGCGACGTGCAGCATGGGCAGTGAACGTCACCGGCGTCCGCCGGCTTTCCGAAATTGCGCGGGCCAATGGAATTACGCTTGTGCATATTTCGAGCGACTACGTGTTCGATGGCACCGAGGATGGCGCATACTCTGAGGCTGCCGATATTGCCCCGCTCGGAGTGTACGGACAAACAAAGGCCGCCAGCGAGCTGGCCGCCGCCATCGCACCGAAGCACTACATTGTGAGAACCAGTTGGGTTATCGGCGACGGGGCAAATTTTGTGAGGACGATGGCGTCATTGGCGCAACGAGGCATCAATCCCATGGTCGTCGATGACCAGCGCGGGCGATTGACATTCACCAGCGACCTTGCGTGCGGCATCAGGCACCTGTTGAATACGAGACCAGAGTACGGTGTTTACAACTTGACCAGCTCCGGCGAGCCGTGGACGTGGGCGGACGTAGCTCGAGCCGTTTTCTCGTCGGCCGGCCATGACCCGTCCCGTGTTACCGCTGTTAGCACGTCCGAGTACTTTGAAGGCTCAGCCGGGATTGTTGCTCCCCGACCCAACAACAGTGTCCTCGACTTGGCCAAGATCGAGTCGACCGGATTCGTGCCGTCACCGATGAGAGCGCAGTTGAACGACTACGCCAAGCGAATTATGTGAACAGTGGTGTGCGTGCAGCGATCAGCGTTACCGCACGCCACCATTGTTAGTTCTTCCGAGCCCCTTCCACCTCGGGATAACGAATCACCGGATTGAACGTGATTCCACGCAGCCACTTCCCCACCAGCTTCGTCCGCAGGTCAAAGGGCACCCGTCCCCGGTGCAGGCTGACGAACAGCCGTGCGCCGAACTCGAGGAAGTACAAGAGACCACGGTGATGCAGCTGCCACGATGCTTCGTTGCGCACCCCGTAGGCGAACTTCCACAGGCTCTTGCGATCAACCATGGCGTAGTTGACACCGCGGTTGTCGCCCATGTCGTGAACAACGACACTGTCCAGCACTTGCACGCCAGGGCAACGGCCGGTGAGACGCAACGTGTATTCACGGTCGTCGAACCAGATGAAGTACTCGGAGTACGGCAGGCCATACTCAGCGATTGCCCAACGCGGAATCAGCACAGAGACAAAAGAGCATGCGGTGACCATGACATTCTGCTGGCCTTTAACGAGAAGCCGACCCCAGTCCCACGTAGGTACGGGGTTGTTCATCTCACAGATGCTTCCATCAGTGAACTTCACCACGGAACATGCAAAGGGAACGTCAGGCCCGAGCTCAGCGACCGCACCATCGAACCCAGAAATAAGAGTGGCTAGCGCTTCAGGTTTCGGGTAGCAGTCATCGTCCATGATCCAGACATGGTCCGCACCTGACGCGTAACCTCTGCGCATACCTTCGGCGAATCCGCCAGCGCCACCTGAGTTAGTCTCCATCGTGACGACTTCGAGCGGCACCGAAGTCTCGAGACCCGCTAGGTACTCTGCGGTGCCGTCGGTCGATGCATTGTTGATCACCAGGAGCGTCTCGACCGCGTGAGTCTGCGCCTCGATCGACGAGATCACTGTCTTCAACTTATCGAGCCGGTTGAACGTAACGACCACTCCTGCGACGCTCACCACGAGCTCACCTCTTTCTTGAACCAAATACTGGCGGATGACTGCGCGAGAAGCTTCTTCTCCGCAGCGCGTTCCTCGTCCCACAGGGACTTTCGCGCGTCTTCGTCTCCGGCCAACGACGCAACGATCTTGGAAAGTCCGCGAGCTGCTGTGCGCGCGTGACGTGGGACCAGAGCGGCGTCAGGAATGATGTCGGCTTGTGCGCCGACGTCTGTCGACACCACCGGGACGCCGTGAGCAATCGCCTCGAGCGTCGTGAGCGTGAGCCCTTCGTTGTGAGAAGCCACAACAAGCAAGTGCGCCTCATCGAGGGTTTCAGAAACTGGAGTTTCAGAGGTCCTCCGGACGATATCGTCCTTCAGCCCGTTAGCTTCAATGACGTCGTCGACCCACGAAGCAAGTTCACCGTCGCCCTGGAGAATGAACCTCATTGAATGGCCCTCTCGCTTGAGATAGTTCACCATCGAGATGAAAACCTCGGGGGCCTTCTGTCGTGCCATCCGGCCGACGAACGCGACGGTGAATACCTCGTCTTCGCCCTTGGAACGGAAGACGGCGTCCACAGAGTCCGTCGTCAGTCCGCCCAACGGAGCCATCAAGACACGTTCAGCAGACAAACGTTGCACATCGATCATCCACCGCGCCAGTGAAGGCGAAATCACGTGGTGCGTCGTTATCGAAGCGCTCGCAATCACGCTGCTCAGCGGATAGCCGCCACCTGTGTACTCGACGATGTGAGTGCTATCAACAATCGGGATGTTAGGGCGCGAGGCAGCAATCCATGCCACCCTGTCGTACAGCCACTGGTTGTGGTGTATGACGACACCGCGAACGTCGAAGGTTCGAAGCAACGCCCTTAGCAGTGGTTCAACTCCTGGCGTCTGCGAGGTAACGGTCGGCTCCGAAAACGGAATCAAAAGCGCACCATCGAGTTCCGGTCGGGTGATCCAAGGTTGATGCGACGCGCGGTTCGTAAGAACAACCGGCAAGAATCCCGCTTCACGCACCAGTTTCACGGTTTCAAACGCCCAAAGTTCGGCACCACCGAGTTCGAACCAGTGGAGTCCGATGATCACCGCTCGCTGCGCGCCGTCAGATGCGGGGGAAGCCAAGACAAGCTCGTCGTCTTCGTGAGCACCGCCAGGCAAGAACTCGCTCTCGTAGTCACGACGTTGCATCGGCCGGTTGAGTCTGCGTCTGAATCGAAGCAATGACAGATCTCGCGCGTCGTCATAGAGCATGGGGGCACGAGTTTTCACCCACCGAGCGATCTTTCCAACAACATCAGTACGCGGGGGCCGATAGGGGTCCGAGGCGAGGACGTCGTCCATTGAGATATGCAGGTGACGCTGCGGAGCAGCAACGAGATGCCGAGCCGCAACTTCGTTGTCTTCAGCCTGTCGCCGTTCCTCAACGAGGTCGCTCACGATTTCGAAAGAATCTGTCCTCCGTCGGTTCTCTCGTGACATGCCGTCGAACGTGGTGTCGTCCGTCAAGCGAGGAAGGTTCTCTGCGCCGCCGCCATACAGATGCGCACGAAGCTGACGCCCTGGTGCCATCAGCGCGTGGAAGTTCAACGCACCTACGAGAAGTCGTCGTTCGCGGAGGGAAAGTTCGTCACCGAATTCAGCGTCGACGAAATGAAACAACGCGGGCTGATCGAGGACTGTATGTAGTGTCACAGAGTAGGAAACTTTCGGCTAAAGGAGCGCAACAAACCCCCGTGATCTTATCAGCGCCGTTTGCGGATCCCTGGAGCATCCGGTGAATCTGCCATGAGCTCCTCACGATCGCTTGCGGTTCGCCTCGTATGATGGTTCTCGGTGTGCGCGCAACCCGCGCGCCCGGAAGGAGGCGCTCGGTGGGTCGAGCAGACACGATCGAGAGCCAGGGGCTGACAGCACCCGGATCTGACAGCGGCCTCTTTGAAGTATTCCGGCAGCGTCATCTGCTGTCGCTGATCGTGCGCAAAGAAGTGCAGATCCGCTATCGAGGCTCGATCTTCGGCTGGTTGTGGTCGTACGTAAAGCCCTTGGTGCAGTTCGTCGTATTCTTCGTTGCAATCGGCGTCTTCCTGGGGATGAACGGACGTGTCGATTATTTCCCCATCTACCTGCTCTCTGGCATCACAGTCGTCACGTTCTTCAACGAGGCGTTCTCCAATGGCACTCGTTCGCTTGTGGACAACGCTCCACTCATCAAGAAGATCTATCTCCCCCGAGAGATGTTTCCCATCGCCAGCATGCTGATCGCCGCGGTGAATGCTGTTCCGCAGATCATCGTGGTCGTCGTGATCGCGCTGTTCTTCGGGTGGACGCCGTCATTGCTGTCGATCGCCGCGGTGGTCTTCGCCCTGGTGATCGTCGCGATCCTCGCTAGTGGCCTGGGCCTGCTCTTCGGCTCCATCAACGTCACCTTCCGTGACGCGCAGAGCTTCGTTGACATTATTCTTATGTGCGCCATCTGGGCTTCTCCCGTGATGTACGCCTGGACGCAGGTCGCTGATGCCGTTCCGAGCTGGCTCTTTACGCTGTACTGCTTGAACCCAGTTACGGCGGCCGTCGAACTATTCCACTACGGAATCTGGTACCCACTGGGCCCAACCGGATCCGGACCGATTCCGGACATGTGGTTGTTTGCCGGAATCGCTCTGCTTGTCTCGCTCGTGTTCCTGGCCGTTGGTCAGCTCGTTTTCCGACGCCTGGAGGGTCGCTTTGCCCAGGATCTCTGAATCGACACCGCTTCCCCGCATCGTGGTCGACGACGTCCACAAAAATTTCAAACTGCGGCACACTCATTCCATCAAAGAGACCGCCCTCGCCGCGATCCGCCGCCGGCCTCTGACCACGGACTTCCACGCGCTCGACGGGATCTCGTTCGAGATCAGCGAAGGCGAATCTGTCGCGCTCCTCGGCTTCAATGGCTCGGGCAAGTCCACGATGCTGAAGCTCATCTCTGGCGTACTCACTCCAGACTCTGGTCGAGTGCTCACTCGCGGACGCGTCGCCGGTCTCATCGAGGTCGGCGCGGGTTTCCATCCAGATCTCTCGGGTCGAGAGAACATCTTCCTCAACGCCGCGATCCTCGGCATGAGCAAGAAAGAAACCGAAGCTCGCTACGACGAGATCGTCGAGTTCAGCGAGATCGAGAAGTTCATCGATAACGAGGTCAAGCATTACTCATCCGGAATGTTCCTGAGACTTGCGTTCTCCGTCGCGATCCACACAGAAATGGACATTCTGCTGATCGACGAGATCCTGTCTGTCGGAGATGAACCCTTCCAGAAGAAGTGCCTCGACCGGGTGCGCAAACTCCATGCAGCAGGCAAGACACTCGTCGTCGTCAGTCACGATCTGGAGATGGTGTCCAAGCTCTGCGAGCGAGGCGTCCTCCTCCAGAACGGCAAGAAGCGCTTCGATGGCCCGAGCAAGGAAGCCGTGTCAATCATGCGTGCCTGAGCGCGTCACAACTCCGCATGAAGCGCCCACACGCGCTCCGCGGCACTCTCCCATGAGAACGCTTTTGCGCGATCCGCCGCAAGCACCCGCAGACGCTTCTCTCCTGCGCCGACGGCGTCGACCACAGCGTCCGTCATCTCCTCGATCGCAACGAGAGCGCCGCCTTCGGCGACGACGTCGCGATGCACACCGCTGTCAGAGGCAACAACCGGCACCCGCAGCGTAAGAGCTTCCATCGCTCGCCACGGCCACGCCGACGCCGAGCTGGGCGCGACGAACGCCGCCGCGGCCCCGAGCAAAGCCGCACGGTCCGAAGCCGCCAGACGCCCTCGCACGTGCGCACGGCGCTCCGGCAGCCCCGCCGCCGACGCCATCTCAACCAGACGCGGCTCAGCGCCATCGACTGCGTCGAGGACCACGACGTCGATGTCTGCCGCGGCGGCCGCGCGAAAGCCGTGCTCCAGCTCATCCTCGAGTCCGACGAGCACGACGTACCGCTCCGGCAGTGACAGCGCGTCGCGCCGCCGCGCGGCATCCGATGGCATGACGAAACCGTCTGGAGCGGCGCCGGCGATCACTCGCACCCGGTCACCGAGCTTCGCGAAGTCTTTGATCCTCTCGGCCATCGCATGCGTGGGCACGACGACAGCATCTGCGTGCTTCGCCGCACGCCGAAGCATCCCTCGTTGCCATGCGACGTTCGATTTCGACAGGTTCTGGGGCGCCTCCCACGCGCTCAGATCCCACACCGTCAGCGCGACTTGGTCGTTATCGTGCACACGATCATGCTTGACCAGCGGTGCCATCAGAGACGGCGCATGGATGAGCCCACCGCCCACCCCCGGAGCGATCCCCATCTGCCACGATGCGGCCAGTTCACGGCGCCCGAGTCTTAGAGAGCGAACCCCGGCGACGCCGGGAATCGCGGCGTCTCCGCCAGCGGGGACGATCAGCTCAACGGAGCATCCAGACGGAGCAGTGACGACCAGCCCTGTGACGAGGTCACGCGCGGCCTGGGCCTGGTCGGCGTCGACAATCGTCGCGATCTGGTCGAGAACGACGCGCAACTGAGCACCCATACGCTCAGATTATCCGCGCACGCCCGGAATCTCGGTGCCGCGCGCCGGAGCATGCTTGAATGCACTCATGAGTGACGGTCGACTGCCACCGCGACGACGCTGGGTGGGATGGGTGGTCGGCCTGACACTGCTCGTCGTCATACTCGCGGTCGGCTGGGTCTTCTTCCGCGGGTTCGGCGCCGCGAGCGAACTGCAGAACGTGCGCAACTCCGTCGGGCAGCTGCAGTCCGCCATCAACGACCGCGATTTCGCACGGGCTGAGCAGATCACCCCGCGGATCGAGCAGCATGCGGCCGTTGCCCACGACCTCACATCCGACCCAGTCTGGCGCAGCTTCGAGTTCATCCCCTGGCTCGGCGGTGACTTCACCTCGTTGCGTGAAATCGCCGAGATCACCGACGACGTGGCGACCAATGCGATCACACCTCTGATCGCCGTCGCGAGAGAAGCCGACCTCGCAACCCTCGGGCTCAGCGGTTCGCACGTCGATCTGGCCCCGCTCGCCGTTCTGCAGGAACCGCTGGGCGAGTCCGCCACGACGCTCGCTGCCGCTGATCTGCGCGCTCAGCGCGTCGACACCGACGTCACGATCCCGATGATGGGAGACGTCATCACCCAGACGCGCGATCTCATCCACGATGCCTCCGCAACGGTCGGCGCGATGCACGGGGCATCCGTGCTGCTGCCGAACATGCTCGGCAGCAACGGACCCCGCACCTATCTCGTCGCGGTCCAGAACAACGCGGAGCTTCGCTCACACGGTGGCGCAGTGCAAGCACTCGCGCTGATGCACGCCGAGAACGGCGCACTGAGCATTGACCGCACCGTCTCCGCGCACGACTTCCCGGCCCTCGACGCGCCCCTTCCGCTCGACGAGGCGACAGTTGCGCTGTACGGCGACGCTCCGGGCCGAATCGTGCGCGATGCCACGAGCATCCCCGGCTTCGCAGAGGCGGGAGCGATGCTCGCGACGCGCTGGCACCAACAGTACGGCGACGCGATCGACGGCGTCATCGCAGTGGACCTCATCGCGCTGCAACAGCTGACCGCAGCCACCGGACAGATCTCCTTCAGCGATTTCACCGCCGGCCCCGACACTCTCGTAGAGGTTCTCGCCTCTGAGGTTCCCGCCACCGGTGCAGACTCCACCGCCTACGATGCCTTGGTCGTCCAGGCCACGAGCGCGCTGGTGTCGGCGCTCCTGATGTCAGACGATCCGCCTGCCGTCCTCGGAGCGCTTTCGGATGCCGCATCCGGAGACCGCATCCGCGTCTGGAGCGTCCATCCCGAAGAGCAGGCCGCGCTGGGAGCATCCACTCTCGGCGGAACGCTGCCGAACGACACCGAGAGCGATGTCTACGTCGAGGTGCTGTTCAACGACCGCACCGGCGGCGCGATGGACTATTACGCTGATGCCGCCATCACCCGGGCCATCGGTGAATGTCACGGCGATCAGACCACCCAGGTGCACGTGACGTGGACGAACGACGCCCCCGCGAGCGAACTGCCGGCGTCGGTGACCGGCGCAGATCCCGAGGATCCCGAGGGCCTCGAGCCGGGCACGACGCGCACCCTCATCGCGATCGTGGGCCCAGAAGGCGCGACCGCAAAGCAAACCGGTGACACACAAGCGCAGCTCGGCGAGCGCCCCGTCGTGCAGTACGACGTGACACTGCCCGTGGGCGAATCTGTCACGATCACGGCGACGTTCACCGGTTCAGGCACGGGAGAACAGTTCGCCCACGTACGACACACGCCGATGCTCAATCAGGTCGACGTGACGCGGGCTGCTCTCGAGTGCGAGTAAGTCCTACGGCTCCGGTGTCGGTTCCGGCGTCGGCGGGTGCAGCGTCTGCGTCACGAGCTCATGGATGAACGCATAATCGGGCTGGTGCTCATCGACGCCGTTCTCAGGGATGAGCTCGATCGTCGTGACCGGCTGCTCTTTCGCCTTCAGCATGAGGTCGAAGAACTCGCTCAGCTTGTCGCGCGGAAGATCCGTATCGATGAGGACGGTGCCGGCAGCCGCGATGTCATTGAAGCGACTCAAGATGTTCTGCGGCGTGAACTGGTCGAGGATCGCAACCTGGAGCTCGCGCTGACGCTGCATGCGATCCCAGTCACTGGTCGTGTAGCGCGAGCGCGCATACCACTGGGCCGTGTCACCGTCCATGTGCTGTTGACCGGGCTCGATCCATCCGATCGCCCATTCATTGACGTCGTTGCCGTGCCATCCCTCGGGCGGACCCCCCTTCGGAAGCCGCTCGGTGACGTTGATGTCGACGCCGCCGAGAGCATCGATCATGGCGGCGAAGCCGTTCATGTCGACGAAGATGTAGTACGGGATCTCGATCCCGAGCACCCCTTCCGCAGCATCCTTCGTCGCCTCGATTCCCGGGGCGGAACCGTGGGATGCGGCATCCGGATAAAGGCCTGCGCCCTTGTCTTCGCGGCAGACCTCTGCCGCGTTTCGCACGTGGTTCATCCACGGGTTCCACCCGCAGTTCTGCGAAGAATGTCCCTCGAAGCCGTTCGGGTAGAGCGCCTGCATCGGGCTGCCGCCGCTGAACGGCGCACTGGGCAGCTCGCGGGGGATGCCGAAGATCGTCACCGCTCCCGTGTCGGCGTTCACCGACACCACTGAGATGCTGTCGAAGCGCATGGAGTCGCGTCCGTCGCCACTGTCGGCGCCGAGCAGCAGGATGTTGTAGTAGCCGTCGCTGGGTGGAAGACTCGGGCCGCTCTGCCCGAAGATGTCGTTGATCGCGCCACGACCGGATGCCACGACACTCGCAGCGTATCCCGCGCCACCGCTGAGCATTCCCACGATGACGAGTCCGACGACGGGGATCGCGATGCGTGAGATCGGCGGCACTTTCACCAAGCGCACGATACTCAGCGTGCTGAGCGTCAGCACGACCCAGAGCGCCGCGTAAGCGATGAGCAGCGCCTGAATCAGCGTAAGAACGAACCAGTTGGATGCCAACGTGATGAGCCCCGACTGCCAGACCACCGCCGCGGCGATGGTGCAGATCACGAGGAACCAACTGAGCAGGGTCGCGGCAAGCCCGAATCGGCCGAGCTTGCGATTGCGACCGGAGAGGATCTGCGCTGACCCCGGGACCAGCACATTCATGACGACCAGCCACCAGCCGCGCCGCCCCATGAATGCGGGGTCGGCGGCGTCAGGATTGCGCAGCGGGCGCGGCTCGATCAGTGGCCTTCCCGGCCTTGCCGGCGTGCTGCTGCGCGGCGCGGCCAGAGTCACAGGGAATCCTTGAGACGCTCATTCTTCTCCGCCACCTGCGACTCGAGGGTTCGTGCGTACTCTTCGACCCGGTCCGCGAGCGCATCATCGCCGGTGCCGAGGATGCGTGCTGCGAGGATGCCGGCGTTGCGCGCGCCTCCGATCGACACGGTGGCAACGGGGATGCCCGCCGGCATCTGCACGATCGAGAGCAGCGAATCCATGCCGTCGAGATAGGCCAGTGGCACCGGAACGCCGATGACAGGCAGGGCCGTCATGGACGCGAGCATTCCCGGTAGGTGGGCGGCGCCGCCCGCCCCCGCGATGATGACCCGGATGCCGCGACCGCGCGCTTCGCGCGCGTACTGCATGAGCTTGTCGGGCGTGCGGTGCGCAGAGACGACCTCGACTTCGTGCGGGATGCCGAAGTCGGAGAGCGCCTGCGAGGCGTCGCTCATCACGCGCCAGTCGGAGTCGGAACCCATCACGACGCCGACAACGGGCACAGCAGAGGAATGCAGTGGCTCAGTCACTCCCCCAGGGTACTTTCTGATACCCCGGGTTCCGCTGAACGGCGCGCCTGTCGATTCCCGACGCGGTCGATCCCTGAGCCTGTCGAAGGGTCAGGCGAAATGAGCGGCAGCGGCGCGCGCGGTGTAGACGACGTCATCCAGGTCGTCGCCGGCGGTGTTGACGTGTCCGACCTTGCGGCCTGGACGTGCCGCCTTGCCATAGGTGTGGATCTTCGCGTCGGGGTGCTCCGACATCGCTGCCTCGAAACGGTCCTCGAACGAGCCCTCAGCGGGACCACCGAGGATGTTCACCATCGCCGACCACTGCGCCCTGGTGCTCGGGTCACCCAGAGGCAGGTCGGCAACCGCACGCAGGTGCTGCTCGAACTGTCCTGTGACCGCGCCGTCTTGGCTCCAGTGGCCGCTGTTGTGCGGACGCATGGCGAGCTCGTTCACGAGGATTCGCTCATCGTCGGTCTCGAAGAGCTCGACGGCGAGCATTCCGGTGACGCCGAGTCCTTCAGCGATCTGGCGTCCGATCCCCTCGGCGACCTGCACGAGCCGGTCACTCGCCGCCGGAGCCGGCGCGAGAACCTCCGCACACACGCCATCGCGCTGCACGGTCTCGACAACGGGGTACGCCGCCATCTGGCCGCTCGGGCGGCGGGCGATCTGCTGGGCGAGCTCGCGACGGAAGGAGACGAGTTCTTCGACGAGCAGGGCATCGCCCTCGGCGAGCTGTGCGAACCAGTCGTCTGCTTCTTCGGCAGAGCGCACGACACGCACACCCTTGCCGTCGTAGCCGCCACGAGGAGTCTTCACAACCGCGCTCCCACCGTGATCATCGAGGAACACCTGGAGCGCTGCAGCATCGGCCACACGAGCCCAATCGGGTTGCGGCACTCCGAGCTCAGCGAGCTTCGCGCGCATATCGAGCTTGTCCTGCGCGAACCGCAGCGCATCAGGCCCGGGGTGCACGGCGACGCCGTCAGCCACCAGAGCACGCAGCACCTCCTGCGGCACGTGCTCGTGATCGAAGGTGATGACGTCGACATCCTTCGCAAAAGCGCGGACGGTCTCGAGGTCGCGGTAGTCCCCCACCGCCGTCGCGGCGAGCTGTGCCGACATCCCCTCGGATTCAGCGAGCACGCGGATGTCGAGTCCGAGTTCGACCGCCGGAGCGATCATCATCCGAGCCAGCTGTCCGCCGCCGATCACGCCGATGCGCAACGCCATGTAGATCTCCGTTCGTCGCACCTATTCTCCCGCATGGCGCAGGCTCCTGCGACGCACGATCAGAACACGCCCTCGCCTTCGGACGCGGACTGCGCGTCACGATGCGCGAGGATCTGATTCACCTCGATCTGATCGGCGAGAGCCTCATGGACGAGCGTCACGTTGGGGATGTTCACCAGCCGCACGGGCACATCGATGCCGTTGGAGAGGGTGATGGTTCCTGCACCGCCCAGACGCTGCAGAGGGCCACGGCGAACCCCGATCGAGTAGCCGCGCACGTGCGAGATCTCTTCGCGATGGCGGGCACCCATCCCATGGCGAACAATCACCCGTCGCGTGGTGACGGTGTAGGTGCGGGACAGCCAGATGAGGAACGGGATGATCACGCCGACGATGATGAGCGCGCCGGCTGCGGTGAGCAGCATCCAATCTTCGAAGCCCTCAGGAAGATTGCCGTAGAGATAGCCCGTCGCGCCGCACACGACGATCAGTAGCAGTGCAGACCAGATCAACCGGCGCGCATGTCCGCGGAAGCGCGCGATGAGCCGTTCGTCGGCAGGCGCTCCTGGTGGCGGCATCATCGGCCGGCCGCCGAGGGTCACGGGCTGAGTCATGCCTCCATTGTGCCTTCAGGCACCGACATCTCTGGCTGCACCGCGCCGTGTTCGCCTCGGCTGCGTCGTTACGTCAGCCGAGCGTGAACGACGTCTCCAGCCGAGACGACGTGCAGGGCGCCGGCGACATCGATGCGAAGTCGGCCATCCGCATCGATCCCGGTCGCTGTGCCGTGCACGATCGATCCGTCCGGCAGGTCCACGTCGACCTCGCGCCCCAGCGTTGCGCAACGTGCGGATACGGCGTCGTGGATGCCGCTGCGATCGGAGTCTTCCCACGCCACGAGTGCACTGAGTAGCCCATCGAGTCGGCGCAGGTAGTCAGTGATCAGGCGATCACCGTCACAGACCTCACCGAGTGCCGCGAACGACGTGGCTGTGGGAATCGGAAGCTGGTCGGCTGCCATTGCCGT
This sequence comes from Microbacterium zouquanmingi, assembly GCF_052266695.1. Classification (NCBI taxonomy): domain Bacteria; kingdom Bacillati; phylum Actinomycetota; class Actinomycetes; order Micrococcales; family Microbacteriaceae; genus Microbacterium; species Microbacterium zouquanmingi. The sequence goes on from NZ_JBQPQZ010000001.1 coordinate 17,278, forward strand.
ATTCACACCGCTGCCGACGATCACGGCCGTCCCGGTCGATTCAGCCAGGATGCCGCAGATCTTGTGGCCATCGACGAGGACGTCATTCGGCCATTTCACTGCCACCTCGTGACCTGCGAGCTGTGCGGCCACGGCATCCGCCATCGCCAACCCCGCAACGAGCGGAATCCAGCCGATCGCTTCGGGGCGCGAGGGAAGCTCGCGGATCAGCACCGACACTGCCAGCGCCGATCCCGCCGGCGCGATCCACGACCGGTCAAGGCGCCCGCGGCCGGCAGTCTGATTGTCGGTGACGATGACGGACAGGTGCGGCCACGCCTCAGCATCCGCCGACAGCGTGCGCAACGCGGCATTCGTCGACGCCGACTCCGCCAGAACCTCAAGTCTGGACGTGACAACTGCAGCCTGCGCGAAGTCCATGCGCGTCAGTCTACGCACGCCTCTGAGCTCGGACTCGGCGAACCCGTCAGTGGATTTCAGACTCGTCGTCTTTGTCTTCTTCGTCGTCATCATCCTCATCGGGGACGACGACGCCCATCTCGCGCTGTTGCCACAGCTCCCACTTCGACATGAGCTGCTCGATCGCAGCGTGGAACTTCGCAGTCGCGACTCCCGGCGTCGTGTCGCCGAAGTAGTGCTGCACCCACATCTGCAGCTTGGCGATCGCCTGCTCGTCGGCGCGGACCCGGTCGATCTCCGACACGATCGCGGATGCGGCATCCGCCGTCAGCCACTCGCAGTCCGACAAATATCCGCCGGTGTCGACCTGAGCGTTCTCATCCAGGGGACGCGTGATCATCAGCGGCTTGCCGACCGCGAGACGGTCGTAGACCATCGCCGAGATGTCGACGATCGCGACATCCGCTGCCGCCAGCTGCCAGCCGAGTTCGGGACCATCATCGAATACGTGCTGCGCGCCGCGATCGGATGCATTCGCTTCTGCGACGGCGGCGATGATGCGCTTGTGCGCCGCGCCGTACGCGTCATCGACGACGCCACTGCGCGGGTGCGGACGGTAGATCACGCGGTGCCGTCCTGTGGCCAGCAGCGCCTTCACGAGAGTCTCGCCGTGCGTGGCGATCGACCCGTAGTGCGCGCTCGGACGGTCGCCTTCCCAGGTGGGCGCATACAGTACGACGATTCGCTCGTCAGGGGTGTACGGCAGAACTCCGGAGTAGTGATCGGCCTGCGGGCGACCGATCTCGAGCGTGCGTCGATCGATGTTGTAGTCCCACAGCGTGCGCCTGAGGCGATCGCGCGCCGCTTGACCTGCCACGAAGGCGTAGTCGTACGCCTTGTACTGGTTCGTGGTCATGTACATCTTGTCGGACTCGCCGTGGTTGATGAACACGTGCCAGCGCCGGCCATAGCGGAACATCTGGAAGTTGCGGGTGTTCTGATTCACGTACAGGACGATCCGGATGTCCTGCTCTGCGATGAAGCGCTCGACGTCGCGCACCGTAGGAACGAAGGCGACGGGGATCTCGGTCTCATCCATCAGCTTCTCGGCGCCATTGGCGTTTCGCGCGATCACGACGACGGGCCACTGTTTGGCGAGCTCGGCCAGCGGCTGATACCACTGGCGCATCTGGTACATGTTGACTGCACCATCGGCGAAGTACACCGCGACCTTGAAGTGATCCTCTGGCATGGGCGGCAGGGTCTTCACATGGCGCCGGACCCGCTGTACCGCCTTGCGCGAGCGCAGAGCCTTGCGCAGCAGACGATACGCCTTCTTGAAGTCCCGAACAGCACCCACCTGTTAAGACTACGCGTGTGCGCCTGGCACGCCATGACATGATCGACAGGTGGAAGAGCACGATTCGACAACGTCTCCGGTCGGAGTGTCATTCATCATGCCCGTGCTCAACGAGCGGGCCTACCTGGAGCATGCCGTCGCATCCGTGCTGGCGCAGGAGCTCGCAGGCCCCAGCGAGCTCGTGCTCGCTCTCGGCCCTTCCACGGACGGCACGACAGAACTTGCACAGCGGCTTGCCGCGAGCGACGATCGCATCCGCCTCGTCGACAACCCTGATGCGCACATCCCTGTCGGCCTGAACGCCGCGATCCGCGCGAGCCGGTATGCGACGATCGTCCGCGTCGACGCGCACTCCGAGCTCTCCCCCGGCTATGCGCAGCGGGCGCTCGCAACGCTCGAGCGCACCGGGGCTGCGAACGTCGGCGGCGTGATGCACGCAGAAGGACGCGCGCCGTTCCAGAAGGCGGTCGCGCGTGCCTACAACTCCCCCATCGGCCTCGGCGGCGGTGCCTATCACGGCACGACCCACGAGGGTGAAGCCGAATCCGCCTACCTCGGCGTCATGCGTCGCTCGGTGCTCGAAGAAGTCGGACTCTTCGATGAGACCATCCGCCGCGGCGAGGACTGGGAGTTGAACCTGCGCATTCGCCAGGCCGGCCACAAGGTGTGGCTCGACCCCGCGCTGCAGGTGACCTACTGGCCCCGCGAGAGCTGGTGGCGCCTTGCTCGGCAGTTCCGGGCGACAGGGGCGTGGCGCGGTGAGCTGGTCAGACGCTACGGACGCAGCAACGGGCTGCGCTTCTTCGCTCCCCCGGCGCTTCTGCTGGGCGTCGTCCTCGCAGTGATCGTCGGGGCGCTGCAGCTGACTCGCGTGCTCGGCGGCATCGCCTCCTTGGTGGCATCCATCGTCTACCTCCCGCTGATCGCGTACGCACTGCTCGTCGCCCTGATGGCGCTGCGACCCGGCGGAGGCGAATCTGCGCGCGAGCGCGTCTGGACCCTCGCCGTGCTGCCCACGATGCACCTCGCGTGGGGCTACGGCTTCATCGTCGGCGTGCTGCGTGGCGCCCGCGGCACCGTCGACGCCTCGCGGCTCGGCACGCAGAACACTCCGCTGCCGTAGCGGCCGCGTTCCGGCCGCGAGAATTGCTTTGCAGCGTGAGAATTGCGTTGCGAACACGAGTCTCGTGCGACAAAGCAATTCTCACGGACCTGGCCGCGCGCCTGCCGTGGACCCTGCCGCAGGCCTGCGGTGTTCTACGGCGCGAGGAAGCCGAGGTCGAGAAGGCGGGAGACCACCCGCTCGGAGGCCTTCCCGTCGTCGCGGGAGTTGAACTGGCCACGCCACGCCGCGTAGCGCGGAGCGAAATGGCCAGGCACCGAGTCGTCGAGAAGAGCCGCGACCAGTTCATCCTGCGTCTTCACCAGTGGGCCAGGGGCACGCTCGGCGAGATCGAAATAGAAGCCGCGGAGCTGCCCGCGGTAGTGATCCAGATCTGGAACCAGGAAGAACATCGGCTTACCAGTGACGCTGTAGTCGAACATCACCGAGGAGTAGTCGGTGATGAGCGCATCCGCGATGAGCAGAAGCTGCGATGTCTCCGGAAAGCCGGTCACATCGATCACGCGCGCACCCGACGTGTCTCTGCCTGGTTTGAGGGTTCGTGAGTGACCGCGCACGAGGACCACGGAGTCCGTCTGCTCGGCGAGAGTCTGCGGGTCGATGAAGTCGACCATCTCGGACCGATCATCACGCCACGTAGGCGCGTACAGCAGCACGCGCTCTTCCGCACCGATCCCCAGTGCCGCTCGCGTTGCTGACCCGTCGCCGGTGACGAGCATGTCGTTACGGGGGTAGCCGTCCGTCCAGACCGGTCTGCCGAAGAACGCGTACGCCTTCTTGAGGATCCGTTCCGAGTAGGGGTTCTGCGCCAGCAGCACATCCCAGCGTCGCGATTCCTTCACCACTGCGGCCATGCGCCGAGGGTCGAAGCCGGGGCGATGCAGCGCCAGACGCTTCAACGGCGTGCCGTGCCAGGTCTGCAGCACCTTCTGCCCCGACTTGCGCACGAAACGACGCCGCAGCCAGTCATTGACGATGAGCAGCCGGGCATGCCCCCGCGCACGCCACCACTGCGGGCTCCCCTCGACCACCGCGATCGCACCGTCCGGCACGGGCACCGAGAGGTCGACAACACTCCAGTAGCGCACGACATTTGGAGCACGCACGGCGAGCTCGCGATCGATCGCCCGCGGATTGCACCCCGCGCTCTGACCGTAGAAGCTCTCGAAGAACACGGCGTTCTCTTCGCCGCCTGCTTCGGCCGCGTACTGCGCCTCGAGTTCGGCCTGGCCCTCGCGTGTGTCGTAGAAGGGCTCCAGCGGAGGAGCGATCTCGACGCGGTCACCACGAGCCGCGATCCGCATACCCTGCAGCACTCGCGCTCCGAGTTCGATGTCAGAGAGGTCGGCTCCGGCAAGGTCCAGTCGGTACTCCCCCGAGGGCAAGGGAAGCGCCTCGCCGCCCCAGCGCGACACGCGAAGGGGGAAGGTCGCCGTCCACGTCGCCTCGTCGGCCGCGAGCGTCGCCTCGACTCTGGCGCGCGGGCCTTCGAGCACGCCGTGCGCGGGGGCTGCCCCGTCACCCGCGATGACCAGATTCTCCGTCTGGTCGTCGATGCGGATGGTCGTCATCGTGCTCCCTTCGGCGCGGGGATCGCCCGCGCGCATATTGCGCGGTACACGCGGTCGGAGTTCTGTCCGTCGCGATACGCGTGCACCTGTGCGCTGAGCGTACTGGACAGCGCAGAACGCGCGGCGAACGCACCCTCATCGCTCAGCAGTGTGTCGAGCTGGTTGGTCACGGTCTGCCAGTCCTGTGCGAGGTCGGCCCCGGCGACATCTTCGTATCGACCGTAGAATCCCCGCGTGCGAGCATATTCTTCGGCATCCGGAGCGAGATAGAGCACCGGCATCCCGAGCAGTCCGACGTCGTAGGCCAGCGAGGAGTAGTCGGTGATGAGCACGTCGATGCCGGGCAGCGCCGGCGTCACGTCGGCGAGAAGATCAGAGCCCAGCATCCGCACCCGTGCACTCGGCAACGGCGGCTGATACCCGCCGGCGCCCAGCGGATGCGAACGCACGAACAGCACAGCATTCTGTTTTTCGAGCAGAGCGATCAACCGCACCCAGTCGTCAGCCGTGGGAATCGCGGGGTCTTCGGCGCCGTCGCGCCAGGTCGGCGCGTACAACAGCGTGCGCGCGTCCTTCGGAAGTGCGCGCGTCACGTCTTCGAGCAGTGCGGATGCCGCGGCGCGCCGCTCCTGCGAAGAACCAGACGACAACACGTCCACTCGCGGCTCACCGGTGACGACCACGCGTGAGTCGCCGAGAGCGAAGGCCGACTCCAGCCGTCCGCGCGCGCGATCGGATGCCGCGGGCATCAGCCTGATCCGCTGCGCGGTCGCTCGGTACAGAAGTTCGATCAGCCGGCGCAGCACCGGCGCCCCAGGGACATTCGGCACCTGGGTCGTCGCCGCCGAATCGAGACCGATCCGCTTGAGCGGGATTCCATGCCACAGCTGCACGAGAAACGCACCAGAGGTCGCGTATCTGTTCACGTCTCCCTGCCCGTGCGTGACCACGAGCACGCCTGCGCGCGCAGTGGCCCACCAGCCGCGCAGAGAGGACTTCTTGATCGTGGGGATGCCGAGGGCCGCGGCATCCGCTCGCTCGCGAGGCGAAGAAACCAGCCACACGGCGTCATGCCCCCGTGCGGTGGCGATGCGCCAGAGCGCGAGAGCTCCGTCGCCGATACCGGCGCCGCACCCGAACACCCAGCGTCGCCCTCGGGGAACGAGAACGGTTCCGATGCGGCCTGCGGCATACAACGGAATCCTCAGCAATTTCGCTGCGTTGCCGGAGCCGAAAGAGAAGGACGCCACCCCGCGAGCCTATCGCGGGGTGGCGTCGGAATCTGTGAACGCGTGTGCGCTCAGAGGTTCAATTCTCCGAGGGTCGCCTTCGTCTCGTACGACTTGCCGTCGCGAACGTACGTGATCGTCGCGTCGCTGCCGGCCGCTGCCGCACGGACCTGCGCGGTGAGGTCGGTGGCTCCAGCGATCGGAAGTCCATTGAACTCGGTGACGATGTCGCCCTTCTTGAGCCCGGCAGCGTCCGCGGCCCCACCCGGGGTGGCTTCGACGATGACTGCACCAGCGACGTCGGCCGATTCGACCGACGAGGCATCTTGCACCGTCGCGCCCAGCAGTCCGTGCGTGGCCGCGCCGTTCTCGATGATCTCCTGCGACACGCGCTGAGCGATGTTCGACGGGATAGCGAAGCCCACACCGATCGAGCCGGCTTCCTGTCCGCCACCGGCCGTCGCGATCGCGACGTTGATGCCGATGAGACTGCCCTCGCTGTCGACGAGCGCCCCACCGGAGTTTCCGGGGTTGATGGCGGCATCCGTCTGGATCACCGAAATCGAGATCGACGACTTCGGCGTCTGCTGCTGCGTGCCGGGCAGATCGAACTGGAACGGGCTACCGCCCTGATCGCCCTCGCCCTGGTCATCGGGTGCGTCCTGCCCCGCCGAGTCCGGAAGCGCCGCAGAGGCGATCTGGATGCTGCGGTTCAGCGCGCTGACGATACCGGTGGTGACCGAGTTCGACAGCCCCAGAGGAGCGCCGACCGCGACAGCGGTGTCACCGACGTTGAGATTCGAGGAATCGGCGAACTCGATCGGGGTGAGGTCCTTCGCCCCTTCGAGCTTGATCACGGCGAGGTCGTAGATCGGATCAGTGCCGACGATCTCCGCGTCGTAGATGTGACCGTCTGACGTGGAAACACGAACGGTTGGGTTGGCCTCCGCACCGCCGAGAGTCACGACGTGCGTGTTGGTGAGGACGTATCCGTCATCGCTGAGCACGACACCCGAACCGCTTCCCGACCCTTGGGCTCCCGCCACCTGGATCGTGACGACAGAGGGAAGAACCTCGGTGGCAACGGCCGTGGTCTCATTCACCGAGCCCGGGTTGTTCACCGTGATGGTTCCAGGTCCCGTCGCGGTCGAGCCGACCGGCTGCGCCCACATCGTGGTGCCGAGGTAGCTGCCGCCGAAGCCGGCGATGCCGCCGACAAGGGCTGCCGCAACGATGAGAGCTGCGACCTTGCCTGCACCGAACGGCTTCTTCTCTTTTGTCTTCGTCGCGGTCATCGGCCCCTGGGTCGGGTACTCCGCGGACTCGTACTGGTTGTCGTACGGCGGAAGAGGAATTGTCTGCGCATGGCGGTCGGCCGTCTGCGGGAGGCCGAACGCTGCGCCCTGGACCGGATGCTGCGGAGTCGCGTGCGATGTGAACGCAGCGGGCATGTCGTGGTGACCGGCACCTGTGCCAGCCGGAGTCTGCGACGCAGGCTGCTCGGGGAACGAGGGCCGCTCGGGGGTGTTGCTCTGATTCATGTCTGCTCCTTCATCAACGCCATTTCAGAGTGCCGCGTGTAGCTGTGCATTCGATATGGGCGAGGTGAGTGCTCCCTATGGCCTTAGCCTGGTTTGCATGAGTGCTATTCCTGGCGCCTGGCGGCGCACTGCGGCCGGTGCCGGCCTGCTCTCCGCAGACGGCGCGGTCGCGCCCACTATCTTCGCAGAGATGTCTGCGGCTGCAGTGAGAACCGGAGCGATCAATCTCGGTCAGGGCTTCCCCGATGAAGACGGCCCCACCGAGGTGCTCGAGGCCGCGCGCGAGGCGATCTCGCGCGGTGCGAACCAGTACCCGCCGGGCCGCGGCATCCCGGATCTGCTCGACGCGATCAGTGAGCACCAGAAGCGCTTCTACGGTCTCGAGGTGGATCCCGCGACCGACGTCATCGTCACCGCCGGAGCGACGGAGGCTCTGTCTGCAACGCTGCTCGCGCTGATCGACTCCCCCGATGACGAAGTCGTCGTCTTCGAGCCGTACTACGACTCGTATGCCGCTGCCGTGGCGCTGGCCGGCGCACGCCTGCGCACCGTTCCGCTGCGCCGGGGCGATTTCCAGCCGGATCTCGACGCGTTCGCCGCGACGGTCACCGACCGGACGCGCATCATCCTCGTGAACGATCCGCACAACCCCACCGGCATCCAGTTCAGCCGTGAGGTGAAGGCCGAAGTCGTGCGTCTGGCAGAGAAGCACGACGCGGTCATCGTCACCGACGAGGTCTACGAGCACCTCGCCTTCCGCACCGCCCACGTGCCGCTGGCGACGCTGCCTGGCGCCGCAGAGCGGACGCTGACGATTTCATCAGCGGGCAAGACGTTCTCCACAACCGGGTGGAAGATCGGCTGGATCCACGGCCCGGCTGACCTCATCACTGCGGTGCTGACGGTGAAGCAGTTCCTCACCTATGTGAACGGATCCGCGTTCCAGCCCGCGATCGCGGTGGGGTTGCGGATGCCGGATGCGTTCTTCGCGGATGCCGCCGCCGCACTCCTCCGCAAGCACGAGATCCTCGGTGACGGGTTGCGCGCGGCCGGCTTCGAGGTCATCGCACCGCAGGGCGGATACTTCACGGTCGCCGACGCCACAGCTTTGGGCGGGGCGGATGCTGCGGCCTTCTGCCGCGCGCTTCCGGAGACGGCCGGAGTCGTCGCGATTCCGCTCAGCGCCTTCGTGAGCCGCGAGCATCAGAATGACTATGCGGGCCTGGTGCGATTCGCGGCCTGCAAGCGGGTGGAAGTGATCGAGGATGCCGTAGCGCGCCTCGCCGTTGCAGGATTCTAGCATCCGGGTGCGGCAGCGGGAGGGGTCGCAGTTCGCCGCTACGGCTACGCTTTAGCGACAAGACGCGACCCCCGCACGGCCCCACCGCCGCCGCCCGGTCGAGTCGCTAGCGCGGGACGACGCGGTAGCGGCGCAGTTCGAGCACCGGGTTCGTCTCGCGCACCTTGGCGATCGCCTCAGTGGAAAGCTCGGCGACAGCGATGCCCTCTGCCGTGCCGGCACCGGCGATGACGACGCCCTGCGGATCGATGATCTGAGAGTGTCCGACGCCGATCGGAGTCGGGTGATCTGCCGCGACAACGTACGTGGTGTTCTCGATGGCACGCGCCGCGAGCAGCGTCGTCCAGTGGTGTTCCTTGAGCGGTCCGCGCACCCATTCCGCCGGCACGACGATGACATCGGCTGCGGCATCGGCGAGGGTGCGTGCGACCTCCGGGAAGCGCAGGTCGTAACAGGTCATCATGGCGATCCGCAGGCCGTCGATGGCGACCGTCTGCGGTTCGTCGAGCTCACCGGCTTCGATCCAATCCGACTCCGTCTGCCCGAACGCGTCATAGAGGTGTTGTTTGCGGTAGACGGCGCGGAGCCCCGCAGCATCCACGGCGACGAGCGCGTTGCGCACGCGCTCCCCCGCGCTCTCGACCAGGCCCGCGATGATGGTGACGTCGTGAGCGGATGCCGCGTCCTGCAGCGCTGCGACGAATTCGCCCTCGATCGTCTCGGAGTTCTCGGCGAGGGTGGCATCCATCGGATCCACGAAATAGCTGGTGTACTCCGGGAAGACGACGAGGCGCGCACCCCTGGCCGCGGCCTTCGCGGTGAATTCGGCGACGCGGGCTCGATTGTCCGCGCGCGAAGCGCTCGGGCGGAACTGACAGACGGCGACAGCGAGATCGGACATGCTCCCATCATCACTCATCCCAGCCGGTGGCGTCCGGTACCTCAGACGCGTGCTAAGCTATAAGACGTGCCGCGGGGTGGAGCAGTTCGGTAGCTCGCCGGGCTCATAACCCGGAGGTCGTAGGTTCAAATCCTGCCCCCGCAACCAATGCGACACACAGAAGGCCCGGAATCTCAACGGATTCCGGGCCTTCTGCTTTGTGTCCCCACGTCAGCACTGTCGCTCTCACGCATTGGCCTGACTCGTTCACGTCGAAGGTCCGCATCCCTCGCTGCTGGTTCTTGAACGCCAGAGACCGCGACTGTGAGGATGCATACGTCGAATATCAGTTTCCTCGCACGGTCGGCAAGGGGTCAATCCCCTGATTGCCCCCTCGACTGTGCCATATGGTCAGGGAACGATTAGAGGAGGTGCGATGAGCGATCCGCAGAATACGCGCGGCAGCCGTGCGGCCGACGAAACAGACATGTCCAACGGAGATGTCGAGACTCTGCAGCACGACGGTAAGTGGCGCAACCAGGTAGTCGGTGAGCCCAGCCCGGTCGGAGACACCTACCACACACAAGCTGGTGCCGCTGAAGAAGGCCGCCAGATCGCTGTCAGTCGCCAGGCCGAGCACATCATCAAAGACAAAGACGGGCATATCTCCGAGCGCAATGATTACGGACAGGGCCAGCGAGACGATGAGGCCACCGAACGGTAGGGCCTCGACCTGAAACTCAGCACGACGCCAGATGGGTTGTGTTGGTTCTGAAAGCTCAGAACCAACACAACCCATCTTTCACGCCGGTGGGGCCGGCCCGATCTGACTACTTGCCGCTGGACGCCTCCAGCGAGAGCAGCTCGGTGACGGCAGCCGTCAGTCGCTTGTCTGCTTCGGCGAACGCGGTCAGGTCGCCGGACTTCAGCGCGGTGTCACGGTCGGTCATCGCCTTCTGCGCCGCGGCGAGCGCAGCAGCATACGCGTCAGAATCCGTGCTCGTACCCGGATCCGTCGTTCCGGGCTCGGTCGTGCCCTCGTCGGGCGGAGTGGTGCCGCCTTCGCCTGGATCGGTGGGCTCCACTTGCTCATCGCCGCCGCTCGCTCCCGAGTCGCCGCCGAAGATCACATCGAGGGCACCCGTGAGGGTGTCTTCGAACGCGACGCTGTCGCCGAAAGTAACCAGCACCTTCTGCAGCAGCGGCAGCTGCGTTCCCTCGGAGGACTGGATGTACACGGGCTGCACGTAGAGCAGACCGCCACCGACCGGGAGGGTGAGCAGGTTTCCGTAGAGCACCTCGGACTTGCCGAGCGTCAGAACGTTGAGCTTGTCGGCGATCGTCGTATCCGAGTCGAACGTGTTCTGCACCTGGCCGGGGCCGGGCACCGTCGTATCGGCGTCGATCTCGAGCATTCTCAACTGCCCGTACCCCTCGGCCTTCTTTCCGGCCGTGGATCCGGCATCCGAGTCCACCGCGAGGTAGCCCATCAGCACGTTGCGGCTCGTCGTTCCCTGAGCGGATGCCGGAATGAACGTCGAGAACATCGAGAACCGCGGCGAATCCTGCCCCGGCATCTGCATCGACAGGTAGTACGGGGGCTGCAGCTGGTTCTCGTTGCGCGGGTCGTTCGGCGTCTGCCAGCGGTTGTCCTGCTGGGCGAACGAGCTTGGCGTGTCGACGTGGTAGACCTCGAGAATTTCGCGCTGCACCTTGAACAGGTCAGTCGGGTAGCGCACGTGACTCATCAGATCTGCCGACATCTCACTGATCGGCTCGATCGTAGTCGGGTAGACCTTCTGCCATGCCTTCAGCAGCGGGTCCTCGGCATCCCACGCATACAGCGTCACCGAGCCGTCATAGGCGTTCACTGTCGCCTTGACAGAGTTGCGAATGTAGTTGATGTCGTCGATCGCGAAGTTCGGCGCGGCCGTGTTGGAGTCGGCGATCGCATCGGAGAGGCTCACGCTCGTCGAGTAGGGGTACGTCGAGCTGGTCGTGTAGCCGTCGATGATCCAGACGATCTCGCCGTCGACGACGCTGGGGTACGGGTCGCTGTCGAGCGTGAGGTACGGGGCGACCTTCTGCACGCGCTGCTTGGGATCGCGGTCGTACAGGATCTGCGAGTCGTTGTTGACCAGATCAGAGAACAGGATCTCCGCTTCCTGGAACTTCAGCGCGAACAGCAGCTTGTTGAGGGTGTTCCCGATGTGCGGTCCGCCGTCGCCCTCGAAGGTCGTCTTCGTCTCGCTGGCACCATCTTCACCACGCGGATAGTCGATCTCGACGGGCTCGGTGCCCTCAGGCGCCCCGACGATCGAGTAAGGCGGGGAGTCTTCGCCGAAGTAGACACGTGGCTCGAACTTCTCAGTCTCGGTCAAGAATCCTGACGAGGGGATGCCTCGTTCGAGGAACACCGGCTCACCCTCGCTCGTGCGCTGGTTGCCGGCGGCGACGACGAGTCCGTAACCGTGGGTGTAGACCGCCGTGCGGTTGTTCCAGTTGTTGCTGTCGCCCAGACGGTTCACGTCGAGTTCACGGACGGCGACGACAGTGTCCTGCGACTCCCCGTCGATCTCGTAGCGATCGACGTCGAGCACGTCCTGGAACTGGTAGTACCCGCGGAACTGCTCGAGCTGCTGCACGGTCGGGCTGATGATGCTCGGGTCGAGGATGCGGATGGATGCCGTGGTCTCGGCATCTTCGCGCAGCTGACCGGCCTCAGCATCGGTGACGGCCTTAAACGGCGTGACCTCGAGGTCGGCGATATCGTACGCGTCCTTGGTGCCCTCGATGTTGCGCTCGTAGTACTGCGCCTGGAAGCTGTTCTGGTTCGGACGCACCTGGAAGGTCGTGACGACCCACGGGTAGCCCACGCCGACGACGAGCGATGCAACGATCAGCAGCGCGGTCGCCGCGAGCGGGAAGCGCCAGCGTCCGATGATCGCTGTGACGAAGAAGAGGATCGCGACGAGCGCCGCGAGGATCGCGAGGATCGCCATTCCGGGAATCGTCGCGTGCACTCCCGTGTAGGCAGCACCGGTGATGCGGTCCTCTTCAGCGACGAGGGTCTTGTACCGGTCGAGCCAGAGGCTGGCCGCCTGCACGAGCAGGTAGAGGCCGGCGAGGATCGCGAGCTGGATGCGTGCCGGCTTCGAGATGCGCAGCTCGCCCTGGCCGATGCGGACCGAACCGTACAGGTAGGAAACCAGAGCCGTCACGATCAGGCAAAGCAGGATCACGGCCGAGACGAAGGCGAGCAGGATCGAGTAGAACGACATCGCGAAGAGGTAGAACCCGGTGTCCATGCCGAACTCGGGGTCGGTGACGCCGGTGGCGCCGCCCGTGAACCACAGCCAGACGGTCTCCCAGTTGCCTGCGGCAGCGAAGCCGGCGAAGACGCCGAAGAAGATCGGCATGCCCCACATCGCCAGGCGCCGGAGAGGTTCGATGACCTCCTGGTACCGGTCGAGCTGCGAGCTCAGTCGCACGTACACCGGACGCAGCCGGTAGGCGAGCTGGATCACGACGAACAGCGGCACCGCCATGCCGAGGAACCCGATGGCGAACATCGATGCGGCTGCGAGCCACTGGGTCGTCAGGACATTCGCGAATCCGAGCTGGTCGAACCAGAGGAAGTCGGTGTAGAGGGAGGCAAAGACGAAGAACGCCGCGACAAGTGCGGCGATGATGACCAGAGATATGGTCAGAATTCGTCGGGATGTACGAGGCGTGGCCGGGTTCGGCGCCGAGGTCGTGGTCACCCGTCCATCTTATGCACCGCTAGCTGTGCGCGCGCCGCGTGTCAGCCGGCCGCGGCGGCGCAGGCAGGCAACGCGTCGACGTCACCGCCGTCTGCGATCACCTCGAGCGCATCGAGTGATTCCTGCAGCGTCGAGGTGCTGATGACCCTCAGCCCGTCCGGGATGTGACCGACTACTTCACCGCAGTTCGTGGACGGCGCGAGGAAGTAGTCAGCCCCCGCATCACGCGCGCCGTACAACTTCTGACGGATGCCGCCGATCGGCCCCACGGCGCCAGTAGCGTCGATCGTGCCGGTTCCAGCGATGTCTTTGCCGCCGGTGAGCGTGCCCGGCGTGAGCTCGTCGACGATTCCCAACGCGAACATCATGCCGGCGCTCGGCCCCCCGACGTTGTCGAGCTGGATGGCGACATCAAACGGAAAGTCGTACTCGGTTGTGAACGAGATGCCGATCAACCAGGTATCGATGCCGCTGACCTGTTCCTGCTTCGGGGTGACTTCGATCTGCTGTTCCTCGCCATCGCGCAGCACTGTCAGCTCGAGAGGTTCGCCCGTCGAGTCCTGCACCGCGGCCCGCAGCGCGCTGGCGCTCGAGAGCGGTTCGCCGTCGACGGCCTCGACGCGGTCGCCCTCCTCGAGCAGTCCGTCTGCCGCCGAGTCTTCGACGATCGATACGACCTCGACTTCGGCGCCGGTGTCATAGCCAAGCTGATGCAATGCAGCCGCTGTCGCCTCATGCTGCGAATCGACCATCAGCAGAGCGTTCTGCTCGTCGCGCTGCTCGCTGGTCACACCTACGGGGAACACCGAATCCAGGGGCACGACTGCGCGGGACGAATCCATCCACGCCAGCGCGAGCTCGAACCACGACGGCGTGCGCTCACGGTTGCCGACGACCTGCACGGTGGTCAGGTTCAGGCTTCCACTCGTCTCGAAGGTCTTAGTGCCCTCGATCTCGATGAGCGGCACCTGCTCGCCATCAGCACTTGCCGCGGTCCCGAGCGTGTCGTACACCGGGCCCGGACGCTGAATGACGTAGGGCGTCGGCAGGAAGGTCAGGGCGACCAGAGCCGCAAGTGCGACGATCAGCGCCCACACTCCGAGCCCGATGCGGGCAGGACGAGTTCGTGCCACGTGATTTCCTCCGTCGTTCGCGACCGGCGTACAGCGATCTGCTCGCGCCGGGGGTGCGCGCAGAAACCTGTGACTAGCGTAGATGGCACGGCTAGCGACGTGCTGAGAGGCGACGAAATGGCAGACAACGATCCGAACCCGGAAGACTTCCAGGAGTTCCTGCGAAAAATGATGTCCGGCGCGGGCGGTGGAGACTTCGATCTCAGTGCGCTGCAGAACGCGCTCGGCGGTGAAGGCGGCATCCAATTCGATCCAGCGATGATGGCCGCGCTCTCCCAGCAGCTGCAGAATGTGTTCGGCGGCGACCCGTGGGAGAACACCCTGCGGCAGGCCCTGCACATCGCGAACAAGGAGGGCCAGGGCATCACTGACGGATCTCGTCATTCTCTGGTCGACGCCTTCGGCCTCGCGAACCTCTGGCTCGGCGAGGCGACCACGATCGCCGAGCTGTCCGAGAGCCCTCAGGCCATGACGCGCGGCGAATGGGTCGAGAAGACCCTGCCGGTGTGGCGGGAGATCGCCGAGCCGGTCTCGACCAGCATCGCCGACGCTCTCACCAGTGCGCTCGACTCGCAGGTTCCCGAAGACATGCGCGACGCGATCCAGGGGGCGGGCAAGCTCATGCGCGGCCTCGGATCCTCGGTGTTCGCGGCACAGTTCGCTCAGGTGCTCGGCAACCTCTCGCTCGAGGTCGTCTCCGGCGGAGACGTCGGCATCCCGGTGCTTCCTGCGGGCACGGCTGCCGTCATCCCCCAGAACCTCACCGCGTTCGGTGAGGGTCTGGAGATTCCCGAAGACCAGATCACCCTCTATCTCGCGACGCGTGAGCTCGCCTACGCCCGCCTGTACCGGCACGCGAAGTGGCTGCACCTACAGGTCATGTCGCAGATCACCGACTTCGCTCGCGGTGTGACTGTCGATGTCGATGCGCTCGAAGATGTCGCCAGCCGCCTGGATCCTTCGAACCCCGAAGAGCTCCGCGCGGCGATCGAAGGCGGAGCACTGCTGCCGACGCAGACCGAGGCACAGCGCGAGGCTCTCGCACGACTCGAGAACATCATCGCGATGATCGATGGCTGGGTGGATGTCGTCACCAGCGAGGCCACCTCCCGCCTTCCCGATGGCGCACGACTGGCTGAAGCGGCCCGCCGCCGCCGTGCGGTCGGTGGTCCTGCAGAGGACGCCCTGGGTGCATTGGTCGGTCTGAAGTTGCGCCCACGACGCATGCGCGAAGCATCCGCGATGTGGCGCAAGGTGACGGATGCTGTCGGCATCAGCGCGCGCGACTCGCTCTGGGACTACCCGGATCTGCTGCCTTCGGCAGCGGATATCGACGACCCGACGGCGCTCATCGAACGGCTCCAGGCCCGCGCGCGCGGCGAGGAACCAGTCGCCGATGAGTTCGACGAAGCTCTCGCCCGCCTGCTGGATGGCGACGACTTCTCGGCTGACACTGACGCCGACAGCGATGCCGACAATGACGCTGACAGCGGGCCTGCTGACGGCGAGAAGCCGGTGTGATCGGAGCACCACTCGCTCTGCACTTCGCCGAATTCGGGGAAGTTGTCCACTGATCATCGAATTGCGCCCTTCGGGGCGTAATCGCTGGTCAGACTCGGGGAATGCCTCCCCTTTCTCCGACGACGCTGACCAGAATCGACCCGGCCTTTCCCCTGCTCTGGCGTGACGTCGACACGGTGCAGTTCGGGCTGGAGGCCGAGGTTGTCGTACCGCTTTCGGCTCCGTGGGTCGAGCCGCTCCTCCAGGCCATGCGCAACGGCTTCCGGCGCGCATCGTTCGACGTGATCGCGCACGGGCTCGGCGCGCCGCGAGGCCCAGCCCGTGAGCTGCTGCGAGCGCTCGAACCTGTGCTGCGTCCCGATCGCCGGCCACTGCCGCAGATCTGGGTCGAGAGTGTCAACCTCAGTGACTCACGCGTTCAGGCGCGGGTCGAGCACGCGCTCGTCGACGAGGGCTTCGCGACGGTCGATCGTGGCGCGCATGATGCTGTCGGCATCGTGCTCGTGCACGGCGCCGCATCCGCGCATCAGCTGGCAGGTTACCTCCGCGACGATCTCCCCCATCTTCCGGTGGCGTTCGAACCCGGCGGCACGACCATCGGTCCGATGATCGTGCCTGGCCACACTCCGTGCCTGTCGTGCCGCGACGCCCACGAGCGCGACCGGGATCCCGCGTGGCCCCGCATGCACGCCCAGCTCGTCGGTGCTACGTCGGTCGACATCGCTTCCGTGCGCACGATCGAAGCGGCTGCCCTTGTCGCGCGCATGCTCGGCGAGATCGACGACGCGAAACTCACCCAGTCCGTCCGGATCAGCGGCGACGGGCGGCGCCTGTGGAGCGAGGCGAAATTTCACGCAGATTGCCTGTGCCGCGAGCAGACGTCCCGATCTCCTCAAGGAACCGCGAAGGGCGCCGATCCCCTCGCCCAGACGAACGCGACCACGACAGCGCCAGCGTTCGTGCGGCGCGCGTGATGCCGACGTAGGCAAGGCGCCGTTCCTCATCGATGGCGTCGAAGCCTGTCGCGTACGAGATCGGCAACGCACCCTCAGCGCAGCCGGCCAGGAACACGTGCGGCCATTCCAAGCCTTTGGCTGCGTGCAGAGTCGACATCGTCACCGTCTGCATCGTCGGCTCGTGCTGGTCCTTCGCCCGGGCCATGAGAGTCTCACTGAATGAACGCAGCGTCGTGTCATCGCTCGCCTCCTCCGCGAGGCGCAGGATGGCACGCCGGGCCTCCCACCCATCGCGCTGTGCGCCGCCCGCGGCCGGCGGCTCGTCGGTGAGACCCATTTCGCGCAGCACCCTGCGCACATTCGGCAGGAACCCGCGCTCTGTCGGCGCGACGGATGCTCCACGAAGAGCGAGCACCGCTTGACGAACCTCTGGCATGTCGAAGAATCGCTTGCCGCCGAGCACCGTCGAGGGGATCCCTGCTTCGGCGAGCGCCTGCTGGATCGGGGCGGATTGCGCGTGCGCCCGGTAGAGGATGGCGATCTCGGACGGTTGGGCACCAGCCTTGATCCGCGCGACGATGCCAGTGGCGATGCCAGCAGCTTCCTCCGCGTCACTGTCGTATGCGGTTACGGTCGGCGCATCAGCCGTCGGCGCTTCGCGGGCTGCGACGAGCTCAAGCGCGCCGGGGCGCCCCTTCATCAGCGCATTGGCTGCGTCGAGAATCGGGGGCTGCGAACGATAGTTCGTCTCGAGACGCACGACCGTGGCATCAGGGTACGTGCGGCCGAACTCCAGCAGGTAGCGCTGGTCGGCACCCGCGAAGGAATAGATCGTCTGGCTCGCGTCACCGACCACGCAGATGTCGCGGCGTTCACCGAGCCACAGCTCCAGCAGACGGTTCTGCAGTGGTGAGACGTCCTGAAACTCATCGACCGTGAAATGCCGGTACTGCTCGTGCACCGATGCGGCGACACGGGTTTCGGCCTCCAGCATTCCCGCACATGCCAACAGCACGTCCTCGAAGTCGAGCTGATGACGATCATCTTTGAGCACTTCGTACCCGCGCTGCAGTTCGGCGAGCTGGTCGGTGTTCACCCGACCGACCGATTTGCCGAGTGCCGCATGCTGATCGATCGTCAGCATCGAGACCTTGCGCCATTCGATCTCACTCGCAACGTCACGCAGCGTGGCGGTATCGAGCCGCAGACGCAGCTGCTCTGCGGCCTGGCCGAGAACACGCACCTTGTTGTCGACGATCTTCGGGGCAGGAGAACCAGCCAGTGTCGGCCAGAAGAAGTTCAACTGCGCGAGGGCTGCCGCGTGGAAGGTGCGCGCTGAGACGCCCTCGATACCGAGCGCGCGCAGTCGACCGCGAAGCTCCCCCGCGGCCTTCGAGGTGAAGGTGACAGCCATCACTCGGCTCGGCGAGTAGGCACCGGTGTCGACGCCGTGCGCGATCCGGTGCGTGATGACGCGAGTTTTTCCCGTACCGGCTCCAGCGAGAACTGCGACGGGTCCGCGCAGTACCGTTGCTGCTTCCCTCTGCCGTTCATCGAGCGCGTCGAGTGCGCTCACTGGGGCCCAGCGTCCGTGATCCGGGCAGTAGGATTCCGGTCTTCGTACCAGTCGATGATGAGCGCGCGGGCGATGGATGCGGGGCCAGGAAGCCCGATCGGGCCGTCGCCGTTCAGCGCGGAACCGATCTCCTCGCGCGTGCACCAGCGCACGTCGATGATCTCTTCACCGTCGGGCCGTGCCTCCCGTGCGTCCGATGCCGTCGCCCGGAAGCCGATCATGAGCGAGCGCGGGTACGGCCACGGCTGCGAAGAGATGTAGCGGATATCGTCGAGGTGGACGCTGGCCTCCTCTTCGATCTCACGATGCACCGTGGTCTCGAGCGATTCGCCCGCCTCGACGAACCCGGCGAAGCACGAGTACATCCGTCCTCGCCAGTTCGCGTTCGCCCCGAGCAGCAGCCGCTCTCCGTCCGCGCTCTCGACGGCGACGATCACCGCCGGATCAGTGCGGGGGAAGATGTCGACCTCACAGGTCTCGCAGCGCCGGGACCAACCGCCCTGACGCAGCACGGTCTCGGCGCCGCACTTCTGACAGAATCGCGCATCGCGCAACCAGGAGGCGACAGTGACGGCGGCGACGAGCGTCTCGGTGTTCTCCGCGTCGAGCATCCCACCGGTGTCACGCACCCCCAGCCAGGTCTCGGCGGGCGCGGCGTCGATCGAGTCGTGTTCGGGCTCCACCGCGGCGATCAGGATCGTGCGGCCCTGGCCGTCACGGCCGAGCAAGCCCCACTCCGCACCCTCGCCGACCTCCGACGGCGAGACAGTCACAAGAGCATCATCCGCAACGCGCGCACGCCCTTCGCGGACGACGATCACCAGAGCATCCGCCGATGAACGCAGCGCATCGAGGATGCCCGGTTCATCGCGAAGGAAGCCAGCGCGGTCGAACACGGCGCGTGAAACGTTCATCGACTCCTCTTTCGCAGGCGTGGCGTAGGCGGAACCGCACCCGAGCACACCTAACCTTGGGGTCATGGCACGGTCTCCCTTTACTCTAGCGGCGGCGGTCACCGCCGCTCTGCCCGGGGCGGAGGTCGTGGGAGCACGATCTCTCACGGCCGACGGCGATGGACGATTCGACTCCGCCGTCGTCACCCTCGCCGATGGACGAGAGCTCGCGATCCGCGTCGGTGACGACGACGAGACCTCACGAGAGCTCGCTTCCGAGTCGATCGCGCTGCGAGCGCTGACGACGGGAGCCCGTGCGATCCTGCCCTTCCGCGTGCCCGAGTACCTGGGTGAAACCCGACTCGCAGACGGACGTGCGCTGGTGACCGAGCTGCTGCCCGGGTTCCAGATCGAAGCGACTCACGTGCCGAGTGGGCGGGGTGCTGCGGCATCCATGGGTGCCGCGATCGCTGCCGTGCATGCCCTCCCTGCCTCGGTCGTGCGCAGCGCCGGCCTCAGCGCGCGCAGCGCTGAGGAGGTACGCGCCGAGATCGGCCGGCTGGTCGACGGCGCGGCCGCAACCGGCCGGGTCCCTGCCAGGCTCACCGTGCGCTGGCGCGAAGCCGTCCAAGACGATGACCTGTGGCGTTTCGAATCAGCCGTGACGCTCGGCGGTGTGAAGGCGACCTCCTTCCTGTTCGAAGACGACCCAGAGCGCGGGCCAGAGGTCACAGGGCTCCTCGACTGGCATGGTCTGTCGCTCGGCGATCCTGCGGTCGACCTCGCGTGGCTCTCCTCTGCACCGGATGCTGCCGGCGACGTGCACGCGACCTATGCAGAATCCTCCAATCGTGCACCCGATGCCGCACTCGCCGTACGCGCACGGATGCTGGCCGAACTCGAGTTCGCCCGCTGGCTGGTGCACGGCGATGCGATGCATCGCGAAGACATCGTCGATGATGCGGCTGCGCTGCTGGATGCGCTCGCCGAGGGTCTGCGCGAGAACGATCTGACGGTGATCGCTGCCCGCGGCGAGGGCGTCGATTCCGCGCTGGACGCTCTTGATCATGTCCCCGCGACGGCATCGACCGGCATCAACACCTCGATGCAGACCGATGCCTACAGCCCCGGTGATCTCCTTCCGGAGGAGTCGCTCTCCACAGGCACCGGCGATGTCGCGGTCGCCCGTGTGAAGGATGCTGACGCGACAGAAGACCTCTCAGACGTCGCTGAGTCCGGACTCATCCCCTCAGATGAGCCCCTGTCGCAGGCCGAACCCGCCGATGAGGCTCAGCGCGCAGCGCGCGCGGCGCTCCACCGCTGGACCAATTCTTCCTCCGAATAGACCCGTTCGCCTCTGATCACGAGGTCATCGGCCACGTAGTAGAGGGCGACATCGATCTCATCGAGCGGAACGCCGAACCGACGGTGGTAGGCGAGTCGATACAGCGCGAGCTGCAGCATCCGCTCGTCCTTCTCCGCCGCCGTTCGGGGTGCCTTGCCTGTCTTCCAGTCGACGATCTCGATGCGTCCACCGCGATCCGCGCGGCGATAGACGGCGTCGAGCTTGCAGATGACGATGTGCCCGTGACCTGTTTCATCTGCCGCGAGGACGAAGTCGATCTCGATCTCCACCGCGATCGGGCGTAGCTCGGCCCACTCGCTGCGTTCGAAGATCGCGCGCAGCTGCTCCAAGTCTTCGATATCGGTCGCTGAGGCGTTCCACGCTTCGGGCGCCTCGTCGTCGATCTCCCACAGTGCACTCTGCGGGCTCGGCGCCGTGCCGACGAGTCCCGAACGATGCTCGACCCACGCGTGGAACAGGGTTCCGAGCCTGGTCTGCCGATAGGGGCGCTCTGGCATGGGTCTGGTGAGGCTGTGGACGGTGCCTGCGTAATCGGTGATGTAGTCCTTGAACCGTGAGGCCGGCACTCGAGTCGGCGCCTCGGCAGTGACGCCGCGCTGGCGTTCTGCGCGCTCGGCGAGGAGCCTGCGGAGCATGTCGCTCGGCGCGGCTGCATCGTTCTGGAACTCGTCACGCACGGCGTCCGCTGCCTCCTCGACCCTTGCGCGTCTGGTTCCGAGCGGGTCGAGGGGCCAGATGCTGGTCTTGCCCTCACCCTCGTAAGGGTTCTCGTCCTCGTCGATCTCGGTCACCGGATCGATGCCGATGACGTCGAAGGCCTCGAGCAGGTAGGGCCCTGGCTTTCGCGGCTTCTTCTGTCCTGCCCAGTGCGAGCCGCTGAGCAGGAGGTCTGTGCGCGCACGGGTGACGGCGACGTAGCCCAGCCGGCGCTCCTCCTGCTGCTGGTAGTCGCGATAGGCGTCTTTGAATACCGTGATCGCGCCGGGAGTCGACTTGCTCGCGCTGGTCAGCGACGCGATTCCCGCTTTGAGCCGTTTGGCGGGGTCGAGTTCTTCCTCGGTCGGGGGCAGCCAGTTGAACGTCGGGAGGGCCGCACGGTCGCCGCGCAGTGCGAAGGGCAGCACGCCGAACCCGAACCAGCCCGAGGTGTCGCTCGGGCGCGATGGCAGCTCGCCGTCGACCATGCGAACCACCGCGACCGCATCCCACTCGAGGCCCTTGGAGCCGTGGATGGTCAACAGCTGCACGACTCCGGGCTCTGGCAGTTCGGGACGCGGCATGAGTTCATCGGTGCTCTCGGCCTTATCGAGCCAGGCCAGCAGGCTGCCGATCGTCCCTCGATCGTCAGCGGCGAGAAACGCACGCACCTCATCCGCGAACGTACGAAGCTGCGTGGCGGCGACCCGCGCAGGTCCGCGCGACTCGTTCGCCGCCAGTTCGATATCGAGGCGCAGCTCGAGCTCGATGAGCCTGATGAGCTCGGGGATTGGCTGACCCGATGCGCGGCGCAGTCGCTCGAACATCTCCCCCGCTGCGCGGATGCGCGCTCTGCCCTCCGACGAGATTCCCTCCAGCAGACGGTAGTCATCGCGCAGCCCTCGCACGACATCGACCGCGTCCACGATGGAGACCGCTTCATCGGCACCGCGCGAGGCCCTGATGCGTGATCGCAGCTCTTCCGGCAGCGGCAGCAGACCGCTGTCGCGCCGGGACAGCTCCCCGGCCAGCGCGTACAGCGCCCCCATATCAGCGACCCCGACGCCGAAGCGCGGGCCGACCAGCAGGCGGATCAGCGGCGAGCCGGCGTTCGGATCGTGGATGACGCGGAGGGCCGAGAGCACATCGACGACCTCGGGAGTGGCCAGCAATCCGCCCAGCCCCAGGATTCGATGCGGAATGCCGCGTACGGCAAGTGCTTCAGCGAAGGTCTGCATATGCCGCTTGGAGCGGAACAGGATCGCACCGGTGTGCGGATTCGCGCTGTCACTGTGAGCTGCCCGGCGCTCGGCGAACCATTCCGCAACCTGTGCGGCCTCATCGTGCACAGTGAGCGGAAAGCGCACGCCGACGGTTCCCGCGCCGGCGCCGGGGCGCGCTTCGAGCGGCGGCACGTCGAGCTCTGCCCGTCGCAGCGGCTTCAAGACCTCGTTGGCGATATCGAGGATCGTGCTGTCATTGCGCCAGCTCGTCATCAGGCTGTAGCTGTGCGCGGGCTGTTCGGCGGCGAAAGTGGCGGCGAACGCGTAGAGATTGTCTGCACTGGCACCGCGCCAGCCGTAGATCGACTGATGGGGGTCGCCGACCGCCATCACCGCCTGATCCCGGAAGAGCGCCGCCAGGAACCGGGTCTGGATGACCGACGTGTCCTGATATTCATCAAGGAGCACGACCCGATGCTGTTCCCGCAGATCTTCGCGCACGTCAGGAGCGGTCTCGACGATGTCGAACGCGCCGCTGACCTGGTCGGCGAAATCAAGGACGCCACGACGCTGCTTCTCGGTGTTGTACTCGCGGACGAGTGCGGTCAGCGTGGGCAGCGAGAGCAGGTTGTCGGCGATCTTCGCGATCGGGTCACTGCTGCGATAAGGCTCGAACGCCCGCGCCTGCTCTACTGCGATGCGCTCAGCCCGGCCGAGGTCGGACCGATGATCGAGCGCATCGCCGGCAAGACGCTGCACGGCGTCGACGATGGTCGCGACCGACAGCTCGATGTCTTCGAGCTGTGGCAGGTCAGCGCGAAGCACCACCTCACGGGCGAGCATCCACGAGGCCGCTTGAGTGAGCATCGCGGCATCCGAATCTCGGCCGATCCGCGCGGCGTGCTCCCTGACGATCGAATCGGCGAAGGCGTTGTAGGTCGACACTCGCGGCTGCACCAGCAGATCGTCCGCAGTGCGTGCCGCCGCAGGATTCCAGCCGGTGCCGTAGTTCACCGCGAGCTCATCGAGGACATGGTTGCGCACGAGAGCCTTCTGCGCCGACGTCGTGGCTGCGTTCACGCGCGCAAGAGCACCGGATGCCACGATTTCAGGCACATGCGCAAGCAGCCCGCGCCTGCCGAACTCGTCGATGACCGCGAGCCGGGCCCCGATGCGCTCCGCCAGCTCGCCGGCTGCCTTGCGGGTGAAGGTGAGGCCGAGGATCTCGTCGCGGCGCACGTGTCCGTTGGCGACCAGCCAGACCACTCGCCCCGACATCGTCTCGGTCTTGCCGCTGCCCGCGCCCGCGACCACCAGAGCGGGGGTCGGCGGTGCCTCGATCACGCGCTGTTGCGCCTCGGTGGGAGGGAACTGACCCAGCGCCGCCGCGACATCGAGTGCCGACAGCCCCAGGCCATCACCCCACGCGCTCATGCACTCACCGCGGGAACGGTGTGGATGCGGCACGGCTGCACCCGCCACTGCACATCAGCGCAGTGTGCTTCGACGTGCGCAGTGAACGTGTTCGCCGACATTCCCTTGGCGGCATCCGCAAGTCGGCCCAGAAAACGCGTGCGGTCCTCGCCGACAAGAGTGTGCTGATGCGCGACCCGATAGTCACTGCCAGAGAGTGTCTTCGCCACCAGCACCAATCTGGCACCGGCGAGCGCCTGCGCGTCGGCATCGGTGACGAGCCCCTGCTCAACTGCGATCTGATACGCGGCGAGCTGTGCATGGTCTATGACCTTGGCATCGGACTCCGACTCGTACTTGCCGGTCTTGAGATCGACCACCACGACGCGCTCCCCCTCGATGTTCGTTCCCATGGCTGCGAAGTTCTTGCCCCGAGCCGCCGCGTGCTCGCCTCCGCCGCGCGGATAGGCCTCGACACGGTCGATGAACCCGTGCACGAGAGCGCGGTGGGGCCCGTAGACCTCGTCGCCGACGTAGACCTCAGGTGCGTTTTCTGCCACCTCGTCGCCCACCTCGACGGCGAAGCGGAACTCGACCTCGCTGGCCAGAACGCGCCCGCGCTCGGTGACGACGTTCCCGAGGTACGAGTGCAGACGGTCGATGTAGAGCTCTGCTCGGCGCCGTTCCTTCCGGCCGATCCATTCGGTCTCGAACTCCAGTTCCGGCCAGAGGGCGGCGACGACCTCACGCATCTTCTCGAGCTCGCCATCGGGGACTGTCTCCATCGCCGAGTGGATGATCGTTCCGATCCCCGCCGACGGCGGCAGCACGGTGTCGCCTCCGAGGGATGCGATCACCCAGTTGAGCTCGCACTCTTCGAACGCCTCCATCTTCGACGGAGAGACGCGTGCGGCCTCGACCTGGAGATCGTGCAGGGGCGCCGTCGTCGAAGGCTCGGCAATGCCGTACCACTCGGCGGGGGCAGCGCCTGACACCTCGGCTTCAGCGAGCAGACGCAACTGCTGGGCAGCAGCCACGCGCTCCGCAGGATTCGTCGTACTGGTGAGCGTGCGCCGGTGCTTCGCAACCAGTCCGCGCAGAGTGAGCGGATGCTCGGCGGCAGGATGCTGCGAAGACGGCGGGGGTGCAGGAAGGAATGAGAAGAAGGCGCTGGGACCGGTGGTGTCGTCATCGACCGCGGTGACCAGAATGCGCGTGCGCGCCCGGGATACAGCGCGCACGAACAGGCGCAGTTCATCGTGCAGTGCGTCGCGACGGCGATCAAGGACCCCCTGCGGCGCCTGTTGTGCACCAGTGCGCGCTGCGACTACGGCATCCGCCAGGCGCCATGTCTCGAGCAGGCCGCCGCGGAGACGCGTGTTGGGCCAGACGCCGTCCTGCACACCAGAGACGATCACCGCATCGAACTGCGTGCCCAATGCCGTCGCGGGCGTGAGCAGCGTCACCAGGCCTGGGCGATCCGGCGTCGAGAGGGTGTCTTCGGGCACCTCGCTGTCGAGGATGTCGCGCACGAAGGTATCCGGCTGCTCTTCGGGTGTCCGCTCCACGAAGCGCTTGGCCGCATCGAAAAGCGCAACCAGCGCATCCAGCGCACGAGCGATCTCGCCGCCGCCGTGCTGCTCGGCACTCTCGCGCCAGGACTTCTGCAGCTTAGAGCCGTCCAGCGCGCGCGCATCATCCCAGATGCGCCAGAGCAGTTCGTGGATCGTCTCTCCGGCCTCAGCCGCCGCCGTCGTCTCAGCAAGCGTCTTGGCGAAGCGGGCAGCGACGCGAGCCTCGGGAGCATCGATGAAGGTGAACGCCGCCGGATGGCTCATCGCCTCGCGCAGCAGCTCTCCCGCGGGGGTCGAGCCGCCATCGGCGAGCTCGTTGTGGCGCATTCGCGCGCGCAGGCGCCGAAGACCGACGGCATCCATCCCACCGAACGGCGAGCGCAGTGCCTCGATGAGCGCCTCGGTCTCTCGCTGCTCGAGCGGCGTCAGCGCGAGTCGCACGATGCCGACGATGTCGCGCACGACGCTCTCGCTGCCGAGCGGCCGCTGCACGCCCGCGGCCCGGGTGGGAACTTCGCGGGCTGCGAGCTCGGTCTCGAGGGCCGTCACCTGACGGGTGTCGTGCGCGATGACCGCCATGTCGCTCCACGCGATGCCCTCGGTGAGATGCCACTCGCGCAGCGTTCCCGCGATCCGATCGATCTCTTCGTACGGAGAGGAGGCGAGGAACGTCTGCACCGCCGGGTCTGGATGCTCCGGCGCGGGCCCTGGCGGCCGGCGATGCTCCACTCGTCCGGCCACACCGATCGCCTGAGTCACGGTGCGCGTCAGATCGATCAGGGCCGGCACTTGCCTGTGCGGCGTATCGAGCACGAACACCTGGCCGAGCATTCCGGCCAGGTCGTGGAACAGCTGCGGGCTCGCACCGCGGAACGCCCCCGAGGAGATATCGGGATCACCGAATGCCAGCACGGCGATCCCCCGCGAGCGCAATGCCTGCACGAGCGTGATGCCGCCACGTGTGATCTCCTGCGCATCATCGATCAGCACGACGCGCAGCGGCGCGAGAGGACCCAGGGTCGCAGCATCCGCCTCGAAGAGAATCGCGGAGGCTTCGCTGATCAGATCGGCGGCATCGCGATATGAGGTGCGCATGCGCGCGAGCACTGCTCGGTACTCGTCGAGGAAATCACCCGCGACGCGCCACACCGCGCGATCTGAGGACTGCAGCTCTGCAGGAGTCACTCGGAGCTCGGTACATTCCGCGAGAAAGGCGCGCAGTTCGGAACGGAAGCTCTTGGATGCGCGAACGGCGGGGCTCAACGTCTCCGGCCACCTGCTCGCTTCTCCCGCTGCCTCGTCTTCTGCGTCCCCCGCGAGCAGGTCGGCGATGATGCGATCCTGATCTGCGCCGGTCAGGAGTGCCGGAGGATCTTCACCGGCGCGAACCATCGCCCCCCGCACGATTTGGAAGGCCAGCGACCCCAAAGACCTCGCGAGAGGACCGGGGGTCGCCTGCCCGACTCGCACACCGATCCGGTCGCGCAGCACGGTCGCCGCCTGTCGATTCGCTGTCAGCGCAAGAACCTCTTCGGGGGCGAGTGCCCGCTCTTCGAGCAGGTGCACGACACGCTCGATCAGCGTCTGCGTCTTGCCCGTGCCCGGTGCACCGATGATCACAGCGGATGCCTCGACGGGGGCGTTCACGACCACGCGCTGTCCGGCATCCTCTGTCATGTCATCCACGCTATCGGCAGCCGCAGACAGCGCCGCGACACCTGCCCGCGGGGTAGAGTCGTCTCAGTCCCCGAATCTTCAAGGAGCACGCGTGGAAATCCGCATCGGCATCATCAACACCGGCCGCGAACTGAACTTCGAGACCTCCACCTCTGCGGACGAGGTCCGCACCCAGGTGGCCTCCGCTCTCGAGCAGAACGCCGCTCACGTGAGCTTCATCGATGTCAAGGGCAACTCCTACATCATCCCCACGGCGAACCTCGCCTTCGTCGAGCTCGGCACCGAAGAGTCCCGTCGCGTCGGCTTCGTCGCCTGACCCGGATGTACATCCTTCTCGCGCTCATCGCAGCGTGCGCGTGCGGCATCGGTGTTCACTACCTGTTGCCGCACCGCTCGCTGCGCGGTGTTGCGCTCGTGCCGGCGATCGCGACGGCGTCCTCCGCAGTGATCTACACGGTCATGCAGTGGGCCGGCATCAGCGACGGCAACGGATGGCTGTGGCTGGCGAGCATCGTCGGCGCACTCCTGATCGCCACTGTCGCCGGCGCGCTGCTGACGCAGAACCGGCGCACATCGGATGCTGCCAAGAAGGCCGCGCTCGGAATCTGAGCGACGCGTCTGAGCGACGCAGGAACAGCTACGCGGCGAGTCCCATCGCGTCCATGCGGCGTGCGTGCGCGCCCATGAGCTCGGTGTAGACCGGTTCGACGCGCTCTTC
The DNA here is from genome assembly GCF_052266695.1 of Microbacterium zouquanmingi. Taxonomy (NCBI): domain Bacteria; kingdom Bacillati; phylum Actinomycetota; class Actinomycetes; order Micrococcales; family Microbacteriaceae; genus Microbacterium; species Microbacterium zouquanmingi. The sequence goes on from NZ_JBQPQZ010000001.1 coordinate 45,191, forward strand.
TTCTACCGCGAGACGCTCGCTGCGCAGGGCCTGACGTGCAACGAGAAGGGTGTCGCCGACGAGTCGGCGCGCCCACATCGACAGGAGCGAGCGCCACTCGCCATCGCTCTCGATCGTCTTCTTGAGGATCGAGACGACCTCTCCGGTGTCATCGTCCTCGCTGAGGATCTCGGCGACCCGTGCGCCGGTCTCGCCGTAGCTGGAGGCAAGCGCGAGGTAGAAGTCGTCCAGCATCGCTGCCGTGATGTAGACCGCGAGCAGCGTCTCCCGCGGGCGGACGCCGATCGTCTTCCGGCGGAACGCGTCGAGCGGCTCCTGGAACGGCAGCATGATCTCAGTTGGGTCCTCGCCCTGAGCGGTGATGACCTCGACGATTCCGCGGTGCTTGCTGAGCGCTGCGCCTGCGGCGCGCGTCAGCGCGGCCTTCTCATCGAGCTCGGGCGTCGCGCGGATGAGACGTGTGAGCGTCTCGAAGTATCCGAGCTGCAGATAGGCGGCTTGGCCGAGGAAGCGATCGAGCTCGGGAGCGAGCTCGGCGAAGTCGACACGCGTCGTACCGCTGTGCTCCCCACGACCGCGCAGGGCAAGAGCACGTCGGGGCTTGTCTCGCTGCCAGAACCACTTCACCACGCAATCAGACTACCCGCGCAGGCCCATTCCTCGGCGCTAGACGCCCCTCGGGGTAGGCTGGACGAGTCCTGCCGTAGGAGCAGGGCGCCGCGCCTGTGGCACAAGAGACGGCGTGGATCCGTTACGTGGCGGCCTCTTCTTCAAGAACTCCGCCGGACAGGCACACAAAAAATTGACTACTTTCACTGATCTCGGCATCGATCAGGACATCGTCGAGGCACTCACTGCCAAAGGCATCATCGACGCGTTCCCCATTCAGGAGCAGACCATCCCGCTCGGTCTTCCCGGTCAGGACATCATCGGCCAGGCCAAGACCGGTACCGGCAAGACCTTCGGCTTCGGCATCCCTGTGGTGCAGCGCCTGGGTCTGAACCCCGAGCCCGGCGTCAAGGCCCTCATCGTCGTGCCGACCCGCGAGCTCGCGGTGCAGGTCTATGAAGACATCGATCTGCTCACCAGCAACCGCTCCACCAGCGTCGTCGCCATCTACGGCGGCAAGGCGTACGAAGGACAGATCGACCAGCTCAAGGCTGGCGCGCAGATCGTCGTCGGAACCCCCGGTCGCCTGATCGACCTCGCCGGCCAGCGTCTGCTCGACCTCTCGGGTGCGGTCGAGGTCGTCCTCGACGAGGCCGACAAGATGCTCGACCTCGGCTTCCTCGCCGACATCGAGAAGATCTTCCAGAAGGTGCCGGCGGTGCGCCACACCCAGCTGTTCTCGGCGACGATGCCCGGCCCGATCGTGGCCCTTGCACGCCGCTTCATGTCGAACCCGATCCACATCCGCGCGAACGACCCCGATGAGGGACTGACGCAGGCGAACATCAAGCACCTCGTCTACCGTGCTCACTCGATGGACAAGGACGAGATCATTGCCCGCATCCTGCAGGCCGAGGGCCGCGGCAAGACCGTGATCTTCACCCGCACCAAGCGTGCGGCTCAGAAGCTCGTGGACGAGCTCGGCGACCGCGGCTTCAACGTCGGCGGTGTGCACGGCGACATGGGCCAGGAGCAGCGTGAGCGGTCGATGGCCGCGTTCAAGGCCGGCAAGCGCGACGTGCTTGTCGCGACCGATGTCGCCGCCCGCGGCATCGACGTGGATGACGTCACTCACGTCATCAACCACACGATCCCCGACGAGGACAAGACGTACCTGCACCGCGCCGGCCGCACCGGCCGTGCTGGCAAGACCGGGATCGCAGTGACCTTCGTCGACTGGGAGGACCTGCACAAGTGGGCCCTCATCAACCGCGCCCTCGAGTTCGGCCAGCCCGATCCCGTCGAGACCTACTCGTCGAGCCCGCACCTGTTCGAAGAGCTCAACATCCCCGCCGGCACCAAGGGAAGACTGACTACAGCGCCGAAGGCCGAGAAGCCGGCATCAGAGCGTCGCCAGCGCCCGCCGCAGAAGGCCGCAGATGCTGCCGCTGAGGGCACGGACGAAGGCACGACGCGTCGCCGTCGCCGCCGCCGCCGCGGTTCGAGCGCCGAGCAGGTCGGTTCGACCTTCACTGAGGACGCTGCACCCGCCTCGTCGGCAGGCTCCGCTCCCGCACCCGCCGCAGATCGCGACGCTGAGGGCGCCGGAACACACGATGGCGATGCGACGAACGAGCACCGCGATGGAAAGTCCGCACCGCAGCGCCGTCGCCGTCGTCGCCGCTCCGGAGGCGCAGCGCCCACCGGCGCCTGAGATTCGCAGCGCGACCCGTCTCGCGCGGCCGTTTCCTGTTGGCGCTGCTGTTATTTCTGCAGCGCGAACCGGAATGAGCCGCGCGACTCAGAGAACCGCCGCGCGACTCAGAGAACCGCCGCGCGAACGTCAGGGGTAGCGGGGAGTTGATCCACTCGCCTGCGCGATGATCCGCTCGACCATCGCGTCGGCGGTGGTGTTCTCGCCTGGCCGGTTCGGCTTGCCCGTGCCGTGGTAGTCGCTCGACCCCGTCGCGATGAGATCATGCTTCACAGCGAGCTCGCGCAGCATGCGCTTGCCCGGCTCGGTATTCTCGCGGTGATCGATCTCGAAGCCGCCGAGGCCTGCGTCGATCAGCTGCTCGATGTACGGCAGCGGCATCTGTTCGCGTCCTGACGTGGCGGGGTGGGCGATGATCGCCACTCCCCCAGCATCCGTGATCAGGCGCACGGCGGTGATCGGATCCGGCGCGTAGTGCGGCTCGTAATACCCCTCACGCGGATGGAGGATCCCCTCGAACGCCTCTGTCCGGTCACGGACAATGCCGCGCGCGATGAGCGCATCGGCGATGTGCGGCCGGCCCACCGTGGCATCCGCCGTCGTGCGTTCGAGCACGTCGTTCCAGGTGAGGTCGTAGTCGCGGCTGATGTTCCCGACGATGCGCTCTGCCCGACCCAGCCGGTCATCGCGGATGCGATCCGTCTCGGCGCGCAGCGCCGGATCGGCCGGGTCGAACAGGTAGGCCAGGACGTGCACGCTGCGCCACTGCTGCTTCGCAGACAGCTCCATGCCGGGGATGAACGTCATGCCGAGGGATGCCGCGGCCTCCGCCGCTTCGCCCCACCCGGTCGTGCGGTCATGGTCGGTGAGCGCCAGCGTGCGCAGTCCATACCCGCGTGCCTGCCGCACCACGTCTTCTGGGCTTTCCGTGCCGTCGGAGTGGTTCGAGTGCAGGTGCAGATCGCTCGGTCCCGCGAAAATCTGCACATCGGTCATATCCCTGACATTACTGCTGTCTCAAGGACCTCGACTGAGACCGTGCCGCGGCAGGTGATTCACAGCGTCTCCCTCTACGCTCGTGATGATGTTTCGTCTGTTGGGGATCCTCGTCACCGTGCTGTTTGCGATCGCGACGGCGATCGTGGTGTGGCCGCAGTTCTTCCACCTCGAGCAGACGTTCCCGTTCGCACAGCTCGTTGCCGTCCGGGGGCTCGTCCTGGTCGGTCTGCTCGCAGTGTCCGTCGTATCGCTGCTTCTGCTGTTCGCCCGCCCGCTGCGCGGGTTCGCGGCATCCATCCTCATCGTCGCGCTGCTCGGAGCTGCCGCAACCGGTGCGATCGGCGCAGTGCGCGGTTTCGGCACGGGCGCGCTGCCAGAGAAGACCGCCGAGAGCGTGCGCGTTCTGACCTGGAACACTGCGGGTGAAGCGGTCTCCGCCGAGACGATCGCCGATGCGATCCTGACCCAGCAGGTCGACGTCGTGACCCTGCCCGAGACCGCGGAATCGGTCGGCGAGCGCATCGCGGTCATGCTCCGCGAGCAGGGGCATCCGATGTGGGTCCATCACGTGCAGTTCGGCAACGTCGACAACGGCCCTCAAGCGTGGGAGACCACGATTCTCATCTCCCCCGCGCTCGGCGACTACTCCGTGATCGCGTCCTCTGAAGATGGCAGCAGCAACACCGGTTCTGTCCCGAGCGCGGTCGTGATGCCCGTCAGCGGCGTAGGCCCCACGATCGTCGCCGTACACGCGGTCGCACCGCGCATCGAAGACATGGCCGGCTGGCAGTCCGACCTCGACTGGATCGCAGATCAGTGCCCTGAGGGTGACTTCATCCTCGCCGGAGACTTCAATGCGACGATCGACCACATGGCGGCCCTGGGCACGGGCGGCGGCGACATGGGCTACTGCCGCGATGCCGCCTCACGCACCGGCACCGGAGCAACCGGAACTTGGCCTGCGAAGTACCCCGAGCTCGTCGGCGCACCGATCGACCATGTCATGGCCAGTCAGAACTGGAATCCGACCGGCTCGCTCATCCTCGACGCGGCGGGGTCGGACCACCGCGCGCTCGTCGTTCAGCTCGAGCCCGCGGGCTGATCCCCGCCCAGATCGCACGCCAGCCGAGCAGGAAGAGCGCGAGGGTGAGCGTCGCGACGATGATGAACGGCACGGCCGTCCCCTGTCCGCTGAACGATCGCAGCAGCAGGCCGATGACCACGGTCAAGAACCAGACCATGACGCCGGGCAGCATCCGGTCGGGTTGCGCCTTGCGCAGCAGCAGCACACCGTGTGCGAGCACCAGTGCCAGCACGAACGGCCAGGTCGTGTTCAGGAATCCCGGCAGGTCGCTGAAGATCCCTTCGGCGTGAGAGAGACGCCCGATCACGCAGAACACCACGACAAGCACGAGATCTATGAGAATCGCCACATGCCCAGCCTACGCAGGAGTGAGAGACTGGGGGTATGAGCACTGCAGAGAACGAAACGATCGAAGAGGCGCCCGTGACGACGAACCGCAAGCAGCCGTTCCCTCGTGGCTTCCTCGACACGATCTCGACCGGGTGGGCTGAGCGCCCCGAGTCCCTCCCTGCCGCACGCGCACAGGCGGCGTTCGCGGCGGCCCGTCGCGCAAAGGTCTCCGAGGCATTTCCCGGCAAGCGCCTCGTCATCGAGGCCGGCTCTCTCAAGCAGCGCAGCAATGACACCGACTATCCCTTCCGCGCGCACTCGGCATTCGCCCACCTGACGGGCTGGGCTGCGGACTCCGAGCCGGATTCCGTGCTCGTGTTCGAGCCGACTGATGCCGGTCACGACGTCACCCTCTACTTCCGCGAGCGCGCCGACCGCACCACGACCGAGTTCTACGCGGATGCCACAGTGGGCGAGTTCTGGATCGGACCGCGTCCGTCAATCGCCGACGTCGCCGCAGATCTCGCGATCGCCGCCGACCATCTCGCGGTATTCGCTGCGACCGATGAGGACGTGACGCTGGCCGACACCGAACTCGAGCGCTTCGTCTCAGAGCTCCGCCTGATCAAGGACGAGTATGAGATCGCCGAGATGCGCAGGGCCGTCGAGGTCACCGCACGCGGCTTCGACGACATCATCCAGGCTCTGCCGGATGCCGCCCAGCACTCGCGCGGCGAGCGCGTCGTCGAGGGCGTCTTCCACCGCCGCGCCCGTGAGGACGGCAACGGTGAGGGCTACGACACGATCGCGGCCTCCGGCCCGCACGCCTGCTACCTGCACTGGACGCGCAATGACGGCTCGGTGGTCCCCGGCGACCTCATCCTCGTCGATGCCGGCGTCGAGGCCGACAGCCTGTACACCGCCGACATCACCCGCACGCTCCCGGTGAACGGAACGTTCTCCGACGTACAGCGTCGCGTGTACAACACGGTTCTCGAGGCCGCGGATGCCGCGTTCGCCGCGGCCCGCCCCGGTGTGCGCTTCCGCGAAGTGCACGAGGCGGCGATGGCCGTCATCGCGAAGCGGACCGCCCAATGGGGTGTGCTTCCGGTCACCGCTGAAGAGGCTCTGGACGAGGGCGCCGGTGGCCAGCACCGCCGGTACATGGTGCACGGAACCTCGCACCACCTCGGCATCGATGTGCACGACTGTGCGCAGGCTCGTCGCGAGATGTACTACGACGGCATCCTGGAGGCAGGCATGGTCTTCACGATCGAGCCTGGTCTGTACTTCCAGATCGACGATCTCACCGTTCCCGAAGAGCTCCGCGGAATCGGCGTGCGCATCGAGGACGACATCCTGATGACCGAAGAGGGTCCGGTGAACCTCTCGGCCGACATCCCTCGCACCGCAGAGGATGTCGAGGCCTGGATCGCCAAGGGCCGTACGGTTTGAGCGGTTCCCGTCGCGTCACCCGCCGGTTGTTCTGGGCGGGTTTCGCGGCGTACGCGGCGTTCGCCACCTGGGCAGAGCTCGTGCACTGGCGTTCGAGCTATCTGATGCTGGGGCCGCATGCTCTCGATAGGAGTCTCGCCGCAGGCACCGAGGCTGTCGTCGTGCTCGGCTACGGCAATCATGAAGAGCGTGCGAACTTCATCAATCGCTACCGCGTGCGTGCCGGCATCCGCTCGCTGAACCGCACTGCCGACAGCACACTCATCTTCTCCGGCGGGACGGTCGAGGGCGACACCCCTGAGGCCGTCGTGATGGAGAGATTCGCCCGCGAGGAACTCGGGTACACCGGACGCATCCTGCTCGAAACGGAGAGCCGTTCGACGTGGGAGAACATTGAGAACGTGATTCCGATGATCGAGCAGGCGGATGCGATCAAGATCGTCTCGAACTCTCCACACGCAGAAGTCGCCCGCGAATACCTCTGGCAGCAGCGGCCAGATCTCGCTGAGCGGCTCGTCCGCGCGGACGAGCACCGCTTCGGAGAGATCGTGCCGATGAAGATCGGCGCTTCCTTGCGTTTGCTGCTCTTCCGCTGGCAGCACCGCTAGCTCGCGGCGAACTCCTCGACGAGCGGGGCGAGCGAGGCACCGATCTCGTGCGCTGAGCGCTTGTGCCCCTTCACTTCGAAGGAGTGCCCTCCCCCATCGATCCATGCGATGCGGGCGTTCTGGCACGCCGCCACAGCTTCCTCGAGCTGTACAACTGGCTGAACGAAGGGATCGTTCGTCCCTTCGATGAACAGCTGCGGCGCAGCGATCACCGGAAGATGCTCCACGCGCGGCTTATCGGGGCGCCCTGGCGGATGCAACGGGTACCCGAGATAGATCAGCCCGTCGACCTCAAGCCCCTCGGCCGCCGCCATCGAGGCCATCCGTCCGCCATAGGACTTCCCGGCTGCCCAGATCGGATGCTCCGGCGCAAGTGCGCGCGCACACTCCACGGCAGCGAGCCAGGTCGCGATCGCGTGAGCTGCGGGCCCCGGCATCCGCCTGCCCTGCTCACGGTAGGGAAAGTTGAATCGGAGGGTGGAGAACCCGAGGTCGTTCAGGGCGTCGGTGAATCCGACGAGGAACGGATGCTCCATCCCTGCGCCTGCGCCGTGTGCCACGAGCACCGTGCCGCGACCGGCACCTTCAGCCCACTCTGTCGAGATCGACACCGCACCCTTCGGGAACTCGACGTCGAAGGGCATCTTCAGCTCTCGCTGTCGTCGCTCTTCTTCGCAGGTTCCTCGGCCGCAGGCTGCGGTGCTGCCTCCGTGGGCTCAGAGGTCTGCTCTCCGGGTGCGATCCGCTCACCGTAGCGAGGAGGTTCGTCCAGATCCACCGGAGGCCGGACGACCTGCGTGCGCGTTCCCGTGCCCAGCACCTCACGCGCTTTGGCGAGCGAGTCCGGGAGAACGGTCACCTCGTAGTGGTCTGCCGCCATCTGTGTGACGCTCGCGAAATCACGACGACGTCGCACGATCGCGAAGGTGACGAGGCTCATGATCATGCCGATGGCCACCCCGATGAACACGAAGCCGACGAACAGCTGGATCGGAGCATCCGGGTTGCCGATCACGAGAATCGCTGAGAGCAGCAGGCCGATGAGCACGCCGTTGACGGCACCGGAGCGGGCCGCGGTCGCGTAGCCGAGCTTGCCGGTGACGCGCTCGATCGTGCGCACCCCCTGGCCGACGATCGCGATATCGCGCGCAGGAACCTCACCCGCGATCAACGTCGACACCGCCTTCTGCGCGGCTTCGTACTCGCGGACCGAAGTCACGGGCTCGCCGACGGTCGTACTGCTCGCCGGACGGTTCAACATGCTCATGCCCCCATTGTTCCATGAGAGGCCCCGACCAGCCCGAGTTCAGCGGTGCGTGGACTACGCTGGACGCGTGAGCACACAACGGGTTTTCGTCGCGCGCCTGGCAGGCTGCGCCGTCTTCGACCCCGTGGGCGACCGGCTCGGCAAGGTCCGAGATGTCGTCATCGTGTATCGAAGTACCGTCGCCCCGCGAGTGATCGGCCTGGTCATCGAGATTCCCGGTCGCCGCCACGTCTTCATGTCGATCGGCAGGGTGACGTCGATCCGCGCGGGGCAGGTGCTCACCACCGGCCTCATCAATGTGCGCCGGTTCCAGCCGCGCCCCGGTGAGGTGCGCGTGCTCGCCGAACTGCTCGGACGCCGAGTCGAGCTCACCGACGGCAGCGGCAGCGCCGTGATCGAAGATGCCGCGATCGAACCCAACCGCCTGGGCGAGTGGAGCGTCAGCCAGCTCTTCCTGCGCAAGCCCAAGACGAGCGCTTCTCCGTTCGCGAAGGGCCCGACGACGTTCGCTGCGTGGAACGAGGTCGCAGAGAAGCGCGCACCCGGGGAGTCGCAGTCCGCCGAACAGCTGGTCGCCTCGTACTCCGAGCTGCACGCCGCTGACCTCGCGACGACACTCCTCGATCTGCCGCAGCGACGCATGATCGAAGTCGCCGAAGAGCTCCCCGATGACCGGCTTGCCGACGCGCTTGAGGAGATGCCAGAGGACGAGCAGGTGCACATCCTCGACGGGCTCGGCGACGAACGGGCCGCCGACATCCTCGATCACATGGAGCCGGACGACGCGGCGGACCTGCTCGCGCAGCTTCCCAAGAAGCGCCTCGAACAGCTTCTCGACCTGATGGAGCCCGAAGAGGCGGAGGACGTCCGCACCCTGCTCAGCTATGGTCCAGACACCGCCGGTGGCCTCATGACGACCGAGCCGATCATCCTCTCCGCCGACGCCACCGTCGCCGAGGCCCTCGCGCTGATCCGCCGCCACGAACTGCACCCGGCCCTGGCAGCGGCGGTATTCGTGACCCTGCCTCCGTTCGAGACGCCGACGGGGCGCCTGCTCGGCGTCGTGCACTTCCAGCGGATGCTGCGCTACCCGCCCCACGAGCGTCTCGGCGCGATCGTCGACGAGACGATGGAACCGATCTCGGTGACGGCATCCGCTGCCGAAACGGCACGCCTGCTCGCCAGTTACGACCTGGTGTCGCTGCCCGTCGTGGATGCCGCCAGTCGGCTCGTCGGCGTGGTCAGCATCGACGACGTGCTCGATTACCTTCTGCCCGATGACTGGCGCACGCACGATGCCGGCGATACGGGCGCTGTGACGACGGAAGGTTCGCGATGATGGCCAAGAGCGACCGTTCCGGCCTCGATGCTCCCCTCGGACGCGGCACGGCCCGGCAGAAGACCACCGACCGCGACCGCTTCGGACGGTTCACGGAGTGGGTGGCACGCGCCATGGGCACGCCGACCTTCCTCCTTCTGCTGACGCTGTTCTGCCTCCTGTGGATGGTCTACACGGTGACTGCGGAGGCGAACGGCTGGTGGCGCTTCGATTCGGCGGCCCTTGGGTTCACCGCTCTGACGCTGATCCTTTCGCTGCAGGCGTCCTATGCCGCACCGCTGATCCTGCTCGCGCAGAATCGCCAGGACGACCGCGACCGCGTGCAGATCGAGCAGGATCGGCAGCGCTCCGAGCGCAACCTCGCCGACACCGAGTACCTCGCTCGCGAGATCGTGGCGCTGCGCATGTCGCTCGAGGAGCGCAATTCGCAGGCGGTGACGCGCGACGTACTGCGTCAGGAGCTGCGTGCGCTTCTTGCAGACCTCGATGAAGAGCATGGCGCTGACGACACCAGCCCGCGCACCGGTCCCCTCTCGACCAGAAACCATCGGGCACGCTGATGAGCCTCTCAGATCGTGTGCGCCAGGCGGTAGCCGCGGTGACGGACCCCGAGCTTCGCAGGCCGATCGGCGACCTCGACATGGTGCGCGACATCAGCGTCGACGATGGTCATGCCCATGTCGGAATCGTGCTGACGATCGTCGGATGCCCCGCGGCTGCGCACATCGAATCCGATGTCCGTCGCGCCGCGGCATCCGTCCCAGAGGTCACCGACGTCACGGTCGAGGTCGGGGTCATGACTCCGGCTGAGCGCAAAGCGCTCACCGAGAAGCTGCGTGACGGACGCCCACCGCGCCAGATGCCGTTCGGCGCTGACTCGCTCACGAGAGTCATCCTGGTCTCGAGCGGCAAGGGCGGGGTCGGCAAGTCCACGATCACCGCGAACCTCGCCGCCGCTCTCGCCGCCAAGGGCCTTGCCGTCGGTCTCATCGACGCCGATGTGCACGGCTTCTCCATTCCAGGGCTCCTCGGTATTCCGACCGGCACCCAGCCGACCCGCATCGACGACCTCATGCTGCCGCCCGTCGCGCACGGCGTGAAGACGATCTCGATCGGCATGTTCCTCCGCGACGGCGAGGCCGTTGTGGCCTGGCGCGGCCCGATGCTGCACCGCACTGTGCAGCAGTTCCTCACTGACGTCTTCTTCGGCGATCTGGACGTGCTCCTCATCGATATGCCGCCCGGCACCGGCGATATCGCGATCTCGGTCGGTCAGATCCTGCCGCACGCCGAGGTCATCGTGGTGACCACTCCGCAAGGGGCGGCATCCGATGTCGCGATCCGCAGCGGGCTCGTTGCGCGGCAGACCGGTCAGCACGTGATCGGCGTCGTCGAGAACATGGCCGCCTTCACGCTCCCCGACGGCACCGTGGTCGATCTCTTCGGGTCGGGCGGCGGCGCAGAAGTCGCCGCAGCCCTGTCGCAGCCAGACGAGGGCGATGAGGTCCCCCTGCTTGCGTCTGTACCGCTGAGTGCCGCGCTGCGCGTCGGAGGAGACGCGGGAGTCCCGATCGTCCTGAGCGACCCTGAGGATGCCGCGGCGCAGTCGATCATTCAGCTGGCAGATCGTCTCTCGCACCGCACCCGGGGGCTCTCAGGGCGGTCCCTGCCGATCTCGCTCTCGCGAACCGCCGCATCCGAGTCGTGAAAGACTCGTGAGGTGACTGCCGATTCCACCTCTCGCTCCGTTGTCATCGATGCGGAGCTGCTGCGCGGCATGACCCGGGATGCCACGATCTTCACGCTCACCCGGCCTCTCGCGATCATCGCCTACACCGCGCTGATCGCCGCGTTCATCGTGAATGCCGCCGTGCTGGGAATGATCAGTCCCGCAGACGAAGAGCAGCGCACGAGCCTGACGCTGACGCTGGTGGCGATCGCCGCGCTGATCGTGGCGTCGATCATCTTCACGAGAGCATCGAACCGTCGAGCGATCAGCACGGCGATGCCCTCTGGCTCGTCCGTGCGCGCCGAAGTCCGCGAGGAGTCGATCGTGGTGGCATCGAAACGGGGCGTCTCGGACATGCCGTTCACGACGTTCCGCACGGTGCGGGTCGGACGTCACGCCGTACTGCTGCTCCTGCGCGGAACGTCCGTCGTCACCGCAGTGCCGCGCGTTCTGCTGAGCGAGACGGGTGTCGCGCAGCTCAAGTCGAAGATCTGACTCAGGTCGCTTCAGCGTCGAACGGCGGCGGCGAATCGCGAGTGAAGTCCGGTCTGACCCGCGGCGCTCGAGAGGCGACTGCACTCGTGGCCGGCGCATCGGCCTGCACGGCTGGCGCAGTGGCGACTGATACGGCTGCCGCCGGTGCCGGGCTCTCCTCGAGAAGCGCATCGCGGATGATGCGGCGCGGATCGTACTGACGCGGATCGAGCTTGCGCCAGTCGACTTCGTCGATCTCAGGACCGAGCTCGTCGCGCATCCGCGACTTCGTGTCTCGCAGGTACTCACCGGCCTTGCGGACGAACTTCGCGAACGCCTCAGCGGCCTTCGGGAGTCGCTCAGGACCGATGATGACGGCAGCGATCACCCCGATGAGAAGAATCTTCTCGAACGTGAGCCCGAATTCCATGTACACAGGCTACCCGCCGCGCCTGCGGGCGATGAACACCACGGGCGAATACCCTGGAAGTAGCACCCGAGGAGAAACCCATGAGCGAGAACGACGCCAACGCACGCTACATCCGCGAGGCGATAGTCGAACCCGCGCACATCGCGCGAGCACGCACGCACGCACGAGAACTCGGTGTCGCGTCGATCAGCGCGGCCGTCGGCGCCCAGCTCGCCGTGCTCGCCGCTGCGACGAACGCTCGATCGATCGTCGAGATCGGCACCGGAGCCGGAGTTTCCGGGCTGTGGATGCTGCGCGGAGCGCCCCAGGCTGTGCTCACGTCGATCGACAACGAGCCAGAGCACCTCGCGGCCGCCCGACGCAGCTTCACCGAGGCGAAGGTCCCCTCGACCAAGGCACGCTTCATCACCGGACGCGCAGCCGATGTGCTTCCCCGTATGAACGAGGCCTCCTACGACATCGTGCTTGTCGACGCCGACCCCGAGAACGTCATCGAGTACGTCGAGCACGGGCTGCGGCTCGCGCGCGTCGGCGGCATCGTCGTCGTGCCCCGTGTGCTCGCCGGCGGAAAGGCTGCCGATCCTGTGCAGCGCGACGCCGTCACCAGCGCTTACCGCTCTCTGGTGCAGGAGACGCAGGAGTCACCCGCCGTGCTCGCGGCCATCTCCACAGTCGGCGAAGGACTGCTGCAACTGGTCAGCATCCGCACCGCGTAGCGTCGCGCGAACACAAAAGGGGTGGTGGATCATCGATCCACCACCCCTTTGTTGCTCAGGCGCTCAGCTCACGACGCCCGCGAGGACGTCATGCAGCTCCTTCGCCTCGGCATCGTTCACGGAGACGACCAGTCGGCCGCCGCCCTCGAGGGGTACTCGCACGATGATCAGTCGTCCCTCCTTCACGGCCTCCATTGGTCCGTCACCGGTTCTCGGCTTCATCGCTGCCATCGTGGCTTCCTTTCCTCGCTGGTATGCATCAAGTTTATCGGTAGACTCCCGCCTCGGCATTCGCACGGGAAGAAAGCGTCATGAACGATGCGTATCGTCGACGTCCGCCGGCTCTAGGGAACCTGCCAGTACGTATTCCCCAGGGCGTACATGTGGAATATCCACACCCACTGCCCCAGCAGACACGCCGCGAGAACCGCCAGTCGGTACAGCCGTGATCGCGGTACAGCGAGCGCTCCCACGAGAGGCGTGAGCGGCAGCAGCAGCCGGAACGTGCTCGATTGCGGGAAGAAGACGGCTAGTAGGTACAGAAGGTAGCTCGCACTCCACAGACGCAGGTCGGCGCCGAGTCGCCGCACCTGCGCAGTGAACAGCGCGAGCACCATCGCCACGACGATCAGCACGAGGGCGACGATTCCGAGCCACCCCGGCATACCCCACTGCGAGAACCAGAATTGCGCCGCCTGCACCCACCCGTCGAATGGGATGAAGGCGCTCTCGCCGATCCCCCAGTTGCGTCGCCAGGAAAGTTCGGTGGCCAGGTACGCCCCAGGGTCGCCGGTGACGACGCCGGCGATGACCTGCCACAAGAATCCGGTGGCGGCGGCGAGCAGGCCGAGCGCGACAATGTGCACGATCTCGCGGGTGGGAAGCGGGTCACGTCGCCGGTTCACCCAGCGCAGGATGCCGTAGAGCGCCAAGTACAGCGAGAATGCGAGTATCCCCGGGCGGGTGAAGGCCATCACGGGGATCACAAGGTAGAGCCAGCCGAAGCGACGCCTCGCCACGAGGTCAAGACAGATCAGCAGCAGCAGGACGAACAGCGTCTCGGCGTAGCCGACCTGGAACAGCGCCGCGAGCGGCCCCCAGGCGAAGAATGCCACCGACCACAGTGCAGCCGATGAACCGATGCGTCCTCGCAGCAGGCGGTGCAGCATGACGCAAGCGAAGAAGCCGGCGACCAGTGAGATCAGCAGCGCACCGGCGCCCCACGACCCGAACGGTGTGCCGATGACCTGTGCGGCGTAGGCGTACACGGGCATGAAGGCCCAGGCGTTCTCAGCGACCTGCCCTGCCTCGTTGAGGGGCAGTGTCTGCGGATATCCCTCCCAAGCGACCAGCCAGTACCACTGGGCATCCCAGCCGACGATGAAGCTGCCGATGCTCGCATCCGCGCCGAAGCGTGAAGCGGGCCCTGACAGCGACGCCGCCAACGCAAGGAAGCCGAAGGTCACGAGGCGCCCTGCCACGTAGATGACCGCGATGCGAGCGATGATCGGCATCTTCGCCCACCATCGCGCCACAGCGAGCGCCGCAGGAGCCACTATGCGGTGAGCCAGGCCCGCAAGCCCCGCTCGACAGCGTCGATCTGGGCGAGCGGCACCTGCTCCTCGTCGTGGTGAGCCAGGTGCGGGTCGCCGGGACCGTAGTTCACCGCGGGGATGCCCATCGCACTGAACCGCGCCACATCAGTCCAGCCATATTTCGGTCGGGGCTGCGCGCCGACGGCGGCGACGAACTCCTGAGCGATCGGCGCATCGAGCCCTGGACGGGCTCCGTCTGCGGTATCCGTGATCTCGATTTCGAAGCCTTCGAGCACGCCCCGCAGATGCGCCTCGGCATCTGCTGCGCTCTTGCTCGGGGCGAAACGGTAATTGACCTCGACCTCGCAGAGATCGGGGATGACGTTTCCGGCAACGCCTCCGGTGATGCGCACGGCGCTCAGACTCTCGCGGTAGGTGAGGCCCTCGACCTGCACCTCTTTCGCACGGTACTCCGCCAGGCGCGCGAGGATCGGGGCTGCGGCATGGATCGCGTTCTCGCCGATCCATGCTCTGGCGCTGTGCGCACGCACGCCCTTCGTGCGGACGATCGCGCGCAGGGTTCCGTTGCATCCGCCCTCGACCTGCCCGTTCGACGGTTCGCCGAGAATGGCGAAGTCCGCCTGGAACAGATCTGGGTGGTCGGCCGAGAGCAGGCCCAGTCCGTTGAGGGCTGCGGCGACCTCTTCGTTGTCGTACCACATCCAGGTGATGTCGACCACGGGCGCGGTGAGCTCTGCCGCCAGCTTCAGCTGCACCGCAACGCCACCCTTCATGTCGACGGTTCCGCGACCCCACAGGTGCGGTTCGCCATCGACGTCAACGACGCGCGTGGGCACGTTCTCGTTGATCGGCACGGTATCGATGTGCCCGGCGATCACGACGCGCTGCGCGCGGCCGAGGTTCGTACGCGCGACGACCGTGTTTCCGTGACGAAGGATCTCGAGATGGTCCAGTGGCGTGACGGCGGCTTCGATCGCGTCGGCGAGCGCGACTTCGTCCCCTGACACACTGGGGATGTCGCAGATCGCACGGGTGAGATCGACAGAGGACGCAGTCAGATCGAGCAGCATTCCTCCACCCTACGGCGCAGGCGCCCCACCGGTGACCGGTAGCGTTGACGTATGAGCGACGCGCGCACTGCATGGGGTATCGGCCTGACCACGATCGCCGGTGACGACACGGTTCTCGACGCCTGGTACCCGCACGTGGGTAGTGGCGAGCTCCCCACGATCGACCTCACCGATCTCGAAGCACAAGCAGGCCACGATGAGCGCAGGAACGTGCGGACTGAGGTCGTCCAGCTGCAGATCGACCTCGACGCGTCTCCCTCTTCCACGGCTGATGCCTATCTGCGTCTGCACGCGCTCTCGCACCTTCTCGTGCGCCCGAACGAGCTGAACCTCGACGGCATCTTCGGACACCTCCCCAACGTGGCCTGGACGAACGCCGGCCCCATGCATCCGGACGATGCAGCACGCCTGCAGGCGCAGCTGCGCCGTCACGGCATCCAGGTGCAGGGGCTCGACAAGTTCCCCCGGCTCACCGACTACGTGCTGCCGACAGGCGTGCGGATCGCGGATGCCTCGCGCGTGCGCCTCGGCGCGCACCTCTCCCCCGGCACGACAGTGATGCACGAAGGCTTCGTGAACTTCAACGCCGGAACGCTGGGCGCATCCATGGTCGAGGGGCGCATCTCGCAGGGCGTCGTCGTCGGTGAAGGCAGCGACATCGGCGGCGGAGCATCCATCATGGGCACCCTTTCAGGAGGCGGCACCGTGCGGGTCTCGATCGGTCAGCGCACCCTACTCGGCGCGAACGCAGGTCTCGGCATCGCTCTCGGCGATGACTGCATCCTCGAAGCGGGCGTCTACATCACAGCCGGCTCGAAGGTCGTACTCGCTGACGGTCCGGCCTCCGCCGATGGCGGCAAGACCGTCGTGAAAGCCGCCGAGCTCTCCGGACGCAACGGCCTCCTGTTCTGGCGCAACTCCCTCACCGGTGCGATCGAGGCGAAGCAGCGCCGCGGAGTGGGCGTCACGTTGAACGAGACCCTGCACGCCTGACCCTTCTGCCGGCGCACGAACCGCTCTCAGCTTCACTCTGCTAGGCTTGTGCGGTTGCCCGGCATCGGGTGACTGCGTCGTCGACACGGGGTCCTCCCGGACCACAGCGAGCAGAACTGCTCCCCACCAGTTGGCGTTTCGAACGGCGAACCTCTGCGCACTTCCTGTGCGCGGTCGCCCACCCCACTATTCACGCGTGAATTGTCACGCGTTCACGGAGTATCCCTATGACTACTTTCCTCGACCTCGGCGTGCCCGCACGCCTGGCAGACGTTCTCGCCGCCGACGGCAAGACTGAGGCCTTCGCGATTCAGCGCGACACGCTTCCCGACTCCCTTGCAGGTCGCGACCTGCTCGGCCGCGGCCGCACCGGCAGTGGCAAGACCATCGCATTCGCCATCCCCCTCGTCGCACGCCTGACTGATTCGGGTCGCAAGAGCCGCCCCGGCCACCCGCGCGGCCTCATCCTCGCGCCGACCCGTGAGCTCGCCACCCAGATCGCCGCAGTCGTCGCCCCTCTCGCCGAGGCCGTCGGTCTTCGCGTGACCACCGTGTTCGGCGGTGTCAGCCAGCGCCCGCAGGAGCAGGCGCTGCGCAGCGGCGTCGACATCGTCGTGGCGTGCCCCGGCCGCCTGGAAGACCTCATGAAGCAGAAGGTCGTCTCGCTCGACTCGGTCGAGGTTGCCATTCTGGATGAAGCCGACCACATGGCCGATCTCGGCTTCCTGCCCGGCGTCACCCGCATTCTCACCGCCACGCCCTCCGGCGGACAGCGTCTGCTCTTCAGCGCAACGCTGGATCGCGGCATCGACTCGCTCGCCAAGCGCTTCCTCTCGAACCCGATCAGCCACGAGGTCGACGAGTCCAGTGTTCCGGTCGGCGAGATGACCCACCGCGTGCTCGTCACCACCAGCACTGAGCACAAGACGGTGCTCGTGCGGGAGCTTGCCTCCGGCACTGGCCGCCGAATCATGTTCACTCGCACCAAGCACCAGGCGAAGAAGCTCGCCAAGGTGCTCACCGCAGCGGGAATTCCCGCCGTCGACCTGCACGGCAACCTGTCGCAGAACGCCCGTGAGCGCAACCTCAGCGCGTTCTCGGCTGATCCCGCAGACGGCGGCGTGCGCGTGCTCGTTGCGACCGACGTCGCAGCCCGCGGCGTGCACGTCGACAACGTCGACCTCGTCGTTCACGTCGACCCGCCCATGGAGCACAAGGCGTACCTGCACCGCTCGGGCCGCACGGCTCGCGCGGGTGCTGCCGGCACCGTCGTCACCGTTGTTCTTCCCGAGCAGCGGCGCGACGTGAAGGATCTGCTGCGCAAGGCGCAGATCGTAGCCGAGCTCGAGCAGGCAAACTCCACCATCGTCGATGAGCTCGTCGGCGAGCGTGCAGCGCACGTCAAGCCCGCTCCGGTGCAGCCGCAGCAGCGCCAGCAGCCGAAGAAGCCTCGCCAGCCTCAGCAGGGTGGCGCTCCGGCATCCGGATCGCCCGCACAACGCCGTCGTCGCCCGCAGGGCCAGGGCGGTCAGGGGCAGGGGCAGGGCGGCCAGGGGCAGCCTGCAGGTCAGGGGCAGCGCGCAGGCGCATCCCAGCGCTCCGGCGGCCAGCGCCCCGGCATCCAGGTCGGACAGCGCGTCGACAACCGTCGTCCGCGACGCGCGCAGGGCGGCAGTTCTCAGGGACGCTGAGCCCCACGCGAAAGCCCCGGATCTCTTCCTTCAGGAAGCGATCCGGGGCTTTTCGTCATTCGCCGCGCATCCCGTGGATGGCGACCGGTGATCAGCGGGTCGGGAACTGGCGCTCCGGGGATCCCGTGTACAGCTGCTGCGGGCGACCGATCTTGGTCTGCGGGTCGAGGTTCAGCTCGCGCCACTGCGCGAGCCAGCCAGGGAGGCGTCCGATCGCGAACAGCACGGTGAACATGCGAGTCGGGAAGCCCATGGCCTTGTAGATCACGCCGGTGTAGAAGTCGACGTTCGGGTACAGGCGACGCTCCTTGAAGTAGTCGTCTGCGAGAGCGATCTCTTCGAGCTCCTTGGCCAGGTCGAGCAGCGGGTCGGTGACACCGAGCTCGCGCAGCACCTCGTCGGCGGCTTCCTTGACGAGCTTGGCGCGCGGGTCGTAGTTCTTGTAGACCCGGTGGCCGAAGCCCATGAGCTTGACGCCCTCTTCTTTGTTCTTGACCCGCTCGACGAAGCGCGCCACGCCCTGACCCGAGTCGCGGATCTCGGCGAGCATGCTCAGCACTGCTTCGTTGGCACCGCCGTGCAGCGGGCCGGAAAGGGCCTGAATGCCCGCAGAGATCGATGCGAACTGGTTCGCACCGGTGGAGCCCACCAGACGCACCGTCGAGGTCGACGCGTTCTGCTCGTGGTCTTCGTGCAGGATCAGCAGCAGCTCGAGCGCCTTCGACATGACCGGGTTGATCTCGTAGGGCTCGGAGTGCACACCGAAGTTGAGCTTGAGGAAGTTGTCGACGAAGCTCAGCGAGTTGTCGGGGTACAGGAACGCCTGACCGGTGCTCTTCTTGTGCGCGTACGCCGCGATCACCGGAAGCTTGGCGAGCATGCGAACCATGTTCAGCTCGACGTGCTCGGGGTTATTCGGGTCGGTCTGGCCCTCGTAGTAGGTCGAGAGGGCAGCGACGGCCGACGACAGCACCGACATGGGGTGGGCCGTGTGCGGCAGCGCGGAGAAGAAGTGCTTGAGATCTTCGTGAAGAAGGGTGTGACGACGAATGCGGTCGTCGAAGTTCGCCAGCTCATCGGCAGAGGGCAGTTCACCGTAGATGAGCAGCCAGGCGACCTCGAGGTACGTGCAGTTCTTAGCGATCTGCTCGATCGGGTAGCCGCGGTAGCGCAGGATGCCCTGGTCACCGTCGATGAATGTGATGTCGGACTTGGTGGATGCGGTGTTGACGAATCCGTAGTCGAGTCCGGTGTAGCCGGTCTGCTTGGTCAGCGTCGAGAAGTCGATGCTGTCTGCACCCGCCGTGCTGCGCAGGAGGGGGAATTCTGCCTTGGTCTCACCGATTGTGAGAGTCGCCTTGGCCTGCTGGTCTCCCGCTGCACTCACGCGGTCCTCCTTGTACGTGTCCGCGAACCGCTGGCTTGAATCTTCCAGTCGGTCGCATTTGATCGAGGGCGATGCACGGCGCCGAGCACCTGGCCGGGGACCGACCGAATCGCCTTTACAGCCTAGTCGCCAGATCGGCCTACTGTGACATCGACCAAGGGATGCCTACAATCCACGGTGGGAACCTACAGAGCTTCGCCCCGCAGGCGCCGTGCGCCTTCGGCGATGCGCTCCAGCGGAGCAGTGAGAGACAAGCGCACATGCTGCGAAGCATCCGCCCCGTAGAAAGGCCCAGGCCCCGCGAGGATGCCGAGGTCGGCGAGCCTGCCCATCGATTCCCAGGCGTCTCGTCCTTCGGTGACCCAGAGATACAGGCCTGCCTCGGAGCCATCGATTCGGAAACCCGCGTCCTCGAGAGCAGGACGCAACAGGTCACGGCGTTCGCGATACAGCTCTTTCTGCACGGCGACATGCTCGTCATCGCTCAGAGCCGCGATCATCGCGTGCTGCACGGGAAGCGGCGTCATGAGGCCGAGGTGCTTGCGCGGCGTGAGGATCTCGGCGATCACCCGCGCACACCCCGCGACGAAAGCCGCACGGTAGCCGGCGAGATTCGACTGCTTGCTCAGCGAGTAGACGCTCAGCAGGTTGCGGCGCGAACCACCGGTAACCCGAGGGTCAAGGACAGATGGCACCGGCTCAGTCGCCCACTGGCCGTCCCAGCCGAGCTCGGCGTAGCACTCATCGCTGGCAAGCACCGCTCCGAGTTCGCGCGCGCGGCTGACGGCGGCTGCGAGCTCATCGACGGTCCACGTGCGCCCATCCGGGTTTCCCGGGGTGTTGATCCAGATGAGTCTGGTGCCCTCTGGCCACAAAGCGGGATCGTCCTCTGCGACCGGTGTCGCACCGACGATGCGCGCACCGACCTCGTAGGTCGGATATGCCACCCGGGGGAAGACGACGATGTCGCCGGCGCCGAGCCCGAGGAGCGTCGGCAGGAGTGCGACGAGCTCTTTCGAGCCCACGGTCGGCAACACGTTCTCAGGTGTGAGACCGGGCACTCCCCTGCGCCGCGCGTACCAATCGGCGATCGCCTCTCGCAGAGCGGGAGTGCCGATGTTCTGCGGATAGGAGTGCGCGTCAGTGGCTTCGGCGAGAGCTGCGCGGATCACATCCGGGGTCGGGTCGATCGGCGAGCCGATGGACAGGTCGACGAGGCCCTGGGGATGCTGCACCGCACGCTCCCGGAATGGGACCACCGCATCCCAGGGATAGTCGGCGAGATCCTTGACCCCCACGGACTACTCGCCCTGGGGAGGAAGCGCTGCGACGATCGGGTGATCGTACTTGATGACACCGATCTTGGCGGCGCCGCCTGGGGAGCCGATCTCGTCGAAGAACTCGACGTTCGCCTTGTAGTAGTCGGCCCACTCTTCGGGCAGGTCATCTTCGTAATAGATCGCCTCGACGGGGCAGACCGGCTCGCAGGCACCGCAGTCGACGCATTCGTCGGGGTGAATGTAGAGCGAGCGCTCTCCCTCGTAGATGCAGTCAACGGGGCACTCGTCGATGCAGGCGCGATCCTTGACATCGACGCACGGAAGGGCGATCACATACGTCACCCCTTCAGTCTACGACTCGTTTCGCTCGGCGGGCGTCAGTGTCGGCGCCGCTGCCGGGGTCTGCACTCGGGAAGGAAGCCGATCAAGGCTCGGCCAGGCGATCACGAGCAGCGCGATGCCGCAGATGAGGAAGATCCAGATCAGTCCGACGGGAGTGTTCGGGACGATGACCGACCCACCAGGACCCGGGCCCGAGATGATCAGCAGCATTCCGATCATTCCGATCGCTGTCGCCACTGCTGCTCCGCGATCATGCGTGAGGGTGCGCACCGCGACGAGGAGCGCCGCACACGCGATCCCGCCGACGATGAGGCCGACGGGCACAACGCCCCACATCAGGCTGTGCGCGATGGTCCCTGCCGTCCCGTAGACAGCGCCGACGAGCGCGGCGGCGATCCAGGAGAGGGTACGAGACAACCAGTTGGGCACGCACCGATCTTACGCGTCCCGCGCGTGTGCGCCGTGGCTCAGACTGCCCAGCCGATCAACCGCAGCCCCGCCGCGACGGCCGCCGCAGCGATGACCACGACGAGAAACGACTGCCGCAGGTACAGCAGGCCCGCGGCGACGAGCACAGCGGGAACCCGAGCATCCACCACGATGTGCTGGCCTGCACCGAGAGTCTGCACGGCGACGAGAGCCGCCAGCAGCGCGACCGTCAGCAGGTCAGAGATGCGCGCGGGGCGCGGCGCCTCCAGCAGATGCGCCGGGATCAGGTAGCCGAAGGCCTTCAGCGCCGCACAGACGCAGGCGGCGAGCAGCACCGCGCTCCACACACTCATGCGCTCGCCTCCGCGCTGACCGACGGCTTCTCATCGCGGCCCAGCCAGTTGAACCAGCCGACGACGATGGCAACGACTGCGGCCACCAGCACCGGCAGCCCAGGCATCAGGAAAGGTGTGAGCGCAGCGGCGATCACTGCCGCCGCGACGCCGACCGCGATCGCCTGGCGCTGTTTGAGCCGTGGCCACAGCAGAGCGAGGAACGCTGCGGCGGCCGCAGCATCCAGGCCCCACGATTTCGGGTCGCCGAGCACATCGCCGAGCAGCGCGCCCACGAGAGTGGTGATGTTCCAGCCGATGAAGACGCCGACGCCGGTGATCCAGAAGCCCAGCCGTCGCAGCGGCGGGGTGTTCTGCGAGATCGCAACAGCGGTGGATTCATCGATCGTGACCTGCGCTGCCGCCATCCGCCGGAAGAAGCCGGGGCCGATGGTCGGCGACATCCGCATGCCGTAGGCCACGTTGCGCACTCCGAGCAGTGCGGCCGAAGCGATCGCAGACGGGAGCGCCGAGATGCCCCCTGCGCCGAAGACGCCGATGAAGGCGAACTGCGATCCCCCGGTGAACATCAGCAGGCTCAGTACGCACGTCTGCCAGACATCGAGACCGGATGCTACCGCCAGAGCCCCGAACGAGACCCCATAGGCGCTCGTCGCTATCGCGACGCCCAGCCCTTCGCGCCACACCTCGCGACGGCCTAGTACCGCTTCGGCAGGCCGCTTCGATAATCGCATGGTGATCATTCTGCCCGCTCCCGGCGCATCTCCTGTAACGCGTCGAGGCCCCCACCTAGCATCCACGCCCCCTCCTAGCAACGTCTGCTGCTGGGGGCGTCGACGACAAGTGGGGGCCTCGACGAGTGCAGGTTACGCGTTGGCGTCCTGACGCTTCATGCGCGAAGTCTCGCGACCGCGAACGGTCTGGTCGAGAATGACCTTGCGAATGCGAATCGCCTCGGGGGTCACCTCGACGCATTCGTCGTCGCGAGCGAACTCAAGGCTCTCCTCCAGCGTCAGCTGGCGCGGCGGCGTCATCGACTCGAAGGAGTCCGAGCTCGCGGCACGCATGTTCGTGAGCTTCTTCTCCTTCGTGATGTTGACGTCCATGTCGTCGGCACGAGAGTTCTCGCCGATGACCATGCCTTCGTAGACTTCCTGCGTCGGCTGCACGAAGAACGACATGCGCTCCTGCAGAGCGATCATCGCGAACGGGGTGACGACACCCATGCGGTCAGCCACGATCGAGCCGTTCTGGCGCGTCGTGATCTGACCTGCCCATGCGTCGTAGCCGTGCGAGATCGCGTTGGCGATACCGGTACCGCGAGTCGTCGTCATGAACTCGCTGCGGAAGCCGATCAGACCGCGCGCCGGAACGATGAACTCCATGCGCACCCAGCCGGTGCCGTTGTTGATCATGTTGTCCATGCGGCCCTTGCGGTTCGCGAGGAGCTGCGTGATCGCGCCGAGGTGCTCTTCCGGTGTGTCAATGGTCAGGTGCTCGTACGGCTCGTGAACCTTGCCGTCGACCTGCTTCGTGACCACCTGCGGCTTGCCGACGGTGAGCTCGAAGCCTTCGCGGCGCATGTTCTCGACGAGAATCGAGAGCGCGAGCTCGCCACGGCCCTGGACTTCCCAGGCGTCCGGGCGTCCGATGTCGACGACCTTCAGCGAGACGTTACCGATGAGCTCGCGGTCGAGGCGGTCCTTGACCATGCGTGCGGTGAGCTTGTGCCCCTTGACCTTGCCCATGAGCGGCGAGGTGTTGGTACCGATCGTCATCGAGATCGCCGGATCATCGATCTCGATCTGCGGGAGCGGACGGACATCTTCGGGGTCGGCGATCGTCTCGCCGATGGTGATGTCTTCGAAGCCCGCGATAGCGACGATGTCGCCGGGGGCTGCGGACTCTGCCGGGTAACGCTCGAGCGCACGCGTCTTGAGCAGCTCGGTGATGCGCGCGTTCTGGTGAGTGCCGTCAGCACGCACCCAGGCCACGGTCTGGCCCTTCTGGAGCGTGCCGTTGAAGACGCGCAGGAGCGCCAGGCGGCCGAGGAACGGGCTGGAGTCGAGGTTGGTGACCCAGGCCTGCAGAGGCGCCTCGTCGTCGTAGGACGGAGCCGGGATGTGCTCGAGGATCGCACCGAAGAGCGGCTCGAGGTCGTCGTTGTCGGGCAGGGTGCCGTTCTCGGGACGGTTGAGGCTGGCAGCGCCTGCACGGCCGGACGCGTAGACGACAGGGACGTCGAGCAGTGCGTCGACGTCGAGGTCGGGCACGTCCTCCATGAGGTCGGATGCCAGGCCCAGAAGCAGGTCCTGCGCTTCGGCCTCGACCTCGACGATACGTGCGTCGGCGCGGTCGGTCTTGTTCACGAGGAGGATGACCGGCAGCTTGGCCTCGAGTGCCTTGCGCAGCACGAAGCGGGTCTGCGGCAGCGGACCCTCGGAGGAGTCGACGAGAAGAACAACACCATCGACCATGGACAGGCCGCGCTCGACCTCACCGCCGAAGTCGGCGTGGCCGGGGGTGTCGATCACGTTGATCGTGATCTCCTCGCCACCGGCGTGCTCACCCTTGTAGGTGATCGCCGTGTTCTTCGCGAGGATCGTGATGCCCTTTTCGCGCTCGAGGTCGTTCGAATCCATGGCGCGCTCATCGACGTGAGCGTGCTCGCCGAAGGAGCCCGTCTGACGGAGCATCGCGTCGACGAGAGTGGTCTTGCCGTGGTCGACGTGCGCGACGATAGCGACATTGCGGAGGTCAGAGCGAAGGGCGTGCGCCATGCAAGTTTCCTAAAAGGGGTTTTGGGATGCGCCGGGATGCCGACGGTCCAGGATATCGCATGCTCGCTGAACGCTCGCCGACCGCTCCCGTAACATCGGGTTGTGACCCCTGAAGCCTCGCGCGTGCGCACCTGGTGGGAGATCGCCATCGTGCTCGCGCTCGGGCTCGGCGAATCGGCGATCTACGCGATCGTGCAGCTTACATATCGACTGACGGATGCGACGCCTCTGGCCGATCAGACGACGACGCTGAACCCCTCCCGCAGCGACCGTGAGGTCTTCGACCTCATCTATCAGGTGCTGGGGATCGGGTTCTCGATCGTGCCGGTGCTGCTGGTCTGCTTCCTGGTGTGGCAGAACACCCGACCGCACCTGGGGAGTCTCGGACTCGACGGCACGCGCGTCGGGCACGACATCGGGCGCGGTGCGCTGCTCGTTCTCGCCATCGGCATCCCTGGCATCGCCCTCTATGTCGCCGGCCGGATGCTGGGGCTCTTCGTCCTCGTCGATCCGGGTGGGCTCGACCAGCACTGGTGGACCGTTCCGATCCTGATCCTGTCGGCCGCACGCGCCTCGATCATGGAGGAGTTCGTCGTTCTCGGCTACCTGTTCTTACGGCTGCGTCAGCTCGGCTGGAGCATCTGGCCGATCATCATCGCGACCAGCGTGCTGCGAGCGAGCTATCACCTGTATCAGGGGCCAGGCGCCTTCATCGGAAACCTCGCGATGGGCCTGCTGTTCGGCTGGCTGTTCGCCCGGACGGGGCGCCTGCTGCCGTTCCTGGTCGCGCACTTCCTGATCGACGCCGCGGCGTTCGTCGGCTACCCGCTCGTCGCGCCGCTTCTCCCCTAGCGCGCAAGCCTGCAAAACCACGCCGAGACCGCGGCGGATCGCGCGCGTCTCGGCGTGGTTTTACAGGTTCAGTGCGGGCACCACTCGTCCTGCACAGGTGAGGAACACCCTGTGCACCTGTGGACAGCACAGAAGCGGCTGGCCTATGTGAGAACTTGGCCAGATGCAGATCCTGCCAAGCCCCCTGCCTCTCGTCCTCTCTCGCGACCAAGGCGTCAGCCATACGGAACGCGGATGGCGCGCAGGCACGCTGACGCGTCTCGCTCGCGGCGTGTATGTCGAGACTGAACCGTGGAGAGCGCTTCCTCCGTGGGAGAAGTATCTCGTCCGGGTTCACTCGGTGATCGCGGTCGACCCTCGTCGAGTGATCTGCCACGAATCGGCGGCGGCGCTGCTGGGTGTATTGATCGCTTACCCCAGCCGCCCCGTGCATGTGCTCGCTGGCGAAGGTTCGTCACGGGAGTACCGTGGTGTCCGCACGCACGTATTCGTCGAAGCGCGCGAAATCATCAGCATCGATGGCATCCGTCTCACATCGCCCTCCGCGACGGCCGTTGACATTGCCCGTACCCGTCCACCCGCCGAGGCGCTGGCGTATGCCGATGCACTGTTGCGCGTCGATTCCACGATCATCCCCGAATCACTCGGCGCCCTCAACGAGGCACTCGCCTCCGGGCGCGGACGGCGCCAGGCTTGTTGGGCGCTGGAGCACGCGACTGGGATCCCGGAGAGCGTGCTGGAGTCGGCAAGCGTGGCAGTGATGGAATGGCTGGGCTACGAAGCACCCACTCTCCAACAGGAGTTCTATTTTGAAGGACAGCTCGACCGATGCGACTTCTATTGGAAAGACGCAGACGTCATCGGCGAGGCCGACGGTGATACGAAATACTCGGCCGATTCAGGCGATCCGACGGCGGCGATCATCAAAGAGAAGAGCCGTGAGAACAGACTGCGGCGCAACACAGCGGGTCTCGTGCGCTGGGGATGGCGCGAGCTGCACGAGATCGATCCCGTTGATGCAGCGCTTCGCTCGGCGGGGTTGCAACCCGTACGCCCTCGCGACACGATGCGTCTGGCGAACTTCAGCCCGTTGGGCCGAGACTGACGCGCAAACCTGCAGAACCACGCCGAGACCGCGGCGGATCGCGCGCGTCTCGGCGTGGTTTTGCAGGTTCGAGGGGGGAACGGGTCAGCGGGTCGCGAACACGGCGACAGCCGCCCAGACCACGAGCACCGCAAGAGCGATGATGGATGCCCAGTCCCAGGTACGGACGACGACAGCATCCGGTTGGATTTCCGCATCCAGACGAAGGCGTTGCATCCGCGCGATGCCGTCTTCGGCCGTTTCGTTCCCGTCCTCGCGCGTCCGCTCGGGGCCGATCCTTCGCGGACGTGAGCGGGCAGGGCTGCCGAAGCAGCGCACGACGACGCCATCATCCAGCGTCAGCTCGAGCTGCCAGCGCATGGCGATGCGCTTCACCCTGCTCCATGGAATCCAGGTGCGATGAAGAAGGTTCTGCACGTGGACGCCGCTGCGGTCGGCGCGCACGTCAGACGCGATCCCCACCACGTAGACCGCCCAGAGGACCAGCAGCATCCATGGTGCGAGAAGCAGCGCTTGGGCGCCCCCCGATCGGACGGCTGCGTCGATCAGCAGTGCTGCCGCGACCAGCGCACAGAGCACGAACAGGACGACCGACCCGGTGACTCGAAAGACCCGGGCCGGTCGAGCTTCCCTCATCCGCTGACGCCACCCAGAGGCAAAGTTGCTCCGGGGATGGCATCCAGCAGTCGGCGGGTGTACTCCTGCTGAGGATTGCTGAAGATATCGTCGACCGTACCCTGCTCGACGATGCGTCCCTGCTCCATGACGCACACGAGGTCTGCTGCGACACGAACGACCGCGAGGTCGTGGGTGATGAACAGGTACGTCAGGCCGAGGTCGCGCTGCAGGTCGGAGAGCAGGTGCAGGATCTGATCCTGCACGAGAACATCCAGCGCAGAAACGGCCTCATCGAGAACCACGATGTCCGGCTTCAGCGCGAGCGCACGCGCGATCGCAACGCGCTGGCGCTGGCCGCCCGAGAGCTCGTTCGGGTAGCGCCAAGCGAGTTCCTGAGGCAGAGCCACCTGCTCGAGCAGGTCGAGCGAGCGCTGGTGCTGCTCGTCGCGCGTGCCGATGCCGTGCACATGGAGCGGCTCGGAGATGAGACTGCCGATGCTGCGCAGCGGGTCGAGCGAGCCGTACGGGTCCTGGAACACCGGCTGCATACGACGACGCAACCGGAACACATCCGACCGCGACATCGTGCTCGTCGCCAGCCCGTCTATGAGGATCTCACCGTCGGTCGGCTTCTCCAGCTGCAGGAGCATCTTCGCGACCGTGGACTTGCCCGAGCCGGACTCCCCCACGAGCGCCAGCGTCTTGCCGCGCGGAATCGAGAAGGAGACGTTGTCGACTGCACGGAAGTTCTCGTGACGCAGGCCACCGGTGCGGATCGAGAATTCCTTGACGAGGTCACGCACCTCGACCACAGCCGGAGCGTCCTCGTTCACCTGCATGGACCGCCCCGTGAGCCCGATGCGCTTGGATGCCAGGCTGGGGGCAGCCGCGACCAGTCGCTGGGTGTACGGGTGACGCGGATTCGAGAGGATCTCAGCGCTCGCACCGGCTTCGACGATCTCGCCCTGGTTCATCACGAGGATGCGGTCGGCGCGCTCGGCGGCGAGTCCGAGATCGTGCGTGATCAGCAGCACGGAGGTGCCGCGTTCGCTGGTGAGAGTTGCGAGGTGATCGAGGATCACTCGCTGCACCGTGACATCGAGCGCGCTGGTGGGCTCATCGGCGATGAGCAGTTTCGGGTCGGCTGCGAGGCCGATTCCGATCAATGCACGCTGCCGCATACCTCCGGAGAACTGATGCGGGAACTGGTGCATGCGCCGGGCTGCATCGCTGAGGCCGGCCTGAACGAGAACCTCGACCGCACGGTCGTGCACCTCGCGCCGTCCCCGGGCGAGCCCGTTCGCTCGCACAGCTTCCTTGACCTGGAAGCCGATCGACCACACGGGGTTGAGGTTCGACATCGGGTCCTGCGGGACGTAGCCGATCTCACGCCCGCGGATCCGCTCCATCGCATGTCGGCTCGCCTTGGTGAGATCCTTGCCGTTGAGCTCGATGCTCCCCGCGGTCACTTCACCGGTGCCAGGCAGCAGGTCGATGATCGCGGCGGCCGTGGTCGACTTGCCGGAACCCGACTCACCGACGATCGCGAGCGTCTCACCCTCGAGGATGTCGAAACTCACGCCGTGCAGGACCTCGCGCGACTTCTTGCCGCTGCGGAACGCGACCTTCAGGTCACGGATGCTGAGAAGCGGTGCATTCATCGCTGTGCCCTCGCCTTCGGATCGACGGCGTCGCGCAGCAGCTCGCCGAGACTGATGAATGCCAGCACAGTCACCGTCAGCGCGAGCGACGGCCAGAACAGCGCCATAGGTGCTGTTCTGATGCTGGTCTGAGCCTGGCTGATGTCGTTGCCCCACGACATCGTGCTGCCGCCGAGACCGACACCGAGGAACGAGAGCACGGACTCTGCGACGATTGCCGCGGCGAGGCTGAGGGTTGCGACCACGATGACCGGTGCCATGGCGTTGGGCAGCACGTGGCTCAGCAGCGTGCGGAATCGTGAGAGACCCACAGCTTCTGCGCCCATCACGAAATCGGCCTGTTTCACGCGGAGCACCTCAGCGCGCATAATTCTCGCCGTCGACGCCCACGCGAACCCACCGATCGCGAATGCGAGCACGATCTCGTTCCGCACCGGCATCACAGACATCACCACGATCGCCGCGATGATGTACGGGATCGTGAAGAAGATGTCGCCGATGCGCGAGAGCAGCGAGTCGAGCCAGCCGCCGTAGAATCCGGCGAACGCGCCCATGATCACGCCGAGGACCGTGCTGATCAGCGTGGCGAGCAGGCCCACCACCACTGAAGTGCGCGTTCCCCAGATGATCCGCGAGTACACGTCACACCCCTGGCGGGTGAAGCCAAGGGGGTGCCCGGCCTCCGGCCCGCCGTTGCTCTTCGCAAGTTCGCAGCCGTTGTTGGGAGCGACGTTCGTGAACAGTCCCGGCCACAGCGAGACGATCACCACGAGCAGGACGAACGCTGCGGAGATCCAGAACAGCGGGCGGCGGCGCAGATCGCGCCAGGCGTCGAGCCACAGGTTACTGCGCTTGGCATCGATGCGGACGGCGTCGACCGCAATCGACGTCGTGTCGACGGGAGCGACGTAGTGCTCCACGTTCGCGTCAGGACGAGACATAGCGAATCCTCGGGTCGAGCAGGCCGTAGATCAGGTCCACGACGATGTTGATGAACACATAGACAACGACGAACACCGTGACGAACGAGACGACTGTCGGGTTCTCGCCTCGAATAATCGCCTGGTACAGCGTGTTTCCGACGCCAGGGACGTTGAAGATGCCCTCGGTGACGGTGGCGCCGACCATGAGGATGCCGAACACCGTTCCGAGGTCGGTGACCATCGGGATCAGCGAGTTGCGAAGAACGTGCACGGGGATCACACGTCCACGCGACAGCCCCTTGCTGTATGCGGTGCGCACCCAGTCCTGGTTCAGCGTCTCGATCGTGGAGCTACGGGTCAGGCGCATGCTCGTCGCGTAGACGCTGAGCCCGAGGACTATGGCGGGAAGCCAGAGATCACCCCAGTCGTTGCGCGCACCGACCGTCGGTCTGAACCACCCCAGCTGCACTGCGAGGAAGTATTGCGCGAGGAACGCGAGCACGAAGATCGGCACCGCGACGAAGATGAGCGCGAGCACGAGCATCGAGTTGTCGAAGATCCCGCCCTTGCCGAGGGCGGAGAACAGTCCGATGACGATCGCGAGCCCGAACGCGATGACGATGGCCATCACCGCGAGACGCAGCGTGACGGGGAACGTCCTGGCCAAGATGTCGCTAACCGGTTGGCCCGAGAAGCTGATGCCGAAATCGAGTCGGAAGATTCCGGCGATGTAGTAGAAGTACTGCACGATGAAGGGCTGATCGAGGTGGTACTGCGCGCGCAGTCTCTCGAGAAGCGCCGGGTTGGGCTGTCGGTCACCGAACAACGCCGCGATCGGGTCGCCGGGCATTGCAAAGACCATGAAATAGATCAGCAGGGTGGCGCCGAAGAACACCGGGATCGCCTGCAGGATCCGTTTGAGGATGTAAAGAGCCACCCTCGACCTCCGTTCAGATACGGGCCGGACAGGTGACGAGGCGGTGGTCTTCACCACCGCCTCGTCATCTGTCGTTCGGGTGTCAGCCTACCTTGGTGATCTGTTCGTACAGAGGCACCGAGTTCCAGCCGAACTCCACGTTCTCGACGGTCTCACCGTAGCCACCGACGACGTTCGAGTACCACAGCGGCGTAGCCGGGAGGTCACGGAGCAGAACCTCCTGAGCCTGCTGGAACAGGGAGTTCGCCTCCTCAGGATCCGTCGCCGAGATGCCCTGCGAAAGCAGGTCATCGAACTCGGGGCTGGAGTAGTCTCCGTCGTTCGAGCCGGCGTTGGTTGCGTAGAGCGGGCCCAGGAAGTTGTACAGACCCGGGTAGTCCGCCTGCCATCCGGTGCGGAATGCGGTCAGGATCGCACGATCGGTGACCTCACCGCGCAGTTCAGCGAAGGTCGGGTACGGTGCACCCGATGCGTCGATGCCGAGCGTGTTCTTGATGGAGTTCACAGTGGCGTCGACCCAGGCTTGGTGGCCTCCGTCGGCGTTGTAGGCGATCTGGAAGGAGCCACTCCAGGGGCTGATCGCGTCAGCCTCTGCCCACAGTGCCTTGGCCGTCTCGGGGTCGTACGCCAGAACCTCGGCGCCTTCGAGCGTGTCGGACCAGCCGTCGATGACCGGCGAGGTGAAGTCGCTGGCCGGGGTGCGGGTGCCCTGGAAGATCACGTCGGTGATCTCCTCGCGGTTGATCGCCATCGACAGCGCCTGACGGCGCAGCTTGCCCTCGTCGCCACCGAAGTGCTCGAGGCGCTCGGGGATCGTGAAGGACTGGAAGATCGCGGCCGGCTGGTTCACGGCGCGGTCGCCCAGGTCTGACTCGAAGGTCTCGAAGGCCGAGTCCGGGATCGCGTCGAGGACGTCGAGTTCGCCAGCCTGCAGGTCTGCATACGCAGCGTCCTGCGAAGCGTAGAACTTGATGTCCAGTCCGCCGTTGGCCGGCGTGCGCGGACCGTCGTAGTCAGGGTTGGAGACGAGGTTGATTCCGACGTCGTGCTGCCACGCGCCCTCGCCCTCGAGCATGTACGGGCCGTTGCCGATCGGGTTCTCGCCGAAGGTGTCGATGTCGTCGAAAGCGACATCGGGCAGCGGGAAGTACGCGGAGTAGCCGAGACGCTGAGCGAAGTCAGATGCCGGCTTGTTCAGCGCGATCGTGAAGGTGTAGTCGTCGACCTGCTCGAGACCGGTCAGCTCAGAGTCCTCGTCGTAGCTGAAGCCCTCGATGTCTTCGAAGAAGTAGCTGGAGAGCTGCTCGTTCGATGCGAGAGCACCGTAGTTCCACGCGTTGATGAAGTTGTCAGCAGTGACCTCTTCACCATCGGTGAACTTCAGCCCCTCACGGAGCTTGACGGTGAGGTGCTGCGGGTCTTCGACCGTGATGTCCTCAGCGACGTCGTTGAACACCGAACCGTCGGCCGCGTAGCCGATCAGCCCTGCGAACATCGCGTCGAGGATCTTGCCGCCGCCGACCTCGTTGGTGTTGGTCGGGATCAGCGGGTTCTGCGGCTCAGAGCCGTTCACCGAGATGATGGCCGAAGCATCGCCTCCGCCAGTGCTGTCGCCGTTGCCGGAATCGTCGTTCCCGCTCGCGCAACCAGCCAGAACCATGGTTCCGGCGGCAAGCAGGCCCACCCCGGCGAGGGTGATCTTGTTTCGCTTCATGTGAGTGTCCTCCTGTGGACAGATGCAAAGGCGCGACAACAGTGAGCGCACCATTACATCTGAGGCTACGTGACCTTCTCGCGCACAGGTAGCGCCGTTAATGAACCGTTACTGAACGATCGCCAAGGAAACTCGGTCTCCCATCCCGCGAAACCGCATTTCTTGCGCTTTCGCGGGATGGACTGTTCATGCGAATGCCTCGATCGGAGGGCAGGCGCAAACCAGGTTGCGATCGCCGTATGCCTGATCGATCCGGCGCACAGGAGGCCAGTACTTCGACGCGACGAGCGTACGCACCGGGTATGCGGCATCCTCACGGGTATACGCGTGGTTCCATTCCCCCGAGATCAGGGACGACGCGGTGTGCGGTGCATTCACGAGCGGATTGTCCTCCGCGGGCCAGCGGCCTGCGGCGACAGCATCCGCCTCCTGCTTGATCAGGATCATCGCCTCGATGAACCTGTCGATCTCGCCGAGATCCTCCGACTCCGTCGGCTCGACCATGAGAGTCCCCGGCACGGGGAACGACATGGTCGGCGCGTGGAAACCGTAGTCGATGAGCCGCTTGGCGACGTCGTCGACAGTGATGCCTGTGGCGTCTTTGAGTGGACGGAGGTCGAGGATGCACTCGTGCGCGACGCGGCCGTTCTCACCCGTGTACAGCACCGGGAAGTGCTCGCCGAGGCGAGCCGCGATGTAGTTCGCCGACAGGACGGCGGCAGCCGTGGCATCGCGCAATCCGCCTGCGCCCATCATGCGGACGTACGACCACGAGATCGGCAGGATGCCGGCCGAACCGTACGGAGCGCCCGAGACGACACCACCGGCGAACTCGTACCCGCCGGCATGCGTCGTCCGCTGCTCGAGCGGATGGGACGGCAGGTAGGGAGCAAGATGCGCCTTCGCCGCGACCGGCCCGACGCCTGGTCCACCCCCGCCGTGCGGGATGGCGAATGTCTTGTGCAGGTTCAGGTGTGAGACGTCGCCGCCGAGATCGCCGAAGCGCGCGTAGCCGAGCAGCGCGTTGAGGTTCGCGCCGTCGACGTACACCTGCCCACCCGCATCGTGCACCGCATCGGTGATGTCGACGACATCCTGCTCGTACACACCGTGCGTCGACGGATACGTGATCATGAGCGCCGCGATCTCATCGGCATGCGCGGCGATCTTCGCGCGCAGGTCGTCGAGATCCACGTTTCCGAGGTCGTCGCACGCGACGACGACGACCTTCATTCCGGCAAGAACCGCGGATGCTGCATTCGTGCCGTGCGCGGATGACGGGATCAGGCATACGGTGCGAGCCTCATCGCCGTTGGCTTGATGGTAGCCGCGGATGGCGAGGAGTCCTGCGAGCTCACCCTGCGAGCCGGCATTCGGCTGCAGGGAGACGGCGTCGTATCCGGTGACCTCGGCGAGCCAGCTCTCGAGCTGGTCGATCATCTCGAGGTACCCCTCCACGTCGGATGCCGGGGCGAACGGGTGGATGCCGGCGAATTCCGGCCAGGTGATCGCAGCCATCTCGGTGGCCGCATTGAGCTTCATCGTGCAGGAGCCGAGCGGGATCATTCCGCGATCGAGTGCGTAGTCGCGGTCGGCGAGGCTCTTGAGGTACCGCATCATGGCGGTCTCGCTGTGGTGCACGTGGAAGACGGGGTGGGTGAGGTAGTCGTCCGTGCGGTGGAGCTTGTTGGGGATACGAGCCCGCGTACCGTCACCACGCGGGTCGATCACCCGCGCTGAGGCGACGAACAGGGATGCAACTGTCGAGAGCTCTGCGTACGTCGTCGTCTCGTCGACCGAGATGCTCACTGTGGCGTCATCCACGAGATGCAGCAGGATGCCGTGCTCGTCATGCGCGCGCGCCACGACCGCTGCAGCATCCTGAACACGCACGGTCAGTGTGTCGAAGAACGTCTCATGCACGACCTCGACATCGCGCTCGGCGAGCCAGTCGCCGAGTACCGCGGCCTTGGATGCGACCTCACCTGCGATCTGCCGCAGCCCGTCCGGCCCGTGGTAGACCGCGTACATCGCCGCCATCACGGCCAGTAGCACCTGCGCGGTGCAGATGTTGCTGGTCGCCTTCTCGCGGCGGATGTGCTGCTCACGCGTCTGCAGTGAGAGGCGGTAGGCGGGCTTGCCCTCGGCATCAACCGAGACGCCGACGAGGCGGCCGGGCAGCTGACGCTCCAAGCCCTTGCGCACAGCCATGTAGCCGGCGTGCGGCCCGCCGAAGCCCATCGGCACGCCGAAGCGCTGGGTCGTGCCGACCGCCACATCGGCGCCGAGTGAGCCGGGCGACGAGATCAGCGTGAGTGCCAGCAGGTCGGCGGCGACGACCGCGAGGCCTCCCGCGACGTGCACGGCGTCGATGACGGGTGTGGGGTCCCAGACGAGTCCGGATGCCGCGGGGTACTGCACGAACGCACCGAACAGTTCCTCGGGCAGCGCTTCGCCACCGGACAGGTCGCGCTCGATGAGCTCGATGCCAAGCGCCGATGCACGCGTCGCAAGCAGCGCCTTGGTCTGCGGGAACGCATCGGCGTCCACCACGAACACGGGCGACTTCGACTTCGACGCTCGACGCGCCAGCAGCATCCCTTCGGCGACCGCCGTGGACTCGTCGAGCATCGAGGCGTTCGCCGTCGACAGCCCGGTGAGGTCGGCGACCATCGTCTGGAAGTTGATCAGGGCTTCGAGCCGCCCCTGCGAGATCTCCGGCTGGTACGGCGTATACGCCGTGTACCACGACGGGTTCTCCAGCACATTGCGCTGGATCACGCTGGGCGTGAGCGTGCCGTAGTACCCGAGGCCGATCATCGAACGGTTCACCGTGTTGCGCGATGCGAATCTGCGCAGCTCAGCGAGGGCCTCCGCTTCGGTCGCGGCCGGCGGCAGCACGGAGCTCCCTGAGCCTGTCGAAGGGGCGAAGATGGCGGCGGGAACGGCCTGACGCATGAGCGTCTCGACCGGTGCATCAGCATCCGTGAGTCCGAGCGCCTCGAGCATCGTGCGCTGGGTCTGGGCGTTGGTTCCGATATGACGATCGGCGAAGGCTGTCACTGCAGGATCAACCTTCGGTCAGCGCGACATATGCATCGCGGTCGAGCAGTGCGTCCGTGCCGCCTTCGGCGATCGCCACCTTGATCAGCCAACCGCCTCCGAAAGGCTCGGCGTTCACGAGCGACGGGTCATCGACGACCGCGTCATTGACCTCGATCACTCGGCCGATGACGGGGGCGTAGAGTTCGCCGACCGACTTGGTCGACTCGATCTCGCCGATGACCGCTCCCGTCGTGAGGTCGAGACCGACCTGCGGCAGCTCGACGAAGACGACGTCGCCGAGCTTGTCGGCCGCATAGTCAGTGATTCCGATCGTGGCCGTCGTGCCCTCGATGTGGAGCCACTCGTGCTCTTCGGTGTACTTGAGTGCGTTGAGATCGGTCATTTCTTCCTCCGGTAGAAAGGCAGTGCGGTAACGGTTGCAGGGATCTTGGTGCCGCGGACATCGAGGAACACCGTGGCTCCTTCGTCGGTGAACGCAGGATCGACGAAGGCCATCGCGATCGGGTGTCCGAGAGTGGGGCTGAGTGCGCCGCTGGTGATCTCGCCGATGACGGTGCCCTCGTCGGTGACGACGGCGTAGCCAGCGCGGCCGGCACGCTTGCCCTCGGCGGTGAGACCCACGAGAACGCGCGGTTTGGACCCTTCGACAGACTCAGGGATCGAAAGCGCCGCCTTGCCGACGAAGTCGTCCTTGTCGGATGCCACGACGCGGCCGAGCCCGGCCTGCGCAGGTCTGATCCCGAGTGAGAGCTCATGACCGTACAGCGGCATGCCCGCCTCGAGCCGGAGCGTGTCGCGCGCTGCGAGTCCGGCCGGAACGAGGCCGTGCGGCTCACCTGCGGCGAGCGCGGCGTCCCAGAGCGCAGCGGCGTCCTCGGCACGAACGAGCAGTTCGAAGCCGTCTTCACCGGTGTAGCCCGTACGAGCGACGAGAAGCGGTTCACCGTTATAGCGCGCGTCGGTCCAGGCATAGTACTTCTGCTCGGCCCACGGGACAGTGAGGTCAGTGATGCCATCGATCACCGCGGCGATCGTCTCGGATGCCGGCCCCTGGATGGCGATGAGCGCGAAGGAGTCCGAGACGTCTTCGACCGTGACACCGGTCTTCCCGCCGACGAACGCGAACGACCCGTTGTCGCCGACCATCTCTGGCGTGCGGCGGAACGCGTGTGCGCGTACGCGCTCACTGAGCGCCGCAGAGACGGCATTCCGGTTACCGGCGTTCGAGATGACCAGGAAACGGTCGTCGCTGATCCGATAGACGATGACGTCATCGATGATGCCGCCGGAGTCGGAGAGCAGCAGCGAGTACTTCGCCTTGCCGATACTCATGGTCGATAAGCGCCCCGCGAGCGCGTAGTCAAGATACGCGGCGGCTTCGGAGCCATGGACGAGGAACTCGGCCATGTGCGAGATGTCGAAGAGGCCCGCGGCCTGTCGCACGGCATGATGCTCGGCGAGATCAGAGGTGTAGCGCACCGGCATCTGCCAGCCGCCGAAATCCGTGAAGGACGCCCCTAGCGACTCATGTCGCTCTCGGAGCGGAGTGAAGCATGCCTCGGTCATGGAGTTCTCCCGTGTGGATCGGAAGGATGCCGTACGGAATGCACGGTATCCGAGAACTCCCCCTCTGTCATGGGCCTGAGAGTTTCGCCCGTGATCTCGACGCTTCGACGCGCTCAGCGAGCGAAGGTCAATGTGGGGCTTTCACCGTCGGCGGATGCATGAGCATCGCTTTTCAGAGTGGCCTGACCTGCGCGGTACTCGGTACCTGAGAGATTGGCGGGGAGGCTTGCTCCTTCGGTGCCCGGTCGCATTCACCGGGGCTCTCCCGCACGGGTCGTGAGGCCTTCTTCAGTTGTCACTGACAGCTTAGCCGCACACACCCTCTCATCTAGGCTCGACAGCGTGACTTCTCCCGACGGCAGTTCCGACGCGATCCGCGTCGCCGTGTCGACCGTCATCTTCTCGGTGCGCAGCGGCACGGACGGCGACCGTTTGATGCTTCCGTTGGTGCGACGCACGCGAGAGCCGTATCTGGGGTCCTGGGCGCTGCCCGGCGGCTGGCTCGATCCTGCTGAAGATCTGGATGCCGCGGCATCCCGCACCCTCGCCGAGACCACCGCTCTCAAGCCGAGCTATCTCGAGCAGCTCTACACGTTCGGCGACGTCGACCGCTCCCCCGTGCGTGCGATCTCGATCGTCTATTGGGCGTTGCTGCGGTCCGACCTCGTCGACGCGCACCGCGCGGCCGCCGGCGCACCCGAGAATGTGGAGTGGTTCGACGTCGAGGCGATGCCGACGCTCGCCTTCGACCACAACCGCATAGCCGAGTACGCCCTGTGGCGCCTGCGCAACAAGGTCGGTTACAGCTGGATCGGTGCGGGGCTCCTCCCGGATGAGTTCACACTCACGGAGCTGCGCGAGGTCTACGAGACGGTGCTCGGCCGCCGCCTTGACCCCTCGAACTTCCGGCGCCTGCTCGAAGGATCAGACGAGCTCGTCCCCACGGAGTCGTTCCGTACCGGCAAGCATCGCCCCGCGCGGCTGTTCCGCGTCGCTTCCGACGGCTGAAATTGCAGTAAAGGTCATTTCGACATAACCTGAACCCGCACAGTAAGTGTCGAAGTGACCCTAAGGCGGAGCCTGATGTCCACACTCGCTACCCACCGGATCGATCCCTCGGTTGATCACCTGATCCAGTCAGCACCGGCCGAGTCGTGCAGCAGCGATCTCGCAGCATCCCCCTGGACCTTCGACAGCGTCCCCGGCTACGGCCCCGGCTCCTCGATGGGTGATGTCATTCCGACGGGAGCACCCAGGCAGGGCGAACTTCCTGCCGAGTACCGCGAGGCGAGCGATGCCGCACTCGATCAGCGCATCCGTGTCGCGAAGGCCACGCTCGGCGACCGCGCCGTCGTGCTCGGACACTTCTACCAGCGTGAAGAGGTCGTGCAGCACGCCGACTACGTGGGCGACTCGTTCCAGCTCGCGAACGCTGCGCTCGAGCATCCGAACGCTGAGGCAATCGTGTTCTGCGGCGTGCACTTCATGGCCGAAACGGCCGATCTGCTCTCGACCCCCGATCAGGCCGTGATCCTGCCGAATCTCGCGGCCGGCTGCTCGATGGCCGACATGGCCGACATCGACCAGGTCGAGGACTGCTGGGAGCAGCTCGAAGACGCTCTCGGCCCGCTCGATCAGGCAGGTGCCGACGGCCGCATGCCGGTGATCCCGGTGACCTACATGAACTCCTCCGCGGCGATCAAGGGCTTCGTCGGGCGTCACGGCGGCATCGTCTGCACCTCCTCGAACGCCGAGACGGTGCTGGAGTGGGCTTTCGAGCGCGGTCGACGCGTGCTGTTCTTCCCCGATCAGCACCTCGGCCGCAACACCGCAAAAGCCATGGGCGTGCCGCTCGAGCAGATGCCGTTATGGAACCCGCACCAGCCGCTCGGCGGTTCGTCCGCCGCGCAGCTGGTCGACTCGCGCGTGATCCTCTGGCACGGCTTCTGCTCCGTGCACCGCCGTTTCACGGTCGCCCAGATCGATCAGGCCCGCGCCGAGCATCCCGACGTACGCGTGATCGTGCATCCCGAGTGCCCGATGGAGGTCGTGGATGCCGCCGACGAAGCGGGATCGACCGACTACATCCGCCGGGCGATCGCTGGAGCGACCGAACCCACAACCTTCGCAATCGGCACCGAGATCAACCTCGTACGGCGCCTGGCCGCACAGTTTTCGCAGCACGAGATCTTCTGCCTCGACCCGGTCGTCTGCCCCTGCTCGACGATGTACCGCATCCACCCCGGCTACCTCGCCTGGGTGCTCGAAGAGCTGGTCGCGGGCCGCGTCGTCAACCAGATCTCGGTGGCGTCCGACGTTGCCGATCCGGCGCGCGTGGCTCTCGAGCGGATGCTGGCCGCAAAGCCTCGCGCATGAACGTGATCGTCGCGGGCTCCGGTATCGCGGGGATCACCGCGGCTCTCCACGCCGCCGATGCCGGGCACCGCGTCACCCTCGTCACGGACGACGCCCTCGGGGGTGGGTGCACCCCACTCGCCCAGGGGGGCGTTGCCGGCGCGTACGGCCCTAACGACTCGCCCGCGGTGCACGCGGCCGACACGCTCACCGCGGGCGGAGGGCTCGCTGACCCCGCTGCCGTCGATGTGCTCGTGAGCGAAGGATCCGCGCGCATCGCAGAGCTCATCGCTCGCGGCGTCGCGTTCGATCGCGGTACTGACGGGATGCTGCTGCTCGGCCGCGAAGCCGCCCACGCTCACGCGCGTATCGTGCACGCCGGTGGCGATGCGACGGGGGCGGCGATCTCACGTGCACTCGTCGCCCAGGTGGAAGCCGCCGATATCGAAGTGGTCGAGCACGCCTTGCTGGTCGATCTCATCGTCGCCGATGGTGTCGCGCGCGGCATCCGGATCCTTCGCACAGCCCGGATCGACATGTATGCGGATGCCGTGATTCTCGCGACCGGCGGCGCCGGACGCCTCTATGCGCACACGACGAACCCCCGAGGCGCCACAGGCGGAGGAATCGCCGCGGCGATCCGCGCAGGCGCTGCCGTCACGGATCTCGAGTTCATGCAGTTCCATCCGACCGTGCTCGATGCGGGAGCGCCGTTCCTCATCTCGGAGGCTGTGCGCGGCGAAGGTGCTGTGCTCATCGACGAGCGCGGACGCCGGTTCACGTTCGATTCTCACCCCGACGGAGAGCTCGCACCCCGCGACGTCGTCGCTCGCGCCGTCGCCCGTCAGGCCGCAGCGCAGGGTTCGCCGGTGCGACTGGACGCCACGATGATCGGCGCCGCCCGTCTCGCGGAGCGCTTCCCGACGATCGATCGGGTCACGCGCGAGCGCGGACTCGACTGGAGCCGCGAACCGCTCCCGGTGACCCCCGCCGCACACTATCTGATGGGCGGAGTGGTGACCGATATCGACGGGCGGACCTCGCTCCCCGGGCTCTTCGCCGTCGGCGAGGTCGCCCGCACCGGGGTGCACGGCGCGAACCGCCTCGCCTCGAACAGCCTGCTCGAGGGCGCGGTCTTCGCCGCCCGCGCTGCCGCAGCGCTCGGGCGTCATCTGTCGGCCGCAAGCCAGACGTCGCGCCCCACGTTGTCGCCCCCCTCGTTCAGTTCGCGAATTGTGCCGGTACCGGATGCTGAAAACGGCAGAAATCGCGACCTGAACGGTGGGCCATTCTCGCGTGCTGCGCTGCAGCAGCTGATGTGGGATCGCGTCGGACTGCTACGGACGCACGAAGGTCTCGCTGAAGCGCTCGAGACGATCCGCAGCTGGCGCGTGGCAGCGGCGACCCCTGTCTCACGCTCCGAGCACGAGGATGCCGATCTGCTGCTCGTTGCAGAAGCCACGGCATCCGCTGCCCTCGCGCGAACGGAATCTGTCGGTGCGCACCACGTCGACCACGAACCCGCCCTGATCGGAGCCTGATGCTCACCACCGCCACCCTCACCCGCGTCGTAGGAGCAGCCCTCGAAGAGGACGCTCCGTGGGGCGATCTCACCAGCACCGCGCTGCTGCCGGCCGAGGCCACCGCAACCGCTGACCTCGTGGCCCGCGAGGCCGGGGTCTTCAGCGGCGGCGACGTCTTCTCTGCCGCGTTCACTCTCACCGATCCCTCGCTCACCGTGGACCTGCACGTCGGCGACGGCGACGAGTTCGCACCGGGAGATGTGCTCGCGACCGTGTCGGGTTCTGCGCGCAGCATCCTCACCGCCGAGCGCGTCGCGCTCAACTTCACCCAGCGCATGAGCGGCATCGCGACCCTGACCGCACAGTATGTGCGCGCTGTCGACGGCACCGGCGCGCGCATCGTCGACACTCGCAAGACCACGCCGGGGCTGCGTGCATTCGAGCGGCATGCGGTCGCCTCTGGCGGCGGAAACAACCACCGCTTCTCGCTGTCTGATGCGGTCATGGCCAAGGACAACCATCTCGCCGTGCTGCAGTCATCGGGTGCGGCTCTCGCCCCTGCCCTGCGCGAGGCCCTGTCGAAGCTGTCGCACACCACACACGTGGTGATCGAGGTCGACCGCCTGGACCAGGTCGAGACAGTGCTCGCGGGCGGGGCGCACACCGTGTTACTCGATAACTTCTCGCTCGAGGATCTGCGGGCGGCGGTCTCGCAGATCGGCGACCGGGCAACGGCCGAAGCATCGGGCGGGGTGAACCTCGACACCGTGCGCGCCATCGCCGACACCGGCGTCGACGTGATCTCGGTCGGCGCGCTCACCCACTCCGCGCGCGCGTTGGATCTGGGGCTCGACGTACGGATCGCCTGACGTGCTCTATCTCGATCACGCGGCGACATCCCCGGTGCGTCCGGAGGTGCTCGAAGCGATGCATCCGTATCTCACCCGCATCTTCGGCAACCCTTCGAGTCACCACACCGTCGGCGAAGCCGCCGCGAGCGCGCTCGAGGATGCCAGGTCACGCGTCGCGCGAGTGCTCGGGATGCGCACGGGCGACGTCATCTTCACCGCAGGAGGAACCGAGGCCAACAACCTCGCGGTGAAGGGCATCGTGCTGGCCGCACTGGCGAACGGGCGGCACCACCTGGTCACGACGCCGATCGAGCACGAGTCGATCCTCGAATCCGCAGCCTTCCTCGAGAGGTTCCACGGTGTGACAGTGACGCATCTGCCGGTTGACGAGGCCGGACGCGTTTCGCCGGCGGCTCTCGCGGCCGCGCTGCACGATGACACCACGCTCGTCTCGCTCGGGCACGCAAACAATGAGATCGGCACGGTGCAGGATGCCGTATCCCTCGCGCAGGTCGCGAAGGAGGCTCGCGTGCCGCTGCACCTGGATGCGGTGCAGTCCGCCGGGTGGCTCCCCCTCGCCGGCCTCGGTGCGGATGCCGTGTCGATCGCCGGTCACAAGCTCGGCGCCCCCAAGGGCATCGGGGCGCTCGCGGTGCGCGGCCGAGTGCCGCTCGAGCCCCTACTGCACGGCGGCGGACAGGAACGCGGGCGCCGTTCAGGGACGGCGAACGTTGCGGGGGCCGTCGGGCTCGCGACAGCCCTCGAGCTCGCTGAAGCCGAGCGTTCCTCACGTGCGGAGCAAGTGGGTGCGTTGACCGCGCGGTTCATCACGAGAGTCCTGGAACTACTGCCGCACGCGGCACTGACCGGCGACCCGGCGAGCAGATTGCCGGGCGTCGCGAGCTTCACCCTCGCGGGCGTCAGTGGCGAGAGCGTACTGCTCGAGCTCGAGCGGCGCGGAGTGATCTCATCGAGCGGTTCGGCATGTGCGGCCGGCAGTGACGAACCGTCGCACGTGCTGCTCGCGTGCGGCATCGCCCCCGAGATCGCCCAGACCTCGGTCCGTTTCACCTTCGGTCGCGAACCGCTGCCGGGAGATGCCCCAGAGCGCCTCGCCGCTCTGGTGGCGGATGCTGTCGCCGCTGTCTCGGGCTGACAAGAGCCTCTGCCCCCTAGACTCTTGTGCGTGTCAGACCCGATCGTCACGCTCATCGTCCCCGGCCGCGACATCGAGTCCTTCGCGCCCGCGGCCATCGCCTCGTTGCGCGCGCAGACCGAGCCTCGCTGGCGGGCGATCCTCGTCGATGACGGATCCGTCGACGGCACTGGCGACATCTTTCGCGCCGCCGCCGCAGACGATCCGCGCTTCACCGTCCTCGCTCACGAATACGCCCGCGGTCTCGGAGCGGCCCGCAATGCCGGGCTCGCCCAGGTCGATACGGAGTTCCTCGGTTTTCTCGACGGCGACGACGAGCTCACTCCGAACGCGCTCGAACGCCTGATCGGCACGATCACCGCGACGGGCAGCGACTTCGTCGCCGGCGCCTATGTGCGCCTGCGCCCACAGGGTGATGGCTATACGACAGGGCGCGTGCAGCCGTGGACGACGGCCGCTACAGATCCCGAGCGATTGCGCACGAACATCTTCGAGCATCCGGCGGCATCCGCGAATATCGTCGCCTGGTCGAAGTTGAGCCGCACCGCCTTCTGGAAGGGCGAGCGCTTCCCCGAGGGCGTCGCCTACGAAGACCAGATCGTCGCACAGCGGATGTACACCCGCGCATCGGCCTTCGACGTCATCCCCGACGTCATCGTGCACTGGCGCCTGCGCGCTGACGGCTCCTCCATCACGCAGAGCAAGTCACAGCTTCCCGTGCTGCGCGACTATCTCGCAGCGCTGCGCGGCGGCATCCAGGTGCTGAGAGATGCCGGTGCGCATGCGGCGGTGACCGCGCGGATCGATCTCATCCTCGCGATGGATAT
Organism: Microbacterium zouquanmingi; assembly: GCF_052266695.1. Lineage (NCBI taxonomy): Bacteria > Bacillati > Actinomycetota > Actinomycetes > Micrococcales > Microbacteriaceae > Microbacterium > Microbacterium zouquanmingi. The sequence goes on from NZ_JBQPQZ010000001.1 coordinate 88,980, forward strand.
GGCTCCACTCGAAGAGATCGCTGCCAGACACTCAGACCCCGCATACGCCGCCGAGGTCGCAGCATTCCTTGACGATCTTCGGGCGCTCCCCGAGTTCGCCGACGTCCATCCCGACCCTGATCTGGCTGCGGCTCTCTCGTGGTGACGCGCATCCTTCTCGTGGAGACCCTGTGAGCACGTACCTCGATTCCCTCTTCTCCCTCGACGGCCGCACCGCGATCGTCACCGGTGGCAGCTCCGGCATCGGACGCGGCATCGCCACGGCGCTCGCCCGCGCGGGCGCGGCAACTGTCATCGTCGCCCGAGGAAAGGATCGCGTTGACGAGACCGTCGCCGAGCTGACAGAGGGCGGATGCCGCGTCGCAGGCGTCATCGGAGACCTCAGCACCCGCGACGGGATCCGCGCGGTCGCCGAAGCCGCGTCAGAGCCATTCGGCGAACCCGACATCCTCGTGAACTCGGCCGGCATCAACATTCGCCCTCCCTACGCCGAGATCACCGAAGAGGACTGGGATGCGACGATGACCGTCAATGCGCTGGCGCCGTTCCTGCTCGGCCAGCGCTACGGAATCGGCATGGCCGAACGCGGCTACGGCCGGCTGATCCACATCAGCTCGCAACAGGCGCACCGCGCGTTCGTCGGCAGCGGCATCTACGGCGCCTCCAAGGGCGCCGTAGAGTCGTTGATGCGCTCAGAAGCTGAGGCGTGGGGCGGCCGCGGCGTCACCAGCAACACTCTTGTCCCAGGCTTCGTGCTCACCCCGCTGAACGCTCGCCTGCAGGAGGATCCGGAGAAGATCGCCGAACTCGCCGCACGCACGATGATCGGTCGCAACGGTCGTCCCGATGATTTCGCCGGCGCCGCGGTATTCCTCGCCGGCGCCGGCTCAGCCTATGTGACCGGCCAGTCGCTGTTCGTTGACGGTGGAATGTCGTCGCACTGAGGCTCAGCCTTCAGCCGGGTATACCCGCTGGTCGACGCCCTGACCATCCAGCAGCGGCACCGGCGCGGTGAGAGCATCCACGGCATCCTCCGCTACCGAGCCCTGAGGTGCGCGGTCGGCCCGGCGGTCGGCGAAGGCCGCCATCAACCCGCCGCTGACCGACTGCTCGATCTTCTTCTCCGTGTCGAGGATCTGAGACGCTGCCACCTGCTGCGCGGCGAGCTCTGCATACAGGCCGCCGGCGGCGAGCAACTCTGCGTGCGTCCCCGACTCGACGATCTGCCCGGCCTCGACCACGTGGATGATGTCTGCCCCCATCACCGTCGACAGCCGGTGCGCGATCGAGAGCACGGTCCGGCCTCTCGCCGCCTTATCGATGGCTTCCTGTACCACCCGCTCGGAGACCGTGTCCAGGGCCGAAGTCGCCTCATCGAGCAGCAGCACCGGCGGATCCTTCAACAGCACCCGCGCAATGGCGATACGCTGCTTCTCGCCTCCGGAGAGCCGGTAGCCGCGTTCTCCGACAACGGTGTCGTAACCGTTCTCGAAGCCGGTGATGATGTGATGGATATTCGCTGCCTGGCATGCCGCGACCATCTCCGCCTCCGAAGCATCCGGCTTCGCGTACATCAGGTTCTCGCGAATCGTGGCGTGGAAGAGGTACGTCTCCTGTGACACGATCCCGACATCGTCGATGATCGAGCCCTGCGTCAGCGTGCGCACATCAGCGCCCGCGAAGAGGACCGCGCCGCCGTGAGCTTCGTAGAGCCTTGGGGCGAGATACAGCACGGTGGTCTTGCCCGCACCCGACGGGCCGACGAACGCGACGTGCTGCCCAGGGCTCGCGGTGAACGAGATTCCCTGCAGAGTCGGGCGGGTGTCCGGCGCGGCATCCGGGTATCGGAAGACGACATCACGGAACTCGATCTGTCCCCTTGGACCCGGTGCCTGCGACGCCGGGATCGCATTCGGGGCATCTTCGATCTCTGGCACCAGGTCGAGATACTCGAAGATGCGCGCGAACAACGCCTGCGATGTCTGCAGGTCGAGCGAGACTCGCATGAGCCCCATCAGCGGCTGAAGCAGTCGTGCCTGCACAGTCGTGAATGCGACGACGGTGCCGGCTGTGATCGCGCCTTCGCCCCCGGCGATCAGATACCCCGCGACCAGATAGATCACGGCCGGGACGGATGCCATCAGCACCTGCACCACCGCGAAGAAGCCCTGGCCGCTCATCGCGCGGCGAACCTGCAGAGTCACCTGATTGCGGTTCTCTGCCTGGTATCGATCCGACTCGGCCTGCTGCCTGTTGAACGATTTGGACAGCAGCATCCCCGACACGCTCAGCGTCTCCTGCGTGATCGAGGTGAGCTCCGACAGGGATTCCTGCGTCTCCCCCGCGATCCGTGCGCGCACTTGCCCGACCCGGCGCTGCACGATGACGAGGAACGGCATCAGCACCACGGCGATGATCGTCAGCCGCCAGTCGATGAGGATCATCGCGACGAGCGACGCGATCACCGTGACCACGTTGCCGAGAATGCTGGTGACGGTGTTCGTCAGAACACCCGAGACCCCGCCGACATCGTTCTGCAGCCGGGACTGGATGACACCGGTCTTGGTACGCGTGAAGAACCCGAGCTCCATCGCTTGCAGGTGCTCGAACAGCCGAACACGCAGATCGCCCGTCACACTGTTTCCGACCGTCGAGGTGAGCCAGGTCTGGGCGACACCGAGCCCGGCTGAGAAGAGGAACAGCCCGACCATGGTGAGTACGAGCCGGATGAGAAGCCCGATCTGCGGGCCACCACCGTCGACGGGAAAGAGCGCGTCGTCGAAGATGCGCTGCACGATCAGCGGAGGAATGACGGCGATCGCCGCCCCGACGATGACGAGTGCGCCGGTGATGACGATACGAGCGAGATACGGACGGAACAGTCCGACCACCCGCTTGCCGAGACCATCGATCTTCGGGGCCTGCGCATTCAGCTTCTTCTGGGCCGCGGCATCGACACCGCGGAATCCCGCGCCCCCACCTCGTCCGCCACCCATGCTCATGCGCTCAGCCTAATCGGCAGAAAATCCCGCGAGCGGGGAATGAGAGCGCGGCATGCAGGGTTATCCTGGAATGTCGCGCACGAGCGGATGCCGGATCTGACGGCTCCTTCTCTGGCCTTCCGCCACCCCCCCCTGTCGCTGAGGAGACGCTTTGGCCACCACACCCACTGGTACTGTTCCCACCGCGAAGAAGGAACCGCTGATCGCCGCATCCGACATGAGGGTGATCTGGCTGCTGCTGGTCGCCGCCTTCGTCGCGATTCTCAACGAGACGACGATGGGCATTGCAATTCCCCAGCTGAACGCCGATCTCGGCATCCCGCCGGAGCTGGGTCAGTGGCTCACGAGCGCGTTCATGCTCACGATGGCCATCGTCATCCCCACCACCGGTTTCCTCCTCCAGCGCTTCACCACCAGGCAGATCTTCATCGCTGCGATGAGCGCGTTCGCCCTCGGCACGCTGGTCTGCATGCTCGCGCCCGGTTTCGAGATCCTGCTGGTCGGACGCATCATCCAGGCCGCCGGTACCGGAATCATGATGCCGCTGCTGATGACGACCATGATGAACGTGGTGCCGCCCCAGTCCCGCGGCCGGATGATGGGCCGCGTCGGCCTGGTGATCTCGCTCGCTCCCGCGATCGGACCGACGCTCGCGGGTGCCGTGCTCGACGCGTTCAGCTGGCGCGCGCTTTTCGTCATCGTGCTTCCGATCGCCCTCATCGCGCTCGCGATGGGTGCGAAGTGGATGACGAACCTCGGTGAGACCAAGGATGCTCCGATCGACATCCTCTCTATCGTGCTGTCGGTCTTCGGCTTCGGCGGCTTCGTCTACGGGCTCAGCCAGTTCGGCGGAGAGGGCTCGACGGGCGAAGTCATCGGCATCGTCTCACTTGTGGTGGGCATCATCTCTCTCGCGCTGTTCGTCTGGCGCCAGCTCGTGCTGCAACGGGTGGATGACGCTCTGCTCGACCTGCGAGTCTTCCTCAGCCGTAACTACACGATCTCCGTCATCGTGATGGCGATCCTCGCACTGTCGATGTTCGGCACTCTTGTTCTTCTTCCGCAGTACCTGCAGAACGTCGCAGGGCTCGACGCGCTGCAGTCCGGCCTGATCCTGCTGCCCGGTTCCGTGCTGATGGGTCTGCTCGGGCCGGTGATGGGCCGCGTCTACGACGCCCGCGGTACGCGCACACTGCTCGTGCCCGGAACGATCATGGTGTCGGCCGCGCTGTTCTTCTACGCCACGATCGGCGAGCACACCGCGTGGTGGCTGCTGGTGATCGCGCAGACGGTGATCTCGGTGGGATTGGCCATGTCGTTCACGCCGTTGTTCTCCGCGTCGCTCGGATCGCTGCGTCGCCACCTGTACTCGCACGGATCCGCCGCGCTGAACACGATTCAGCAGGTGGCCGGCGCCGCGGGTGTCGCTCTGCTGACCGTCATCTACTCATCGATCCTGCACACGGGCGAGCAGCAGGGACTTGAGACAGCCGCCGCAGGTGCGCCCGGAGCGCGCATGGCGTTCCTCATCGCGGCGATCGTCTCGCTGGGCGCTGTCGCGCTGAGCGCGTTCGTCCGCAAGCCCGCAGACGACATCGACTCCGAGTTCGCCGGGGGAAACTGACCGCCAGCGTCGGTGCCGGGTGGGACTTACTCGCCCGGCATCGCGCAGGATCCGCCGCCGCAGCAGCCCCCTGCGCTCTCATCGCCCAGCAGGTTGAGTCCTGCGGGAGCCATCAGCGGTTGCGTCTCCTGCACAGCGCCAGTCTGCGCGGCATCCGTCGTCCGGGAATCGGTCATGGCTCCATGCTACGCCGGTATCCGTACGGCGGCACATCGAGCGCGATGAGGTCAAGGGGCTGGACACGAGCGCGCGCACGCCGAACACTTGAGCCATGGATCAAGAGGGCTCCCTCGGCGACGCGCTGAGTGAAGACGGACGCGACGAGACAGCGAATGAGCGGGCTGACCGCAACTGGGAAGAGCTCATGCAAGAGCTGCGCGTCATGCAGACCGGCACCCAGGTGCTGTCCGGTTTTCTGCTGGCGGTGGCGTTCCAGCCGCGCTTCACCGAGCTCGATCCGCTGCAGGTGGGGCTGTATCTGGTGCTCGTCGGTCTTGCCGCACTCGCGACGATCCTCGCGCTCGCCCCCGTCGGCATGCATCGGTCTCTGTTCGGTCGGAGGCAGAAGCCCGAGCTCGTGCGGATGGCGGCCCGCCTGGTCAAGGCAGACCTTGTCGTCGTCGGCATCCTCAGCGTCGGCGTGACCGTACTGATCGTCGATTTCACGCTGGATCGCACATTCGCCGTTGTCGTGCTCATCCTGGGATCGATCATCGTCGTCAGCTTGTGGCTGGTGCTGCCGCTGCTGGTGTCACGTGGTGCAGAACGGGACGCTCGCGCGCATACGGTTGAGACATGATTCGACGTCTCCTCGCGCGGGCCTTCTGGGCACTCAGCCGATGGAAGCTGGTCAGCGAACCGGCGCCCACCAATCCCACCGTGCTGATCGGCGCTCCGCACACCTCGAACTGGGACTTCGTGCTCATGCTCGCCATTGCCTGGCGGCTGGGAATCGACTTCAGGTGGCTGGGCAAAGCGAGTCTGTTCGCCGGCTGGCGCGGCTCGCTGATGCGCGCGCTCGGTGGCATCCCCGTGGATCGCGCGAATCCGAGCCGGGTCGTCTCCGATGTCGTCGCGCTGATCCGCGAGGGCGAGGTATTCGGTCTCGTGGTGACGCCGGATGGAACGCGAAGCAACACGGCGTACTGGAAGTCCGGTTTTTACCGCATCGCGCAGGAGACCGGGATGCCGTTGACCCTGGGCTACGTCGATCGAACCACCATGACAACCGGACTCGGAGTGACCGTCGAGACCACGGGCGACATCGCAGCGGATATGAGTCGCGTCCGGGAGTTCTACGCCGACAAAGCCGGCTTTCACCCGGAACGGCGCCGCGAGCCACGGCTGCGAGAAGAGGGACCGCGCATCGAGCTGCGTCGCATCACGAAGGATGACGCGGGCGAGATCCTCACGATCCAGCGGGCCGCCTTCGTCTCCGAAGCGCTCATCTACGGCAGTGCCGACATGCCTCCGTTGACCCAGACCCTCGAGCAATTGCGTGCGGAGATCTCTGAGAACGCCGGTTGGGTCGCCACAGCTGACGGGCGTCTCATCGGCGCGATCCGTGCCGTTCAGGACGACGAGGTCTTGCTGATCGGTCGAATCGCCATCGCGCCCGATATGCAGGGCGAAGGCGTCGGACGCGCGCTGCTGGAGGCTGCGGAGAACGGCAGCACTGCGAGCGAATCGGAGCTGTTCACCGGTAGCCTCAGCGAAGCGAACATCCGCCTCTACGAATCATGCGGCTACGTCGAGGCGCGCAGGGTGGCCCAGGACGACGGCACCGAGCAGGTTTTCCTGCGCAAGAACCTGCGCACATAAGACGGTAGTACTCACGCCTCCGTGACGCGGCCAGCGTCGACGCCCCAGCGCCGGTCGGTGCGCACGGTGTCCAGCATCCGCCGGTCATGGGTCACCAGCAGCAGCGTGCCCTCGTAGGATTCGAGGGCCTCTTCGAGTTGCTCGATCGCGGGAAGATCCAGGTGGTTGGTCGGCTCATCGAGCACGAGCAGATTGACGCCACGGGCCTGCAGCAGTGCAAGACCGGCGCGGGTCCGCTCCCCCGGAGACAGTTCGTCCACCGGTCGGCTCACATGATTTGCTTTCAGCCCGAACTTGGCCAGCAGGGTGCGCACCTCGCCCGAGGTCAGCTGCGGAACGCGGGCTTCCACGGTGTCCGCGAGCGGCCGTTCACCGGAGAGCAGAGAGCGCGCCTGGTCGATCTCGCCGATCTGCACGCTCGTGCCGACGCTGGAGGCCCCCTCGTCAGGCGTCTGCTGGCCGAGCAGGGCGCGCAGCAGTGTCGACTTCCCTGCCCCATTGGGTCCGGTGATCCCGATCCGATCTCCCCCGTTCACCTGCAGCGACACCGGCCCCAGCGTGAACGAGCCCTGCCTGAAGACAGCACTGCTGAGCGTCGATACCACAGAGCTCGAGCGAGGCGCCGACCCGATCGTGAATTCGAGCTGCCATTCCTTGCGCGGCTCCTCGACCTCGTCGAGTCGGGCGATGCGACTCTCCATCTGGCGCACCTTCTGCGCCTGCTTCTCGCTGGACTCCGTGGAGGCTTGGCGACGGATCTTGTCATTGTCGGGTGACTTCTTCATCGCGTTTCGCACACCCTGGCTCGACCATTCGCGCTGAACGCGGGCGCGCGAGACGAGGTCGGCCTTCTTTCCGGCGAACTCGTCATACTTCTCTCTCGCATGATGGCGAAGCGTCGCGCGTTCCTCGAGATACGATTCGTAGCCGCCGCCGTACACGCGATTGGAGTTCTGGGCGAGGTCGAGTTCGAGCACGCGTGTCACACAGCGAGCGAGGAACTCCCGGTCATGGCTCACGAGAACCACTCCCCCGCGCAGGCCACGGACGAACGTCTCGAGCCGCTCGAGGCCGTCGAGGTCCAGATCGTTCGTCGGCTCATCGAGCAACACGATGTCGAAACGCGAGAGCAGCAGTGCGGCCAGACCGACACGAGCAGCCTGGCCTCCGGAGAGCGAGGTCATGGGGACCTCCTCGAAGCCCGTACCGGGCGATGTCAAGCCGAGGTCGGCCAGCACCGGCGGTACGCGCTCGTCCAGATCGGCGGCACCACTGGCGAGCCAGCGATCCAGGGCGATCGAATACGCGTCTGAGGGATCCACGCCCGCGGGTGCGAGAGACGGGTCGCCGAGCGCCTCGGCTGCGGCGTTCATCTCCCGCGTGGCTTGCGCGCACCCGGTCCGGCGAGCGATGTAGCCGGACACCGTCTCACCGGGAACGCGCTCATGCTCCTGCGGCAACCAGCCGACGAAAGCGTCGGACGGCGACAGCGCGACTGTTCCACGCTGTGGCTCATCGACGCCGGCGAGGAGGCGAAGCAGCGTCGACTTGCCGGCGCCATTCGCTCCCACGACTCCGACGACATCTCCTGGCGCGACCGTCAGATCGAGAGTGTCGAAGAGCGTGCGGTGACCGTACCCGCCGGCGAGATTCTGGACGACGAGGGTTACGGACATCCGTCAATTGTCTCAGGAATGCCGCTCAGCCCTGCCCGCCGCCGTCTCGCCGCCCACTCCGCAGTCAGTCCTTTGGGAAACGTGATCGCAATCTGTCGATACTCTGCTGAGCCGCGCGGCGCACTTCCACCTCGGGATCCTTGAGCAGCACCCCGATGCGGTCGATATCCGCTGAGGAGCCGATCGCGCCCAGCGCCCGGGCCGCGGCCGCGCGCACCCGCGGAACTTCTTCTCCCAGCAGGTCGGCGAGTTCGGATGCCGCGTCGAGCTCACGCGCTGCGACGAGCCTCGCTCCCATCTCCTTCACCCGCCAGGCGGGGTTGTTCAGCGTGCTGATCACAAGCGACTCTGCCGTCTCGTCCCAGACGGATTCGTCCCAGACATGCAGAAGTGCACGCGCGCCCCAGAGTTCGGGCCAGTAGAGCACAGGTGCCCCGTCCAGGATGCCCTGGGCGTGCTCTCCTCCGACGAAGAGCAGGAAGTCGGATCCTTCGTCATGACCGGCGAGCAACGAGAGCGAGCGGGCCATCACGACCGATTCGCCGTACCGCTCGACGGCGGCCGCCAGACGACGCTCGAGGGGAAGGTTTACGGGAACGGGGCCGGCGGCTGCTGAGTTACGGGACACACTTCAACCATAGGCGGCACCTGCGACGAGCGATCTTCAGTCTTCGAGGCACTCCTCGATGATGCGCACATGAGAGGTTCCTCACAATCCTGCCGCTGAGCTTGAAGACACCGGCGCTGTGCGGAATCGTGGCCCGGACATGTTCTGTCCGGAGCATGTCCGCAACACGGAAGGAGAGCCCTGTGCTCACCCTGACCGAGAATGCAGATGCCGTCGTCACCACGATCGTCGGCCGAGAGGATGCCAGCGCAGAGGCCGGGCTTCGCATCCAGACCGCGGAAGGGCAGGGTCCGAACGGCGAAGCGCGTTTCGCCGTTCAGATCGCACCGTCCCCTGAACCCGCGGATATCGTCATCGAGGGCCCTGGGGCCCGAGTCTTCCTGGAAGACAACGCTGCCGAGGCACTGTCTGACAAGGTCCTCGATGCGGGAGTGGACGAGCAGGGGGCAGTGAGTTTCACGATCCTGCCCCAGCCGCTCTGATCAGCAGTCGTGCGAAAGGGTGGGATGCTTCGGCATCCCACCCTTTTTCGCGTGTGACGTCAACCCCCCTCGGAGATCATCGCGGCAAAGACGATAGTGAGCAGATCGATGGGAAGGATAACGTCATGTCTGATGCGACGAACCCGCAAGAAGAACCACTCACTGAGGTGCCCGTAGAGGAGACCAGGGAAGACAGCAAGGGTTTCGAACCGATCACGCCTGAAGGCGTTCAGACCGGCAAACCCGCTGTCCCCGATCCGAAGGACTCGCAGAACCCGCCGCCGCGGCGCTTCTGAGATCTGTTGCACCGTCCACGAGAAACTCACGAACGAGGAGATGACAATGGCAGAACTCGAAGGCAAGAACGTGGCTTTTCTACTCATCGACGGATTTGAAGACAGTGAGCTGACCAACCCCTGGGGTGCGGTGACGGAAGCCGGTGCCCGCGCTCAGCTCGTCTCCCCCGCCGACCAGAAGGTCACCGGGAAGAACGGACACACCCAGCCGGTGGATGAGGAGGTCGTCGTCGACGAGGGCCTGGTCTCCAGCCGGACGCCGGATGATCTGCCTGCCTTCAACGCGAAGACGGTCGAGGAGATCGCTGAGGGTCCGCACGCGGGTCAGCACGCGTGACCGCTGAACTCTGAGTGCGACAGACTGGTCGCGTGGAAGATCTGAACGTCGCCGGCGGACCCGGAGCGCCCCGTGGCCTCCGGGTACCGGCTGATGAACTCCACGAGCAGTTCTCACGGTCGTCTGGTCCGGGCGGTCAAGGTGTGAACACCACAGACTCCCGCGTGCAGTTGAGTCTCGATGTCGGAACGACCAGTGCGTTGAACGTCGCACAGCGAGAGCGCGTGCTCGACTACCTCAGCTCGCGTCTTGCCGGCACGGTCCTCACGATCAGCGCCAGTGAGCAGCGATCCCAACGGCAGAACCGACTCGCGGCGAGGGAGCGCCTCGCTGAGCTTCTCCGCGAAGCGGTGATGCCGGCTGTCACCCGCCGGTCGACTCGTCCGACGAAGGGGTCGCAGCGACGGCGGCTCGAGGGGAAGCGTCGACGGTCAGAGACCAAGAGCAGCCGTCGGCGCCCTGGCGAGCAGGACTGATCGAGGTCAGATCCACTTGCTGCGTTTGAAGACGGTATAGAGCACTGCCGCGAGCGCGAGCATCAGTCCAAGGGCGAACGGGTAGCCGAATGCCCAGTGCAGCTCGGGCATCTCATCGAAGTTCATGCCATAGACGCCACCGATCAGCGAAGGGGCGAAGAGGATCGCCGCCCACCCGGAGATCCGCTTCATGTCTTCGTTCTGCCGCTGGTTGACCAGGGTTGCGTTGACGCTCAGAATCTGCGCAAGAGCATCGCGCAAGCCGGATGCTTTCGTGTCTGCCTGCACGAGCCGGTCAGCGACATCATCGAGGCGCGTACGCAACTCTTGCGAAGTCTCGTGCCCACTCGGCTCGGAGCGAAGCAGATCAACTGCTTCCGTCAGCGACGCGATCGCCTGCTGCATCTCCACGACCTCGCGGCTCAGTCGGTAGATGCGCTCCGCCACCGTCGCGACGCCGCCGAAGACCTGGCGTTCGATCTCTTCTCTATCTGCGGAGATGCCGCTCAGCACCGGACCGTAACCGTCGACGATCGCATCGAGGAGCATGTAGACGACAGCCACCGGCCCCATCTTCAGCAGACTCTGGTCGGTGAGCATGGCGCGCTCACGATCTCCGAAATCGACCTCGCGCGCGTCGCGGCCATCGTGCTTCGAGTGCTCGGGGCGGCGCAACCACCGGGAATCCTGACAGAGCACCGCGACCGCTCCCGGCCGCAGCAGAACGTGGAACTCGCCGAAGTCCACGGCCTCACTGTCGTCGAGGTACCGCGCTGCTTTCGCCACGAGGAAGAGCGTGTCGCCGTAGCGTTCGAGTTTGGGACGCTGACCGGCGTTCAGGAGGTCCTCGACCAGCACCGGATGCAGCGCCCATGCTTCGGCGAGTTCTTCGATCTGCGCCCCAGTGGGCTGCGAATACAGGAACAGCGCCATCTGATCGCTGTTCTGCGCCGCGAGGACGGTCGCGTCAGTGACCGTGAGATCATCGGGGACGCGAGTAGGCACCCCGTTGTGGACGAATCTCACGAGCTTGCCCGTGACGTACTTGGATTCTTCAGGGGTGTCGTCACGAGCGTGACGGTGAAAGAGTCCGCCGATCCCGAGATCGCTCTGCCACAGCTTCCGCATCGGTTCCTCCGTCTTCACATCATCGCTACGAGTCGACCATAGCCGAGCCGGGAGACACGACTGTGCGGGGCGTGATCAGTCCCAGTCGAGATACTCCTCGATGATGACGGCCGTCTCGATCGGGTGCGTGACCGGGAAGAAGTGATCGGCCCCTTCGAGCGTCTTGATGCTGGCTCGCTCAGGGGCCGTCGCCTGCAGCTTCTCGGCGTTGGCCGCCGGCGTCACGTCATCTGCGGTGCCCTGCACGAGCAGGACGGGGATCGCCGGTGCAAGGGGAATGTCGGCATCCTCAACGCCCAACAGCAGAAGCCCATTGACGCGATCGACGTGCGCGGCGGCGAAGGAGCGAGCGGCCGTACCTCCGATCCCGTACCCGCCCACCCAGCTGTCCTCGAGGCCAAGGTGGTCGAGCACTGCCAGAACATCGGCAACCCGGTCGTCCGCTGATTCATCGGCCGCGCCCGCACCCGTTCCGATGCGGATGATGCGGAAGCCTGCTTCTTCGGCGAGATAGTGCGAGATCACACCGAGCCCGTCGGAGTCCAGTGCGCGTTCAGTGATCAGCACAAGAGCAACTGGGCCCTCACCTTCGACGACGTACGGGACGGCGCGGCCTTCGGGCTCCGAGATGTTCAGCTGGGACACGTGTGGGATCCTCCTGTGCGACGGGTCTTCGTCCGTCAGTCTAATTGCAGAGCGCAGATCCAAGAGGGTGTGTCAGCTCGTCTACGCTGGAGCGATGCGTGCCCACGAGAGGCATGCACGAGAGAGGCACGACGTGAAGATCACGATCATCGGAGGCTCGAAGGGCACCGGAGCGCGGCTTGCCGCACTCGCGGCCAGCGCAGGTCATGAGGTGACTGCCCTTTCGCGCAGCGGAACCGCGCCCGAAGGCGTTCATGCGATCGCTGGTGACGCGACCGACCCCGCCGTGGTGCGGGATGCCGTTTCCGGTTCGGATGCTGTCGTCGTCACCGTCGGCGGGGCGAAGGGAAACTCCCGCCACAGGACCTCGGTCACCCGCGCCGTCATCAGCGGCATGGAGCAGGCGGGTGCCTCCCGCCTTGCCGTGCAGTCCTCCCTCGGTGCTGGTGATTCCGGCGCGCTCATGCCCGCACCGCTGCGCCTGCTGATGAAAGGAGTGCTCGCCGCTCCCCTGGCAGATCACAACGAGCAGGAGGATGCGGTGATGCGTTCTTCGACGAAGTGGACCATCGTGCGGCCCACCGGCCTCACCAATCGGCCAGCGACCGGCAGCTGGCGCGCGCTCCAGGTCGGCGAGAAGGGGCACCTCGGAGGATCGATCCCCCGCGATGATCTCGCTGCCTACATGCTGCAAGCGCTCGGTGATGACGCCCTGATCGGCGCTGCCGTCGGCATCAGCAGCTGAGACCGCTGCCGGACTCAGTTGTCTGGGTGCGCTTCTAAGCCGCGATATCGATCCAGAGGACGTTCCTCAGACGTGGTGGATAGGATCGCGCCATGCGTCAAAGCAGATGGCTGATCACGGGTGCCGCGGGGCGCATCGGTGTCGCGCTTCGTCGTCACCTTGCTGACCACGGCATTGCGTTGCGCTCAGTCGATCTGGCGAGGCCACACGCAGTGGCGGAGGACGACGAGGTCATGGCCGCCGACCTCCGCGATCTCGACGCCATGACGCGCAGCGCCGAGGGCTGCGACGGCATCGTCCACCTCGGAGGCATCTCCGATGAGGCGGACTTTCACGATCTCGCAGAGGTCAATATTGTCGGAACCTACCACGTACTCGAAGCCGCACGCCGAGCAGGAATCCGGCGCGTGGTCTTTGCAAGCAGGAACCGCATCACCGGCATGTACCCCGCAGACACAATGGTCGACCCTTCCATGCCAGTCAGACCCGATGGGTTCTACGGCGTCTCCAAGGTCGCTGGAGAAGCTCTCTGCCGACTCTACGCAGACAAGTTCCAACTCCTCACTGTGACGGTGCGAATCGGATCGTATGAGGAGCTGCCCCATACCCAACGTGACCTGCGGACGTGGCTCAGCCCAGGCGACGCACTCCGCGCGTTCGACGCCGCCATGGTTGCGGATCAGCCTGGAGCAGTGTTCTACGCCGTCTCGGCGAACACCGAGCGTTGGTGGTCATTGAACGCGGGAAAGCAGCTTGGCTATCGCCCCGAGGACGACGCGCAGGACCGGGCGAGCTTCGCTGTAGAGCCTTACCCACCGGCTCGGCCGCAGGCGGGGCCGTACGCTGCTGCCGATTTCTCCACGACACGCATGAATCGATAGACGGCGTGCCGCCGGACACTCACCGACTGACGGAATACGACTGCATATTGAATCGCACTAGACGACAGACACGATCTTGCCGCGTGTATGGCGCTCGCGCATTCCGACCAGCGCTGCATCAATTTCATCGAGCCCGATGACTTCTGCTATCGGCACCACAAGCCGACCGTCGGCCACTCGGTCAAGGAGGTCGGTCAGCATGATGCTGAGGTCGCGGCGATGGCGATCCTCGCCGTGGCTGTACGCGGCGCCGAGGGAGATTTCGTGAACCGATGGCGAGATGCCAAAGGACGCAATCGCGTGCAACTCCGGCACACCCGCGATGCAGGCGATGCCACCCGTGTACCCCAGCATGGCGAGGTGGCGCGTGGCGCTTGCTGAGTTGACGGCGTCCACGACAGCGTCGAGACCGCGGCCATCGTTGGCGGCAAGGATCTGTTCTGCTGCATCGGCGGCGCGGTAGTCGATGACCACGGTGGCGCCGAGGCGCATGACATCCTCATGTCCGTGCGAGGCAAGTGCGATGACGTGCGCACCGGCCCGGGCGGCAAGCTGCACGGCGAATCCACCGACTCCACCGGTGGCTCCAGTAATGAGGATGCTCTGCCCCGAACGGACATCGAGCCGTCGGTGTACGGCCTGATATGCAGTCATGCCGGCGCAAGGGACGGCTGCTGCCTGAACACAAGTGACACCGTCCGGGATCCGTGCCAGAACTTCCGCACCGAATATGACGAACTGTGCCGCCGCACCGTCAGCACGAAGGTCGCCGTGACCCGCAACTCGATCGCCTACGCGCCACTCTGTGACACCATCACCGATCGCGTCGACGACGCCTGCGGCATCCAAGATCGGCACGTGCGGCCAGACCCACTGTGCGTTTCCCGACGCTGCAAGTTCCGCATCTACCGGATTCAGGCCGATCGCCTCAACCTTGATCCGCACTTGACCGGGACCCGCCTGAGGGACAGGGAGATCGACAAGCGTAAGCGGAGCTCCGGCACGCTCCTGCGCAAGAGAAAACATCGTGATTCCACCTTATAGAGCGACCAGCCGAACATTCCGCTGACCCCCGGTCGGTATGCAACCCAGGTTGACAGGATTGCATTTAGCAACATAGGTTGACGGTATGGAGTCTTCGCAGATCGCGGCAGTGGCAACGGATACCAGCAACCCGAGAGCGGGATTGCGGGCGGTGGCATCGTTGCGCATACTCGCGGACACCTTGGAGCTTCGGCAAGTCGAGGCCGCCTTGCGTTCAGGCATGAATTGGCAGGACATCGCCGACGCGCTCGGGGTGACACGACAGGCCGCCCATAAGAAGCACTCCAAACGAATCGACCCCACGATCCCGACCCTCAGGAGGAATGCATGAGCAAGTTCGTTCGCGCCGCTCAAACGAGTCAATCGCTCTCCCTTGCCGCCATGGAGGAAGCATCCAGGCTCGGGCTTCGCGAAGCGGACATCGAGCATATGTTCCTCGCCATGGTCATCAATGACCAATCTGCCGGCCGCGCACTGCGCAGCTTGGGTATCGACCTTGACAGCGCCCGTCGTGCTGTCGAGAAGCAGCACGAGATGCAGCTCGCTTCTCTCGGCATCGACGCCTCGTTTCCCGAGGCTGGAAGGATCGTGTTCCACGAGACGGACGGGTACGAGTGGAGTAAGCGTGCTTCTGACCTCATCGCCAAATCTGGCGGCAAGGGCAAGGCCGGCGACGCCGCCGCAGTGCTCCGAGAACTCGTCGCGGAGCCCAGCGGTTTGATCGCAGACATCCTCGACCACCTGGGCACGACGCCCGACGCTCTGCTCGAGCATCTCGAACAGTTCGCCTCCCCCAGTGGGGAGGCTATGCCTGCTGCAGCAAAGGTGAAGGGTCGGACCTCAGTGTCGATAGAGACGTTCGCCTGCGCGCCGATGGAGGCGGTATGGGAGCTCCTCGCAGACCCCGCACGCATTCCCGAGTGGGAACCCGGCATCGGCGTCATCGATCACGCCAGCCGGGATGCGACGCCAGGTACGGTCTGGCAGGGTTTCGCGCCCACCAGTTACCCAGACGGGAAGCCGGTGAAGGTAAGACCCAAATTTCATCGCCGGAGCATTGAACTCATCGCAGCACATCAACCGGGAAGCATCGCGTGGAGCTTTGGATATCCCGACGCCGCGCGGAGCAATCCGATTCTGACTGAATTCGCCTTAGTGACCACGACAGGTGGCACCCAACTCCAGATCCGCAAGTCATGGTCGCGACGCCACGGCTGGCGAGGACTCATCACATTGCTGCTGCGTCCCATCCAGAAGCTCTTCGTGTGGATCGCCCTGTTCCAGACGGGGAGCGCGATCAGCCGAACATTCCGCTAGCGTCGGCGGCTGCGCGGCCATGCACCACGCTGTCGAAACGTGCCAGGTAACCTGAATTGCCATGATCGACGAGAAACGCCCAGGACTGACAGCGAATCTGACCGGCGGTGAACTACTCCGTTGGTATTGGCTCAAGGAAGAGCTGGCCGACTTCGCCAGACGGCTCGGCATCCGGGCGACCGGCGGCAAGGAGCTTCTGACCCAACGGATCGCAGCGAAGCTAGACGACGTTCCTTTCGCGGAGTCGCAACGGGCCAGCCGCGCTGTCCGTGCGCAACTGACCAGCCCGCTGACACCAGAAACGGTGATCCCTGAGGGTCAACGGTGCAGTCAGATCGTACGCGCCTGGTTTGTCGAGCATGTGGGAGGGGCCTTCGGGTTCGATGCCGAGATGCGCTCCTTCTTTGCTGGTGCCGACGGCACGCAGACCATGCAAGATGCGCTCGACCACTATTGGGCAACGCGCGAGCAGGGCGCAAAGACGATCGACGCCCAGTTCGAGTACAACAGATTCACCCGTGCCTGGCACGAGGCCAACCCCACGGGTGCCCGCGAGGATCTTCTCCACGCCTGGCAGAGGTACAGGGAGCACCCGATAGACCAGCGGGGAAGAGCGTGAGCCCGAACGGATTCGCGAAAGCCGGCGTGCGCGAGAGACCTCAACGAAGCCCGGATAGATTGCCCCAGTCGTTCCGTAACAAGCCGTACACCCAGGAATCGGACACGTCACCGTTGACGATGCAATCCTCGCGCAATGTCCCCTCACGTATGAAGCCCAACTTCTCGAGAACACGAGCTGATGCCGAGTTGCGCGTATCGGTCTCGGACTGCACGCGGTTGAGGTCGAGCGTTTCGAAGGCCCACTCGAGCAGGGCGTGTGCTGCCTCTGTCGCATAGCCGTGGCCCCAGGCAGCTTCGGTGAGGCAGTACCCCAGGGACGCACTTCGAAAGTCAGAGTTCCAACTGTTGAAGGTGCACCAGCCGAGGAACACGTGGTCAGACAGGCGCTCAATGACGATCCGCGCACCACTGCCTTCCTCAGCCATCTTGTGACAGCCGACCATGAAGCGCGTGACAGATGCCCTCTCCACCCACGGCGCAGAGTCCCAATAGCGCAACACCTCGGCATTGCTCTGCAACGCAAAAAGGTCGTCCGCGTCTGCATCCGTGAACGGACGCAATCGCAGTCGTTCTGTCTCCAACGTCGGGGTCGGCAGAATCATGCGATCAGTTTCGCACGATGTGAAAGCCCGCAGCAGCTTCATCGTCGGTCGCAGCGATCTCATCAACGCTCGGCACGCTCACGCGACTTTCCGCGGTGTGATCGACGCGATCTGCTCCCCTGCGATGCCCTCAGCGCGGTCGAGCTCGTAGTGGCTCTGCAGGTTGATCCAGAACTCCGCCGAAGTTCCGAAGTACTTCGCAAGCCGCAACGCAGTGCGCAAGGACCTCCATCAGCGATAACTACCACGAAGAGCGCATCCACCGGCACCCAGTGCCCGCGCCTCGACCGCTGACGTTGAAGCAGAACTCAACCACGTTCCGGTACAGACCAACCTCTGACTCCTGAACCGTCACAGAACGGCGGTTCCTGAGAGGACCACCTCGGCTCGCCCGCCGACCCACAATGTGTGGTCTTCGACACTGACATGGATGCGACCTCTTCGGCCCATCGCGGTTCCCTGCGCGGCGATATAGGGCGCGTTGGCGCGTTCTGTCGCGATCAGCCATTCCGCGGCCGCGGCGTTCAGACTCCCTGTCACTGGATCCTCGAGCAGCGGCTTGTCACCCTCGGTGAAGAATGCTCGCAGTTCGAACGCCGTCTCCGAGCCCGGGTCCTGAGCGCCGATGACGCCGATGTCCCATCGGCCCGGATGCGCTGTCGCGTCCGGACGCAGCTTCAGGACAGTGTTCGCGTGATCGAGCAGAAGCCCCACCCAGCCCGGGCCGTTGTCGAGCCATTCCGCGGCCAGCACCCGTTCGGGCTCGACCCCGAGGATCTCGATCACTACGGCGAGCAGGTCGGGGTCGACGGGACCCGAGCGCAGTCGTGGGGGCGCTGTGAAGGCGAGGCGGTCCGCCTCGACGCGCACGGGGACCAGCCCAGCACCGCATTCCTGCATCACGACGCCTGGCGTCGCAGGGACGCCTCCCGCATCCAGCCATGCCCGAGCGGTTCCCAGGGTCGGGTGCCCCGCGAAGGGAAGCTCTGTGTTCAGGCTGAAGATGCGCACCCGGTAGTCCGCGCCTCGCTCTGTCGGGGGCAGCACGAAGGTGCACTCCGATAGGTTCGACCAGACCGAGAACCGCTTGAGGGCATCGTCGTCGAGTCCCTCGGCATCGAGCACGACAGCGACGGGGTTTCCCGTGCAGGATTCCTCGCCGAACACGTCGACCTGCCGAAATCGCCTCATATGCCGAGGATAGCTTTTCACCGTGGCATCCTAGATGGGCAACGGCAGGCCACTTCTCCGGGGCGGGCCCCCAGCTGCTCCGCGACGACAGCGGCGACACGGCCAATGCGCAACGGTGATCCTCTGGACTGACGATGTTCGTGCTGGCTATGCGCGGCTCATCGAGCTCGGAGCGAAGCCAATCAAGACGCCAGCGACATGGCTCGGTCGCCTGCTCATTGCGTGGGTTGAGGAGCTCGCCGGACATCTGATGCAGGTCATGCAAGCCGTCAACTGACGAGACATCTTCGTTGACAGGGTCATGCTCACCTACGAGACAAGCTATCGGTGCACCAGCCGCGACCGACCTGTCCCTCGCACCCCAGGACGTGGGCTCACCGCCCGACGCGGAAACCTTGCCACGGTGCGATCGCATCAGACATCTCGATGCCCAGTTCGTCGAGAACCGCAGGTTCCCGCAGATCGACGATGGCGGATGTGTCGACATCAACCGAAGCGATCTCGAGCGAAGCGGATCGCGAATCCTTGTGAGCTACCATCCACTGCCCACCAGGCACCTCGGGTACCAGCCCAAGTCGAGCACCGGGTGGCGCCGCATGCGATCGAAGCATAAAATGAACACGAGTTCATTGAAAGGGTCATCGTGCCGCGGACGACAGAGCAGAACGAAGCGTTGCGCTCAGCCACGCGCTCCGCTGTGGAGACGGCTGCCGTCCGGGTGTTCGCGCACCGTGGTTTCGCGGCCACGAACATGCGTCAGATCGCCATCGAGGCGGGGATCAGCACCGGGTCGATCTACCGGCACTACGCGAGCAAGCAAGAGCTGTTCGATGAACTGATCGATCAGGCCTCGCGCGGGCTCGGGGCTGTCGCCGCGCAGCTCTCGACGGAAGGGGATCCGATCTCCATGATCCGATCCTTCACCGAGGTATACGTGGCGGACCTCGTAGCGAACGACGGCGCGGCCGAGTTCTACATGATGATAAATCAGGGCGTCACGACGGACACCCCGGAGGGAACCTCATCTCGGCTGGCCGCATCACAGAGAACGATCTGGCGGGCCTTCGCCTCGCTGATCGCGCGAGGCCAAGCTAAGGGTCAGATCGCCGAGGGAGACTCCGCCCGACTAACCACTCACTACTTCGCCATGCTAACCGGCATCACAACGTTGCACGTTGCTCTGGGGGAGGAATCCGCGAAGCCCGATGTCGACCTGATCCTACGAGTATTCACAGGAGGGCCCCGATGAAGATCGAAGTCACACGTGCAGACGAACTCGGGGAGGAGTACCGACACCAGATCGCGGAAGTTCTCACGCAAGGATTCGCCGAGGATTTCGCCTTCTTCTCCAAGAACGCGGATGTACTCGCCGACGCATTCGCCGCGATGCTCATCCTGGAGCGCTTCCACATCGCGCTCGTCGACGGCGAGCCCGCCGCGGTCGCGGTCGTCACCGAAGGCGAGCAGGAGTGCTTCAAGCCGGATCGGCACGAGCTCCAGCGCGTGCTCGGTCCAATACACGGGATGATCAGCTATCGGATCATCCGAAGCCAATTCATGGGGGCTTACGACGGTGCCCGCGACGGTCTGACGGAGATTGCATTCGTCACGACAGCGCCGCAGCATCAGGGCAAAGGCGTAGCCACTGCGCTGATGCGTCGGCTCCTGGAGCTGCCCTCCGACGAGTTCGTGCTACGTGATATCAAGGACACCAACACCCCCGCCCTCGGACTGTACGCCAAGCTCGGATTCACCGAGACGCAGCGACGACGCATCAAGTTCGCGAAGCGAGCGGGGTTCTCCGCGTATGTCTCGATGGGCCTCAACCGCGCGAAGGCTGATGCTTGAAGGGCGCACGAACTCGACAGGTCCGGAAGCGCGCTTCGGGGCTCTCCTCAAGTCCGGGCTCTAGATCGAAAAGCGGAACTCGACCGGATTACGTCAGCGTTAGCGGTGTGGTCGACGAGTTCGGTGTGACGGACGACTGAGCCTGCGCGGGAATGTAGACACTCGCTACACATTCGCAAACAGAGAGTGAATGTTTCCCTCCGGATCCGCGAAGAAGCCGGTGAACTGGTCCCACTCCCGCAACGCCGGTCGCCCCGTTGGCGTCGCCCCCGCAGCGACCAGCTGATCGTAGCGCCGCTCCACCTCGTCCGCGCTATCACACTGAAGGTTCAGTTCGAATGCCTGGCCGGTGAACCGCATGGCATATGCCGGATGCCCGTCGGTGTTCCCGCTCATCAATGGACGAGAGAAGATCGCGACGCGGACCCCCTGTCCCCCGAACGCGACGTACGCTTCTTCGCGAACCTCCACTTCCCAGCCGAGTGCGATCTCATAGAAATCGGCGAGAGTCTCTACATCATCGGCGAGAACGGTAATACCTTCGAGATGAATCACCATACGCCGACCGTAGCCGGAGCGTCCGACATACCGACTGCCCTACCGCTCATCGCGTGCGCTAGTTGTTGAAGCGGAACTCCACCGAGTTCCGGTACCGAGAAACCTCGACCGTGCCGTCCGAAAGCAGGATGACATGAGCCGCGCTCGACGTCTGTCGCGGGCTGCATGGAGCTCGTCGGAATGACTCCAGAAGAGTCTCAGCACTTGGATCCAGGTGCTGGCTTCATGAGGTAGACGTCGATCGGGTCCTGACTCACGAGGGTGAACCCGTGACGTTCATACAGACGACGGGCAGGACTCCCCTGAAGCACATTGAGCCCGAACGGCTGTCCCGCAGTGTCGGCGCTCAGAATCCGAGCGAGGGCCCAGCTGCCGGTGCCCTGCCCCTGCTGTGCGGGGTCGAGGTAGCTTTCCGCGTGACACCGGAGCGGAGCTTTCGACCGAGCGTAAGACCGACGTCGATTCCTCCGACCTGTATGACACGGGTGTGCGCCGGGGTGAACGCGTCGAGGAATCGCCGTCGCACACGGTCCGGGTCGTAGCGCCCCAGGCGCTCGAGATCGGGCCTAGAAATGCTCGATCCACACCCCGTCATCGTCAGATCGCACCGCGACATAGTCGCCGATGCCACCTGGATGGCCGAGCTTCGAGCGGTGGTCATGCGACCCCGCCTGCCGAAGCAGACGGGGCCTTTCATGAAGTCCTGAGCATCAGACGTCGAAGGGGAACTCCACCACGTCGCTGCAGATCCCAACCTCTCACCGACACGTCTGCGGCTGTGGCAATGCGTGCCGCTCAATGACCGTGCGTCAAGGAGCCTGAGTGCCGCCGCACCACGTCCCGCGCCCAGTCCCGCAATGCGGCCTCGGAGACCGCAGGCTGCTCGAGATGGACATTGTGCCCAGCCCCGTCGATCACGACGTAGCTCGCTCGCGGGTAGTGCGCGAGCAGGGCGAACTGATCCTCGAAGCCCACGACGTGATCCTGACGTCCGGTGATGATCACCGTCGGCCCATCGAACCGATCGAACACATCCTCAGGCCGCTCCTCGAGGAAGTAGCGCTGCGAGAGGCGAACCATCGCCGCCTCGTCGGCGGCCCGAATACCTGGGAGCGCATGATCGCGAAATGCCCTCCAGGACTCAGCGTCCTGACGTACTGCCATGCCCGCGAACTCTTCACGATCGGAGGGTGTCAGCGAATCCATCACCTCGGCATCGGTCTCGAGCACTTCGAACGTCGGCAGCCGGCGCAGCGACGCATCAGGCTCCACCGCGGGCGCGATCAGAGCGAGGCCGATGACCTGCCGCGGGAGCACCGAGACCACGTGCCTCGCCAGAAGGCCGCCCATCGAATTCGCCAGGAGCGCGAACGGGCGCTCTCCGACAAGATCGCCGATCACGTCGACGAGCCATCGCGCAAGCTCTGGAAGTCCGCCAGCACCATCGATCGGGGGCGTTTCGCCGAAGCCGGGAAGATCGAGATAGATCCTCTCCCAGTCCCCGCTCTCCACGAAGCACTCGTCGAGCGCGAGCAGCAACCGATGATCAACTCCGTTGCCGTGCACCGCAATGAGCGGGACGCCGCTGCCTCGCCGCACGAGGTTCACGCCCGAGATCATGCGACCTTCAGCGGTGTGATCGCTGCGACCTTGTCACGCAGCACCCGACGCTCGAGCCTCAGTTCGTAGTTCGACTGCAGGTTCATCCAGAGCTCCTCAGATGTCCCGAAGTACCGCGCCAGGCGGATAGCCGTGTCTGCCGTGATACCCCGCTTGCCGTGCACGATCTCGTTGATCCGGCGCGGCGGCACGCCGATGGACACAGCCAGCTTGTTCTGTGTGATCCCGAAACCCTCGATGAAGTCCTCCATCAGGATCTCCCCCGGATGGATCGGCTCGATCAGATCAGCCTCAGTGGTAGTCGACGAGTTCGACATCGTCCGCACCTCCCTCTCTCCAGACGAAGCAGATGCGCCACTGCGCGTTGACCCGGATGCTGTGCTGACCACGACGGTCACCCGAGAGCTGCTCCAGGCGGTTGCCGGGCGGGATCCTCAGATCCTCGACATCCTTCGCCGCATGGATCAACTCGAGCTTCCGCAAGGTCGCCCGCTGCACCGTCCGGTCAACATGCTTGACGTACTGCTCATGCCAGATGCGCTCGGTGTCCTTGCTACCGAACGATCTGATCACGAGACCAGTGTATAACGGAGGCCGTCAATAACGCTAGACGTTAAATCGGAATTCAACCACGTCGCCATCCTGCATGACGTAGTCCTTGCCCTCCATGCGGGCTTTGCCCTTGGAGCGGGCTTCGGCGACCGAGCCGGTCTCGACGAGGTCTTCGAACGAGATGACCTCGGCCTTGATGAAGCCCTTCTCGAAGTCGGTGTGGATGACGCCGGCAGCCTGCGGCGCCTTGGCGCCCTTCGGGATCGTCCAGGCGCGGGATTCCTTCGGACCTGCCGTGAGGTACGTCTGCAGTCCTAGCGTCTCAAAGCCGATGCGGGCGAGCTGGTCCAGGCCCGACTCGTCCTGACCCGTGGATGCCAGCAGCTCAGCAGCATCCTCAGGATCGAGATCGATGAGCTCGGACTCGATCTTCGCATCGAGGAAGATCGCCTTGGCCGGTGCGACGAGCGCTTCGAGTTCGGCCTTGCGCGCAGCATCCGTCAGCACCGTCTCATCGACGTTGAACACGAAGATGACCGGCTTCGAAGTGAGCAGGCCCAGTTCCTTGATCGGGGCAAGATCGATGCCGCTGACGGAGAGCAGCACTCCACGCTCCAGAGCATCCTTCGCAACGTTCGCCGTCTCGATGACCGACGGGTCAAGCTTCTTACCGCGCACCTCTTTCTCAAAGCGCGGGATCGCCTTCTCGACCGTCTGCAGGTCAGCGAGCATGAGCTCTGCGTTGATCGTCTCGAGATCGTTCTTTGGGTTGATCGCGCCCTCGACGTGCACCACGTCACCGTCGGCGAATCCGCGCACGACCTGAGCGATAGCATCCGCCTCACGGATGTTCGCGAGGAACTGGTTGCCGAGGCCCTCGCCCTCACTCGCTCCGCGCACGATTCCGGCGATGTCGACGAACGACACCGTCGCCGGGAGCAGTCGCTCGCTGCCGAAGATGTCGGCGAGTGTCTGCAGACGCGAGTCCGGCAGGTTGACGACCCCGACGTTCGGCTCGATCGTCGCGAACGGATAGTTCGCCGCGAGCACGTCGTTCTTGGTCAGAGCGTTGAAGAGGGTGGACTTGCCGACGTTGGGCAGGCCGACGATTCCGATAGTGAGAGCCACGGGGTAAGAGTCTACCGGGGCGCACCTGGACGCCTCACTCGCAGTCGGTCGTTGATTCCTACGGCGAGTCTGCCGCGCGAGACTCCAACTCAGGGCGAAAGTGAAAGGGTGCCTCTGGACTTCACCGCAATCGACTTCGAAACCGCGAACTCCAGCCCGGCATCTGCCTGCTCGGTCGGACTCGTCCGCGTCCGAGACGGAGAGGTCGTCGCGACCGCAGGGTGGCTGATTCGTCCCCCGGCAGGACACGACGAGTTCCAGGAGTGGAACATCAAGATCCACGGCATCCATCCTCATGAAGTGGCGGATGCTGCGACTTGGCCCGAGCAGTTCGACAGGCTGTGCACCTTCGCCGGAGCTGACGTCCTCGTGGCGCACAACGCGGGCTTCGATATGAAGGTGCTGCGCACGGCGTCCGAAGTCACGCTCCTCGACTGCCCGCCCTACCGCTCGCTGTGCAGCCTCCAGGTGGCACGAAAGGTGTACGACCTTGATTCGTACCGGCTGCCGAACGCCGCAGCCGCTGCCGGCTTCGCCGAGTTCTCGCATCACGACGCTCTGGCAGATGCTCGTGCCTGCGCGCAGATCGTCATCGATGCAGCCCGCCGCACCGCAGCTGCAGATGTGCACGCGCTCGCCAGCTCGCTGAGCCTGCGCGTCACCGAGCCGGCCGCACCGGCGATCGCCGAACGCGCTGCGTGAGGACATCCTCCGCCCGGCACGCAAGAATGGCCGTATGACGAATCCATCCGGCGCCTCCCCCGTCAGCCTCGAAGTCATCGAGGGCACCTTCGATCTTGCGCGAGCGGGTCGTACCGGCCCGCTCGGCGAGATGATCGACGCCGGCGTCCCGCTCGACCTGCGCAACCCGCGCGGCGACACGTTCATGATCGTCGCGACATACGCCGAAGAACCGCACACAGTTGCAGATCTCATCCGTCGCGGGGCAGATCTAAATGCCGAGAATGCGAACGGTCAGACCGCGATCTCATGTGCGGTATTCCGCAAGAACGAGACACTGTTGCGGATGCTGCTGGATGCCGGAGCTGACCAGAACGCCGGCGCAATGTCGGCGATCGCAATCGCCGACCAGTTCAAGCTCACCGAGATGCGCACGGTGCTCGAAGAGTACGCGGCACGCTGACGTTGCCTTATCGGGGCGGCAGCCCGACAATGTCCGAGGCCCGCGGCATCATGGCGGTATGGATGCTTCGCTGATCGCTCTGCTGGTTATCACCGCCCTCGCGGTCGGTGCTGCTGTGGGTTGGTTCGCGCGCGCAACGCGCGCCACCTCTTCGCAAGCGCAGGCACGTGCTGACCTCGCGCGCACTGAAGCCGAACTGGCCGCGGCCCGCGACGACCGTGATCGGCAGTACGACTTGTACCGCGATGCCGTGGAGCATGCTCGTACAGAGCAGCGGGCCGAAGCAGAACGCGTGCAGCAACAGAACGCGGTACTGACCGCACTCGCGCCAGTGCGCGAATCGCTCCAACAGATGCAGACCAAGGTGGCCTCTCTCGAGCAAGAACGCCATGCGCAGTTCGGGTCGCTTGCCGAGCAGCTGCGGCGCGCACAGGAATCAGACGAGGCGCTGCGTGCGACCACCGAATCGCTCGCCGGCGCACTTCGCTCGACGTCGACGCGAGGCGTGTGGGGCGAAACCCAGCTTCGGCGCGTCGTCGAGGCTGCCGGCCTCACTCGCCACGTCGATTTCGATCTGCAGTCGACGATCTCCTCCGACCGCGGGCAAGGCCGACCCGACATGGTGGTGCGTCTTCCTGGAGGCACGTCGATTGCGGTCGATGCCAAGGTGCCGCTCGACGCTTACCTCGAAGCCAGCGCGCTCAGCGGCGGTGACGCGAACGAGGCCCAGCGCCGGGTGCACATGCAGAAACACGTCAAGGCTGTTCGGGCTCACGTCGATGCACTGGCGAAGAAGGCGTACTGGTCCGGGCTCGATGCGAGCCCAGAGTTCGTGATCTGCTTCCTGCCGAGCGAGTCCCTGCTCGCCGCCGCGATCGATGAGGACCCGACTCTGCTCGACTATGCGTTCAGCAAGCGCGTCGCACTGGCATCGCCGGTCAACCTCTGGGCAGTACTGAAGACAGTCTCGTTCACGTGGACGCAGCAGGAAGTGTCTACCGAGGCCCGCACGCTGCTCGCGCTGGGCACGCAGCTGTTCGATCGTCTGGGCACCCTCGCCGGTCACGCCGACGACCTGCGCCGCGCGCTGGAGCGCACGGTCGACAGCTACAACAAGTTCGCCGGCTCTCTCGAGACCCGTGTGCTCGTGACAGCGCGACAGTTCCCCGGAATCGATGCATCCGCGCTCGCTCCCGCATCGCCCGCGATCACCAACGTGCCGCGCAAGTTCACCGCTCCTGAGCTGGTCGACGCAGATCCGACATCAGAGATCGAAGCCGACCTCGGCGCACTGCGAAACCGGCTGACAGAGGTCGATTCGGTCGGCAGCAACGACGAGGGTCAGGCGCTGTAGGGAACCCAGCTGAGCGCAGCGATCACGAGCCCCGAAGTCAGGACGAATGCGCCGATCATCCACCACGAGCTGATCTCGTGTCCTTCGGCGCGACGGACCCGGAAGAGCACATCAGCGCGGCGTGCAGGATCCACGTGCGCCGGGGCTGATGTCGCGGCGGCCGCAGCGGCCACACGCGCTGCCTCATCGTCCGCAGAGACCCGCAGAATGCGGCCAGTGTTGGTGGTGACCATCTTCACTGGAGCCGACTTCTCGTTGCTGCTCATCTGTCCCGCGGCCATGTGACCCCTCCCTGGATGTCGTCGAGGATGACTCCTCTGCGACATCACCCATTGTGCCAGGTAACCCTGATAACGGTCGGAGGGGCACTCTCAGAGACTCAGAGCCACTTCGAGACGAGGTGCTCAGATGTGACGCGGCGGAGAGTTCCGGATGCACCGCGCAGCACCACGGATTCCGTATAGACGTAGTTGCCTTCACGACGAACGCCCGCTACGAGCTGCCCATCGGTCACCCCGGTCGCCACGAAGATCGTGTTGTCGCCCTTGACGAGCTCGTCGGCCTCGTAGACGTAGTCCATCTTGAGCCCGGCATCGATCCCTCGCTGGCGTTCTTCATCGTCACGCGGCCAGAGGCGCCCCTGGATGTGTCCGCCGAGCGCCTTGATGGCACACGCGGTGACGATGCCTTCCGGGCTGCCGCCGACACCAACGCACATGTCGGTGCGAGCGCCGTGACGCGCTGCATTGATGCCGCCTGCGACGTCGCCATCGCTCATCAAACGGGTGCCGGCACCCGCCTCACGGATCTCATCGATCAGCTTCTCGTGACGAGGACGATTCAGTACCGAGACGACGATCTCGTCGACCGACTTGCCGAGAGCCTTCGCCAGGCGTCGGATGTTCTCACCGACCGGCAGATTGATGTCGACGACACCGACGCCGGCAGGACCTGTGACGAGCTTGTCCATGTAGAAGACGGTCGAGGCATCGAGCATCGTGCCGCGATCAGAGACCGCGATGACCGAAAGCGCGTTCTGGCGACCAGCAGCCGTGAGCGAAGTGCCATCGATGGGGTCGACCGCGATGTCGCACTCGGGTCCGCGCCCAGAGCCGACGACCTCGCCGTTGAAGAGCATCGGGGCGTTGTCCTTCTCGCCCTCGCCGATGACGACACGGCCCTGGAAGTTCACAGTGCCGAGGAATGCGCGCATGGCGTCGACGGCCGCTCCGTCAGCAGCTTCCTTCGCCCCGCGGCCGATGAACGGCACCGCCCGGATCGACGCAGCCTCGGTCGCACGCACGAGCTCAAGCGCAAGGTTTCGATCGGGACGCAGGGGGCTCATATCAGCCGTAAGACTCACCATGTGGCCAGCCTAGTGACGACCCCGCATGAGAGTGGGGCGTTTTCGTCGCAGCTAGCACGAAGAAATTGCGGTTCTTAACGGCAGAGCAAGAGGCGCTGGCGCCGAGACCGGCAGCGCCGTCATCAGTTCATGGCCAGCGATAGAGTGAGCACTGACCCCGCTTCATCTATCGCAGGAGTTTTTCATGCCCGTCGCCACCCCGGAACAGTACGCAGAAATGCTCGACCGCGCGAAGGCCGGTGGCTTCGCGTACCCGGCGTTCAACGTGTCCAGCTCGCAGACCATCAACTCCGTCCTCCAGGGCCTGACCGAGGCCGGCTCTGACGGCATCATCCAGGTGACCACCGGTGGCGCCGACTACTTCGCCGGCCACACCGTCAAGGCACGCGCCACGGGCGCCCTTGCCTTCGCGCGTTACGCGACCGAGGTCGCCAAGAACTACCCGGTCACCGTGGCACTCCACACCGACCACTGCCCGAAAGATGCCCTCGCAGGCTTCGTCGAGCCGCTCATCGCGGCATCCGAAGAAGAGGTCAAGGCCGGACGCAATCCGATCTTCCAGTCGCACATGTGGGACGGCTCGGCCGTGCCGCTGGCGGAGAACATCGAGATCGCCAAGGATCTCCTCCCCCGCATGAAGAACATCAACGCGATCCTCGAGGTCGAGATCGGCGTCGTCGGCGGCGAGGAAGACGGCGTGGCGCACGAGGGCTCGAACGACGCTCTCTACACGACGTTCGCTGACGTCGACCAGGCGGTTCAGGCACTCGGCCTCGGCGAGCAGGGCCGTTACATCGCCGCCCTCACCTTCGGCAACGTGCACGGCGTGTACAAGCCGGGTGGAGTGAAGCTGCGCCCCGAGCTGCTCGGCGAGATCCAGCAGCAGGTCGCCGCGAAGTACAGCACCGGCGCAAAGCCCCTCGACCTCGTCTTCCACGGCGGCTCCGGCTCAAGCGACGAAGAGATCGCTCTCGCGGTCGCCAACGGCGTCATCAAGATGAACATCGACACCGACACGCAGTACGCGTACACGCGTGCGATCGCCGACTACATGTTCAAGAACTACGACGGCGTCCTGAAGGTCGACGGTGAGGTCGGAAACAAGAAGCTGTACGACCCGCGTGCGTGGGGCAAGGTCGCGGAATCCGCGATGGCCGCTCGCGTCGTCGAGTCGACCCGCCAGCTCGGCTCCTACGGCCAGTCCAAGAGCTGATCACGCGCAAACCTGCAAAACCACGCCGAGACCGCGTCGATTCGACGCGGTCTCGGCGTGGTTTTGCAGGTTCGATGGAGCTACTGCCCTGTCGCACCGTTCAGGTACGCGATGAAGGCGGGATCGTTCATCATCGGCACAGTGATGCAGATCGTCGTGATGATCATGGTGACGACAGCCCCGACGAGCGGCACCCACCAGCTGAGCTTGCCGCGACGCAGACGTCGCACCGACAGCCAGGCGGTGATCGCCCAGCCGATGAACAGCACGACCGCGGCGACTGCGCCCCAGGTCTTGCCCTGCGCGAAATTCGTGAACTCGCCGTCGATGCCGAGGATCTCCATGCTCTGGTTCATCAACGCGGGAAGATCCAGATACGACATCGCGGTCATGAAGACATTGACCACGCCGTACGCGAGCAGAGCGATCGTGATGATGCGATCCCACGGGCGGGCGGCTGGCGCGGACGGCGCCGCCTGCACGGGAGCTGCGGGCGCGGCCTGTATCACCGGTGCCTCGTCCACAGGAGGGAGCCCGGCCAGCCGGCGCTGCTCCTCAGGCGTCGCGTACTCTCCGTACGACGGACGGTCACTCATGAAGAAGCAGCTCCCGTACGGCCGCCGAGCGCACGCGGGTCCTTCTGGCCCGAAATGTCCTGACGAAGCTCCTTGGGAAGCGAGAACATCAGGTCTTCCTCGGCGGTCTTGACCTCTTCGACATCCCGGTAGCCGGCGCCGCTCAGCGCCTCGAGCACCTCGCGGACGAGCACCTCGGGCACGGAGGCGCCACTGGTCACGCCGACCGTCTCAACGCCGTCGAGCCACTCCTGCTTGACCTCTTCCGCGTAGTCGACGCGGTAAGCGGCCTTCGCACCGTATTCCAGAGCGACCTCAACGAGACGCACCGAGTTCGACGAGTTCGACGAGCCGACGACGATCACCAGGTCAGCGTCTTTCGCAACCTTCTTGATCGCGACCTGACGGTTCTGCGTGGCGTAGCAGATGTCGTCAGACGGAGGGTTCTGCAGGTCGGGGAACCGAGCGCGCAGTCGGTTGACGGTCTCCATGGTCTCGTCGACCGACAGTGTGGTCTGCGAGAGCCAGACGACCTTCGAAGGATCCTTCACCTGCACGGTGTCGGCTTCGTCGGGCGAGTTCACGATGGTCACGCGCTCGGGTGCGTGCCCGGCTGTGCCCTCGACCTCTTCATGTCCTTCGTGGCCGATCAGCAGGATCTCGAAGTCATCACGCGCGAACCGCACCGCTTCGCGGTGCACTTTGGTCACCAGCGGGCAGGTCGCGTCGATGGCGTGCAGTCCGCGATCGGATGCTGCATCCACGACTGCTGGCGAAACACCATGCGCGCTGAAGACAACGTGTGCGCCCTCCGGCACCTCGTCGACCTCTTCGACGAAGATCGCTCCCTTCGCCTCGAGCTCGGTGACGACGTGGATGTTGTGCACGATCTGCTTGCGCACATACACGGGTGCGCCGTAGCGCTCGAGCGCCTTCTCGACGGCGACGACGGCACGGTCGACACCGGCGCAGTAGCCGCGTGGAGCGGCGAGCAGAACGCGCTTGTGTCCGTCGACCGGGATATCCTGAAGCCGCGTCGCCCGCGAACGTGGAATACGGGGAACGGGAAGATGTACGGTGGCCTGGCTCACACTTCGATCCTACCTTCGGGCGGCGGTGAGAGGCCTGGGCGTCGCACCGGGCGCACAACCGATGAAAGGACGCGATGACGGTCTTCGAAGCCTCCTCCGCGAATGGCCAGACGCCCCCGGCAGACGCGGTCGCACCCCGCGATTCGACAGCGGATGCTCCGACCTCAGTCGCGCGACTGAACGGCACCATCCGCGACTTCATCGCCCGGTGGAACACCGTCTGGGTCGAGGGTGAGATCACCTCGTGGAACGTCCGTGGCGGCAACGTGTTCGGCCGCCTCAAAGACACGCATTCCGACGCGCAGATTTCGATCCGCGTGTGGTCGAGCGTGCGCGGCCGAATCCCTGCCGACCTCGCGATCGGCGACCATGTGATCGCCGCAGTCAAGGCCGACTACTTCGTCAAGGCCGGAGATTTCAGCTTCACCGTTGCGAGCATGAAGCACGTCGGTCTCGGCGACCAGCTCGAGCGGCTCGAGAAGCTCCGTGCGCAGCTGCGTCAAGAAGGCCTGTTCGATGCATCCCGCAAAAAGCCGTTGCCCTTCCTTCCGCACGTGATCGGACTCATCACCGGCGAGCGATCGGATGCCGAGAAGGACGTTCATCGCAACGCCGAGCTGCGCTGGCCGCAGGTGCGCTTCCGTACCGAATACGCCGCTGTGCAGGGGGACCGGTGCGTCCCCGAGACGCTGGCGGCGCTCGCACGACTGGATGCCGATCCCGACGTCGACGTGATCATCATCGCCCGTGGCGGTGGTGATCCGCAGACGTTGCTGGGATTCAGCGACGAGCGTCTCGTACGCGCGGTGGCCGCGGCCTCCACCCCCATCGTCTCGGCGATCGGCCATGAGAACGACCACCCGCTTCTCGACGATGTCGCAGACCTGCGCGCATCGACGCCGACGGATGCTGCCAAGCGCGTCGTCCCTGACGTCGGAGAGCAGCGGGCGCTCATCGGCCAGCTGCGCGCCCGCGCGACCTCGCGCCTGACTCAGCGCATCTCTCATGACATCGCACAGCTCGAGCAGCTGCGCTCGCGCCCGGTGCTGCGCTCCCCCGAGCCGATCATCGCCGCACGCGCGCAGGAGCTCTGGCTGCTGCAGTCGCGTGGGCGCGACACGATCGATCGACAGTTGGATGCTGCTGGCCGCAAGACCTCCGAGCTGCGCGCGTCGCTGCGCGCGCTGTCCCCTGCCGCAACCCTGGCCCGCGGGTACGCGATCGCTCACCTCGACGGGGGCGTGATTGTTCGCGATGCATCGGATGCTCCAGCAGGCAGCACCCTCACCATCACCGTGGACCGCGGATCGATCGCCGCCCGATCCGAAGGTGAGATCGCCGAGGTCGGCTGATCGTTACCCGGGCAGGCGTTGTCGGAGCGCGTCGTAGACTGGGGAGCGTGACTGCGCCCAACGACACCCCGGTGGAATCCCTGTCGTTCGAAGACGCCCGTGACGAACTCGTTCGCGTGGTCTCCGAGCTCGAGCAGGGTTCTCCTACGCTCGAGCACTCACTCGCTCTGTGGGAGCGCGGCGAAGCGCTCGCCGCCCGCTGCGAGGAATGGCTCCTCGGCGCGAAGCGACGTCTCGAGGCCACGCGTGCCGCGGCATCCGACTCTTCGGCATCCGATTCCGCAGACTCCATCGGGGCGAGTTCATGAGCAAGCAGCCACGCGTCGTCGCGGAGCTCGGTCGGCCCGAGACTGCTGAAGAGACCGCTGAGCGCAAGGCCGAGTTCAGCAAGACCTATCGTTCCAGCCAGACGTTCCGCAACCTGATCGCGGCGCTCATCATCACACTCGCCGTCGTCGCGATCGTGATCTTCGGCGTGCCACGGGGCCAGCCGGCATCCGAACCCGAAGTCGATCTGCCCGGGATCGCAGCAGACGTCGAGTCAACGATGGAGCGTCCGGTGCTCGTACCCGAGCTGGGCGACTTCTGGCGTGTGAACGCTGCGGAGCTCGAAGGCGGTGCCACCGTCGTCTGGAACATCACTCTGGCGCCCGCCGCTGAAGACGAACGCGGATTCATCCGGGTAGCGCAGGCCTTCAAGGCCGATGCGAAATGGGCGCCGCAGGTGTTGAACGGCACGGCCGCGACCGAGACCACCCGCATCGGCGGCCTTGAGTGGGACGTCTACTCGGTGAGCCGGAACTCCGACGACAACGTGAGCTACGCCATCGGCATCCAGGCAGGCGTCGACTACGTCCTCCTTTACGGCTCGCGTTCCCCCGACTCGACCGCAGAACTCGCCGAGTCTCTTGTGCCACAGATCAAAGAGATTGCAGAGGCCTCATGACAGCTCTCACCCCCACAGCCGCCTGGGAGCAGATGCTCGAGGGAAACAAGCGCTTCGTCTCAGGAGAGCCGCGACACCCTAACCAGGACGTGGGACGACGTCATGACCTCGCCAACCACCAGAACCCGCTCGCCACACTGTTCGGATGCTCCGACTCCCGACTCGCGGCCGAGATCATCTTCGATCTCGGACTCGGAGACCTCTTTGTCGTCCGCAACGCCGGCCAGGTGATCGGCGAATCGATCGTGGCGAGCCTGGAGTACGCCGTCGGTATCCTCGATGTGCCGCTGATCGTGGTCCTCGCGCACGACTCGTGCGGAGCCGTGCGCGCAGCGATCGACGGCACGCCTATCGACGCCGCACCCCTGCCCCCGCAGATCTGGAAGCTCATCGCCCCCATCGTGCCGGCCGCTCGCAAGGTGCTCGCTGAGAGCGGTGGTGTCGCGGTCTCAGACATCGACGCAGAGCTGGTCGGCAAGGAGCACCTGCGCAACACCGTGCGCAACCTGCTGCAGTCGTCCGAGATGATCAGCACCGCAGTCGCCGAGGGGCGGCTGGGCATCGTCGGTGCGAACTACCGTCTTTCCGAGGGCACAGCCGTGCCCGTCATCACTGTTGGAATCGAATCGGGGATCGCAGACGATCCCGCAATCCAGGAGGAATCGAAGTGACCGATACCGAGTACCGCATCGAACACGACACCATGGGCGAAGTGCGCGTTCCCGTGAACGCGCTCTACGGAGCTCAGACTCAGCGCGCGGTGGAGAACTTCCCGATCTCGGGCACCGGCCTGGAGTCGACACAGATCGCCGCCCTCGCCCGAATCAAGAAGGCCGCCGCTCTCGCGAACAAGAGCCTGGGCACGCTCGATGGCGCGATCGCCGACGCGATCGCTCAGGCCGCAGACGATGTGGCTACGGGCGCACACGACGGTGAGTTCCCCGTCGACACCTACCAGACCGGCTCTGGCACGTCGTCGAACATGAACATGAATGAGGTGCTGGCGACTCTCGCCACCCGCATCCTCGGTTCTGCCGTGCACCCGAACGACCACGTGAACGCGTCGCAGTCGTCGAACGACGTGTTCCCGACCTCCGTGCACATCGCCGTCACCCAGGCGCTCATCGACACGCTCATCCCTTCGCTCGACCACCTCGCTGTGGCGCTCGAGGCGAAGGCGGAGCTGTGGAAGGACGCCGTCAAGTCGGGCCGCACGCACCTCATGGATGCCACACCCGTCACCCTCGGCCAGGAGTTCGGCGGCTATGCCCGTCAGGTGCGCCTGGGCATCGAGCGCGTGCAGTCCGCACTCCCCCGCGTCGCTGAGGTTCCGCTCGGCGGCACCGCGGTCGGAACCGGCATCAACACCCCGCTCGGCTTCCCCCAGAAGGTCATCGAGCTTCTCGCATCCGAGACCGAGCTGCCGATCACCGAGGCGAAGGACCACTTCGAGGCTCAGGCCAACCGCGACGGCCTGGTCGAGGCATCGGGCGCCCTTCGCACCATCGCCGTCTCGCTGACGAAGATCAACAACGACCTCCGGTGGATGGGCTCCGGCCCCAACACAGGCCTCGGCGAGCTGCACATCCCCGACCTGCAGCCCGGATCCTCGATCATGCCCGGCAAGGTCAACCCGGTTGTTCCGGAGGCCGTGCTGATGGTCTGTGCCCGTGTGATCGGCAACGACGCGACGGTCGCCTGGGCCGGAGCATCCGGTTCGTTCGAGCTCAATGTCGCCATCCCGGTGATGGGCACTGCGCTTCTCGAGTCGATCCGTCTGCTCTCGAACGCTTCGCGTGTGCTCGCCGACAAGACCGTCGACGGCCTCGTCGCCAACACCGAGCGCGCGGCAGCATTCGCCGGAATGTCGCCGTCGATCGTGACGCCGCTGAACAAGCTCATCGGCTACGAGGCTGCCGCGAAGATCGCCAAGCACGCTGTCGCCAAGGGCATCACGGTGCGCGACGCCGTGATCGACCTCGGCTACGTCGAGCGCGGTGAGCTCACCGAGGCTCAGCTGGACGAGAAGCTCGACCTGCTGAGCATGACGCGCGCGGGCTGACTCGCGGCTCGGGCTCCGCGACACTTTGGGGGCCGGTTACACGAATGTCGGACGATTCTTCGGGATCGGTCCGACATTCGTCGTTGCGGCCCCCGAAGTGTCGGGCACGGCTCGTTCTGCACCGGATGCAGGGAGGCAGGGTTATCCACGGAACGCGTGTTTCCGGGCGTAGACGAACGGATGCTTCCGCCAAAGTAGTCGGCATGTTCGACCCTGCCCTGCTCATCGCACGCCTCGGCGGAATCGTCCGCGGCGTGCGGCTTCAAGAATTCGGCGTCACAAGGCATCAGCTCGCGATCGCCGTCGACGCCGGCGAGATCCGACGTCTGCGCCCGGGGACGTTCGCGTCGCCGGATGCGCACCCGGCTGAGGTGAACGCGGCCATGCACGGCGGAGCACTCACCTGCTCGGCCGGACTTCGGCAACACGGAGTGTGGGTGCTCGCAGCCGTCGGATCCGCTCACGTGTGGGTCGGTCGCCGCGGCCGCGTCCATCCGCATGCGCGCTGCTCGTGTGTGAGCCACTTCTTCCGCGGCACGCCTCCGTTCGGCCTCGCCGAGGTTGAAGACTCCCTCGTCCACCTCTACCGCTGTGAGGGAGCCGAGTCATTCTTCGCGTCCTTCGAATCCGCATGGCAGCTCCGGCTCCTCTCGAAACCGGCGAGGGATCGCGTGCGGGCGGCACTACCGGCATCCGCACGCTGGCTCGTGGATTTCGCGCGACCCGACGCGGGCAGCGGACTCGAATCCATCCTGCGGCTTCGCCTGCACCTCATCGGGATCGCGCTCGAATGTCAGGTGCAGATCGTCGGCGTCGGCCGTGTCGACTTCGTCGCCGACGGTCGCTTGATCATCGAGGTCGATGGAAGAGAGAATCACGATGGCCCGTTGATGCGTCATAAGGATCTGATGCGGGATGCCGCAGCATCCGCCATCGGATACGAGACGCTCCACTTCGACTACGCGCAGGTCATCCACGATTGGCCGAATGTCGAACGGGCGATCCTGGGTGCGCTCGCGCGTCTCCGCGACTATGCATGAGCGACAGGACGGGGGCACGAACGACGGATGTCGGACGATCATCCATGAAACCGTCCGACATCCGTGCAGTCGGCCCCCAAACTGTCAGGGCCGGCGCCCAGCCTCAGCTGAGCTCCCCACCCTCCAGCAGGTCGGTGACCAGTGCCGCGATGGCCGAGCGCTCCGAGCGCATCAGCGTCACGTGACCGAAGAGTTCGTGCCCCTTGAGCGTCTCGATCACCGAAGCGATGCCGTCGTGCCGGCCCACACGCAGGTTGTCGCGCTGTCCGACGTCGTGGGTGAGCGCGACGCGCGAGTTCTGTCCCATCCGGCTGAGCACCGTCAGCAGCACGTTGCGCTCCAGCGACTGCGCCTCGTCGACGATCACGAACGCGTCGTGCAGCGAGCGTCCGCGAATGTGCGTCAGCGGAAGGACTTCCAGCAGTCCTCGCGCGATGACCTCCTCCACGACGTTCCCAGAGACAACCGAGCCGAGCGTGTCGAAGACCGCCTGCCCCCACGGGCCCATCTTCTCGTTCTGGTCACCCGGCAGGTATCCGAGCTCCTGGCCTCCGACGGCGAACAGCGGCCGGAACACGATGATCTTCTTCTGCTGCTGCCGCTCCAGCACGGCTTCGAGACCCGCACACAGCGCGAGTGCCGACTTGCCGGTGCCGGCCCGACCACCGAGCGAGACGATCCCGACGTCGGGGTCGAGCAGCAGGTCGATCGCAATACGCTGCTCTGCCGACCGGCCGTGCATCCCGAACAGCTCGCGGTCACCTCGCACCAGTCGGTACTCGCCGTCGCCGGAAACCCGCCCGAGCGCGGACCCCCGTTCGGAGTGGATGATCAGTCCGGTGTTGACGGGGATGCCGCGAGCATCCTCGCTGATGCCGACCTCGCTCTCGTACAGGTCGCTGATCTCATCGCCGGAGAGGTCGAGGTTGGCGATCCCGGTCCAGCCGGAATCGACCGCCTGCTCGGCGAGGTACTCCTCCGCCGAGATTCCGAGAGATGCCGCCTTGACCCGCATCGGCAGGTCCTTGGACACGATCGTGACGTCTTGGCCGTCTTCTGCGAGATGCATGGCAACCGCGAGGATGCGACTGTCGTTATCGCCGAGCCGGATGCCGCTGGGAAGCACGCCCCCATCCGTGTTGCTGAGTTCGACGCGCAGCGTGCCACCCTCGCCGATCGGCACCGGGTAGTCGAGGCGACCGTGTTCGATGCGCAGTTCGTCGAGGTGACGCAGCGCCTGCCGTGCGAAGTAGCCGATCTCGGGGTCGTGCCGCTTGCCTTCGAGCTCGGTGATGACGACAACGGGAAGGACGATCGAGTGTTCGGCGAAGCGGAACAGCGCCTGCGGATCCGAAAGCAACACTGAGGTGTCGAGCACATAAGTGCGGAGATCCTGGTCAGGCTTCCCAGAGGAAGACCTGTGTGAGATCTGACGGGTTGACTGCTGTGCTGCACGTGTGGTCACGACCCACTCCCGACCCGGGATGCTTCCCGGCTATGCCACGAGTCGGCCTGGGGCCACGAGTCGCGATCCTGAGGGCCGACTCGATCAGACACGGTGTCCGATGCCTCGAAGGTACGGCTGCGGTCGCGCGACACCTCGGAGGACACGCGCGTGGCGGGATTAACGCTGGGTTAACGACCGGATGCTCACCGCCCGAAGCGGCGATCCCGGTCCGTGAAGTCTCTGATCGCGCGCAGGAAGTCGACCTCACGCAGATCGGGGCCGAGCGCCTCTACGAAATAGAACTCGCTGTGCGCGCTCTGCCACAACAGGAAGTCGCTGAGCCGCTGCTCACCGCTCGTGCGAATGACGAGGTCGGGATCGGGCTGCCCTCCCGTGTAGAGGTGCTCCCCGATCATCTCCGGAGTCAGGTGCGCTGCGAGGTCCTCGAGAGTCCCACCGGATGCCTCGTGCTCCCCGATGATCGACCGCACAGCATCCACGATCTCGTTGCGTCCGCCGTATCCGACGGCGAGGTTCACGTGGAGACCGGTGTGCCCGTTCGTACGCGCCTCTGCGTCGGCGAGGACTCGGGCGAGCTCGGTGGGCAGAATGTCTGATCGGCCGACGTGCTTCACTCGCCAGTCCGGTTCCTGCGACAGGCTTTCTGCGAGCTCGGCGATGATCTCGATGAGATCCTCGATCTCTTTCGAGTCGCGTTTTCTCAGGTTGTCGCTGGAGAGCAGGTACAAAGACACGACACGCACGCCGATCTCATCGCACCAGCCGAGGAACTCGCGCATCTTCGCAGCTCCCGCACGATGTCCGTCAGCGGCGGAGTCGAATCCGAGTTGTCGCGCCCACCGCCGATTGCCATCGATCATCATCGCGACATGGTGCGGAACGGATGCCGGATCGAGCTGCCTGCGGAGCCGATTGCTGTACAGCCGGTACAGCGGACCCCGACCTTCGCTCGTGCGTGCATTCACGTGCCTACGCTACCGCGCCACCGGCTCCGACTCATGTGATGCGGCTGAGGATCAAGGATATGTAGAGTTCGTGGCGTGCGCGGCGACTTAGAGTGAGAACGTGAGTACATCCGATTCCGGCTCCGTTCCCGTGCCCGAGCTGCCTCTTGTCGAAGCGGCAGCCGATGATGCCGAGATCGAGATCAAACCGACCTGGCGCGGCTGGCTGCACGCCGGAACTTTCCCCGTGGCGATCGTTGCGGGCATCGTGCTCATCATCCTCGCGGATGGCGCACCCGCGAAGTGGGCAGCCGCCGTCTTCATGGCGAGCTCGCTGCTGCTGTTCGGGAACTCCGCCCTGTACCACCGCATCGACTGGAAACCGAAGACCAAGCTGCTCCTCAAGCGCATCGATCACGCGAACATCCTCCTCCTGATCGCGGGAACCTACACTCCGCTGGCAGTGAACGCGCTCATCCCCGAGAAGGGCATCCTGCTGCTGTGCGTCGTGTGGGCCGGGGCGATACTCGGCATCCTGTTCCGGGTGTTCTGGATAAATGCACCTCGTTGGCTGTACGTCGCCCTCTACCTGGCTCTCGGCTGGGCCGCCGTCATGTACATGGGCGACCTCCTGAACGCCAACGTCGCCATGATGGTTCTGGTGTGCGTGGGCGGGGTCCTGTACACACTGGGCGCCATCGCGTACGCGATGAAGAAGCCGAACCTGTGGCCAGGTCATTTCGGGTTCCACGAGCTCTTCCACCTGTGCACGGTGCTGGCGTTCCTGTGCCACTGGACCGCCTGCCTGCTCATCTCAATCGCACCGTATTCCCCCTCGCTCGGGCTGCCGGGCTGACATCTCAAGGAGAACACCATGGCCGATGTCGAGAGCTTCACCCTCGATCACACTAAAGTCCGCGCCCCCTATGTGCGGCTCATCCAGACGGAGCACGGCCCCAAGGGCGATGCGATCTCGAACTTCGATGTGCGATTCGTCCAGCCCAACGAGGGAGAGATCCCCACGGCAGGCCTGCACACGATCGAGCATGTGCTCGCCAGCCTGATCCGCGATCACCTCGAGGGCGTCATCGACATCTCACCGTTCGGCTGCCGCACGGGCTTCCACCTCATCGTGTGGGGCGAGCCGGGCGTCGCCGCCGTGGTGACGGCCGTGCGAACCGGTCTCACTGCGATCGCAGAGGACATCACCTGGAGCGATGTTCCCGGCGTCGATGCAATCAGCTGCGGAAACTACCGCGACCACAGCCTGCACAGTGCTCGCGAGTGGTCCAAGCACATCCTCGAGCAGGGAATCAGCCTCGACGCGTTCACACGCATGGGCGTGTGATGTTCAACGAGCTGCGCGATCGCGTCATTCTCGTCACCGGCGGCGCCAGCGGAATCGGCGCCGGCACCGCAGATGCGTTCCTCGCAGAGGGCGCGACCGTCGTCAGCGCCGATCTGAGCCTGCCTGAGGGCCTGAACGAGGGTCGCGACGACGAATGGACGGTGCGTTTGGATGTCAGCGACGAGAGCGCCGTAGAGCAGGTCCTGGATGCTGTCGCTGAAACCGTCGGCATCGTCGACGTCGTCGTCACCGCAGCCGGCACCTCCACGATGGGCTTTGCGACCGAGACGACCAGCGCGGACTGGGACCGAAACCTCGACGTGAACGCGAAGGGGTCCTTCCTCGTCGCGCGCGGGGTCGCGCGACGACTGGTGGATATTGGGCGCACCGGCCGCATCATCTTCATCGCCTCTCAGGCCGCGAAGAACGGCTACCGCGGGATGACCGCGTACGTGGCGTCCAAGCACGCCGTGCTCGGGGTGACCAAGACGATGGCGGTGGAGCTTGCGCCGCACGGCATCACGGTGAACGCGATCTGCCCCGGAATCATCGAGACGCCGATGAAGCACCGTGAGCGCATCGAAGGCGGGGCGATCCGCGGGATGACTGCGGAAGAGGTCGCTGCGGAAGACCGTTCGCAGGTGCCGCTCGGTCGTACCGGCACCCCGGAGGATGTTGCCGGTGTCGCGCTTTTCCTCGCGAGTGACCTCGCAAGCTACATGACCGGTCAGGGACTGAACGTCACTGGCGGCATGACGATGCACTGACGCCGGAACCAGCCGGCGTCACGTTCAGCGCGCGTCGCCCGCCGGCGGCTGCTCGTCGTCAGCATCCGCCTGCCCTGTGTCCGTCTTCTCAGCATCCGTCTGCGCGGCCGCCTGTTCGGCGTCGAGCTCCTCACGAACCTCATCGCGATAGCGCACTCGGCGCACCCGACGATTCATATCCCAGATCAGGAGGGCCAGGGCGACGACGATGATGACGATCACGGCGAAGCCTGCGGGGCCAGGGGTGACGGAGTTCGGGTCGACCGTCATCGTCGGAGTCGGCATCGGGGTGTCGGTGTCTGAGAACACTGTTCCTGCGAACACCGTTGCGGCCAGTGCCGTTCCGAAGAGCCCCATCATGTGTCCGCCTCTCGATCACAGGTCGCGTAACCTGGAACTACAAGCCTAACGACCGAAAGGCGACCTGCGTGACGACCGCCGAAGAGCTCGACCAGCGATACGGACGCACCCGCCGTCGGCGCCTACCCTGGCTGCTCGCAATCATCGCCGCTGTCATCGTCGTCGCGATCGCCGCGTGGATGACGATCTCACAGTCCATGAACTCCGTCACCTCCGATGATCTCGGCTTCGAGGTCGTCGATTCGCACGAGGTGACCGTGCGATTCCAGATCTCCGACGCGCACGGCAAAGAGGTCACTTGCGCGGTCGAGGCACTGGATGAGGAGTTCGGCGTCGTCGGCTGGAAGATCGTCGAGATCCCGAAGATGGAGAGCCATACCCAGCAGTTCACCACGACCGTTCCCACTGTTTCAGAGGCCACCACAGGTTTGGTGAACGCCTGCTGGGTCGCATAGAATTCTCTCGAGACGACGCCCTGGCCCATCCGCCGGGGCGTCTTGGCATATCCCCTCAGCCCCACACGGGCGTTCAGAAAACCGCCCTGAAGGGCGTTCGACAAAGGAGCACGCTGTGTCTACAGACGCTCAGGTACCTTTCCTCACGCAAGAGGCCTACGATCGACTCGTCGCCGAGCTCGAGCACCTCTCCACCATCGGTCGCGATGAGATCGCCAAACGCATTGAAGCGGCACGCGAAGAGGGCGACCTCAAGGAGAACGGCGGCTACCACGCCGCCAAGGACGAGCAGGGCAAGCAGGAAGCGCGCATCCGCACCCTCGAGCAGCTGCTGAAGACCGCGAAAGTCGGCGTCGCGCCGGCCAGCCGTGGCGTCGTCGAGCCCGGCACTGTCGTCACCGCTCTCGTCGCGGGTGGCGAAGAAGTCTTCCTCCTCGGCAGCCGCGAGATCGCTGGCGACACCGACCTCGACGTCTACAGCGAGGCGAGCCCGCTCGGACAAGCCATCCTCGGCCTCAAGATCGGCGAGAAGACCTCGTACGAAGCGCCCAGCGGAAAGTCGATCTCGGTCAAGGTCACCGGTGTGGAGACCTTCTCCGGCTGAGTTCCCGCCCGAACCTGCAAAACCACGCCGAGACCGCGTCGCCATGACGTGGTCTCGGCGTGGTTTTGCAGGTTTGCGAGCGAGCGCGAGGCTAGTCGGGCACGACGATCGGGTCGTAACCGGCACGGCGGAGAGTGTCGAGCGTCAGCTCGGTGTGCTCTGCGCCGCGGGTCTCGATGCTCAGCTGCAGGCTGACCTGGCTGATCTGCAAGCCCTGCCCGTGCCGCGTGTGCATCACCTCCATGACGTTCGCGCCGGCTTCGGCGACGAGCTCGGAGACGCGCGCGAGCTGCCCCGGGCGGTCAGGAAGCGGAATGCGGATCGTGAGATAGCGGCCGGATGCTGCCAGGCCATGAGCGACCACACGCTGGAGCAGCAGCGGGTCGATGTTGCCCCCCGTGAGCACTGCCATCGTGTTGCCCGTGTCAGCGATCTTGCCGGCAAGAATCGCGGCGACTGCCACCGCTCCAGCGGGCTCGGCCACAACCTTCGCCTGCTCGAGCAGGATGAGGATCGCTCGCGCGATGTCGTCGTCGCTCACCGTGACGACCTCATCGACGAGGTCCTTGATGATCTCGAACGGCACGACCCCCGGCTTTGCGACGAGGATGCCGTCTGCGATCGTCGGACGCGTCTCGATCTCGATCGGGTGTCCGACGGCAAGAGATGGCGGCACGGCTGCCGAGTTCTCGGCCTGCACACCGATCACGCGAATCGTTCGTCCGAGCTTCGCTGCCGCTGCCTTGGCCGCCGCCGCCACGCCGGCGATGAGTCCGCCGCCGCCGATGCCCATGATGATCGTGTCGATGTCTGGAGCATCCTCGATCAGTTCAAGGCCGAGGGTTCCCTGACCGATCACGATGTCGCGGTGGTCGTAGGGGTGGATCATGATCGCGCCGGTGCGCTCGGCGTACTCGGCGGCGAGCCGCAGCGCCGTGGACACCGTTTCCCCCTCGAGCACGACCTCCGCACCATAGCCGCGCGTGGCGAGGAGCTTGGGAACGGGAACACCCAGCGGCATGAAGACCGTCGCGGGAATCCCCAGTGCCTGTGCCGCCAGCGCCACACCCTGCGCGTGGTTTCCGGCCGATGCCGCCACCACACCGTGCGAGCGCTCCTCGGGAGTGAGCTGCGAGAGCCGGTACCCGGCACCACGGATCTTGAACGAACCGGTGCGCTGAAGATTCTCCATCTTCAGCACGACGGGCGACCCGAGAATGTCGGAGAGCGCTCGGGAGGGCAATGTCGGAGTGTGCGAGATCACGCGCTCCAGCCCCCGTGCGGCTTCTTCGAACTCGGCCAGGGTGGGGACTGCGCTCATGTGCTCCTCCGTCTCCGCTCGCGCGGCACTGTACTCCAGATCAGATCACCGGGCGGTCTGGCGCCGGTTTTCCACGAACCGCTGCTGAGGCTGACCGCGACCACGTTCACGAACGCGGCCAGCGGCACAGCGAAGAGCGCACCCGGGATGCCGGCGATCATCGATCCTCCGGCCACCACGAGCACAACGGCCAGCGGGTGAACCTTGACTGCCGAGCCCATCAGGATCGGCTGCAGAATATGCCCCTCGATCTGCTGAACGCCGATCACCACGACCAGCATCCACAGCGCATTCCACGGGTCGTTGTAGACCAGCGCGAGGAAGACGGCGACGGTGCCGGTGGTGACGGCACCGACGATGGGGACGAACGCACCGAGGAACACCAGCACAGCGACCGGGATGGGCAGCGGAACACCGAGAAGGAACGCGCCGAGGCCGATGCCGATCGAGTCGATCGTCGCCACGAGCAGCTGAGTCTTGGCGTAGTTGACGACGGTGCGCCATCCGCTGCGGGCGGAAGCGTCGACTGCCGGGCGGGCGGCCTTGGGGAAGAGCTTGGTCGTCCAGCGCCAGATCCCGCCGCCATCGGCGAGCAGGCAGATCAGGATGAACACCGTCAGCAGCGCGCCGATGACGACGTGCCCCGCCGTTGTGCCGATCGCCAGAGCCCCCGACCACAGGAGCTGCGCCTGCTGCTGGATGAGCTCGAAGCCCTGGTCGAGGTAGTCCTGGATCTGCGAATCGGTCAGATGGAGCGGCCCGTCGATGAGGTAGGCGCGCAGCCCCTCGACGGCGGTCACGGTCCGTGCCTGAACTTCCGGCCACTCGCGTGAGACCTGCCAGCCGACCAGCCACATCAAGCCCACGACGATCGCGATCGTACTCAGGAGTGAGACGACGATCGCGAGCCAGCGCGGTACGCGGTGGCGCAGCATCCACTCGAATGCCGGCCAGAGCAGTGCCGTGATGAGGATGCCCACCAGCAGCGGAATGACCAGGAGCTTGAGCAGAATGACGAGCCAGATGATCACACCCGCAGCCGCAGCGATGAGCAGCAGCCGCCAGGCGTAGCTCGCGCCCACACGCAACGAGAATGGCACACTGTTGTCAGCCTCGGTCGAGATCGTCCGATCGGTGGGCATGCGACCCCACAGAAGATCA
Source organism: Microbacterium zouquanmingi (assembly GCF_052266695.1). NCBI lineage: Bacteria > Bacillati > Actinomycetota > Actinomycetes > Micrococcales > Microbacteriaceae > Microbacterium > Microbacterium zouquanmingi. The sequence continues at coordinate 133,773 of NZ_JBQPQZ010000001.1, forward strand.
CGCTTGCGAGGGCGTTGCTCATCCGTCATGCGGCAAGTCTAGTTGCGGCATGATGTCTGCTGTGACGTCGCCGTCGATGTCTGAGACGGACGATACGCTGACCGGATGCCGGAGAATCTCAGTGCTTCGCAGGCACGCCGTATCGCTCTCGCCGCTCAAGGCTTCACCCGTCGCCGTCCAGAGGCCACCGTGTCAGCGCGTCATGTGCACCGCACGATGGAGCGCCTGGGCGTGCTGCAGATCGATTCGGTCAACGTCTTCGCCCGCAGCCACTACTTGCCGCTGTTCTCGCGCCTCGGCTCCTACGACCCCGCGCTGCTCGACCGCGTCTTCATGTCGCGCACGACGCACTACGTGGAGTACCTCGCGCACGAGGCGACCTTCGTCCCCGTCGATGATTGGGCACTGTGGCGATTCCGCATGGAGGACTTCCGCCGTCGCTGGGACTCGCCCGATTCGTGGACGAGTCAGAACGCTCGCACCCTGGCGTGGGTGCAGGACGAGCTGCGTACTCGCGGGCCGCTGCGACCCGCCGAGTTGCGCGCCGATGCGCCGCGAGAGCGCCGCACCTGGTGGGACTGGGATGAGGTCAAGCTCGCGCTCGAACACCTGTGGCGCACCGGCGACGTCGCCATCAGCGGTCGCCGAGGGTTCGAGCGGGTCTATGCCCTCGCAGAGCAGGTCATCCCCGCCGAGGTGCGCGATCGCGACGTGCCGCGCAAAGAGGCGATCCGTGAGCTCGTGGGCCGTGCCGCTCGGTCGCATGGGGTCGCAACGGCTGCAGATCTTGCCGACTACTACCGGATCCGCGACCGCGCGGCGGTGCGATCCGTCATCGACGAACTCGTCGACGACGGTGAACTGCGCCCTGTTCAGGTGCGCGGATGGGAGCGCGCAGGCCGCCCTGTCGAGGCGTGGATGCACCGTGATGCGGCGCTCCCTCGCCGTGTGGATGCCGCGGCCATCCTCACGCCGTTCGACCCCGTGGTGTGGTTCAGAGAACGCGCGCTGCGCGCCTTCGAGCTCGACTACCGGATCGAGATCTACGTACCGGCCGCCAAGCGCCGTTACGGCTACTACTCGCTGCCCGTTCTCGTTGGCGACCGCATCGTCGCGCGCATCGATCTTAAAGCCGATCGAGCCTCGTCGACTCTTCAGGTGCAGTCGGCCTGGTGGGAGCCGCAATCACGCGCCGAAGACGCCGAGAGCATCGCGCAGGAGCTTGCGCTGGCGGCATCCTGGCAGGGTCTGGAGAACATCTCTGTCTCCCGCTGGGGCGATGCTGCCGAAGCCGTAGCGGGCGGGCTCGCCTTCAGTCATGGACGCGTGCTGCGCCACGCGCACGAGCGCGAATAGGCGTCTGCTCGCTCAGAACTGCACGCGCGGCGGCTCAGAGATCGCAGCACTGTCAGCCACCTCGAAGAACTCACGCTCGGTGAAGCCGAGGCCGCGCGCGAAGAGGTTGTTCGGGAAGACCTTGATCTTCGTGTTGAGCTCGCGCACGCCACCGTTGTAGAAGCGGCGAGCGGCCTGGATCTTGTCTTCGGTGTCGACCAGGGCGTGCTGTACCTGGAGGAAGTTCTGACTCGCCTGCAGCTGTGGATAGGCCTCTGCGACCGCGAACAGGCTCTTCAGCGCCTGCTGCAGGTGCCCCTCGGCGATGCCCGCCTCGCCCGGACTAGTGGCAGAGAGTGTCTCGGCCCTGGCGCGAGTGACGTTCTCGAACACGGCCTTCTCATGCGCGGCGTAGCCCTTCACCGTCTCGATGAGGTTGGGGATGAGATCCGCACGCCGCTTGAGCTGAACGGTGATTCCGCTCCACGCTTCATCAACACGGACGTTGAGCTGCACAAGGGAGTTGTACGTCGCCCATAGGTAGATGCCGATCAGCACGAGCACCGCGACGACGATCAGAACCGGAATGAGCCATTCCATCTCAGGCAACCCCCCTTGAAGCGTATTTTCTTCATACTATCGACGCTGTCTGCAAGCGCACTGGGCGTCTGGCCCCGAACTCACGCGCCGAGAACCCGATCGAGGTGGCGGTTGGCGAACCGCCTCTCGGGATCCATCTTGTCGCGCAGCGCGAGAAAATCATCGAACCTCGGGTAGCGCCCACGCAACTGATCGGCGGTGAGCGTGTGCAGCTTTCCCCAGTGGGGTCGCCCACCATGCTCGAGGCAGATGCTCTCGACTGCTTCGAAATAGGCGGTCGGGGCGGCGCGCCAGTATCGGTGCACCGCGATGTACCCACTGGCTCGCCCGTGCGCCGTGGAGAGCCAGAGATCGTCGGATGCCGCGAAGCGCACTTCGACCGGGAACTCGATCTTCCATCCACGTTCGCGAATGAGCTTCTGGATCGCGTGGAACGCGGGGACCACGTTCTCGGCGGGGAGCGCGTACTCCATCTCACGGAACCGCACAGTGCGACTCTGGGTCAGCACGGTGTGCGAGCGGTCGGTGTACTCACGGTCACCGGTGAGCTTCACCGCGAGCCTGTTGAACGGCGGGGTGATCACCGGCACCACTTGGCCTGCGGCGCACACGGCGCGGTAGACGCCGTTGGAGAGGAGTGTCTCGTCGATCCATCTGCCGGCCTTCGGCAGCGGCCGTCGCGGTGTAGATTCTGGCAGACGGGTCTGACGCTTCGTGAGTGCGACATCCGTGTGCGGGAACCAATAGAACTCGAAATGATCGGATGCTGCGACGCGCTCGTCAAGCGTCTCGAGCACCTCATCGAGCGGCGTCGGCTCATCGATCGCGTGCAGGATGAAAGCCGGCACACACTGCAACGTGACCTCAACGAGGATGCCCAGCGCCCCGAGCCCCAAGGCCACGGCAGGCAGCAGTTCGGAGTTCTCTTCTTCGTTCACACGGAGGAACTCCCCGGCCGCGGTGATCAGCGTCACACCGACGACCTGCGTAGACAATCCGCCGAATCCAGCTCCGGTGCCATGCGTGCCGGTGGAGATCGCCCCTGAGATGGATTGCCGATCGATGTCGCCGAGGTTCTGCATCGCAAGCCCGTAGCGCGCCAGAAGGCGTGGAATGCGATGCAGCCGCGTTCCGGCGAGCAGAGTCACGCGTGCGCGCGCTGCGTCGACGGATACGACCCCTTGCATGTCGTCGAGTTCGAGCAGAACGCCGGGCGCGACCGCGATTCCGGTGAAGCTGTGGCCGGCGCCGACGGCCTTGATCGGAAGGCCGTGAGAGGCTGCCGCAACCACCGCACGCTGAACGCCTTCTGGGCTTCGCGGACGCTCAACCCGTGCCGGCTTCACCTTGGCCGAGCGTCCCCAGTTCTGCCAGGTGCCGCCGGGACGAGTCACAGGAACGCCTTTCCCTCGCCGCGATAAGTGGGGAGCTCATCGATGATCTGCGTACCGGAGACGAGGTGGTACGCATCGATGTGCTCAGCGGGTTCGCCGCTCTTCGAGTGCCGGAACCAGACGCGGTCCCCGATGGCGAGACCAGCGGCGGCACGACCCTGAAGCGGGGTCTGCACCTCACCGGCCGCCTCGCGTGGCATCGGGCGCAAACCTTCAGGCCACACGGCCTTCGGCTGGCGGGATGCCACCGGCGGGCCGGACGCGATCCAACCGCCGCCGAGCACCGTCGCGATGTCGCTCGCGGGGCGGCGGACCACGTCGAAGGCGAACGCACTGGCCGGCGCGGGGTGGAACGACCGGTATCCGTCGAACAGGTGTCCCCCGAGCAGACCGCTGCCCGCCGAGGCCTCTGTGACGGATTCATCGCTTGCGGTGAATTCCAGAGAGCCGGTGCCGCCGCCGTTGAGGAACTCCAACGAGGCGATATCGGTGAGGACATCGGCGATCTCGGCCCGACGTGAGCGCAATTCGGCGCGGGAGCGCGCCTGCACAGCGCGGATCACCGGAGCATCCGATCCGTTGTCTCCTTGGCCGGCGATCTGTGCCTCATACATCTGCAGACCGACGAGTCGGAACCCCGGACGGTTCGTGACGACACGGGCGAACCGTGCGACATCACCCGCGGTGAACAGCGGTGAGCGACGCACGCCGATGTGACCGAGGGCAGCGGAGCGCCACGAAGCATCCGCATCGATCGCGACACGAATAGTCTCTCGCTGGCCGGGAGCGGCGATGCTGTCGATGAAATCGAGGTGCGCGACGTCGTCGACCATCAGGGTGATGCGGGATGCCGCCCGCTCATCGTGCACGAGACGCTCGAGGTTCGCGCGGTCGACGGTGGGATAACCGAGCATGATGTCGTCATGCGTCTCGGAGAGCCAGAGCGCTTCGGCGAGAGCGTACGACAGGATGCCGTGATACCCGGGGATCTGCAGCACCGCATCAAGCACCGCGCGCACCCGCACTGATTTTGAGGCGACTCGGATCGGGATTCCGCCCGCGCGCACGAGGAGATCCATGGCGTTGTGGCGCAGGGCATCGAGATCGATGATCCCCACGGGTGCGGGAAGATGAGCGGTGGCCTCTGTCAGCCGCGGCCACCAGTGCGCAGGTTGCTCCCACGTGCGATCGGCAGGGGACGTCGGAGGCGCGGTGAGGTCGATCACTCCCCCACCTTATGCCTCGACGCGCGGGGACGCACGGCTAGGCTGAGAGTGTCAGGCCCCCATAGCCCAATGGCAGAGGCAGGCGACTTAAAATCGCTTCAGTCTGGGTTCGAGTCCCAGTGGGGGCACCACTGCGCTCATTTCGCCATACGAAACATGCGGGATGCTTTTCGCTTCTTGTGGAGTCCCACAAGCGACGAAAAGCATCCCGCATGCGCGGTCAGATCGTGATTACGACGCAGCCTGCTTGGCCGGAGCCTTCTTCGCGGGAGCCTTCTTGGCAGGAGCCTTCTTGGCAGCAGCGGGCTTCTCCGCAGCAGGCTTCTCCGCGGCAGGCTTCTCCGCGGCAGGCTTTGCCGGAGCAGCATCCGCTGCCGGGCGAGGACGTGCGGCGAACTCCTGGAAGAACGCGTGCGGCTGCTGGACCTTCTCGAGGTTCACGATGTCGCGGTCGAGCCACAGGTTGTTCCACCAGCCCCACAGCACGCGCCACTTGCGCTCCCACGTCGGCATGGCCAGACCGTGGTAGCCGCGGTGCGCGACCCAGGCGAGGAAACCCTTGAGGGCGAACTTTCCGGACTGGAAGACACCGGTGCCCAGGCCCAGGCCAGCAACGGCACCGAGGTTCTTGTGCACGTAGTTCACGGGCTCTTCGCCACGCAGAACCGCAACGAGGTTCTTGGCAAGGCGCTTGGCCTGGCGAACCGCATGCTGTGCGTTCGGAACGCAGAAGCCGCCGACGCCCCCACCGGTGAGGTCGGGAACAGCCGAGACGTCACCTGCGGTCCAGGCGCCCTCGACGACGTTCGCGTCGGCGTCGATGACGCGCAGCGTGGCCTCGGCGCGAATGCGACCGCGCTCTTCGATGGGAAGGTCACCCGCGCGGACGACCTGCGGGTTGGCCATGACGCCTGCAGTCCAGACGATGATGTCGCTGGGGATGACCTCACCCGTCGACAGCTCGACGTTACCGCCGACAGCACCGGTGACCTGAGTGTCGAGGTGAACGTTCGCGCCGCGCTTGGCGAGGTCCTTGAGGACCCACTCGCTGGTCTTGAGCGAGACCTCGGGCATGATGCGCCCCATGGCCTCGACGAGGTGGAAGTGCGTCTCTTCGAACGTGAGCTCCGGGTAGCGCTTGAGCAGCGCAGAAGCGAAGGAGCGCAGCTCGGCGAAGGTCTCGATGCCCGCGAAGCCACCGCCGACGACGACGACGGTGAGCAGACGCTCGCGCTCGGGCCCGGCCGGAAGGGCTGCGGCCTTGTCGAAGTTCGACAGGAGCTTGTCGCGGACCCAGACGGCCTCTTCGATCGACTTCATGCCGATCGCGTTGTCAGCGATGCCCGGGATCGGGAAGGTGCGCGACACCGAGCCAGCGGTGACGACGATCTGGTCGTAGGCGTATTCGTACGACTCGCCCTCTGCCGGGGTGATCGTGGCGACCTTGTTCGCGTGATCGATCTTGGTCACCTTCGCGGCAACCACGTTCGTGCGCTTCAGGTGGCGGCGGGTCGAGACCACGGCGTGACGCGGTTCGATCGATCCGGCAGCAACCTCCGGAAGGAAGGGCAGGTACGCCATATAGGGCAAGGGATCGACCATCGTCACTTCAGCTTCGCCCTTGCGGAGGTGCTTCTCGAGCTTCCACGCAGTGTAGAAGCCCGCGTAGCCACCACCGACGATCAGAATCTTGGGCACAGTTCTGTTCTCAGGCACAGAAGGACAACTCCTCGTCAGGCTGCTGGCGTGCGTTGCTTGCGCGCCGATCGGATGCGCCGGGCCGCTGCGGTGACGCCTAGCCCGACAAGAATACCAGGGACTGTGAGTGCTATGAGCGGAAGCGTCCCGAAGCGCAACGTTTCTGCGCTGGGAAGCAGCGGCGAACCGGGAGTGGTCGGCGCATCTGCGGCGGGAAGCGGAGCGACCTCGATCGGCGTGAACTCCGGCTCCGGCGCGGGCTCCACATCAGCACGGCGGTACAGCCGCACCCATTCAGCGAGGTCGCCCATCGGATTCTCATCGACAAGAGGAACGGATGCGGAGACCGCAGCTGCCGCGTTCAGCAGACCATAGCCGTAGAGCTTGTCGGGGACCGCGGTCACCCCAGGAACCGGAGTCGCGGTGCGGATGATGCGGTTGATGACGTTCGCCGCATCCAGGTCAGGGTGAGCCGAGCGCACGAGCGCCGCCACTCCCGCCACAATCGGCGCCGCACCGCTTGTACCGCGCCAGGCACTCAGCTGACCGTCGGCCGAGATGCCGAGAAGTCCTTCGCTGGGTGCGGAGATTCCGATCGTGATGCCCTGGGTGGATGCCTCGACGCTCGCTGTTCCCGTCTGGTTGACGCCGCCGACGGTGAGTACCCCTGGGATCGTCGCCGGCGCGCCGACGACTGAGGTGCCACTGCCCCGGTTTCCCGCGGCGACGATGACGACGACGTCATGCTCATAGGCGTAAAGGAACGCTTCATCCCAGCTCTTGTCCCAGTCGAGAGTGTTGGTCGTGAAGGACATGTTGATGATGTCGGCGCCGTGATCGACGGCCCAGCGGATGCCCTCGGCGACCTGGTCGACGAACGGCACTGCTGCGGCGGCGCCGAAGCCGATCGATACCGAGAGCAGCTTGGCTTCGGGGGCGACACCGATCATTCCGGTGCCGTCGCTCTTTCCCCGCGCGGCCGCGAGAGAGGCAACCCACGAACCGTGATCGCCATCGACAGCGCCGACAGGAGAGCGGCCATCGGGCGTACCGCTGCCGGAGACGTCGGTGCCTGCTGTCACGGCGTTGTCGAAGGCGGTGGGAGCCTTGCCGATTCCGGTGTCGATGATGGCGATCGTGGCACCCTCGCCGCGCGTCGTCTGCCACGCCTCGCGGATCTGGGCACTGTCGAGCCAGTACTCGAGTGCGCGTACCGGATCAGACGGGTTGTCCGGGATCGGCACCGGCACCGGCGTCGGGGTGGGCGCGGGTGTTGGGGTGGCGGTCGCACCGACGAGCAAGACGGATGCTGCAACCGCCGCGCCAGCGACAGCTCCCCGCAGCATCGTCTTCAGCTTCATCGCGTCGCAGCGCCCGGGTCTTCGCACTGGCAGCGCTGCGGCGACCAGCTCGAACGCTCGAGCGCAGCGTCGCCGATCGGGTTCACTCCGGGGCCTGCCGCGAGAGCGTGCCCGGCCAGCGCATGCAGGCATTTCACCCGGGTGGGCATGCCTCCGGCGGAGATGCCCGCGATCTCCTCGACGTCACCGAACTGAGCGCGGTCCGCAAGAAACGCCTCGTGCGCTGCCAGGTAGGCAGCGGCGACTGTTTCATCCTCGAGCGTGGCTGCCAGCTCAGGCATGAGCTGATTCGCTTCGAGCGTCGACATGGCCGCGGTTGCCGCGGGATGAGTGAGGTAATAGAACGTGGGGAACGGAGAGCCGTCGCCCAGACGAGGGCTTGTCGCAACCACCGTCGGGTTGCCGCAGACACACCGTGCGGCGATACCGACGACACCGCGCGCCTGGCGGCCGAGCTGTGCGGAGACCACGTCGATTTCAGCGGAGGTGGGCGGGGCGAATGGCGGTGTCGTCACCCCATCAGCCTACGGGTCCCGCCTGTGGAATCTCCCGAAATCACTCCGCAGGGCCGGGGGCTGCGTTCTGCGCCAGACCTGCTCCGACGACGGTCCGCAGCAGTTGCGGCATCCAGTCGGCCGGCGTCTCCACGAGATCACCGCTGACCGGGGCTTGCTCCTTTGGCAGAGAGGCGGGGTCGAGGTCGTTGTCGACGAGGTAGACGACCTCGCCGGGCTTGACGTAGTACAGACGCTCGCGCGCCTGCGTGGTGATGAACGCGGGGTCTTCCCAGCGCGTCTGCTGCTGTTCGAGCGCCTTGATCTCTGCGGCACTCACCTGCACCGAAGCCTCCAGCGCCGCGATCTTCTGACGTTGATCGATGTAGGTGCCGAGCGTGGGCACGAGCACCCACGCGCCGAGGATGACCAGCGAGAGCATGATGACCATGAATCCCGAAAGACGGATGCCGGAGGCCCACTCCCGCACGTCGACCTGGGCGTTCTGCACGCGCGGACGAGCCTGCGCACGAGGGGTGGCCTGTGCCGAGGGAGCAGAAAGGGGAGCCGGACGTTTCGTCATGACTCCCCTCTCTGTCGTCTCTCAGCTGTGTGCTGTGCTGCGTTCAGTCGATCGCTTTACGCGCTCAGGCCTGGAAACGCGGGAACGCCGAGCGGCCGGCGAAGACCGCGGCGTCTGCGAGGTCTTCTTCGATGCGCAGCAGCTGGTTGTACTTCGCAACACGCTCGCTGCGCGCCGGTGCACCCGTCTTGATCTGGCCGGCGTTCGTCGCAACGGCGAGGTCGGCGATCGTGGTGTCTTCGGTCTCACCCGAGCGGTGCGAGAGCATCGCGGTGTATCCGGAGCGCTGAGCGAGGCTGACAGCGTCGAACGTCTCGGTGAGGGTGCCGATCTGGTTGACCTTCACCAGGAGCGAGTTGGCGACACCGCGCTTGATGCCGTCTGCCAGGCGCTGCGGGTTCGTGACGAACAGGTCGTCACCGACGAGCTGCACCTTCGAGCCGAGTGCGTCGGTGAGTGACTTCCAGGCATCCCAGTCGTCCTCGGCGAGCGCGTCCTCGATCGTGACGATCGGGAAGTCGTTCACGAGGCCCTCGTAGTACGAGATGAGCTCGTCAGCCGACCAGTCCTTGTTCTCGAGGCGGTAGACGCCGTCCTTGAAGAACTCGGTTGCGGCGACATCGAGGCCGAGGGCGATGTCCTTGCCCGGGGTGAAGCCGGCCTTCTCGATGGCCTTGACGAGGAAGTCCAGTCCCTCGCGGTTGCTGGGCAGGTCGGGCGCGAAGCCGCCCTCGTCGCCGAGGCCCGTGGCGTAGCCCGCAGCCTTCAGCTCGCCGCGGAGCACGTGGTAGGTCTCGACGCCCCAGCGCAGCGACTCTGAGTATGTGTCGGCGCCGATGGGTGCGAGGAAGAACTCCTGCATGTCGATGCCGTTGTCGGCGTGCTCGCCACCGTTGATGACGTTGAACAGCGGAACGGGCAGGACGTGCGCGTTGGGTCCGCCGAGGTAGCGGTACAGCGGCAGGTCTGCGCTGTCTGCGGCAGCCTTGGCGACCGCGAGGCTCACGCCGAGGATCGCGTTGGCGCCGGTGCGCTTCTTGTTCTCGGTGCCGTCGGTCTCGTTCAGGATCTCGTCGACGATGCGCTGCTCGCTCGCCTCGACACCCTCGATCGCAGGGCCGAGCTCGTCGATGATCGCTTCGACAGCCTTGAGGACGCCCTTGCCACCGTAGCGGGACTTGTCACCGTCGCGGAGCTCGTACGCTTCGAACGCGCCAGTGGATGCGCCGGAGGGAACAGCTGCCCGCTGGACGATCCCATCATCGAGGAGCACCTCCACCTCGACGGTCGGGTTGCCACGGGAATCCAGAATCTCGCGTGCGCCTACAGCCTCGATGAGTGCCACGTATGTGCTCCTTGATCAGAGAGAAAGGTGGGTGTGGAGCGTCGTCGATCCGTGGTCAGTCTAGCTGGCGGCGCTCACCCGCCACATGTTCAGATCACGAGGGCGAGCGCGAAGCCGTCCCAGCCTTTGATTCCCACGGTCTGGAGAGCCGTCGCGTCGAAGCGCGGGTCCTCCGCCAGCATCCGCAATGCGTCACGCGTGCCGATCACCATCGGATCGGTCGTCGCGTCATTGACGATCTCGCCGTCTCGCCCGATGTTGTCGAGCACGATGACGGTGCCCTGTCTGCCGAGCCGGGCCGCCCAGTCGAGGTAGATCGTGTTCGACTGCTTATCCGCATCGATGAATACCAGGTCGAAGGGCTCTGAGCCTTCGAGCGTGGGCAGCACCTCCGCCGCGCGCCCGATGCGGATGGCGACCCGATCCCCCACCCCGGCCGCATCGATGCTCGCTCGTGCCACTGCGGCATTCGCTGGCTCGGCTTCGATCGAGACGACCTCACCGTCATCGCCGACGGCGCGCGCGAGCCAGATCGTCGAATATCCACCGAGCGTGCCGACCTCGAGCACACGGCGAGCGCCGCTGATGCGGGCGAGGAGGCCGAGCAGCTTGCCGCTGACCGGTGCCACCTCGATCGCCGGCATCCCGGCGGCTTCCTGCGCAGCGAGCGCGGCGGCGAGCGCCGCGTCGTGGCCGACCAGCAGCTCAGAGAGGAACTCGTCTGTGCGGCGCCAGTTCGCGGGAGTCGATTCGGCCATGGCTCCACCCAACCCCGCGGTGCTCGCCACGTCAAGCGCCCGTGTGCTGCGCTCCAATGCGCGGTGCGGAGAGCACGCGACCCACTGCACCGTCCAGCTCGGGCTGATGACGGAACTGCCCGGTCAGCGCCGGCACAACCGCCACGATCGCGCATACGATCCAGCCGGATACTCCGAGCAAGCCCGCCAGCGCGGGATCGAACGTGGTCCCGGAAAGGTACAGCAGCCCGATCAGTCCACCGGAAGCATTCATCGCGCCGTGCGCGAATACCGCCGGCCACACCGACGCCGAACGCAGGCGCAGCCATCCGAGCAGTACGCCCCAGGCGATGCATCCGCCCGTCATGAACAGCACGCCGGTGATGTCGAGGCGGCCGAAGTTGTAGCCGAGCAGGATGACGGGCGAGTGCCACAGTCCCCACACGGCACCGCTGATCAGCAGCGCAGGCCACGTTCCCAGCGGACGCAGCGCCGGAACGAGGAAACCACGCCAGCCGATCTCTTCACCGAAGGCGAGAGCCGAGTTGATCGTGGCTCCGGCGACGGGGATCAGCATGAGCTGCGAGAGGATCACGATGATGGCCGGCGGTGCGGGCACTCCTGCAGGAAGGCTCGCCTCGATCTGCTCGGCGAACGCCGAGAAGTGCACCAGGTCGAGCTGCACCCATCCGCACAGCGCCGCAACGGCCACAGTCGCCATCGTCAGCACGATGGGAGCGAACAGGCCGAGCACCATCATCCACACGACGCGCTTCGCCGGACGCAGCGGCCAGATGCCCAGAAATCTCAGGCGCTCGCCTTTCGGCACCGGACGCAGAGCGAGCATGACGATCAGCACGGCGACCGCCGGCGTGTACATCATGATCGGGATCAGGATCCCCGTGAGCGGATTCGCGAGCCCGCCATCCATCCACAGCGGAAGGGCGACGAGCCAGGCCAGCCCGCAGGCGAGGACAATGAACGCGATGGTGGCGAACGGGCGGATGCGGGTCATGATTGCGCTCCCTTGGCAGCACTGTTGAGTACGGATGCCGCGGTGGCGGCATCGTCGATGGTGATGACGAATCGTCGACCGCTGTGCCGAGTGACCTGGAGGCCCTCCCCGGTGCGCAGCACGATGCCCATCCGGCCGTCGACGGCGATGCGCAGACCCCACCCGCCGAACTCTCCCATCGGATTGACCGATACGACCCGCACATCGCTGATGTCTGCCGCGGGGATGTTCCACCGCGGCCACCCTGCGATCGAGCGCACTCGAAGTCCCTCAGCGTTCACCCTGACGCGGAAGACGAGCGTGACGACGACCAGCAGGACCACCAACAGCGTGACCGTGGCCATGATCCATCCCGTGCCGGGATCGGCGCCGAATACCCATACGGTCGTGATGATCAGCAGGAGGACTGCCACGATCAAGGTGATGATGCCGGGGCGCGCCATCGCGGCGGTACCGAACCAGGCTGCGCGCTCCGTCTCACCGAGCTCGATGTCTTCTCCCGCCGCCCCCGCGTCACCAGTGGGCTCAGGCGAGCGCGGCTGCAGGAACCATCCGACCGCTGCACCGACGACGAGCAGCCCGAGCGCGATCCAGACCGCGCCTGCGATGTCAGGCGCCTGTGCCGCGTCGGTGATCCCGCGTTGCACCCCAGTCATGACAAGTGAGATGAACGCGAAGAGCAGGGCGAGCCCCAGGTTCATTCCGCCGAGGAATCGCGACGTGGGCCCCCACGGCTGTACCTGTGACTTCGTGCTGCTCTGCGGCATGCGGTGCCCTGACACCCCGATCAGCGTCATGAACGCCACCAAACCACCACCGACACCGAGCGGAAGCACGATCGCCATCCACTTCGGCCCGTAGCCGTCGACGCCCTCAGCGCCCCAGTGAGTAGCGATCGGGTCAGGCAGCTCCGGCAGCCATGTCGCGACTATGACGGTGGTGATGAGGATGATCGCCAACGGGACGATCACACCAACCCAGACAAATGCGGTGCGGGACCGCCGGACGTCATCTTTCATGAGCTGTGTCCTTCACGAGAGAGGCAAGAGTTGTAGATGAGATCCCGAGGGACGCGGCGCGGCGGACGAGATCAGCGACGTCGCCGGCGAGATCGGCGAGGGGCGCGGCAGAAGCGGAGACCACCGCGCCGCGGCCACGGCGCAGATCGATCAGGCCCTCGTCACGCAACTGCTGGTAAGCGCGGAGGACGGTGTGCAGGTTGATCTCGAGCGCATCAGCCACCTCACGCGCCGTCGGCAGCCGGTCCCCCGGGCCGATGCGTCCGGTGAGGATGTCGCCGCGCACCGAGGACGCGACCTGCTCGAACAGCGGCCGATTGCTCTCGGCATCGATTCTGATGAGCATCCTGCACCTCCTGAGTTATCGCTGTAATTCTATGACAACTAGAACAACTGTGGCAACACTCACATCAATTCTTGCTGACCTCTTTCGGTCGGCCACACTGAGGACATGAAGATCACTCCCCGCCGCCTCGCTATCGGAATGAGCCTGTGGGCCCCGAACTTCTTCAGCGGCATCCGCGTTCGGCGCTTCAGCGACGACTGGACGCGAGCGAGCGTCGAGCTGCATGTCAACGTGTTCACGCGCAACTATGTGAAGACCGCGTTCGGCGGCTCGATGTCAGCGATGACCGACCCGTACTACTTCATGCTCGTCATGCACCAGCTCGGACGTGACTACGTGGTCTGGGACACCCGTGGTGAGATCGACCTCATCAAGCCGGGACGTGGCGTGCTGACCGCGCACTTCCACGTCTCGAAGGAGCGGATCGCTGAGATCCGCGAACGCGCGCACGGCGGCGCAAAGGTGCTCGAATGGTTCGAGACCGAGATCACCGACCGCAACGGAGACGTGGTGGCGAAGGTGCGCCGGGAGGTCTACATCCGTGAGAAGAAGCGTGTGACCGTCGCTCGCGACACCTGAAGTTCACCCGCAGGTGACACGATGACAGGATGCAGCTCGCCCGTCGCCTGACCCTCACAGATGCCGTCGCCATCGGTCTTGGCTCTATGGTCGGCGCCGGGGTCTTCTCGGTGTGGGGACCAGCGCTCGACGCCGCCGGTTCCGGTCTGCTCATCGCGCTGGCCATCGCCGCTGTGGTGGCGTTCTGCAATGCCACCTCGTCTGCCCAGCTCGCCGCCGTGCACCCGGTTTCGGGCGGCACGTACTCCTACGCCCGCGCCGAGATCGGCCCGTGGTGGGGATTCATCGCCGGCTGGTGCTTCGTCATCGGCAAGATCGCCAGCTGCGCCGCGATGGCGTTGACGTTCGCGGCGTACGCCGCCCCCGAGGGCTGGCAGCTGCCGGTCGCGATCCTCGCCGTCGCCGCCCTCGTCACGGTGAACTGCTTCGGTGTCACGCGCACAGCGCTGCTCACCCGCATCCTCGTCATCGTCTCGCTGCTGGGACTCGCGGTCGTCGTGGCCGCGGGGTTCGCCGCAACGCCGACGGCAGATCCCACTCCTCTGCCCGACCTCACCGCCTACGGCGTGCTGCAGGGGGCGGGGCTGCTGTTCTTCGCCTTCGCCGGCTACGCGCGCATCGCCACGATGGGCGAAGAGGTCACAGACCCCGCCCGCAACATCCCGCGCGCGATCGTGTTCGCTCTCTCCGGAGCGATCATCGTCTACGCACTCATCGCCGTCGTCGTGATGCAGACGCTGGGGGCGGATGCCGCGACCAGCACTGCGCCACTGGCCGATGTCGTCAGCGCAGCCGGGTGGTCTGCGCTCGCACCTGTCGTACGAGTCGCTGCCGCCACAGCATCCCTCGGCGCGCTGCTCGCGCTGATGACCGGAATCGGGCGCACGACCCTCGCGATGGCGCGCGAATCCGACCTGCCGCCATGGCTCGCGGCCGTGCATCCTCGCTGGCAGGTTCCGCACCGCGCCGAGATCGCAATCGGTCTCGTCGTCATCGTCATCCTGCTGTTCGCCGATCTGCGCAACGCGATCGGCTTCTCATCGTTCGGCGTGCTGCTCTACTACCTGATCGCGAACGCCTCCGCGTTCCGCCAGAAGGCAGATGTGCGCCGTTATCCGCGCGCGCTTCAGGTCTTCGGCGCGCTCGGCTGCCTGGTGCTGGTGAACACTCTGCCCGTCGTGGCAACGCTCATCGGAACCGGAGTCGTCCTCGTGGGCGTGGCGTACCGGATGCTGCGTCTCAAGGTCGCGCGCTCTCAGACCGGTAGCTCGTCGGCGTAGACGGCGCCTGCGGATCATCGCCGCAGGCGAGAGTCCTGCCAGCTCACACGTCGTTACGATGGGAGCCCATGGAGAGTGGAGCGCCGTGCAGAACGATGATGCCATCGCAGCCCTGATCGAAGGCCTGGTCGAGCACCTGAGCGGTGCCGGAGACGACTGGGACTCGCTCGCCATGGTGATCTCTTTCGATGGCGACCGATTCACCGGCACGTACGGCTACGCGTACTCGCCGAGCGGTGAGATCCTCGCCGTGGCGTCACGTCCTTCCGCGATCCGCCCTCTCGTGAACACCTACATCGAGAGTCGCTGCGCGCCGGGCGAACGACTGCCCGTGAAGCTTCTCCTGCAGTTCGACCGAAAGAAGGGCGAGCACGCAGTAACGGTCGAGGACCTCGATGCGACACGATGGAAAGTGACCGCAGAGAACTACAGCGAGATCCGTGAGGAACTGCGTCCGCGCCTTTGACAGCGATTGCAGCAACGCCTCGACGGTGCGTCGGTATCCAGTCTGCTTTGTACGATGGAATCGATCCTGGGGGTGAACGATGGACGTAGACGAGCTCATGCACGTCGTGCGCACCGAGCACCTCGACACACCGGTCCTCTACGGCGTCGGTGATCTGTATATGGATGCCGTGGTGCTGGAGCGCGGCGGCGGGGTGTGGAGAACACATCTCACCGATGATCAGTCCGCGATCATCACGCACACAATGCGAACGTTCAACGACGAGACGGCCGCGCTCTGGGCCGTCCTGCGCAAGCTGCGTCAGATTGCAGAAGCTCGTCGTACCGGCGCGGCGCTGCCCGACCACGCGGGAAGCAGACGTTCGGTGGATTTCGCGCCGCGCTCGATGCGCACCGGGGCAACGCTTCCTGACGGCGCGGGCAGGGTGATCACCTCTCTCGAGATTCGAATCGCTGATTTGTCGACGACGAAAGTCCGCCATGATCAGTGGCTCGCGGATGGCATACCTCTCTTCGCCCGAGGCGATGCATGGATCGTGCCCCTTTCGTGGGAACCTGCGCTGATCGACGGGGATGACGCACAGTGGCCAAGCCTCCAGAAGCGAGCCACCGAAATCACGACTCACATCCGCGTCGACTGCGGGCACCGCCATGGGTCCCCGATCTGGGTCGATCTTGATCCTGAAACAGGCAAGAGCGGCTACGCAACGGAGCTGAGGCGCAACGGAGCGAGAGACGCCTGCTGGTGGCGCTTCGGCAACACCGCGATGGTCTGTGTCGTCTATGGAGAGCCGCTCCCGGCACCTAAGACGCTGACGGCCGTACAGGTGGTTCCGATCGATTGGGTAAGGGACTCCCGGGGTCGCGGGAAGTTGAAGCAGAAGATCGGGGCAGATCTCAGCTGGTCCTGGGCCGATGTGGTCGAGTTCACCCGAGTGGATACGAGGAACGACGAGTGAGTTTCGACATGGACCTGCACAGGGACGCGGCTGTCGCATTCGGTCCCGCATCTTTGCGAGCGGGCGGACTTCTGCCGTACGAAGGGCGTGCGTTCATACAACGAGATACCGGGTTGCCTCCAGCCGTATTCGACGCGGGGCACGACGGTTGGCTCTCAGCGGATAACCCGATTCTTGTCCGGGGGCCGGTCAGGATCTTGCCGCTCGCATGGCAAGGTATCCCCTCGAGCGAATACAACGCGTACGCCGAGGCTGGGCAAATCGCCAAGTTCGCATCGAATATGCAGAGTGCAGGCATGCATTGGGCCGGGAACTGGCGCGTGCTCGAACTCGAAGAACGCCGGGATGACAGCATCGGTTCGTACAACGCCGCGCTCCGCGTAGCCGGGGCCACCCGGGCGGATTGCTGGACGTACTCCGAGACCGTTGGGATCGCGCTGGTGTGGGCAGGGTCCGAAGACGAAGGGACGATGTCGCTCGCATTGCACGTCGTGCCTGCCAGCTGGGTCTCCGAACGTCGGGCCGTAAAGCCTGTACGAGGCATCGATGTGCGCTGGTCGTGGTCTGAGGTCATCGACCTCTACACCAACCGAGTCGATGCTGAGGCGCCTGGCGGAGGCTAAGACAGCGGCTCTGCTCCAGCCTTCCAGGCTCGGTGCTGGCAGAAACCGTCGCGAACGCGGTGTAGCCGTCGGCTGCGGAACGCTGCGCGACGGGTCCAGCAATCGGCACATCAGCATCGTGCACGAGGACGACCGCCTGGCCACCGGCGTCCGCCAACCGAGCTTTGGGACGTCGTGCGTACCGAAAATCTCGATACGCCCGCCCTCGACGGCGTCGGGGATCTGCACGCGGATGCCGTCGTGCTCGAGCGCGGCGGTGGCGTCTGGAAGACCTACGTCGTCGCTGGCCATGGTTCTCGAGTTCGATGCTGAGAAGGTCAATGGCGTGTACGGGTTCGCCTACTCGGCTGACGGAAAGGATACGGGGGTGACCGCGTCGCCCTACGAGATCCGGTCCGCGGTCAAGGCCTACACGGACAGCTACTTCGAGCCAGGTAGCCCGCTTCCGATCAAGTTGCTCGTGCAACTCGAGCGAGATAAAGGCCAGTATGAGGTCACTTTCGAGGACACCGATGCGGCACGTTGGGAGATGACGCCCGCCACGTTTGACACGATACCTGAGGAACTGCGACCGAAGTTCGATTGACGGCGAAGCTCGGATGCGGGAGCAGAGGCTACGACAGCGGCTTGAGCTCGAGCGACCCTGGCTCGACACCGGCGGAAACCGTCGCGAAAGCGGTATAGCCATCGGCGGCCGAGCGCTCCAGTAGCGCCTTGAAGTTCTTCACGCGGCGCTCGAGACGTACGCGACCCTTCGACGCGCTCAGGGAGCGAAGTAACGCGGCCTTGTGCGCGACGAGTTCAGTAACCGGCACATCAGCGTCGTGTACAAGGACGACCGCCTGGCTCTCGGCATCCGCATCCAACTCGACGAGGTCGACGAGCCGTTCGAAGCCGAGTGAGAAGCCGACCGCGGGCACCTGCTGGCCGAGGAACCGACCGATCATGCCGTCGTAGCGCCCGCCACCACCCAGCGAGTACGACACCGACGGGTGCGCGAGCTCGAAGATCGTGCCGGTGTAGTAGCCCATCCCTCGTACGAGGAAGGGATCGAAGACAAGCGGAATCTCTTCGACGGTCCCCGCGGTCGAAGGGCGCCCACCAGCAACAGCCTCGCCGATACCAACGAGGTGCTGGACAATGTCATCCGGCGCGTTCTCCGGCAGCGCCTTGCGAACCTGCCGCTCGCCAAAGGCGTTGTACTCCATCGTCTGCGGACGACGCAGGAACGCGTCGAAGGCATCGACAGCGGATGCCGTGACTTCACGTTCGCGCAGCTCAGCAATGATGCCGTCGGGCCCGATCTTGTCGAGCTTGTCGATCGTGATCAGCACGCCAGGGCGCTCTTCGGCCGCGAAGCCGAAGGAATCCAGCATCCAATCGAGCACTCGACGGTCGTTGATGCGCACGGTCGCACCGGCGAGGCCGAGCGCGTCGAGGGCATCAAGGGATGCCACCAGCAGCTCGGCTTCGGCACGGGAGGTGTCATCGCCCATGATGTCGATATCGCACTGCATGAACTGGCGGTAGCGGCCCTTCTGCGGGCGCTCTGCGCGCCAGACCGGGCCGATCTGAATCGCACGGAACACGCCGGGAAGCTGCCCACGATTGCTGGCGTAGAAACGCGCGAGCGGCACCGTCAGGTCGTAGCGCAGGCCCAGGTCGCTGAGGGCAGCGGGGTCCTCAGCGCCTGCGGCGATGGCGTCAGCATCCAGCCCACGACGAAGGATGTTGTACGAGAGCTTCTCGTTGTCGCCGCCGATGCCCGCATGCAGCCGGTCGTACTCCTCGACGGCAGGCGTCTCGATCTCGTCGAATCCATGCGCGAGGTAGCGCTCGCGGATGACGGAGAGCACGCGCTCACGGCGAGCCTTATCGGCGGGGAGGATGTCGCGCATGCCGCGCGGCGGGTTCACAGTAGCCACGTCTCTATCTTTCCAGGTCAGCGAGCCTCGGCCGCGCGGACCTCGTCCTCGAGCACGCGCACGCGTTCGCGAAGCGCGCGCTCTGCATCCCATCCGTTCGCACGAGCGGTGGCTGTGAGCATCAGCAGCAGTTCGCCAAGCTCTTCTTCCGACTCCGGCGCGGCGCCGACCTCGGCTGCATCGTGCGCGGCGAGCGCCACATCGTCGCCTGCTCCCACGGATGCCGCACGGCCCAGCACCTTCTGCGCACGTGCGAGTGACGGCATCCCCGCGGGAACCCCGTCGAGCACGCTGCGTCGCTCACGTTTTTCGGCCGCCTTCGCCGCGTTCCAGTGCACGAGCACCTCGTCAGCAGTCGTCGCCACCTCATCGCCGAAGACATGCGGATGCCGGCGGACCATCTTCTCGGTCAGCGTCTCGGCCACATCATCGATGTCGAACGGATCCTCCGCATCCTGCGCGGCGATCGCCGCGTGGAACAACACCTGCCACAGCAGGTCACCGAGTTCCTCCCGCAGGTCGGCGCGCGAACCGCTCTCGACCGCGTCGATGACCTCGTGGGACTCTTCGATCAGGTAGGGCACGAGATCACGATGCGTGATCTGCTGCGACCAGACGCACCTCTCGCGCACCGCGCGCATCGTCTCGGCGGCGGTGCGCAGTGCGTCAGAGTCGGTCATCGTATCCTCCAGGTCGTCACGAGCTCGCCGCGTTCACGCGACGGTGCCACGCCGCACGGGAAGAGACGAGAATTCCCGCGAGCACCACCGATATCAGCGATCCGACGAGCACGCCGAGGATCGCCTGGTCACGCACGCCGGGATCGGCGGCGAACGCCAGGTTCGCCAGCAGCAGCGAGACGGTGAACCCGATGCCGCCGAGCGTTCCTGCCGCGACCAGGTCCATGAGTCCCAGCGCAGGGCGCTTTCCGCGGGAGCCGATTTTGATGGCGATCCACCCGAACGCCGTGATGCCGATGATCTTGCCCACCGGCAGTGCCACTGCGATGCCGAAGAACGCCGGAGACAGCTCCGCCGGTGCCACAGCCGGAATCACGACGAATGCCGCAGCGAACGCGAAGATCGGCAGGATCGCCGCGTTGACCCAGGGTTCGAGAACATGACGGGCGCGCATCGACGGCGCCTGCGCGATCGCCAGTCCCAGCATGACGCCTGCGATGGTGGCGTGGATGCCGGAGAGCAGCACGAGCGCCCACACCACAACGCCGAGGATGATCATCACGGCGACGATGGGCCATGAGCGCTTCGCGGGCAGCATCCGCGACACGGCACCGAACGCGACGACGCCCACGACAGCGAGCACGAGGAAGATCCAGTTCAGATCGTGCGCGAAAAGCACGGCGATGAAGACGATGCCGATGATGTCGTCGAGAATCGCGAGCGCGAGCAGGAACACCCGCAGTGCGGCAGGCAGCCCCTTGCCGAAGACCGCCAGTACCCCGAGCGCGAAGGCGATATCGGTGGCGGTAGGAATGGGCCACCCGGATGCTGTCGCTCCATCACCGGCGATCAGGAGGTAGATGGCGATCGGCACGAGCACGCCGCCTGCCGCAGCGATCGCGGGCTGCAGCGCCTTCCCGAAGGAGTTGAGCTCTCCTCGGGTGAGTTCGTACTGCAGCTCCATCGCGACGACGAAGAAGAAGATCGCCAGCAGTCCGTCTGAGATCCAGTGTGCGACCGAGAGGTCGATGCCTGTCCCCGGAATCGCAATATGCGCGTCGAGAATCGCCGCGATCGGTCCATGACTGGGCAGGTTCGCGAGCAGGAGGCCGAGCGCTGCGGCGAGCAGAAGGAGCACGGCGGGAAACTGCTGCGTGCGCAGAAGGTTACGGGTATCAGACATCCGCTCCATGCTACGGCTCCCGGTCACGACCCGTCACGTGGTCGGAGACCGCACAGCGACGCGGCTAACCTCGAAGGGTGATCACGGATTCCCCCTCCCCCGAGCCCACACCTACAGAGGCCATCCGCGTCATCGGCCGTTTCGAAGCCGGACGCGGCATTCCCGACGCGATGCGTGCGGACGTGCGGATGCTCGGCGCTCTGCTCGGCCAGGTGTTGCGCGAGTGCGGCAGCCCCGGACTTTTCGAAGACGTCGAGCGACTGCGTCTGGCCAGCATCCAGGCCTACGAAGAGCACAGCACCCCCGCAGAGAGCGGAGCCTTCGATCGCGCTGCCGAGATCGCCGAGTCGTTCACGACCGAGCGGGCTGACGAGGTCGCCCGCGCTTTCACCTGCTATTTCCACCTGGTGAATCTCGCCGAGGAGCACCAGCGGGTGCGCGTCCTCCGCGAGCGCGCAGGTCGCCCGGCCACGTCCTCTGGCTCAGCGACTGGAGCTCGGGAGTCCGACACGGTCGCCGCTGCCTACGCGCAGCTGCGCCGCGAGGTCGGCGATGACGAGGCCCAGCGTCGCCTCGGAGAGCTCCGCTTCCACCCGGTCTTCACCGCGCACCCCACCGAGGCGCGCCGCAGGGCGGTGTCGGGCAGCATCCGTCGCCTTTCTGAGCTCCTGAGCGAGCGCGATGCGGCGAGCGTCGGCGGCGCTGAAGAGCGCCGCGCGAATCGTCGGATGCTGGAAGAGGTCGACACTCTCTGGCGCACCGCCCCCCTGCGCGCGCAGAAGCCTTCTCCGACCGACGAGGTCCGCACCGTCATGTCGGTGTTCGATGAGACCCTCTTCACCACGGTGCCGCACGTATATCGCCGTATCGACGACGCTCTGCGCGGCGAGGAGTCCGGCGCGAGCGCACCGATCGTTCCCGCATTCGTGCGCATCGGATCGTGGGTCGGCGGTGACCGTGACGGCAACCCGTTCGTCACTGCCGCAGTGACCCGCGAGGCGTCGAGGATCGCCTCTGACCACGTTCTGCGCGGTCTCGAGCGCGCCATCGACCGCATCGGCCGCAGTCTCACGCTCGATGCCGAGGGCACCCCGCCCAGCGCCGAGGTCACTGCGCTGTGGGATGCGTTCGCGCAGTCCGCGCCCGACCTGGCGAACGCGATCGCCACGCGCGCCCCCGATGAGCCGCACCGCCGCGTGCTGCTCGCTTTCGCGCACCGGGTCTCCGCGACGCGCACAGAAGCCGCGGGCGCGTACGGCGCTCCGGAAGAGCTGCTGGCCTGTCTCCGTGCTGTTCAGGAATCGCTCGTGGCCTCTGGCGCGAACAGGCACGCCTTCGGTGGCATCCAGCACCTGATCTGGCAGGTCGAGACGTACGGTTTCCACCTCACTGAGCTCGAAGTGCGCCAGCACTCGCAGGTGCACCGTGAGGCTCTTGCAGAACTCGAAGCGGGCGGGGAGCTCAGCGAGCGGACGCTCGAGGTGCTCGATGTCTTCCGCGCGGTCGCTGACATTCAGCGCGCCTATGGTCTGCGTGCAGCCGGTCGCTACGTCGTCTCGTTCACGCAGTCGGCACAGGACCTCGCGAACGTGCACCGCCTCGCGAAGTACGCGCTGGGCGATGACGCCCCTGTGCTCGACGTCGTGCCGCTGTTCGAGACGTTCGCCGACCTGCAGGCAGCCCCGGCGATCCTCACCGAGGTCGTCGAGTTCCCTGAATTCCAGGCGCGGATGGCTGCGACCGGCAACCGCCTCGAGGTCATGCTCGGGTACTCCGACTCGTCGAAGGACGTCGGCCCGGTCGCCGCGAATCTCGCCCTCTACGAAGCGCAGGAGAAGATCGCGCTGTGGGCCAAGGAGTCCGGCATCGCCCTGACCCTGTTCCACGGTCGCGGCGGCGCTCTCGGCCGCGGCGGGGGGCCTGCGAACTCGGCGATCCTCGCCCAGCCGCCGCACTCCGTCGACGGACGCTTCAAGCTCACCGAGCAGGGCGAGACCATCTTCGCCCGCTACGGCGAACCCGCGATCGCCATGCGCCACATCGACCAGGTCGCCGCGGCGACTCTGCTGGCATCTTCGCCGAGCGTCGAGGAGCGCACCAGCGGCGCTGCTGCGCGCTACGCGAAGATCGCACAGACGATGGATGCCGCGTCCCGCGAGCGCTTCTTCTCGCTCGTGAAGGCCGAGGGCTTCGCCCCCTGGTTCGCCACCGTCACCCCGATGGAGGAGATCGGCCTGCTCGCTCTCGGCTCGCGGCCCGCCCGCCGCGGGCTCTCTGTCGAGTCCCTCGAAGACCTGCGCGCGATTCCGTGGGTGTTCGCGTGGACCCAGGCCCGCATCAACCTGGCGGGTTGGTTCGGTCTGGGCAGCGCGCTCGAGGCTGTGGGGGATGAAGCGCTCCTCGTCGAGGCCTACCGCGAGTGGCCGCTGCTGCACGCGATGATCGACAACGTGGCGATGAGCCTGGCGAAGACCGACGAGCGCATCGCGCGTCAATACCTGGCGCTCGGCGACCGTGACGACCTCGCCGCCCTCGTCCTCGACGAGCTCGCGCTCACCAAAGCGTGGGTCATCCGCCTCACCGGTGGCACGGGTCTGCTCGAGAACAAGCCGATCCTCCAGCGGGCCGTGACACTGCGCAGCCCCTACGTGGATGCGCTGTCGCTGCTGCAGCTGCGTGCGCTGCGCGAGCTGCGCTCGGCGGCATCCGAATCGGAATCGGTCACTGAGCCTGTCGAAGTGTCGGGCGTGGCTGACGAGCAGCGCCGGCTCCTGCTGCTCTCGGTCAGCGGCGTTGCCGCTGGCCTGCAGAACACCGGGTGAGACCCCCTGTTACTACACCATCGAACACCCGGGGTAAAGTGAAACCTCGCGCCCGATCCGGCGCACGACTTCACGCGACACGATCGCGCCCTCAGCCACAGAACCAGAAAGCTGTCCCGCGTGACCGCAACCCTCACTGAATTTCACCCGCTCACCGAGTCTGTCCAGCCCGTGTTCGACACGGTTCTGGCCCGCAGCCCGCACGAACCCGAGTTCCAGCAGGCAGTGCACGAAGTGCTCGGAACGATCTCCCCGGCGCTCGAGCAGCACCCGGAATACGTCGAAGCAGGCATCCTCGAGCGGCTCGTCGAGCCCGAGCGTCAGATCATGTTCCGCGTGCCGTGGATCGATGACGCAGGAAAGCTGCAGGTGAATCGCGGCTACCGCATCCAGTTCTCCTCGGTGCTCGGCCCGTACAAGGGCGGACTGCGCTTCCACCCCTCGGTGAACCTTTCGATCATCAAGTTCCTGGGCTTCGAGCAGATCTTCAAGAACGCTCTGACCGGTCAGGGCATCGGCGGCGCCAAGGGCGGCTCGGACTTCGATCCGCACCGCAGGAGCGACGCCGAGATCATGCGCTTCTGCCAGTCGTTCATGGGCGAGCTGTACCGCCACCTCGGCGAACACACCGATGTTCCTGCGGGTGACATCGGCGTCGGCGGGCGCGAGATCGGCTACCTGTTCGGTGCGTACCGCAAGATCACGAACCGTCATGAGTCGGGCATGTTCACCGGCAAGGGCACCGGCTGGGGCGGCGCTGAAGTGCGCACCGAGGCCACCGGCTACGGAGCGGTGTTCTTCGCTGAGGAGATGCTCGGCGTGCATGGGGACTCTCTCCAGGGCAAGCGCGTCGGCGTCTCGGGCTCGGGCAATGTCGCGATCTACGCCATCCAGAAGGCGTCACAGCTCGGTGCGACTGCCGTCACGGCATCCGACTCTTCGGGTTACATCGTCGACGATGCCGGAATCGATCTCGACCTCCTGCGCCAGATCAAGGAAGTCGAGCGCGGCCGCATCGTCGAGTACGCGAACCGTCGCGCAAGCGCACGCTTCATCGAAGGCGGCAGCGTCTGGGATGTTCCCGTCGACATCGCCGTGCCGTCTGCAACGCAGAACGAGGTCACCCTCGCCGACGCAGAGTCGCTGATCGCGAACGGCGTCCGCGCGGTCTCCGAGGGCGCGAACATGCCGTGTGTTCCCGATGCCGTCGCCGCATTCCAGCGTGCCGGCGTCCTGTTCGCACCGGGCAAGGCGGCCAACGCCGGTGGTGTGGCCACCTCTGCGCTCGAGATGAGCCAGAACGCATCGCGTCAGCGCTGGACCTTCGGCGACAGCGAGAACAAGCTGCGCGAGATCATGCGCGACATCCACCGGGCATCGTTCGATGCGGCCGAGAAGTACGGCGTCGCAGGAGACTACGTCGCCGGCGCGAACATCGCGGGCTTCCAGCGGGTTGCCGCAGCGATGCTCGCCCAGGGCGTCATCTGATCCCCGGTATCTCTGCTGGCTGACACTTGTCAGTCGATTTCACGGATGTCGGTCGAAACCACCCGGTTTCGACCGACATCCGTGTTTTGTACTGACATCCGTGCGAACCTCGCCGGTCAGAGCATGCGATCGTCGGCGTGCCGCGCGAGCGACGTCGCGTACCGCTCGGTGAGCTGCACCATCAGATCCGGTGTGTCCCGGTCGACGCCGAACACGTGCCCTGGGAAGTCCAGATCCGGCTGCGCCGCGGCGATGGCATCCGCCTGATCAGGTGAGAACAGCTGTACGGGGTCTCCGACGGCGACCCACCCGATCGGCACCACCGTGCCCTCTGGAAGCACCGCACGGCGCGTCACGATCGCGTTCACTCGGATCTCGCAGCGCCCTCCGACGATTGAACCGTTGAACACACGGGCGCCCGAAGCGAAGAACACCTCCTCGCCGACGGTCGCACCGGCGATGCTCGCAAGAGTGCCGACGAGCGTGTGATCCCCGATGCGCACCGCGTTGGCGGCCGTGGCGCGGATGAGGGCGTTCTCCATCACGATCACGTACTCGCCGAGGGTGATCGGACCACCCTCGGCGGTGATCACGGCGCCATGCAGCACCTGGCAGCCAGGTCCGATCTGGACATCGCCCGAGATGACAGCGGTCGGCGCGATGACGGCAGTGTCATCGATGCGGGGCCGAGCCCCGAGGTGCTCGTACAACATGCCGCCAGACTAGCGCTGCGCGGTGCCGGCGTGCACGAGTTCAGGACGCGGCCGGGGCCGGCTGCGGGAAAAGCGCGGTGAGCAACTGCGACACCCACGGGAGGATCTCGGCATCCGGCGCGAGCGGCACGACGAGCGCCTCTCCCCCGGCGACGAGCTTCGCCTTCGGGTACAGGCGCTGCAGGCGCACCTTCATCGAGTCCTCGAGACGCGCCGGGGCCACGCGCAGGTTCGATCCCATGACGACGAGATCAGTCAGCCCTGCTGCGGCCGCACGACGGCGCAGACGCGCAATCGCAATGAGGCCCTCGACTTCTTCAGGCAGCGCGCCGTAGCGGTCCGTGAGCTCTTCGATGACGAGGTCGATCGCGTCGTCCTTCGCACTGAGAGCCGCTGCGGCTGACAGCTTCTGATAGGCCTCCAGGCGCAGCCGCTCGCTGTCGATGTAGGTCTCGGGAATACGGGCATCCACCGGAAGCTCCATCCGAAGCTCCACGTCCTCTCCGGTGTCTTCACCGCGGAAGTTCGCCACGGCCTCGCCGACCATGCGCAGGTAGAGGTCGAATCCGACACCGGCGATGTGGCCGGCCTGCTCTCCGCCGAGCATGTTGCCCGCCCCGCGCAGTTCGAGGTCCTTCAGCGCGACCTGCATACCCGAGCCGAGATCGTTGTTGATCGCGATGGTCTGCAGCCGGTCAGCGGCTGTCTCGGAGAGCGGCTTGGCATCGTCGTAAAGGAAGTATGCGTAGGCGCGCTCGCGCGCACGCCCCACGCGGCCTCGCAGCTGGTGCAGCTGCGAGAGCCCGTACTTGTCGGCCTTGTCGATGATGATCGTGTTGGCGTTGGAGATGTCGAGTCCGGTCTCGACGATCGTCGTCGACACGAGCACGTCGTACTTGCGCTCCCAGAAGTCATCGACGACCTGCTCGAGCTGGTGCTCGCCCATTCGTCCGTGGGCGACGGCGATGCGCGCCTCCGGCACGAGCTCGGCCAGCTCGCTCGCCACGCGCTGGATCGACTGCACCCGGTTGTGCACGAAGAAGACCTGTCCTTCGCGGAGGATCTCGCGCCGGATCGCGGCGGCGATCTGCTTGTCACTCCGGGGACCGACGAAGGTGAGAATCGGATGCCGGTCCTCCGGCGGCGTCGCAAGCGTCGACATCTCACGAATCCCCGTGACCGCCATCTCGAGCGTGCGCGGAATCGGCGTCGCGCTCATCGCCAGGATGTCGACATTGGTCTTCAGCTTCTTCAGCTTGTCCTTGTGCTCGACGCCGAAGCGTTGCTCCTCGTCGATGATCAGCAGCCCCAGGTCCTTGAACATCACCTGGTCGGTGAGGATGCGGTGCGTGCCGATGACCATGTCGACCGAACCGTCCAGGAGCCCCTCGAGCGTCAGCCTGGCGTCCTTATCGGTCTGGAAGCGCGAGAGCGCCTTGACCTTCACGGGGAACCCGGCGAAGCGCTCGGTGAAGGTCTCGAGGTGCTGCTTCACCAGCAGCGTGGTCGGCACGAGCATGGCGACCTGCTTGCCGTCCTGAATCGCCTTGAACGCCGTGCGCACTGCGACCTCGGTCTTGCCGAATCCGACGTCGCCAGAGAGCAGACGATCCATCGGGATCGGCCGCTCCATGTCTGCCTTGATCTCGTCGATCGTCTGCAGCTGATCGAGTGTTTCGGCGAACGGGAACGCCTCTTCGAGCTCGCGCTGCCAGGGAGTGTCCGGCGAGAACGCGTAGCCCTTGGCCGCCATGCGGGCTGAGTACAGCTTCACGAGTTCGACCGCGATATCGCGGACCGCCTTGCGTGCCTTGCTCTTGGCCGCCGACCAGTCGCTGCCGCCCATCTTCGACAGAGTCGGTGCTTCACCGCCGACGTACTTCGAGAGCAGGTCGAGCTGGTCAGTGGGCACGTAGAGCTTGTCACCGGGATAGCCGCGCTTTGCGGGCGCGTACTCGAGCACGAGGTAGTCGCGCGTGGTCTTGGTGGCGTTGCGCCCGCCGGTGGAGACCTCGCGCTGGGTCATCTCGACGAACTTCGCGATGCCGTGCGTGGAATGCACGACATAGTCGCCGTTCTTCAGTTGCAGCGGGTCAACGACGTTGCGGCGCCGCGAGGCGAGCTTCTTCACGACGCGCTGGTCGCCGCCGATCGTTCGGCCGTAGAACTCGTTGTCGGTGAGGACGGCGAGCTTCGCCTCCGGCACCTGGAATCCGGACTCAAGAGATCCGAGCACGAGAGTTGCGACACCCGGGTCCGGAGCATCCGTCAGCGTCTCGACCGGACGGGCGGCAAGCCCCCGCTCCGAGAGGACGTCGCGAGCGCGGTCGACGAGCCCGATTCCGGATGCCACGACCACAACGCACCACGCATCAGCGAGCCGGGCGGCGACGAAGTCGATCGCGCCGTCGACGTTGCCATGGAAGGACGGGATGATCGACGCGTCGATGTTGGCGGCATCCGCGTCATCGCTCGCGAATGGGCTGAACCGCCACCAGACGCCATCGCGCTCGCGGACGATCTCGCGCAGCCTCGCGACGCTGAGAAAGTCTCCGGCGCCGAGGTCGATGGGTGCGGATGCTCCAGACGTCGCCGCGCTCCACGCGGCATCCAGGAACTCGCGGTTCGTCTCACCGAGGCTATGGGCGCGGGCGGTGGCCCGCTCAGGGTCGACGAGGGCGACAGCGGTGCCAGGTGCGAAGTACTCGGCGAGAGACCTGAGCGGGCCGGCGACAGCTGGCAGCAGCGACTCCATGCCCTCAACAGGAATGCCCTCGGACATCTTCTCGAGCATTCCCGCGATCGCAGGAAAGCCGGCGATGAGCGACCGCGCCTTGTCACGCACCTCCGCGGTCAGCAGCAGCTCTCGGGTCGCCGGAAGCTCGACGAGCTCGATATCGCCTGGTAGCGACCGCTGGTCGGCGACCGAGAACACCCGGATCTGGTCGATCTCATCACCGAAGAACTCCACGCGGTACGGATGCTCGCTCGTCGGCGGGAAGACATCGAGGATGCCGCCGCGCAAAGCGAATTCACCGCGACGAGAGACCATGTCCACCCGCGTATACGCGCGCTCGACGAGCTGCTCGACCGCATCATCGAGCTCGAGACCTCGCCCCCGCAGCGCGAGAGCGAGAGGAGCGGTGTCGCCGAGGTTGCCGGCGATCGGCTGAAGGGCCGCACGCACGGAGGCCACGACGATGAGCGGACGCTCGCCAGCCCAGGTCGTGATGCGGCGCAGGGTGTCCAGTCGCCGGCCGACCGTGTCGGCGCTCGGGCTGAGTCGTTCGTGGGGCAGCGTCTCCCAGGCGGGGAAGCTGAGGATCTCAGCATCCGGCACGAAAGACCCGAGCGCTGCGGCCAGCGACTCGGCACGGCGACCGGTCGGCGCGACGACGAGAAGAGAAGCCGGATGCCCCGCGCTCGTGCGCTTGGCAAGAAGACCCGCGATCGTGGGAGCATCGAGTCCGTCGACGAGCCCGAGGTCGGCATCGGTCTGCGCCCAGGTGAGGGCGTCGTGGTACAGGGTTGCCTCTTCCAAGGCGCGCAGAATCCCGGGAACAGTCACCAGGTGAGTCTAATGGGCGCCTCGGACACCGGTAGCCTTTCACGATGGAACCGGTCACCCTGCACACCGATCGACTCGTCCTGCAGGCTCCCACCGCAGATGACGTGGACGCTATCTTCGAGGCCTGCCAGGATCCGGAGATCCCCCGCTGGACGACGGTTCCGAGCCCCTACACACGAAAAGACGCCGAAGGTTTCGTCGAGTTGATCGCGCAGTGGTGGGCGGACGAGAGCCAGACGATCTGGGGCATCTTCCACAACGACACGCTCATAGGCGTCGTCGGTCTCCATCACATCGCGGCGCACGACACAGGCGGCTCTACCGAACTCGGCTACTGGGCGACGGCTGCGGCACGGGGCCAGGGCTTCATGGTCGAGGCATCCCGCGCTGTCATCGAGTGGGGGTTCGCCGAGCTCGGGCTCGCGCGCATCACCTGGCGCGCGGTGGTGGGAAACATCCCCTCAGCCCGCACCGCCCGCGCACTCGGATTCCACTACGAGGGCACTGTTCGCCAAGGACTGACGAGCACACGCGGGCGCGACGACGGCTGGATGGCAGGCCTGCTGGCATCCGATGACCGCACGCCGACCGACTGGCCCGTGCCACTCGGCTGAGCTGCTACTCCCCTGCGCTCGCGCGCAGGAGCGCGCGTCCCACAGCGTGGGCGATCGGCGACGTCTGCAACGCCTCGCGCACACGCAGGGTGCTGATCGTCACTGAGCCCTCACTCCAGCGGACGGTCGCGGTGCTGGTCGCAGCCCCGCGCAGCCATCCGGAGAAGATCGCCGAGTGCACGACCGCCGAACGCAAGGGTCCAGGAATCCCGCTGATCACGAACTCACCGAGCAGATCCTCGTAGGCGATGCCGAGGATCGTGTCACCGGGGACCTCAGCGAAGGCTCCGCGGCGGTCCAGCCACTCGGTGCGCGGCACCCAGTCGCCGTCTCCCGCACGCGAGGTCAATCGCGCGGAGGGCAGGTAGTCAAATGCCGCGCCGAGCGCGTTGTCCGCTTCGGCCAGCAGCAGAACGCGTCCACCTGATCGGGCGTGCTGCTGTGCCTCAGCCGTGAACGACCGCACGACGAGCAGATCGCTGTCGACGGACGTCGGAACGGAGAGCTCGCCGAGCCACTGCGCGATCTCGGCATCCCCCGCTCGCACAGCGCCCCCCGCCCATGGGGTGCGTGCGACGACGAGGATGTCTGCAGCGTCGCGGGCGAGCAGCTCCCCCCCGACGTGCAGTTCGGCTTCGACCAGGTGCTGCGCGTTCTCGGCCGGCATCGGGATGCGCAGCGTCCATTCTTCGCGGTCTGCTCCCGCGGGCTGCGACGCAACAGGCTCACCATTGACGACCACCCGCATGGTGACATCCGCTGGCAGGCCGACCGGCGCCGGCAGCGACGTCACCGTCAGCGCCAGCTCATCTCCCGCATAGAGGCTGTATGCCTCAGGCCGCAGCGCCACAGCGTGCTCGCCGTTAGCCAGCGCGAACTCGGCGGTGTACTCCTTGGGCCTGCGGTTCATGTCGAAGAGCCCGTTGGCTTCCCACTGCACGTCGCTCAACTGGGTGAGCACGTAACCGCGGATGTCGTCATGCAGTCGGATGCTCGTGGTCTGGTAGCGGTTGGCGACGAGCTGCGCGTGGTGCAGCTGACGGACCAGCTCTTCCCATGATCCGAACGTGTCCTCAAGGCCCAGGCCCCGGAAGCGAGCCATGAGACCCGTGCCCTCGGCAGCGCCGAAGGCCCAGTCCGCACCGAGCGCGAACCACCAGGGCTCAGCGCCGTCGTCATCGTACTGATCCAGCACATGGGGCAGACCCCAGTTGCCGAATTCGCTGAGAACGAGCGGCTCGTCGCCGGTGCGTTCGGCATCGCCGTGCGGCGAGAAGGTCCAATCGGGGCGGGTCGCGAAGTCCGCGATCTTCGCGTCCCATACCTGGCGGCTCTCCGGGATGCCCCGGTAGACGTGGAAGTCGTCGATGTGCGTGCGCAGATGGAAGTTCGGCTCGCACGCGGAGTTGTCGACGACGAGCGATCCTGCGGCGTACTGCTCGATGTCGTCGAACACGTCACGCAGCCACGCGCGTTGGGTGGCACTTGCCAGATCGATGCCCCACGACTCGTTCATGATCGTCCAGATCACGATGCTCGGGTGGTGACCGTCACGGTCGATGAGCGAGCGCAGCAGCTCGTGGCCGGCCTTCGCGGTTTCCGGCGTCCACGTCATCCAGCTGGGCAGCTCGGTCCACACCAGCATGCCCATGCGGTCAGCGATCTCGTAGTAGCGCGGGTCGGGGCGCTTGATGTGCACGCGCAGCATGTTGAAGCCGAGCGCCTTGGTCTGGCGCAGCATGTCCTCCCATGCGGCGAAGTCGTCCGCCGCGGGAGTGGCACCGGGGTGATAATCCTGGTCGAGAACGGCGCGCAGGTAGATCTCGCGGTCGTTCAGGAAGAATCGCCCGCCCTGCGAGCGGAACGAGCGGAAGCCGGTGTCGCGCGTGAGCACATCGGTCGTCGCGCCTGCGCTCTGCAGCGAGACCTCGACGGTGTACAGCCGCGGGTCATCGAGGTCCCAGAGCTCGGGGTCGACAACGACGATGTCGCCGGAGACTTCAGTGCCCTGCACAGTGAGAGCTGCGGTGGTGACAACCGCGTCATCACGCAGCACCCGGACCTGGGCCGATTCTGCTTCCGCCGCGGCGGCGCCGCGGAGAGAGATCGTGCCGGTCGCGGCATCCGATCTGATCGAAAGCGCGCGGACGTGAACCGGATGCCGGTCCTCCAGAACCACGGATTGCCAGATGCCCGCCGTGGTGCCGTACCAGGACTGCTTGCCCAACGGATGCTCGAGGAAGCCCGGTTCGCTGGAGGAGCCGAAGCGCGGCGGGTACGAGACGGTTACCTCAATGGTGTTGGGGCCTGCAGAGACGGCATCCGTGATGTCGAACTCGAAGGGCTCCCATGCTCCGGAATGCGTGCCGATCTCTCGCCCGTTCACTCGCACCGACGCGGTGTGGTTCACGGCCCCGAAGCACAGCACCAGGCGTCCCGCAGGCGCACTGGTGACCTCGAACTCGCGTTCGAAGCGCACGGTCTCGTGCGAGTCGCCGTAGCCGGCAACCTGGGTGGTCCATGTTCCGGGAATCATGACCTCCCGCGATTCGGCATCGCCGGGGAGGTGCAGGAGCCAAGCGCCGTCGAGACTGACAGCGGCGCGGTGGGCGGTGAGCATGAAGCCTTCTTCCGAAAGAGAGCGGGGTGAGGACGCGATCGTCCCCACCCCACAGGAACTGCTGTGTTACTTGATTTCCTGCGTGACGCGAGCCTGCGCTTCGCTGAGAGCCTCGGCGATGTCCTTGTCGCTGAACCAGACCTCATCCAGCTGTGCGTGGATGAGCGACTTCACGGACGTCCAGTTCTCGACCTGCGGCACGAAACTGATGCCGGTCAGAGCGGTCTCGGTGTAGTTCGCACGCTCGGGAGCCGCGAGGTACTCCTCCGAGTCGATGATCGAAACCCGCGGCGCGATGTGACCGGTTGCGATTGACCAGGATCCGCTGTTGTCGTAGAGGAACTTGGCGAACTCGAGTCCGGCACGGTACTCGACAGGGTCATCGCCCTTCTGACGCGGCAGCACCCACATGTGCGACGAAGCCCACGCGGCAGGTGCGTCGTAGAGCGTCGGCAGGTCGGTGACCGTGTAACCGAAGTCGGTGGTCGCTGCGTACTCGTTGATCGCCCACACGCCGTTCAGCAGAATCGCGGACTGGCCGTTCTTCCACTCGTCGATGGATCCTGCGTAGTCGGCGTCGGTGTGCATGTAGCCGGCGTCGAGCAGCTCGTTGATGAGCTCGAGAGCCTTAGCTGCGGCCTCGGTGTCAACCTCGGCGCTGCCGTCAGCCGAGATGACGTCGCTGCCCTGCTGGCGAACCAGCGAGTAGAAGAAGCGCCATGCCATGTCGTCATTGGCGAAACCAGACGAGAACAGCATCAGGCCGGTCTTGTCCTTGACATCCTTGCCCATCTGCAGCAGCTCGTCCGGGGTGGTCGGCAGCACGGGACGGCCGTCCTCGCCGATGTAGCCTGCGGCGGCGAGCACGTCGGTGTTCACGTGCATCACGAGTGCGTGTGCGTCGAACGGAACCGCGTAGGTCGATCCGTCCCACATCACGGACTTCTGCGCCTGCTCGGTCGCGTCGGTCATGTCGATGCCGATCGACTCGGGATCGAACGCCAGCAGCTGGTCGCGCGTGGCGTAGTCGGACATCGAATAGTCGTGCAGGTTCGCGATGTTGGCGGGCTCGCCACCCGCAATGGATGCGTTGAACGCGTCGTAGTACGAGTTCCAGTCGGTCCCGCCGAGGCGCTCGATGGTGATGCCGTACTCGTTCTCGGCGTTGAACTTGTTGGTGAGGATCTGAATGGCCTCGCACTCGGTGGTCGCCTTCGCGGGGTCGGTGACGCCCTGCGTGGTCTCCTCGCAGTCACCGAACATGCGCGACATGGTGATCGTGGTGCCGTCGAGCTGCTCTGCCGTGACTGCTGCGATCTGCTCGTTCAGGTCGCCGCTGTCAGCGGATCCGGAGCCACCATCGGCTCCAGCGCCGCACGCCGTGAGCAACAGGGCCGCTGCCGTCAGCGACGCTGCTGCAGCGACAATCTTGGTCTTCTGCATGGTTTTCCTCTCATGGGGTGGACGTTGTTGTCCGTGGCTGCCGGGCAGCAGCCGATCGGCCATCGATGGCCGGAGTCTGGATGGTCACTTACTGCCCGAGGTCATCGAGATGCCTCGGATCAGGTGCTTCTGGAAGAAGATGAACACGAGCAGCAGCGGCAGCGAACCGATCAGCCCGCGAGCCATGAGGCTGCCGAGCTCAGTCGCCTGGGCGAAGTTTCCCTGCAGCGATGCAAGGCCCGTGGTGATGGTGAACATCTCCGGGTTCGTTGCAGAGACCAGTGGCCAGAGGTAGTCGTTCCAGGTCTGCACGAAGGTGAAGATCGACAGCGCGATCATCGAAGGCCGAGCCAGCGGCAGCATGACCGAGAAGAAGGTCCGCCAGGGGCCCGCGCCGTCGATGCGCGCTGCTTCTTCCACTTCTGCCGGAACCTGCGAGAAGAACTGTGTCATCAGGAAGACGCCGAGCGGGGCGGCGATACGCGGCAGGATCAGCGCGGCGTAGGTGTTGTGCATCTCCACGTCGGCCACCATCGTGAACAGGGGGATGAACATCGCTTCTTTGGGGATCATGAGGCCTGCGAGAACGCTGGCGTACACGATCGTCTTGCCGCGGAACGTGAAGCGCGCGAATGCGTAGCCCGCCATCGCGCACAGCAGAACCGTGAGCAGCGTGGTGAAGATCGTCACGATCGCGCTGTTGAGGAACCAGCGGCTGGTGAGACCGACGCTGAAGACGCCGAGCAGGTTCTCCAGTGTGAAGCCCTGCGGGATGAGAGTCTGGGTCTCTTTGGTCAGTGCCTGGTTGTCGCTCAGCGAGAGCGACAACATCCAGAGCATCGGGATCAGCCAGACGAGGGCTGCGACGATCATGGCCACGTGGTACCAGGCGGTGACGACACCGCTGCGTTTGATGCGAACCGGTCGACGCGCAGCATTCCGGGCGGTCGTGGTCATCGCCTGCGTGCTCATTTGCTGTCGTCCTTGCCGAGGGTGCGCATTTGGATGAGGGAGACGACGAGCATCACTGCGAAGAGGAACAGTGACATCGCCGAGCCGTAGCCGAGCTCGAAGTCGCGGAATCCGGTCTCATAGATGTGCTGGATCAGCACGAGGGTCGAGGTGCCTGGTCCACCGCCGGTCATGATGTTGACCTGGCCGAAGACCTGGAACGATGCGATCACCTGCATGACCATGACCAGCAGCAGCACGTGCTTGAGTCCGGGAAGAGTGATGCTCGTGAACTTGCGCCACGCGCCGGCGCCGTCAAGCGATGCCGCCTCGTACAGCGCGGGGTCGACGTCCTGGAGGCCTGCGGCGAACAGCACGAGGTTGAAGCCGACCGTCCACCAGATGGTGGTGGCGATCACGGCGAGCATTGCGACGTTCGGGTTGGCGAGCCAGGGAATCGGATCGATGCCGAGCGGTTCGAGCAGGGCAGCGAGCAGTCCCTGGTTCGGCGAGAGGAAGTAGGTCCACACCAGCGTCACGACCGACACGGGCAGGATATACGGCAGGAAGAAGACCATCTGGTAGATGCGCGTGCCCCGGCGGTTCCCCTGCAGGGCGAGAGCCATCACCAGGCCGAGACCGGCGATCAGCGGTGTCGAGATCGCCGTGAACAGCAGCGTGTTCTGCAGCGCGGTCCAGAAGTCAGGATCGAACCAGAAGCCGCCCTCGGCCGGGTGGAAGCCGAGTGCGACGACGAGAGCCAGGATGCCGGCGACGCCGAGACCGATGCCGAGAGTGAGCCGGCGGCGCAGCAGCGGCTTGATGAGCAGAGCGAGCGCGGCGACGACCAGGATCACGCGCGGCAGCGCGAGGTGGCTCATCGACCACGTGATGTCGTGGCCCCACAGCATCCGCTCGAAGTTGTCGATGCCGATGAAGTCGCGGGTGGCGCCGAGCAGGTCCCAGTCGTGGAAGCTCATCCAGACGGCCTGCACGACCGGGTAGATCACGAAGATCAGGTACAGGAGCAGGAACGGGGCTGTGAACGCGATGCCGTACTTCAGGCCGCTGCCGCTGCGCTGCGAGGCTCGGCGCATGCGACTACGTCCGGTGGTCGACTGACTCGACATCCATATCTCCCTTTTGCCACGTTGCAAACCAGCAATGCATATATTTTTGCCACGTTGCATATCTGGTGTCAAATGCGTCTGCGAGGATGGGATCGAATTGTGATCGATCAAGGAGGACGAATGAGCGCGAGTATCACTGACGTGGCGAAGCTCGCGGGTGTCTCTCCGCGCACGGTCTCCAATGTCGTGAACGACTTCGTCCATGTTCGCGACACCACCCGCCAGCGCGTGCTCGCCGCTATCGAAGAGCTGGGATACCGTCCGAACATCTCGGCCCGCCGCCTGCGTCAGGGACGCACGCGGATCCTCGGATTCGCAGTTCCCGAGCTCTCGCAGCCCTACTTCGCCGAGCTCAGCGAACTGGTCGAGATCGCTGCGCAGAAGCGCGGATACACCGTCATCGCCACGCAGACCGGCGGCATCCGCGAGAACGAGGTGCGCGCCCTCCGCGACCTCGGTTCGCACATCGTAGACGGGCTCGTCTTCTCACCGATGTCGATGGAGAAGGAAGAGCTCTACCGCACTCCCCCGAATGTGCCCACCGTGCTCATCGGCGAGCAGATCTCCAGCTCGCGCTACACGAACATCGCCATCGACAACGTCGCAGCGACCGCGGACATCACCCGACACCTGCTCGAGCGCGGCCATCGGCGCATCGCCACGCTCGGCGCATATCACTCCGACGTCTACCGCAGCTCGCGCCTCCGGCTCAGCGGCTACCGCCAGGCACTCGACGATGCAGGTGTGCCCTTCGACCCTGACCTCGTGCTGTACACCGACCGTTTCGGAAGGCAGGCGGGGCTGGAAGGCATCATGCAGGCGTGGCAGGACGGCACTCGCTTCGACGCTCTCGTCTGCTTCACCGACCTCCTCGCCTTCGGTGCGATCCGAGCCTTCGCCAACCTCGGTGTGCGCATACCCGACGACGTCGCGATCGCTTCGATCGATGACGTGCAGGAGGCGGAGTTCTCCGTTCCCTCGCTGACGACGATCGCACCGGACAAGCAGGCGATCGCTGATCAGGCCGTCGATTCGCTGCTCGCGCTGCTCGATGACAACGACCTGGAGCCGACGAACATCGACATCGGGTACGAGCTGATCGTGCGCGAGAGTTCCGGACCGAACTGATCCCCCGAACGTCCGACGCCGGTGGCAGGATGGGCGCATGCCCGAGATGCCTGAGGTGCAGGGACTCGTCGACTTCCTCGGAGAGCGCGTGGTCGGGCACGCGATCACACGCACCAGCGTCGGCGAGATCGCGGCCCTGAAGACCTACGATCCGCCGAACACCGCCCTGCACGGCGCGACGATCACTGCGGCGAGCAGACAGGGCAAATTCATCGTCCTCTCCTGCGGAGATGAGCTGCATCTGGTCTTCCACCTCGCCAAGGCGGGCTGGCTGCGCTGGTACGAGCTGCTGCCGACCACGCTGATCAAGCCGGGCAAGTCCCCGATCGCGCTGCGCGTCGCACTCGATGACGACAGCGGCTTCGATCTCACCGAGGCGGGCACGAAGAAGTCGCTGGCCGTCTACGTCGTGCGCGACCCTCAGGACGTCCCAGGGATCGCGCGACTGGGTCCGGAACCGCTCGGCGCCGATTTCACCCGCGACGCGTTCGCCGCTCTTCTCGAGGGCAAACGGATGCAGATCAAGGGGCTGCTGCGCGACCAGAGCGTCATCGCCGGCATCGGAAACGCCTACAGCGATGAGATCCTGCACGCCGCGAAGATGTCGCCGTATGCGATCAGCGGCAAGCTCGATCCCGCCGAGGTCAACCAACTCTACGACGCGATGCAGAGCACGCTGAAGGATGCCGTGTCGACAGCATCCGGTAAACCGCCGGCCGACCTCAAAGACGCCAAGCGTTCCGGGTTCCGTGTGCACGCACGCCGAGGCGAAGCGTGTCCGGTCTGCGGCGACACCGTCCGCAGCGTGTTCTTCGCCGACCGCTCACTGGAGTACTGCCCGACATGCCAGACCGACGGCAAGATCCTCGCCGACCGGCGACTGTCCCGCCTGCTCAAATGACCTCGTGCAACGCGGAATGAATCCCGGGCTTGCGCGTTGACTACACTGAGCATCAACGTGCTCCGGGGTCGGTGAGAATCCGAACCGGCGGTGACAGTCCGCGAGCGCTTCGGATTCCGAAGTGCCGATCCGGTGAAATTCCGGGACCGACGGTGATGCGAGAGAGATCTCGCTAGTCCGGAAGGGAGGCAGCACGATGCGCGCAAGCGCGACTTCTGTCATCCCCGGAGCCAGACCGAAGGACGACGGATGGCAGTGACCGGGGCAGAGCGCCACGCGATGACGCGCGCGATCGAACTCGCCGCCCGCGGCCCTCGCGGTGTCAATCCGCAGGTCGGCGCAGTGATCCTCTCCCCCACAGGCGACGTCATCGCCGAGGGCTGGCATCGTGGCGCCGGCACCCCGCACGCTGAGGTCGACGCGCTCTCGAAGCTCGAAGACGGTGCCGCCCGCGGGGCGACAGCGGTCGTCACTCTCGAGCCCTGCAACCACACCGGACGCACGGGGCCCTGCGCGCTCGCGCTGATCGACGCCGGCATCGCCCGCGTGATCTACGCCGAGAGCGACCCCGGTGACGCATCGAGCGGAGGCGCCGAGCGGCTGCGTGCCGCCGGCGTCGAAGTGCAGTCCGGAGAGCAGACCGATGCCGTCGACACCCTGATCTCCGACTGGCTGACCGCGCATCGACTGGGCCGCCCGCACATCACGGTGAAGTGGGCGCAGAGTCTGGACGGTCGTGCCGCCGCCTCAGACGGCACCAGCCAGTGGATCACCGGCTCCGATGCGCGGGCCGACGTGCACCGCCGCAGGTCCGCTGCGGATGCGATCATCGTCGGCACGGGCACCGTGCTCGCAGACGACCCCGCGCTCACTGCCCGCGACGGAGATGCCCTGTACGACGATCAGCCGATCCCCGTCGTGATCGGGTCGCGCAAGACACCGGCGGATGCCGCGCTGCGCCGTCATCCGCACGAACCGCTGTTCTACGACACGCGCGATCTGCACGCCGTCGTCGCCGATCTTCATGCCCGCGGCATCCAGAGCGTCTTCATCGAGGGCGGTCCGACTCTTGCCAGCTCGTTCATCGCCGCGGGTCTCGCCGACCGCATCCTCGCCTATATCGCCCCCGTGCTCCTCGGCGGCGATCGCCTGGCTCTCACCGATATCGGCGTCCCGACCATCGCCGCTGCGCGGCGCCTTGCCGTCGACGAGTGGAAGCCGCTCGGCGCGGACCTGCTCGTGATCGCCCACGTCATCGACGACGACCCCCAGGGAGGAACCCACTGATGTTCACCGGAATCATTGAAGAGATCGGCGAGATCACCGCTATCGTGCCGTCCGGCGACGGCTGGCGTCTGACGGTGCGCGCGGCGAAGGCCGCACACGATGCCGTGCACGGCGAGTCGATCGCTGTCTCGGGTGTCTGCCTGACCGTGGTCGATTCTTCACCCGACACCTTCACCGTCGACGTCATGAAGCAGACGCTCGACGTCTCGGCATTGGCGACGGCATCTGTGGGAACGGCAGTCAACATCGAGAAGGCGATGCCGGTCGGTGCCCGCCTCGGCGGACACATCGTGCAGGGGCATGTGGACGGCACCGGCGTCGTCATCGATGTGCGTCCCGGCGATCAGTGGAGCGTGCTGCGCGTCTCCCTCCCCGCGGAGCTCGCACCACTCGTCGTCGACAAGGGGTCGATCTCGATCGATGGCACCTCCCTCACCGTCAGCGCGGTGAGTGAGGCGATCCCTGAGCCTGTCGAGGGGGCGGCCAGGCGCGACTGGCTCGAAGTCTCCCTCATTCCCGAGACCCTTGTCGCCACCACTCTCGGGCGCCTGGTCATCGGCGACCGCGTCAACCTCGAAACAGATATCCTCGCCCGTCATGTCGAGCGCCTTCTGGCGTTCCGGGCCGCTGCGGAAGGAGGCTCGCGATGAGCCTGTCCACCATCGAAGAAGCCCTCGAGTCGCTGAAGGCAGGTCGCCCTGTCATCGTCGCCGACGATGAGGATCGCGAGAACGAGGGCGACATCATCCTGTCGGCCGAGCTCGCCACACCCGAATGGGTCGCGTGGACAGTGCGCTGGTCATCCGGCTTCATCTGCGCCCCGATGCCGTCTGATCTCGCCGATCATCTAAACCTCCCTCCGATGGTCGAGGCCAACGAGGACGCCCGCTCCACCGCCTACACCGTGAGCGTGGATGCGGCCGAGGGCGTCACGACCGGCATCAGTGCCTCCGACCGCGCACACACTCTGAATGTTCTCGCGAACCCGGAGTCCACGGCGACGAGCGTCATCCGTCCCGGCCATGTTCTGCCGCTGCGCGCTGTCGATGGTGGCGTGCGCGAGCGCAGCGGCCACACCGAGGCAGCCGTCGACCTCATGAAGCTCGCGGGCCTGCACCCCGTCGGCGCGATCGCCGAGGTCGTCGCCGAGGACGGCAGCATGATGCGTCTGCCCGGGCTCCAGGAGCTCGGCAGGAGCAACAGCATCCCCGTCATCACGATCGAGCAGCTCATCGCGCACCTGAACGTGATCGACCCGCTCTCCGAGCCGATCACCCCCTCGCGCAGTGGTCGCCGCCGCGTGAGCCTACGAGCGGATGCCACGGTGCCGACCGACCACGGCACGTTCCGCTTCCTGGCGTACAAGGATCGCGTCACCGGAACCGACCACATCGCGGTCGTCTCGGGGGAGCTCGGCGAGACCGCGCTCGTGCGTGTGCACTCGGAGTGCCTGACCGGAGAAGCCTTCGGTTCCCTGAAGTGCGAGTGCGGGCCGCAACTGGATGCCGCACTCGACGCGATCGAGCAGGACGGCGGCGTCGTCATCTACATGCGCGGCCACGAAGGACGCGGCATCGGCCTGATCAACAAGCTGCGCGCCTACAGCCTGCAGGAGGACGGGCTCGACACCGTCGACGCGAACCTCGCCCTCGGCCTCCCCGCCGACGCGCGCGAATACGCGGCAGCCGCCGGCATCCTGAGCGACCTGGGGGTGTCGAAGGTGCGCCTGATGACCAACAACACCGACAAGGTCAGCAAGCTTCGCGAGCTCGGCCTCGATGTCATCGAGCAGGTGCCTCTGATCGTCGGCGTCGGACCGAACAACCACCAGTACCTCGAGACCAAGCGCGATCGCATGGGCCACATCATCGGCGAGGACGAACTCGCCGCGGCCCTCGCCGAAGGAAAGGACAACGCATGAGCGGCGTCGGAGCCCCCTCCCCTACTGAGAAGATCGACGGCACAGGTCTGCGCGTCGTCGTCATCGCCGGCACCTGGCATGATGTCATCACGAACGGGCTGATCGCCGGCGCAGAGCGCGTGCTCACAGCATCCGGAGCGTCTTTCGACACCGTGCGCGTGCCCGGGTCCTTCGAACTCGCCATCGCCGCGCAGGCGGCGTTCGCCGGTGGGGCGGATGCTGTGGTCACACTGGGCGTCATCATCCGAGGCGGCACTCCTCACTTCGAGTACGTGTCGGCGGCGACCACCGACGGACTCACGCGCGTCGCCCTGGATGCCGGAAAGCCGGTCGGATTCGGCGTACTCACTCTCGACGATGAACGGCAGGGTCTAGACCGGGCAGGCCTGGAAGGGTCGAAGGAAGACAAGGGTGCTGAGGCCGCGGATGCCGCGCTGCGCACAGCGCTTGTCGTCAAGGCGCTGCGCGGCTGAGGGTCGCCTGTGTGGCGGGAGGATGCGCGGAGGGCTAGCCTGTGGGCATGGAGACCCTGCGCCACATCGTTCTTTTCATCCACCTCATCGGCTTCGCCACGCTCTTCGGATCGTGGGCCGTGCAGGCGTTCGGTGGCAAGCGCCAGTTCACGAGCCTGATGAACACGGGCATGGCGATCGCCGCTGTCGCCGGTTTGATCCTCGCAGCCCCGTGGGGTCTGCCCGAGGGCTTCGAGATGAACTACGCCAAGATCGGCACCAAGCTTGTGATCCTGCTCATCATCGGTGCACTCCTCGGCATCGGCCTCGGCAAGCAGCGCAAGAACCAGAGTGTCGCACCGGCCCTGTTCTGGCTCGTCGGCGTCCTGACGCTCGTCAACGCCGGTATCGCTGTTCTCTGGTGACTCCGCGAGGTGTCACGACGCGAGCGCCTTCGTGATGCCCTCCGTCGGCGATGAGGCAACAGATCGTCGACGGCTCCGACGATGCTCATCAGCCCGCCCGGCCGCGGTTCGACGCTGAAGTCGATCAGCGCCTGCGCCAGCTCCGTGCTCATGCGTCCACGGACGAGCACTTCGAAGACCTGCGCGGTGTCCTGTTCGCGATCGGGATGTTCCTCGCCGGCGCTGCGCTGGGGCTGCTCGCCTCACAGCTCGGCAACGTCAACATGTCGAGTGTGACCGAGGAGGACACCAGTGAGGTCGGCGGACTCCAGGGCGTATTCCAGAACCTCGGCTCCTCGCTCGGCACCGCGCTGATCGGGTCGATCCTGATCGGCGCGCTGTCGACTTCCTTCGCCGCGGGGGTGACGGCGAGCAATCTGCCGAGCGACGTGCGCGAGACCGTGATCGATGCTCTTCTCACGCGGAATACCCACCGAGCTCGCGATCCGACGACGAACGAGATCGTCGGAGAGCCAGTGATCGACGAGCTCTCCGAAGGCGTAAAATCCCGAGGTGCTTGTCTCTCGAGCATCCGAACGTCAGGAGTACCTTGAGCGCCCCCGTCAAACCCGCCAACCCGCGCTCGCGCGTCATCACCGCGAGCCTGGTCGGAACCACCATCGAGTTCTACGACTTCTACGCGTACGCGACGGCTGCGGTCCTCGTGTTCCCGATTCTGTTCTT
Source organism: Microbacterium zouquanmingi (assembly GCF_052266695.1). Taxonomy (NCBI): domain Bacteria; kingdom Bacillati; phylum Actinomycetota; class Actinomycetes; order Micrococcales; family Microbacteriaceae; genus Microbacterium; species Microbacterium zouquanmingi. The sequence continues at coordinate 176,806 of NZ_JBQPQZ010000001.1, forward strand.
CCCGAGTGACAACGAGACGGCCTCTCTCCTGGCCTCTTTCGCCGTCTTCGGTGCGGCCATGGTCGCGCGCCCGATCGGTGCGATGGTGTTCGGTCACTTCGGCGACAAGTACGGACGCAAGGCGACGCTGGTGGCATCCCTGCTCACGATGGGAATCGCGACCGTGCTCATCGGTCTGCTCCCGACGTTCCAGCAGATCAACTGGCTCGCACCCCTGCTGCTGCTGGTTCTGCGTCTCGCCCAGGGCTTCGCACTCGGCGGAGAGTGGTCGGGCGCGGCCCTCGTCGCCACCGAGAATGCGCCGAAGGGCAAGCGCGCCTGGTACGGGTCCTTCCCGCAGCTGGGTGCGCCGATCGGCTTCATCATCGCCAACTTCATCTTCCTCGCGATCAACTGGCTGCTGCCGCACGCCGAGGATCCGGCGCTGAAGTCCGAGGCGTTCCTCTCCTGGGGGTGGCGCATCCCGTTCCTGTTCTCGGCCGTCATGGTGATCATCGGCCTGTGGGTGCGTCTGAAGCTCGTCGAGTCCGACACCTTCAAGAAGGCCGAGGAGAAGGGCACCATCCGCAAGATGCCGCTCGTGACGGTGTTCCAGCACCATTGGAAGCAGCTCATCCTCGGCACGTTCATCATGCTGGCGACGTACGTGCTGTTCTACCTGATGACGAACTTCACCCTCACGTACGGCGTCGCACTGACGGATGCTGAGGTGCCAGGTCTCGGGTTCGGATACACCGACTTCGTGCTGATGCAGATCGTCGGCGTCGTCTTCTTCGGAATCTTCACGCTGCTCTCCGGCCCGATCGCCGATGCCATCGGCCGCCGGAAGCTGCTGTTGTGGGTGACCGGGGCGATCATCGTGTTCGGCCTCACGTTCAACGTCTTCCTGATGCCGACGGCTGACCCGAAGTTCACCGGCGCACTCGTGCAGGCGTTCCTCGTCCTCGGCTTCATGCTCATGGGAACGACGTTCGGACCGATGGGCGCACTGCTGCCCGAGCTGTTCCCGACCAATGTGCGCTACTCAGGATCTGCGATCTCGTACAACGTCTCGTCGATCCTCGGCGCCGCTGTCGCGCCGTTCATCGCCGTCGCGCTGTGGGCTGCGGCCGACGGTTCACCGTGGCTGGTCGGCATCTATCTCGCGGCGATGGGTGTGCTGACCTTCATCGCGCTGATCTTCACGCCCGAGACGAAGGATCACGACTACGAGTCCGACCTCGGCCTCGCGCAGAGCGCGGAGCTGTGAACCCGGAGCCGTAAGCGCAGTCAGTAGCGGGCGAACACTTTCTGCTGCGCACCGTCGAGCACCATCTGGCCGCCGTAGGGCACGATCCACTGCGGCCGGGTGTGCCCGAACGGCACACCGACGCACACGACAGCATCCGGGTTGTAGCGGGCGATCGTCTCGATCACCACGTCGCGCTGGGCGGCGCGCAGCGCGTCTGCCTCGGCCGCGGACGGAAGGAACTCGAAGTCGCTGACCGGCGGGCGAGCGACGACGACACCGGCGATAGCCGCGAGGATGCCGCGCTCCCCCAGCCCGCGGAGCCACCGTGCGACCCATCCAGCCGCTGGACGCTCCTCGCTGGTCTCCACGAGCAGGATCGCGCCTTCGAGATCGCCTGCGGCCGGCAGACGGTCCGCGAAGGCGAGCCCGTCGAGTACCTCGAGGCATCCACCCCAGGTGCGGCCTTCCACGCGCTTCGCGGGGCCCGCCCAGGTCCACTGGTCGGTCGGGATCCGGTCGCCGTACTCGGTGAGCGCGCGCGAGTCTTCCCATCGCTTACCCACGTCCTCAGACTCCCCCGGTTCGGTGAGCTCGATCTCGCCGCCGTCGAGAAGGGCTGCGCGCAGGGACCGCAGGTGGATGTCATCGACAGCGGGACCTGGGCCGAGATGCACGGCAGTCGATCCGCCGTAGAACCCCTCGACACCGTGGCGCCAGAGCCAGTTGAGGATGTTCGTATTGTCGCTGTATCCGACGAACGGCTTCGGGTCCGCTATCGCGAACGCGGCATCCAGATGCGGCAGGACGAGAATCTGGTCGTCCCCGCCGATCGTGGCGAGAATCGCCCGGATGCTCGGATCGGCGAACGCCGCATTGACATCGGCCGCACGCGCCGCGGGGGTCGCGCCGAGCTCGCTCGTCGTCGGGTACTCGAGCGGGATGAGCCCCGTCAGATCTGTGAGGCGCCGCAGCGCCTGCTCGTGCAGCTCTGGCGCCACGGCGGGAGCGGCGAAGGAGGGAGAGAGGACGGCGACGCGGTCACCGGGAACGAGCTTGGGCGGTGTGAGCATCCGCCCATTGTGGCATCTGCCCGGCGTCCGCCTTGCCCGGCAAGACTCGCGCTCGATGAGGCATCCGCGGAACCGCGTCAACATGGCTTGACGATCGAACCGTGTCAATATATATTGACGATATGACCGCACGCACCGCGCAAGAGCTCGACCCCGACGGCGAGCCGATCGCCGAGCTGCACCGGCTCGCCGGCATCCGCACCGAGATCGCGCGTGCCGAAGAGGCTCAGGTGCACCGCGCCCGCCTGGCCGGATACTCCTGGCAGGCCATCGCCAGCGCCCTCGGAGTGACGAAGCAGGCCGCGCACAGGAAGTACGGTCGTAGGTAACCCCTTTTACTCAGATCGAGGTCTCGCATGTCTCGTACGGCGCCCACCCGCCGACGCGGACGCGGCGCGCAGCAGGACGGCCCGCGCGCCACATTCCGTCAGCTTCTCCCCTTCCTCTTCGAGCACAAGCGCACGCTGATCGTCGTCGCGGTGCTCAGCGTCATCGGCGCCGCCACCTCACTCGTGCAGCCGCTGCTGGTCGGACAGGTGATCAGCGCGGTGCAGACCAATCAGACCCTGGGCATGCTCGTGTGGGCGCTCGTCGGGTTCGTGGTGATCTCCTCCGTCATCTCGGGATACCAGCACTACCTGCTGCAGCGCACGGGAACGGCCGTCGTGCATTCCAGCCGCCGCCAGCTCATCGCCCGCATCCTGCACCTGCCGATCCGCGAGTTCGACGCCCGCCGCACCGGTGACCTCGTCTCGCGCGTCGGCACCGACACGACACTGCTGTACGCCGTGCTCACCCAAGGACTGGCGGATGCCGTCGGCAGCACGGTCCTCTTCGTCGGCGCACTGATCGCGATGCTCATCATCGACCCCATCCTGCTGCTGATCATCGTCGTGGTCGTGGGCGTCTCACTCACCGTCGTCGTGGTCCTCGGCGGACGCATCCGCACGGCATCATCCGCTCAGCAGGTGAAGGTCGGCGAGCTGGCATCTGCCGTCGAACGCGCTGTCGGCTCTATCCGCACCGTTCGGGCCTCGGGCGCGACCGAACGCGAGTCAGAGGCGGTCTCAGGGCTCGCGAAGGATGCGTACGGCATCGGCGTGCGCATCGCCAAGGTCTCGGCGCTCGTGGTGCCGATCTCGGGCGTCGCCCTGCAGCTCTCGCTGCTCGCCGTGCTCGGAGTCGGCGGCTTCCGCGTCGCCGCGGGGGCACTCACCGTGGCATCCCTCATCACATTCGTCATGTTCCTGTTCATGCTGCTCATGCCGCTCGCGACGACCTTCGGCGCGATCACCTCGGTGAACCAGGCGCTCGGAGCGCTCGGTCGCATCCAAGAGGTCTTGGACCTCCCGACCGAGGATCAGGACGACGCAGCGATCGCGGCATCTGTGAGCGACACTTCGACAGGGTCAGTGAGCGCGAACGGTGCGGCACCCGCGCTGTCGTTCCATGACGTGCGCTTCCGCTACCCCGACGCCGTCATCGCCGCCCGCGAGGCCGCGACGAAGGAAGCGCGCACGCTTCTGGTCGACGCGCATCTGGAGCGCACAGAAGAGGCGTTGGATGCTGAAGCACCCACCGGCCACGACGTGCTCCGCGGCGTCTCATTCGACGTGCCACGCGGTGCACGAGTCGCGCTGGTCGGACCCAGTGGTGCGGGCAAGAGCACGATCCTGTCTCTCGTAGAGCGCTTCTACGACCCGACCGGTGGTTCCATTCGCCTGGACGGACACGACATCCGCACCTATCCGCGCGCCGAGCTGCGCGCCCGCTTCGGCTACGTCGAGCAGGATGCCCCCACACTCGCCGGAACGCTCGCCGACAACCTGCGTCTTGCCTCGCCCGACGCGACGGATGCCCACTGCGAGCGGGTACTGCGCGCCGTGAACCTCGGCGATGTGCTCGAGCGCGGGCCTCTGGGCCTTCAGACGCCGGTGGGAGAAGACGGCGTCATGCTCTCTGGCGGTGAGCGCCAGCGCCTCGCGATCGCCCGCGCACTGCTGACCGAGGCTCCGATCCTGCTGCTCGACGAATCGACTTCGTCCCTTGACGGGGTGAACGAGCAGCGCATGCGCGAGGCCATCGATGCCGTGTCTGCCGACCGCACGCTCGTTGTGATCGCCCACCGGCTGTCGACGGTGGTCGACAGTGATCTGATCGTCGTGCTGCAGGACGGCGAGGTCGTCGGAAGCGGCACGCACACCGAGCTGGTCGAACAGGTTCCGCTGTACCGGGATCTCGCCCGGCATCAGCTGCTGGCGTAAGGCCCTCGACTCGCAGCATCCGGTCGGATCTCACGATTTACGGACTCTGTCCCGATCTGCAGACTGATTCCCCCGAAACGTCAGCAGAACGGGACAGGCCCGGATGATCGGGCGCGTGCGCCCGGCTATCTCGCGGCAGCAGGATGGCGGGACCACTCAGCCATGGGTCATCCCAGTCATCCCGCCGCCGCGGGTCTCAGTGAGACTGCAGATGCAGCCTCAAGCTTGTGCGAGGCGGTAGCGCAGCGAGGCGAGCTCGGTGCGCAGGGCCGCCGGAAGTGTGTCACCGAAGGTGTCGTAGAACGCCTCGGTCGAGTCGGCTTCGGCCGCCCAGGCCACCGGATCCACCTCGAAGAGCTCCTCGAGATCCTTCTCCGGCACATCCACGCCGTCGAGGTTGAGGTCCTCCGGACGGGGCAGGCGACCGATCGGGCTGTCAATTGCGGTGACCTCGCCGCTGATACGACGGATGATCCAGTCGATCACGCGGGAGTTGTCGCCGAATCCAGGCCACAGGAAGCGGCCGTCCGAACCGCGACGGAACCAGTTGACCTGGAAGATGCGCGGTGCGCGGTCGAAGCGCAGCGACCGGCCGACCTTCAGCCAATGCGCGAAGTAGTCGCCCATGTTGTAACCGCAGAACGGCAGCATCGCGAAGGGGTCGCGGCGCAGTTCGCCGACGGTTCCCTCAGCTGCGGCCGTGCGCTCCGAGGAGATGGTCGATCCGAGGAAGACGCCGTGCGTCCAGTCCGTGGCCTCGACGACGAGCGGTACGTTGCTCGCGCGGCGACCGCCGAACAGGATGACGTCGAGCGGGACTGCCTCTTCCCAGTCATCCGAGATCTGCGGACACTGCGCGGCAGCGACCGTGAAACGCGAGTTCGGGTGCGCAGCAGGGCGACCGGAGTCAGGCGTCCAGTCATTGCCCTCCCAATCGATGAGGTTCGCCGGCGGAGCGTCGGTCAGACCCTCCCACCAGACGTCGCCATCGGGGCGAAGCGCGACGTTCGTGAAGATCGTGTTGCCCCAGAGCGTCTCGATGGCGGTGACGTTGGTCGACTCGCCCGTGCCCGGTGCGACGCCGAAGAAACCGGCCTCGGGGTTGATGGCCCACATACGGCCGTCTTCACCCGGGCGGATCCAGGCGATGTCGTCGCCGAGAGTCTCGACCTTCCAGCCGGGGATGGTCGGGCGCAGCATCGCCAGGTTCGTCTTGCCGCATGCCGAGGGGAAGGCGGCAGCCACGTGGTAGGCCTTGCCCGCGGGATCGATGACGCGGATCAGGAGCATGTGCTCGGCGAGCCAGCCCTCGTCGCGGGCGATGACCGACGCGATCCGCAGCGCGAAGCACTTCTTGGCGAGGATGGCGTTTCCGCCGTAGCCAGAGCCGTAGGAGTAGACCTCGAGAGTGTCGGGGAAGTGCACGATGTACTTCTCGTCGCTGCACGGCCACTCGACGTCGTTCTCACCAGGAGCGAGCGGTGCGCCGACCGAGTGAACGGTCTTGACCCACGGCTTGCCCTCGGCGATCTGACGGGTGACCGCGTCTCCAACGCGGGTCATGATGCCGATGGATGCCACGGCGTAGGCGCTGTCAGTGATCTGGACGCCGATATGCGAGAGCGGACCGCCGATGGCACCCATCGAGAACGGCACGACGTACATCGTGCGGCCGCGCATGGAACCCTCGAAGATCTCGTCCATCTTCTTGTGCATCTCGGTGGGCTCAGCCCAGTTGTTCGTGGGGCCGGCGTCCTTCTCCTTCGCGGAAGCGATGAAGGTGCGCGCCTCTGTGCGAGCGACATCGCTCGGGTGAGAGCGGGCGAGGTACGACCCTGGGCGCCACTCGGGATTGAGCTTGATGATCTTGCCCTCATCGACGAGCCCGCGCAGAATCGCGTCGTTCTCGGCGGCGGAGCCGTCGACCCAGTGCACGGCGTCGGGCTGAGTGAGTTCGGCGATCTCGTCCACCCAGACCTGAAGCTCGGCCATGGCAGGCGTGTCATAGGTCGGAGCCGCTCCCAGGGTTCGCACTGCGGTAACCGCCGGAACGCGAGGGGTGAAGGTCTCAGCCATAGCCATGTCTACTCCTTGGTGATCGAAGAGATCGGTGTATGCATCCATTCTGCGCAACCTAAACGGGCACTTTCGGACGTTTCTGCTCTAAAGAAATGCGTTTCTTTCGCTATGATCAAGGAATGAGCAGCTCCGGCATCCATCTCACGACTCTCGGGCACCGCATCCGTCACCACCGCGTGGCTCAGGGCTTCACCCTCGACGAACTCGGCGCCCGGGTCGGCGTCGCAGGCTCACAGCTGAGCCTCATCGAGAACGGCAAGCGCGAACCCAAGCTCTCACTGCTGCAGGCCATCGCGCAGGCGACCGGCACCGAAGTCTCAGACCTCATCTCCGACGAACCGCCGAACCGGCGCGCGGCACTGGAGATCGAATTGGAGAAGGCGCAGGCAAGCCCGGTCTTCCGCCAGCTCGGCATCGACCCCGTGCGTGTGTCGAAGGGCATGCCAGACGAGACCATCGAGTCGGTCCTCGGCCTGCACCGTGAGCTGCAGCGCCGTGAGCGCGAGGCTATTGCGACTCCTGAAGAGGCCAGGCGCGCGAACACCGAGCTGCGTCTGCGCATGCGCGCGCAGAACAACTACATCAGCGATATCGAGAAGCTGGCAGAGAAGCAGCTCAAATCTGCCGGGCACGTCAGCGGCGCACTCACCCACCGCACCGTGATCATCATGGCCGAGAAGCTCGGCTTCGAGCTGATCTACGTGAACGATCTGCCGAAATCCACACGCTCGGTCACGGACCTCGAGAACAGCCGGATCTACTTGCCACCGGCATCCATTCCAGGTGGTCACGGCCTCCGCTCAATGTCGCTCCAGGCGATGGCGCACCGCCTTCTCGGCCACAAGCCGCCGACCGACTACGCCGACTTCCTGCAGCAGCGTCTCGAGATCAACTACTTCGCAGCGGCGTGCCTCATCCCTGAGACTGCTGGTGTAGCTTTCCTGCAGCAGGCGAAGAAGGACCGCAACCTCGCCGTCGAGGACTTCCGCGACGCATTCGGTGTCACGCACGAGGCCGCCGGGATGCGCATGACCAACCTCATGACCGAGCACCTCGGCATGAAGCTGCACTTCCTGCGCGTCGACCAGGCCGGTGCGATCACCCGCGTGTACGAGAACGACGACCTGCCACTGCCGATGGACGTGACCGGTGCAGTGGAGGGGCAGCCTGTGTGCCGCAAGTTCCAGGCGCGGGCTGCTTTCACGCAGCAGAACCGCACGACCGAGCGCCACCAGTACACGGACACTCCGTCGGGGACCTTCTGGTGCGCGACCCAGACCGGATCGGGCAGCGACGGCGAGTACTCGGTCACCGTGGGCGTGCCGTTCGACGACGCACGCTGGTGGCGCGGAAGGGAGACCGCCGATCGCGCCGTATCGACGTGCCCGGATGAGGCATGCTGCCGCCTGCCCTCCCCTGAGCTCGCCGGACACTGGGCGGGGCGCTCCTGGCCGAGCGCGCGCGTGCACACCCACATGTTCTCGCCGCTCCCCCGAGGCGCGTTCCCCGGTGTAGACGCCAGCGAGGTCTACTCGTTCCTCGACCGCCATGCGGCCGAGTAGGCCACTACCCGCTTGCGGCCCCGCACGGGCTGGATTTCGTCGCTCGAAAGCACTCCGCAGCGACGAAATCCATCTCGCGAGGCGGGGAAACGGTGAAAAGCCAGCATCAGCCGGTGATGAATGCGGCGTAGCGACCGAGCGCTGCCGCGACCTCCGCATCCGGCGCAACGCCGGTGGTGAGCAGTTCGGGCACAGGGTCGTCGGCGAGCCGGCCGACAGCGGTCGAATGCCGCCAGGTGCCGACAACGACGCCCTCAGCGAGGATGATCGGGCGCACCATGCCGTTCTTTCCCGGTCCGATGGCGGCGAGGTGTTCGGGTGGACAGGCGACCGTACGGTCCCGATACGAGATGTAGTACTCCTCGAAAGGGCCGAGGGCGAAGACGGATGCCGCGCGCGTCCGTAGCCGCGGACGCGTGCGCGCCAGGAACACGCCGTCGTCGATCTCATGGATGCGGTCATCGGGAACGGATGCCGCGGCCCGCGCCACCCCGAGCGTGACACCTGCCCACCAGGCAAAGTCCTCGGCAGTCGCAGGCCCGTGCCCGATGATGTAGCGAGCGAACATCTCGGCGGCAGGATCAGCGGGCGCGCCTGAGGTCTCGATGTGCTCCTCCGCGAGGACGAACAGCTGCTCGCGCGAGGCGCCGCCCTGGCGCGGCACGACGGGCCCCTGACAGATGATGCCGCGCAGGGCGAGGTTCTGGATCGAGTGCAGCCCGCGCTGACCTGTCGGGTCGATGCCCGCGGTCTCGAGCACGGTGAACAGCTCGGTCCGGGTCATCGCGTTGCCACCGCGCAGGGCGCGGGTCACCACGCGTTCGACCATGGCGAGCTCGTCGGCGCCGAGCCCCAGTTCCCGATAGCGCGGCGCGGCCATCCGCAGCTGGCGCGCGCCGGTCACACTCAGCACCCACGCCAGATCTTGGGCGGGGATGATGTGCAGCGTGCCGCGCTGCGTCCAGGCGCGGATGAGCGCGCCGCGGTTGAACAGTGCGTCCACCGCCCGCAGAGTCGACGCGCCAGTGGTCCGTGCGGCGAGCGCCCAGCGGCCCGCCCAGAATTCCTGCGCCTGCACGGCGAGCATGTGGTGCGCTGCATCCGCGACCGACCGTGCCGGTGCGATCAGCCGATGCGAGCGCAGGCGCTCCGCGCGCAGCATCCGGGGTTCCATCCCCCCATCCTGCCGGGTGCGAGCACTCCCGCACAGGGAACTACGCGCGGCGCGGGCGAGACCGTCAGACCTCCAGAGTCACCTCGCGGCGCGTCGGCAGCACGATCGGGTGCGAGCCCGCCATCACTTCGAGCACACGGATCACCTGGCACGAGTAGCCGTACTCGTTGTCGTACCAGACGTACAGCACGACATCACGGTCGTTCGCGATGGTTGCGAGCCCATCGACGATGCCGGCGCGATGAGAGCCGACGAAGTCCGTCGAGACCACTTCGGGCGACTCGACGTAATCGATCTGCTGGCGCAGCTTCGAGTGCAGTGAGACGCGGCGCAGGTAGTCGTTGAGCTGGTCCTTCTGCGCCGGGCGCTCCAGCGTCAGGTGGAGCACGGCGAGCGAGACATCAGGGGTGGGAACGCGAATCGCCGACCCGGTGAGCTTTCCCTCGAGCTCTGGCAGCGCCCGCGCCACAGCCTTCGCCGCGCCCGTTTCGGTGATGACCATGTTCAGCACTGCGGAGCGTCCGCGCCGGTCACCGGTGTGGAAGTTGTCGATGAGGTTCTGGTCATTCGTGAACGAGTGCACTGTCTCGACGTGTCCGCGCACGATGCCGTACGCCTCGTCCATGGCCTTCAGAACCGGCGTGATCGCGTTGGTCGTGCAGGATGCTGCCGACACGACGCGGTCGCCGTCCTCGATGGTCGCATCGTTGATTCCGTGCACGATGTTCTTCAGGCTCCCCTTGCCGGGGGCAGTCAGCAGAACTCGTGCTGCCCCCTTCGCCTCGAGGTGACGAGCAAGGCCCTCTTCATCGCGCCAGCGCCCGGTGTTGTCGACGATGATCGCGTGGCGAATACCGTAGCCGGTGTAGTCGATGGATGCCGGATCGTTCGAGTAGATCACCTGAATGCGCGTGCCGTTGGCGATGATCTGCTCGGCCTCTTCATCGACCGTCACGGAGCCTGCGAAGCGGCCGTGCACAGAGTCCCGCATCAGCAGCGAAGCGCGCTTGACGAGGTCGTTCTCCGAGCCGCGTCGCACGACGATCGCGCGCAGACGCAGTCCGCTGCCGCCGCTGTTGTGGGCGATGAGAATGCGGGCGAGCAGCCGTCCGATGCGGCCGAAGCCGTAGAGCACGACGTCGGTGGGATCTGCGGGTGTCGCGCCCATCGCCGGTGCGAGCACCTCGCGGAGGTACTCGTCCAGCGGTGCATCGGTCCGTCCCTCGACAAGACGTGCGACGTCGATCGAGGATGCTCCCGGGGCCAGTTCACGCAGACCTTCGAGCACCGCGAGGGTCTCTTCGAGTGCGAGCTCTTCATGCCCGAGCTGCGCCACGCGCTCGTGCAGTTCGATGATTCCCGTTGTCGACAGTCCGAGCAGCCGGTGCCCGTGCAACGAGGTCACGACCTCCCGATCACGGCGAAGTTCACCGACGAGGGGAACCATCTGTTCTGCGAGTTCTTCCTTGGCTTTCCAGTCATCACTGTGTGCCGCGAAGTCGTTCATCTGCGTCCTTGCATGTCTGAGCGCACCGAAGATCGTCCGGCGCGCAGGTTGCCGGGTAAAGCTTCGGGGGATGCCTCCAGGATACTGCGAAGCGCGAGGCCGTGATGCACCCCGGCTAGCCTGGATGCATGACCACCACTCTCTTTGCCCGTGCCGCGCTCCTGGACATGGATGGCACGCTCGTCGACTCGACGGCGGTTGTCGAGCGCCTGTGGTGGGAATGGGCAGCTCCCCACGGCCTCGACCAGGACACAGTGCTCCAGACCGTCCACGGCCGCCAGGGCTGGCAGAGCATGTCGATGCTGCTTCCCGACCGTGACCATGCGATCAATCTCGAAGAGAACCAGCAGATGCTCGCCCGCGAGAGCGCCGAGACCGACGGTGTCATCGAGATCCCCGGGGCCGCAGCGCTTCTGAGCGCGCTGCAGCGCGTGCCCCACGCGATCGTCACCTCAGCCGACATCGCGCTCATGAACGCCAGGATGAGTGCTGCAGGATTACAGATCCCCGCACTCGCGATCACAGCGGAGCGCGTCTCGAACAGCAAGCCCCACCCAGAGGGCTTCCTGCTCGCCGCATCCACTCTCGGCATCGCCGCTGCCGACTGCGTCGTCTTCGAAGACTCCGGCGCGGGCATTCGCGCAGGGATCGACGCCGGCATGACAGTCATCGGCGTCGGACCGCACGCACCGTCATTCGGTCCGGCGCATCACGTCGATGACCTCACGCAGATCGAGCTCGCCCCGAGCGATGGCGGGTTCGAGATTCGGATCAGCTGAGAAGTCGCCGTCAGGCGAGCCCGGCGATCGCCTCGCGCAGGATGCCGTCGGCGTCCGCCAGCGCAGCCTTCGCGCGCTCCGCGTCGGCACCGGTCACCAGCATGAGTACGGCGAGCTTCACCGAGCCATCCGCCGCGCGCAGCGCGGTCGATGATTCATCGATCTCGGCCCCCGAGAGCTGCGCGACAGTGCGAACCGATCGCGCGTGCAGCTTCTCGTTCGTCGCGATGAGATCAACCATCACGCCGCGATAGGTCTTGCCGAGCTTGATCATCGACAGCGTGGTCAGCATGTTGACGACGAGCTTCTGCGCGGTGCCCGATTTCAGCCGCGTCGAACCCGAGATGTACTCGGGACCGGTGACGACCTCGATCGCGATCTCAGCCGCTGCGCCGATCTCGGAATGCGCGTTCGACGAGATCGCCACTGTGAGCGCGCCGACGCTGCGTGCGTACTCGAGCCCGCCGGTGACGTAGGGCGTGCGCCCGGATGCCGAGATGCCCACGACCGTGTCGCGATCGGTGAGTTCGAGTTCGCGCAGCGCCTGCGGCGCAGCATCCGCATCGTCTTCGGCATTCTCGACGGCGTTGCGGATCGCCCTCTCGCCACCCGCGATCAGACCGACGACCATCGAGGGATCAGTCCCGAACGTCGGCGGACACTCACTCGCGTCGAGCACGCCGATGCGTCCGGCGGTTCCTGCGCCGATGTAGATGAGGCGACCACCGCGGCGGAAGCGTGCGGTGATGCCATCGACGGCCAGCGCGATGACGTCTGCGCGCTCCGCGACAGCGGCGGGCACGCGCCGGTCCTCTTGATTCATCTGATACACGAGCTCGACGGTGCCCTGCAGGTCGAGGTCGCCGCGCTCGGTCGTCACCGCCTCGGTGCTAAGCGTCGAGAGCACCTCGAGGAGCTCGGTCAGACGGGAGGAATCCGCTTCGGGGACAGTCTTATCGGGCACGGTGCACAAACCTTTCGTGGGGCATGTCGCTGCGGCGCACGAGAAGTGCGGCGCCATCTAGTGCGTCTCCGGCAGCTGGGGTGAGCGTGCGGCCGGAAATCGTCAGGGAGTTCTCGAGTTCGCTTCTGAACCAGGCGTGATCGGTCAGCCCGCCGTGGATCACGACGGCAGGGTCGGCGGATGCTGCGGTGGCGGATGCGGCGAGCAGCCGCACTGCCTCTCGAACGATCGCCTCGGCGACGGAGTCTCCGGCTTCCGCGGCATCCAGCACGAGCGGGGCGACGGTGGCGAGCTGCCTTGCGACGGGGATCTCACCGGCGAGCCAGGCGACGGCATCCGCGTGTGGTGCGATGTGCGCCTGCACGGCGACAGTGAGCACTGTCTGGTCTGCGAGCCCCGCGCGAGCACGCAGCGTCGCCCGAACGCCTTCACGGCCGATCCATGAGCCGCCGCCGAAGTCGCCGAGGTCGGGTCCCCAGCCATCGACCAGTCGCACACCTTCGGCATCGACGCCGAGGGCAGCGGCACCTGTGCCAGCGATCAGCAGCGTTCCCGGGTCTCCTTGCAGCGCCCCGACATGCGCGGTGACGACATCGGAGGCGACTGCCGCTGTGGCACCGGTAGCCCGCGCCAGCGCCCGTGCGAGTTCGAGCGCCGCGGATGATGCCGACCAGGCTCCGGCAGCTCCCACCCCGATCGCCTCTACCGCGCCCGCCTGTTCGAGAAGCGGAAGGATCGCGGCGAGCGCCGTGTCGACGCCATCGCTGGTGGCGAGCCCAGGGGAACCGGCATCGGCGAATGTCTCTCGCTCAGAGCCGCGAAGAACAGCGACTCGGCAACGAGACTTCCCAAGGTCGATGGCGGCGATCGTGAGCGGTATCGGCATCTCTCAACTCTCAGCTCAGCAGGCAGGACGGGAACAGTGAAAAGAGTCTACATGGAGCGTATGCTTGATGAAAAGAATTTACTCTTCGTTGAGGTTCCCGACGAGACATACTGTAATCCCACCCAGAAGGAGCGCGGATGAGCATCCAGTCCACGATCGAGGCCGCGGCGTCGACACTTCCGCCTTCACTTGCACGTATTGCGGCCGTGGTGCGGGAGACCCCCTCCACAGTGATCGATCTGACGATCAACGAACTCGCCGAGAAGTGCGATACGTCAGTGGCGTCCGTCGTGCGATTCTGCCGCGCGATCGGATTCAGTGGCTATGCTCCTCTGCGCATGGCGCTGGCCACAGAGCTCGGCAAGGAGTCCGCCCAGTTCCCCACGCGGGGAGCCCTCGGCTCAGAGATCTCCGACAGCGACACGCTCCCTGACGCAGTATCCAAACTCGCCACCCTCGAACTGCTCGCCATCGAAGAGACCGTCGGCAGCCTCGACTTCGGCGTGCTGGACGAGGCGATCACTGCGATTGATCAAGCGGAGCGCATCCTGCTCTTCGGGATCGGCGCCAGCCATTTCATCGCGGGCGACCTCGCCCACAAGCTGCTGCGCGTGGGGCGCAACGCTCACGCCATCACAGACCCGCACGAAGCCATCGCGGCGACCGCGCTGAAGAGCGGGCCGACCGTCGCGATCGGGTTCTCACACTCGGGGGCCACCGCCGAGACCGTGCGCTTCTTGCGCGCAGCGGGGCAGAGCGGTGCCACGACGATCGCGGTGACGTCGTCGAAGGAGACGCCGCTGGCTCGCGTCGCGGACCACGCGCTGTACACCGTCGTGCGCGAATCGACGTTCCGCGCTGGCGCGATGGTGAGCCGCATCGCGCAGCTCGCCCTGGTCGACTGCCTGTTCATCGGCGTCGCCAAGCGTCGCTACGCAGAGACGATGGACGCCCTCCAGCGCACGCGCGACGCAACACTCGCGCTGCGCGACTGACCGAGCAGCGCACCCTCGCCGAGGGCCGACCTCGTCAGAGCCGTACGACCTCTTCGTCTGCTGACGCGGTTTCTGCGGTCGCCCGCAGGAACACGATGATCCAGCTGAAGATGAGGATCGCGGCGATCAGCTCGACGGCGGTGAGGTTGTAGTAGCCCGTCGCGAAGAAGATCACCACGAGCACGATCACCGCAACATAGATGTATCCGAGTGCGACGAACACCTTAGAGACCGACGGCACCAGCCACGGCAGCGCGAGGACCACGAGGCCGAACGACACCACCATGCCGGTGGCCACGGTGTTGTGCACGAGGAAGAACTTGTCGACCGGGAAGATCCCCACGCACGTGAGGAAGATGCCCATGAGGATGAGACCGATGCGCACGACGTGGCGCCGGCGGATGGCCTTCTGGTCATCGACGGGCAGCTCCGAGGTCGCATAGCGCGCGATGATCGTCACGATGACGCCGGCGACGATCACGGTTCCGTTGAAGACCCACGACGAGGCATTGCTGGCCATGCCCAGTGCGGAGAGGTTGTCCTGCCACCAGTGCGCATCAGTGGCCGTGAGCATGCTGGCGAACGCGCCCACGACCAGGAAGATCGCCAGCACGAGCGAGAGTGTCATCGGCGTCAGCGATGCCGAGCTCAGGAAGCAGATGTACGCGGTCAGCGCAAAAGCGACGGCGACCAGGATCGCTCCGGGAAAGTCGAAGACCGGAGCGCCTGTGAAGCTGAGCTCGAGCAGCGACGCGACGCCCCACCACCCCAGGAATGCTGTCGATGCGTAGGCGAGCGCGATCGCTGCGATGTCGTACCAGCGCAGGCGATCATCGTGCATCTTCAGCCCGTCCGCACGGGTCTTCATGCCGATCTCGCGCGCCACGACGTATCTGCCCAGCAGCACGGACAGAACCGCGACCACTGCCCCGCCGATTGCGGCGTACGTACCGATCGAGCCCTCTCCCGTGATGGCGAGTTCGCGCCCCCAGAAGATGATGATCGCGATGAGGAAACCGAGCGCGAAGAACACCGCGCCGACGAGCAGAGCCGCACTCTCGAGAGTGATCACGCCCCTGCGCGAAGCGTGCTGCACCCGCTGCAGGAGTGATGAGGTTGAGGTTGTCATAGTCAGGCCGTCCCGGTGAGTCAAGGTACTTCCCAGCGTAGTGGGGGCCGCATGCTCAGCAGTGGTTTGGCGAACGACAGTAGAATCGAGTCGTCCGGCCGAGCCGGTGCTCGAAAAAAGGGCACGACGCCGACGTCGCAGCGATGCGATGCGCGAGACACATACGGAATCCTTCACCGATACCGTCTCGAAAGGCTTGCCATGCCCTCGGTTTCCGCACACGTCGCTCTCACCCTCGCTCAACACATCGATGCCGTCTTCGGCGTGATGGGCAACGGCAACGCCTACTTTCTCGATGCCTTGGAACGCGAGACCACGGCGGGATTCACCGCGGTGCGTCATGAGCAGGGCGCGGTCGTCGCGGCCGATGCCCACTATCGCGCCTCCGGCCGTGTCGCTGCGGGGACGGCGACCTACGGTGCAGGCTTCACGAACACGCTGACGGCCCTCGCGGAGGCGGTGCAGGCGCGCGTTCCGCTCGTTCTCGTCGTCGGCGATGAGCCGACCTCTGGCCCTCGCCCATGGGATGTGGATCAGATCGCACTGGCTTCGGCCGTCGGCGCCCGCACTTACACCGTCGGACATGCGGATGCCGCGGCGACAACCGTCATCGCCATCGAGCACGCACTCACCTACCGCGTGCCGGTCGTGCTCGCGATTCCCTACGACGTCGCCTCACGAGAAGCAGGGCCGGTCCCTGACGTTCCTTCCCCCCGCGTGCCTTCCGCCCCTGAACCAGAAGGCGAGTTCGCCGAAGGGATGCTGGATGAGATCGCTGCTGCGCTGCGCGATGCGAAGCGGCCGTTCCTGCTCGCGGGACGCGGCGCGTGGCTCTCCGGAGCAGGCGAGGCACTGGGGGCTCTGGCTGACGCGACCGGTGCGCTGACAGCATCCACCGCTCTCGGGCGAGGCGTGTTCCCCGCTGCAGAATTCGATCTGGGCGTCACCGGCGGATTCGGGGCAGACGGAGCGATGTCGCTGGTTCACGATGCCGACGTCGTGGTCGTCTTCGGTGCCTCGCTGAATCAGTTCACGATGCGCTTCGGCGAGCTGTTCGCCCCGGGAACCCGGGTGTTCCAAGTGGATGTCGCACCGGCCGCAACGCACGCCCACGTGGGCGGCTTCGTTCGAGGCGATGCCCGAGTGGTCGCGGAGGCCCTCGTCGCCCGGCTCAGTCGTACGAGCTTCTCCGGGCTGCCGTGGCGGGAGACAGTCGATGTGGCGGCGGCGCGCGCGTATGACGCCGGCGATGAACTCGCCCAGGACGGCCGCATCGACCCCCGCTCGGCTGCCCGTCGCATCGCCGAACTTCTGCCCGAGGACCGCATCGTCGTCTCGGACGGCGGACACTTCATCGGCTGGGCCAACATGTACTGGCCCGTCGCGGCCCCCGATCGCATGATGATGGTCGGCACCGCTTTCCAGGCGATCGGCCAGGGATGGCCGAGTGTCGTCGGCGCAGCGCGCGCGCGGCCTGAATCGACCATCGTCCTGACCACCGGAGACGGCGGCGGCCTGATGGCGATCGCCGATCTGGAGTCAGCCGTGCGCGCAGCGGGTGGACGTGGCTGCGCGGTGGTGTGGAACGATGCCGCGTACGGCGCCGAGGTTCACCTGTATGGACGAAAGGGTCTCGCCGAGGAGCCGATGCTGATTCCCGAGGTCGATTTCGCGGCATTCGCTGCCGCAGTCGGCGCCGAGGGGGTCGCCGTACGCACTCTCGATGATCTCGATCGTCTTGCGAGCTGGGTTGCGCAGCCGGCGGCCGAGCGCCCATTCCTGCTGCTCGACCTGCGCATCTCCCCCACGGTCATCGCGCCGTACCAGCAAGAGGTCATCCGCGTGAACTCCTGACGAGCCGTCTCTCACTCGAACCGTTCGATGCCCTCCAATCGGATCTGGTCGAGATCGAGTCGCGCAGAGATCTGATGCACGATGAGATCGTCTACGGTTCCCGCACGGCGGAGGCGACGAAGCACCTCGCGCTTGTGCTCGAGCATCGCGAGCTTCAGCCGCGACAGCTCGTCGTTCTTCAGCAGCGGCGAGCGCTGCTCGAGGTCGACATCCGACGAGGTGGCGACCATCTGCAGAACTCTCCCGGATGCCGCGACGGGAGCACTGCTCAGCTCCACCGAGCCATCGGCCAGCGGATCCGGTTCGTCCAGCATCTCTTCCATCGCCCCCACCTCGGCATTGACCAGGGCACGCTCCCTCGCCATCGCCCTGGCATTCGCGAGCTCGAGCATCTCGTAGCCGTCGCGTCGCACTCGATCTCGCACCTCTTCGCTGATCCCGTGCTCAGCGGCGAGCGCGTCCAGCGCCGCCATCGCCGAGCCCGAGATCGCACGCTCAGCGAGTTCGGACTCTTCGTCCTCGGCGTGATCGACCGGATACCGCGCCCAGCGGGCCACTATCGGCAGAAGAGGGCCCTGCACGAGAAGACTGAGCAGGATCACTCCTGCGGTGACGAAGATGATGTCGTCGCGGCCGTCGAGTCGGGCGCCGCTCTCGGTTGCGAGCGGAACCGAAAGCGCGATCGCGAGTGAGACCGCACCCCTCATCCCTGCCACGGTGCTCACGATCTGCATCCGCGTGCGCAGGCCGAGCGGGTGCACCGCCCCTCCCCCCATGCGCTGGAACGGCACCGCGAGCATCTGGAACAGGAAACGCACGACCAGAAGCGCCACCCATACGGCGACGGTGGCAATGGTCAACCAGCCGATCATTCGCAGCGAGGTCTGGTGCACGACCCATTGCACCTCCAGCCCGATCAGCACGAAGAGCGCCCCGTTGAGCAGGAAGACCCCGAACGGCCAGACCGCTTCTGCCTGTCGCCGGGAAGCAGCGGTGGTGACTCGCGGGCTGAGATACGCCGCGATGAGTCCGGCGACGACGACGGCGAGAACACCCGATGCATGAATCATCTCAGCGATCATGAACGCGGTGAACGGAACCAGCAGCATCGTCACATTGGTCGCGATCGTCGTGTGCACTCGACGCAGCAGCAGCCAGGCTGCAGCGGCGACCGCGATTCCGACTGCGATCCCGCCGAGGTACGACACAAGCACCGTCCAGGTGACGATCAGTGGAGTCACCTGGCCACCGACGGCGATAGACACGGCGATCGCGTACAGCACCAGCGCGGTGCCGTCATTCGTGAGGCTCTCCGCCTTCAACTTCATGAAAGCGCGCCGAGGCAGCAGTCTGCCAAGAGCTGCGACAGCCGTCGCATCCGGCGGCGCGACCGCGGCACCCAGGATGAGTGCGATCTCCCATGGCATTCCGAACATCACCGCCACTCCCGCTACCGCGAATGCGGAGGCGACCACGAGCAGAGTGCTCATCGGCAGGATGTATCGGAAGTCACGCCTGATCGACCGCAACGAGGTCGTCAGGCTCTCCCAGAACAGCATCACCGGAAGGAACAGCAGCAGCACCGTCTCCGGCGGCAGCTGCACCTCGCGCAGCGGCGGGACGAACCCCAGAAGCAGGCCGAACACGACGAGCACGAGTGGCAGCGCCAGGCGAAGACGCGGCGCGAGCAGCGTTCCCACCAGAATCGTCAGCCCCAGCAGGACCGTGATCTCGAGACCTTCCATGCGCATCGCCCTTCTGCCGTCGCGGGCGGACACGCAACGTGCGAAGAAGCACAGCGCCCGTCAAGGAAAAGGTATTCCTTGACGGTGCATCATAAAAGCCCCATCACTGTGCTCACGAGGCACTGTGCTCACGAGGCGCTGCCGTCAGGCTGCGCTGTAGTCGGGCAGCTGCTGCAGCGTCCACGTGTTGCCATCGGGATCGTCGAACGTCACGAACCTCCCCCATGCCTGCTCATCAACACCGTCAGCCTCGACGCCGACGTCGCGCAACTGCGCGAGGGCGGCATCTGCATCGGCAACGACGACCTGGATCGTGTTCTGCTGCCCGGGCTCGAGGCTGGTCCCGAGGTTCGTGCCGAACGCGATCGAGCATGCTGATCCGGGAGGCGTCATCTGCACGAACCGCAGCCCCTCAGCCGGGGTGTGATCGTGATCGGCGTTGAAACCGATCTTCACGTAGAAGTCCTTCGAGCGATCGACGTCGGTCACCGGCACGAAGATGAGTTCGATCTTCCAGTCCATCATCTGCTCCTCCTGGCGGGCATCGGCGCCCGGCCATCCACCACGCTACGCGCGACCACGGACATTCGTCCTGGATACTGATCAGATGACATCGCAGCGAGCGGCCGATCGAATGCAGATGATCCTCGACTCTCTGTGTCTCGGACAGAACGACGCACGGGTGAGTCAGCTGGTCGATGCGTTCGGAGGCGAACCCGTCGAGGTTCATGAGTACCGCTTCGGTGAACCACAGGTGTTCTCGCGGCACTTGTGTTTCGAGTCCGGCGGGGAGATCGTGCTTCACGACGATGCCGTCATCGCCGTGATCCTGCATGTGACCGCAACACCGTTCGCTCCACGTGGGCTCGACGTGGCGGAATGGATCGATGGTGTCGACAACGACGCGACGTTCCACGATTTCAAGACCGTCTTCGGCTCGTCATGGCACTTCGCCGACGGTGACCGCTGTTTCACACTCGATTCCGGGTTCGTGCTCCCTGAGTTCAAGAAGTACGGCGGCTCTGCAGCCGGCGATCTGCGGCGCGTGCTCTTCATCGTTGATGATCCGAAAGCCGATTGTCGCCCGGCAGACGAAGACTGCTCGGTGTGCCGCGATCTGATTCGCCGAACGTCCGACGGATCCTTCGACGTGGATGAAACGGTCGACGCTCTCATCGCGGCCGTCGACGCCGGGAGCCTCAAAGAAAAAGGCAGATGCGTGCCCCTCGCCGATCTTCGACCTTTGCATGTCTCGGCGTTGATGGCGCTGGTTGAGAGTCAGGCCACCTGCACCGCATGCCACCGGGTCGCATGCATCACGCTTCACCGCGATTCTGCCCCGACCTTCGGCCACTATCCCGTCGATGCCGCGATGCGACGTCCGCTCGAGGCGATTCCTCCTATCGAGCGATGGGCTGACGATGCCCGAATCGCTGCGGCCCGCGACGCAATGCGATACGTCGATCATGAACCGGCATCCTGGTTCCTCGTCGAGCGACCCGACGGGCTGTATCTCGACGTCAGGTACGCGATCAACACGATGGTCGACGACAGTGCTCTGATCCTTTTGGATGAGTCAGAGCAGCAGCAGTATCGCGAACGCGGTCACGGCTACATCACCGAGCTCGCCAGGCGTATCGAAAGAAGCGGTCCTTATGAAGAGACGTCTCCCTTCTACTCGAGGGACCTCTACCGCCGACCGGGCGGCCGACAGAAGTACGCTGCCGAGGTGAGCGCGGCGATCGCCAACCACACCTGGCTCGCGCAGATGAAGCAGTCAGCGGCGAAGCCCTGAGCTGCGGGCTCTTCCGCGAGCTGTCGTCAGATCCAGCCCTTGTCCTGCGCGATCCGCACCGCCTGGGCGCGGTTCGAAGCGCCGACCTTGCCGATCGCCGCGGACAGGTTGTTGCGCACCGTACCCGGTGAGAGGAACACTTCGGATGCGATCGCCGCGGCGCTGCGTCCGTCAGCTGCCAGTCGCAGCACCTGCTGCTCGCGTTCGCTGAGGGGGTTCGCGCCCTCGAACAGGCTGGCTTCGGCCAGCGCCGGATCGACGACGCGCAACCCTGCGTGCACCCGGCGCACAGCGTCGACGAGCTGCTCCACCGGAGCATCCTTCACGACGAATCCGCTCGCACCAGCCTCCAGAGCGGACCGCAGATAGCCGGGGCGCGCGAACGTCGTGACGATCAGCACCCGGGTATCGGGGCTCGCATCGCGCACGGCGCGCGTAGCGACGATGCCATCCATCCCCGGCATCTGAATATCCATCAGGCAGACGTCGGGATTCGTCTCGGAGACGACACGAACGGCTTCTTCACCATCGGAGGCAATGCCCACGACGCGGAGATCGGACTCGAGCTCCAGCAGGGCTGCAAGCGCACCGCGCAGCATCGCCTGGTCATCGGCGACCACGATCGTGATCTGCTCTGAATCTGTCACCAGGTCACCTCCACTTTCGTTCCCTGGTCGTCGGCCGGTGCAACACGAAACATTGCTCCGCTGGTCGTAGCGCGCTCGCGCATCCCGCGCACACCGTTGCCCTCGTTGCCGCTGTTTCCGCGCCCATCGTCGATCACCGCGAATTTCCCCGGCGCGATGCGCACAGTGACGCTCTTCGCATCCGCGTGCCGCAGAACGTTGGTCGTCGCCTCACGCAGAATCCAGCTCGCCGTCAGCGACTGCACCGGGGAGAGCACTGCGGGATCCCCCTCCACATGCAGCACCACGTCGGCCGACCTCAGCGCATCACGACAGGACTCGAGCTGGCTGCCGAGCGCCGCACTGCGGACCCCCGCGACCGTAGCGCGCACCCCGGCGATCGCCTCGGCGGTGAGGGACTCGATGTCCGCGAGCTCTGCCTTCGCGCGCCCAGGGTCGCTGTCGATGAGCTTGCGCACCAGCTGCGCCTTCAGCTTCACGACGGTCAGCGAGTGCCCGACGAGATCGTGCACATCACGAGCGACCGCTTCTCGCGCCTCGCTCGTGGTGAGCTCGCGATCCAGAGTGTCGGCTTCCGATGACCGAATGATCAAGGTCGTGGACACCGTATTGACCACCCCCAGCATGAGCACGATCGCGAGGATCGCGAGGTAGGTGAGCCACCCGGGCAACAGGAACACCGTCGCTGCCGTGATGACCACTCCCGAAGCGAGAGTGATCCAATGCGCGGGCCTGGTGAGTCCGTATGACGCGAACGACATGATGAAAGGAATGAAGCTCAGCGCGTTGCCGCCCACACTCGGGATCGTCAACACGCCGCAGACGATCAGCGCAGCGAACGCGCACCACTGAATGGGCTTGGGCGGACTCATGAGCCCGCCTCCGCTGCCGCTCATGCCGTTGATGAACCCCGCGACATAGATCACCACGAAGGCTGCCAGTGCGATCCAACCGGTGATGACCCAGCCGCGCGCCGCCGGAGAGTTCACGAGGGCGATGACCGGGTAGACGAGGAACACCAGCCAGATCACAGCCATCAGCCAGCCGTAGCGCTCCCACGGCGAGCGCTGGCCTCGGCGGGTGGTTCCATCCGTCATGTCTCGACCCTATCGGCGCGAGTACGAGCGCTTGATGCCTGCCATCACGAGGGCGGTGAACAGCGCGAGCCACACCACGATGTTCAGCACGACCATCCACAGCGGATCGACCTGTCCGGTAGTAAGGGTTCCGTCCGTGAGCGGCCAGCGGCTCAGTGCGACGTAGCCGTAGAGAGGGGTGAACCGCGCAATGTCGAGCATGACGCCATCAAGCGGCATGAACACGTTGCCGAAGAAAGCGAAGAAGGTCATCGAGATCGATGCCAGCGCCGCAGCCGTATCGGAGTTGAAGAACAGCCCCACACCGAGCCCGTACAAGCCGTAGACCAGGCCGAGGCTCAGCATGATCCCGGCAGACGCCCACCATCGCCAGGCATCGGATGCCTCCGCACCGGTGGCGAATCCGACGGCGAAGACCAGCAGCACCGCGAGAGCCGCGAAAGCGAGCGAGGTGAGGAGCTTGGTCACCGCGTATCCGGTCGTTCCAAGCGGAGTCATGGCGAGCTGACGCCCCCAGCCCTGCTTGGATTCCGTCGCTGCCAACGAGGACAGCGAACTCATCGCGACCGCGCAGCCGTAGGCCGCCATCGACACCATCACGTAGAACTTGACGTTGCCGTGTCCTGCGGTGATGTCGCCGTAGCCCATGCTCGCTCCGAAGAGCAGATACATCGCCACCGGCATCCCGAGCGTGAACGCGAGCGTGTACGGGTTTCTGACCTGACGCATCGCTTCGACGCGCAACATTGTGGGTGAGATCGACATGGCCATGATCAGTCCTCCGTGAGGGCGGTGAAAGCGGTTTCGAGGGTGGGCGCTGCGATCTCCAGATCGTGTGCCCCGGCGTTCAGAAGAGCGGATGCCGCGGCATCCGAATCTGTCGCCCGCAAGCTGACTCGATCACCGTCGACGCGCACGTCGACGATGCCGTCTGTCGCTTGCAGTTCGCGCACCAGAGCATCCGCACCTTCGGCGGGAAGGTTTGCTGCGAGGGTGCGTCCGCCGAGGTTCGCGCGCAACTGCGCGGTGGGCGCATCGGCGACGATCGCGCCCCGGCGCATGACGACCGTGCGGCGAGCGAACTGCTCGGCCTCTTCGAGGTAGTGCGTGGCGAAGAGAATCGTGCGGCCTGCATCCGCATCGGCGCGCATGACGTCCCAGAAGTGCCGGCGGGCGTTGACGTCCATTCCCGCGGTCGGTTCGTCGAGCACGAGGATGTCGGGGTCGGCGACCAGCGCCAACGCGAACTTCACCCGCTGCTGCTCACCACCGGAGCACTTGGCGACGCGACGGCGTGCGATCTCGGTCAGATCGGTGCGCGCGAGCACGTCCGGAACACGTGAGAGAGCGTCGGAGCCGTGCAGTGATGCGATCACCTCGACGGTCTCGCGAACAGTGAGGTCCGACAGCAGTCCGCCGGTCTGCAGCACGCCGGCGATCACGCCGGACTTGGCTGCCTTGCCCGGCTTCTCTCCGAAGATCGTCACACTCCCGCTGCTCGGCTCTGCGAGGCCAAGCAGCATGTCGAGAGTGCTCGTCTTGCCGGCACCATTGGGCCCGAGAAGAGCGACGATCTCGCCACGGCGGATGCTGAGGCTCACGCCGTCGACGGCCTTCACCGCACGCTCGCCCACGCCGAACCGCTTCTGCAGGTTCTCGATCGCGATGGCTGTGTCGGCTGCCGCGACTGCGGGTGTCCTCGGAGTCAGAGTTGCCTGTGAAGTGCTCATGCATCCAGCTTGGCGCAGCCGCTGCACAGGTTCCGGAGGCCGCTGTCACCTCGTCGGCATGACACGTGTCATGCCGTGGTCGGGGTCAGGCTCGCAGGAAGACGCCGTCCAGGAACGACGTGAGCTCGTCCGCCGCATCCAGCGGCAGCACCGCGGCGACGTACTGATCCGGGCGCACGACGACGACCACGCCGTCTCGGCTCAGCTCGCGCTCAGCGAAGATGTCCGCGTCCGTCCACGCGTTGGGAGCTGCGGTATAGACCTTCTCCCAGTCCGTCAGTCCCAGCGGACCGGACTTCGGCAGGAACAGCTCCGGCGCTGACAGGATCTCGATGTCCTCGTACTTCTCCTGGTAGATCACCTTCACATCGAAGACAGCATCCGCGTCAGCATCCGCCGGCGTGAATCCGGCGAGAATGGGCGCGGCATCTGCCGCCCACTTCTCCAGCTGTTCGTGCGAGGCGTCCGAGAACGCGTACACGCGCCAGCGCCCGTCGGCCTTCGCGTGGTGCCCGAGGTGCGCGACGTTGCCATCGCAGACCCGCACCACCTCGACCGACTTGAAGCGCCTCCCGAGCGGGAAGCCCACGGCGAGATCCTGGTGCTCAGAGCCGCCCGTGATCGCCGAGGGCTCGTAGTGCGTCATGAATCCAGAGGGGAACTCTGCGGTCGCGAGGTAGTAGTTCGACAGCTCCTGCGGGTCGGAGATCTCCTCGGGCTTGCGCGCCATGAGGGTCGACCATTCCCGGTCGAAGTCGATGAGCTGCTGCGCGACCGGCTGCCGCTCTGCGGAGAAAGTGCGCAGCAGGCTCTCCGGCGAGATTCCGGTGAGCACGGAGCCCAGCTTCCAACCGAGGTTGAAGCCGTCCTGCATCGAGACGTTCATGCCCTGGCCGGCCTTGGCGCTGTGGGTGTGGCAGGCATCTCCGGTGAGGAAGACGCGCGGTGCGCGGTCAGAAGTTCCAGCCACGTCATCGAATCCATCCGTGACGCGGTGTCCGACTTCGTAGACACTCGACCAAGCGATCTCTTTCACGTCCAGGGTGTACGGATGCAGGATCTCGTTCGCCTTCCTGATGATCGCTTCGATCGGCGTCTGGCGCACGCGATGGTTGTCGTCTGCGGCGACCTCGCCCAGATCGACGTAGACACGACTGAGGTAGCCGCCCTCGCGCGGAATATGCAGGATGTTCCCCGCCGCCGCGTTGATGGCGGCCTTGGTGCGCCAGTCCGGGAAGTCCGTGTTCGCCAGGATGTCCATGACGCCCCAGGCGTGCGCCGAGAACTCACCGATGTGCTGGCGACCGATCGCCTCGCGCACGCCACTGCGAGCCCCGTCGCAGCCGACGACGTACTTCGCACGGATCGTGCGCTCCTCGCCGTTGCGCTCCCCCGCGACGTAGCGCACGCGCACCTCAACGGGGTACTCGCCGGTCTCGCCGATGGTGAGCCCGAGGAACTCCACGCCGAAGTCCGGCACAATGCGCCCAGGACCGTCGGCAGCAGCCTCGGCGAAGTAGTCGAGCACGCGCGCCTGGTTCACGATGAGGTGCGGGAACTCGCTGATCTTGAATCCGTAGTCCTCAGTGCGAGTCGTGCGGATGATGTTCTCGGGGTTCTCCGGGTCGGGACTCCAGAAGTTCATGTACGCGATGTTGTACGCCTCAGCGATGATCCGCTCGGCGAACCCGAACGCTTGGAAGGTCTCCACGCTGCGCGGTTGAATGCCGTCGGCCTGGCCGAGCGGAAGCCGGCCGTCACGGCGTTCGATGATCCGCGTGGTGATCGTCGGATATTGCGACATCTGTGCGGACAGCAACATCCCCGCGGGCCCAGATCCGACGATCAGAACGTCCATCTCATCGGGAAGGTCAGCCGGGCGATCGATGCCGGTGCCCGCCGCCGCGACGACATGCGGGTCCTTCGAGACGTAACCGTGGTGGTGGAACTGCATTTCTTATGCCCTCGACATTCCGTAGATCGGACTCACTGATTGTTCGTCTTCATGGTCAGGACCCAGCGGAATCCCGCTTCGGTCGCGCAGCAGCAGAGTCGCGATCAACCCGATCAGCGTCATCCCCGCCAGGTACCAGGTGACCATCTCGGTGGAGCCGGTGGCAGCCACGATGGCCGCGGCGATCGTGGGAGCGAATGCGCCACCGACGATGGCACCGATCGCGTACGAGATAGAAACTCCCGAGAACCGAATGGATGCTGGGAACAGCTCTGTGTACAGCGCGGCTTGCGGCCCGTACGTGAACCCGAGGCCGATCGTGAGGATCGCAAGGCCAAGGAACAGAAGCCCGACGCTCCCGGTGTTCACCAGCGGGAAGAGCAGGAACACACCGACCAGCTGGAAGATCCACCCGGAGATGTAGGCGTTGCGGCGACCGATCTTGTCAGAGATCCATCCGGCGAGAAGAGTCGTCAGCAGCCAGGTGACCGCAGAGCCCGTGACCGCCCACAGCACCTCGCCGCGGTCCAGGCCGATCGGGCCCTCGGGGTTGGTCGCGTAGCCCTGGATGTACCCGCCGGTGGTCATGTACCCGACCGCGTTGTTGCCGGCGAAGACGAGGGCTGCGATGATCACGAGGAGCAGGTGCTTGCGGAACAACTGCACGATCGGCATTTTCGCCTTCTCCTTGCGTGCGGCGAGCTCGGCGAACACGGGGCTCTCTTCGACGTTGCGACGCACGTAGTAGCCGATCAGGATCAGCACGACGCTGAGCAGGAAGGGGATGCGCCATCCCCAGGCGAGGAATTGGTCGCCAGGTGCGATGACGGTCATGATCGCCATGACGGCAGAGGCCAGCAGCAGGCCGAGCGGCACGCCGATCTGCGGAGAGGCGCCGAAGATGCCGCGCTTGTGCTTAGGAGCGTGCTCGACGGCCATGAGCACCGCGCCGCCCCACTCGCCGCCTGCAGAGATGCCCTGCAGAATGCGCAGGAAGACGAGCATGATCGGTGCACCGATGCCGATGACCTCAGCGGTCGGCAGAACACCGATCAGCGCAGTGGCCGCACCCATCAGAATGAGCGTCCACATCAGCACGCGCTTGCGGCCGAGCCGGTCTCCGAAGTGTCCTGCCAGAAACGCGCCGAGTGGACGGAACAGGAAGCTGATGCCCACCGTGGCGAATCCGAGGATCACGGTGTTGGTTCCGAGCGCCGAGAAGAACAGCTGTCCGAAGACGAGGCCGACGGCGGTGGCATAGATGAAGAAGTCGTACCACTCGACGGTGGTGCCGACGACAGTCGCGAAGACGACGCGGCGGCGATCTGCGGCACTGGCGATGGTGCCGGTCGGCGTGAAGCCGGGCTGATCAGTCATTGATGCTCCTTGGGGGGACGTCGTTGTCTCGGGGCTGAAGTCATCCTTGCAACCTCGTGATCAGATGATATACGATTTCAAATACATCGCACAAGAGCGATGCACACACCGCAAGGAGGCGCTCACTGTGACGGACTCGATCGGTCGTCCTGGCAAGATCATCGCGATCCACCTCAGCTACACCTCTCGCGCGCAGCAGCGCGGCCGGCGGCCCGCTGCTCCCTCGTACTTCTTCAAGGCCGCAAGCTCGGTCGCGGCATCTGGTGGCACTGTCGAGCGCCCAGCCGGCACCGAGCTGCTCGCCTTCGAGGGCGAGATCGCGCTCGTCATCGGCGACCCCGCCCGACACGTGAGCCTCGAGGATGCGTGGTCGCATGTCGCATCCGTCACCGCGGCCAACGACCTCGGCCTCTACGACCTGCGCGCGAACGACAAGGGCTCGAACGTCCGCTCGAAGGGCGGCGATGGCTACACGCCGCTGGGTCCCGACCTGATCGACGCGCAGTCGATCGATCCGGGCGACATCCGAGTGCGCACCTGGGTCAACGGTGAACTCCGTCAGGACGACAACTCCGCCGGCCTCATCTTCCCTCTCGCGCAGTTCGTCGCAGATCTGTCGCAGCATTTCACGCTCGAGACCGGTGACGTGATCCTCGCCGGCACCCCGGCGGGCTCATCGGTGATCGTCCCCGGCGATGTCGTCGAGGTCGAAGTGGATGCTCCGAACGCACCCGGCTCCCCCACCTCGGGCCGGCTGGTCACCACTGTCACGCAGGGTTCGATTCCGTTCGACAAGACGCTGGGCTCGCTTCCCGCTGTCGATGACACGCAGCGCACGGAGGCGTGGGGATCTGCTGAGGAAGCGGATCTCACCCCCGCCACGCCGAGCGGCCTCTCTGCCGAGCTGCGGGCGAAGCTCGAGAAGGCCCCCACCGCCGGGCTCTCCGCCCAGCTGCGCAAGCGCGGGCACCACCAGTGCTTCATCGATGGCGTCGCCGCCAACATACCTGGAACGAAGATCGTGGGCACCGCGCGCACGCTGCGTTTCATTCCTGCTCGCCAAGACCTCTTCGCAAGCCATGGCGGCGGCTACAACGCGCAAAAACGCCTGTTCGACGCCGTCGGCGAGGGCGAGGTCATCGTCATCGAGGCACGAGGCGAGGCCACGACCGGAACGCTCGGCGATATTCTCGCCCTTCGCGCCACCGCGCGCGGCGCGGCTGGAGTGGTCACCGACGGCGGCGTGCGCGACTTCGACGAGGTCGCGCGCATCGGCCTACCGGTGTTCTCGCAAGGCGCCCACCCATCGGTACTCGGACGCAAGCATGTCCCCTGGGAGCTCGACATCACGATCGGCTGCGGTGGAGCCGCTGTTCAGCCCGGCGACGTGATCGTCGGTGATGGTGACGGCGTGATCGTGATTCCCCCGTCCATCGCTGAAGAGATCGTCGATGCGACCCTCGCGCAGGAGGACGAAGACGCCTGGATCGCCACGCAGGTCGAGGCAGGGCACCCGGTCGATGGCCTGTTCCCCATGAACGCCGAATGGCGCGCGAAGTACGAAGCGAGCCGTGCATGATCAAACCCCCCAGCAAGTCACAGCGCGCCTACCAGTGGATCAAAGAGCGCATCGCGAGCCAGAGCTACACACCCGGATATCGGCTCGTGCTCGGCAGCATCGCCGGCGAGCTCGACATGAGCGTCGTCCCCGTACGCGAGGCGATCCGCCAGCTCGAAGCCGAAGGTCTCGTGCAGTTCGAGCACAACGTCGGCGCACGCGTCGCCATGGTCGATGATGCGCAGTACCGCCACAGCATGGAGGCGCTCAGCGTGCTCGAGGGCAGTGCGACTGCCCTGTCGGCACCGCACCTCAAGTCCGAAGACCTCGAGCGCGCCCGCGCGATCAACGAGAAAATGACCGAGACCCTCGGTCACTTCAACCCGACTGCGTTCACCCAGTTGAACCAGCAGTTCCACGAGGCCCTCATCGCCTCATGCCCCAACCCGCGCCTGCGTGAGCTCGTCACCCTCGAGATGCAGCGCCTGAACCGTCTGCGCGATTCGACCTTCAGCTTCGTTCCCGGCCGTGCGCATGAATCGGTCCGCGAGCACGAGCAGATCATCGCGCTGATCGAGACCGGGGCGCCGTTCGCCGAGATCGAGGACGCCGCACGCAGACACCACTCGGCCACCCTCGAGGCCTACATTTCGCACGACCGTGCAGCTGCCCAAGAACAGCGCGACGATGCTGTCGCCGCCCCCGTCCATTGATACCGGAGGAATCATGACCGACTCACGCATCCCCGCAGACCTTCCCGATCACATCCAGCACTACATCGACGGAGAGTTCGTCGACTCGCTCGACGGCGACACCTTCGACGTGATCGACCCGGTCACCAACGAGGTCTACATCAAGGCGGCTTCCGGCAAGGTCGCCGATATCGACCGCGCCGTCGCCGCAGCCAAGCGCGCATTCGATGAGGGTCCATGGCCCAAGATGCTGCCCCGCGAGCGCTCGCGTGTGCTGCACAAGATCGCCGACATCGTCGAGTCCCGCGATCAGCGCCTTGCAGAGCTCGAGAGCTTCGACTCCGGCCTCCCGATCACCCAGGCTCTGGGTCAGGCTCGTCGCGCCGCCGAGAACTTCCGATTCTTCGCCGACCTGATCGTCGCGCAGGCCGATGACACCTTCAAGGTGCCGGGTCGCCAGATCAACTACGTCAACCGCAAGCCGATCGGTGTGGCAGGGCTCATCACGCCGTGGAACACCCCGTTCATGCTCGAGTCGTGGAAGCTCGGCCCTGCGCTTGCGACCGGCAACACGGTCGTGCTGAAGCCGGCCGAGTTCACCCCGCTGTCGGCATCCCTCTGGGCTGGCATCTTCGAGGAGGCCGGCCTCCCCGCCGGAGTCTTCAACCTCGTCAACGGCTTCGGCGAAGAGGGCTTTGCCGGCGACTCGCTGGTGAAGCACCCTGACGTTCCGCTCATCTCGTTCACCGGCGAAAGCCGCACCGGACAGCTGATCTTCGCCAACGCCGCGCCGTTCCTCAAGGGACTGTCGATGGAATTGGGCGGTAAATCGCCCGCTGTCGTGTTCGAAGATGCCGATCTGGACACGGCCATCGACGCGACCATCTTCGGCGTCTTCTCCCTCAACGGCGAGCGCTGCACTGCGGGTTCGCGCATTCTCGTGCAGCGCAGCATCTACGAGGAGTTCGTGACGCGCTACGCGACACAGGCAGGGCGCGTGAAGGTCGGACTCCCGAACGACCCGACCACCGAGGTCGGCGCTCTCGTCCACCCCGAGCACTACGACAAGGTCATGAGCTACATCGAGATCGGCAAGGGCGAGGCGAAGCTCGTCGCCGGCGGCGGGCGCCCGGAAGGGTTCGAGACCGGCAACTTCGTCGCCCCCACCGTTTTCGCCGATGTCTCCCCCGATGCGCGGATCTTCCAGGAGGAGATCTTCGGACCTGTCGTCGCGATCACGCCGTTCGATGACGACGAAGAGGCTCTCACCCTGGCGAACAACACCAGGTACGGCCTGGCTGCGTATATCTGGACGAATGACCTCAGGCGCGCACACAACTTCGCAGGAAATATCGAGGCAGGCATGGTCTGGCTGAACTCGAACAACGTGCGGGACCTCCGGACCCCGTTCGGCGGAGTGAAGGCGTCCGGCCTCGGCCACGAAGGCGGATACCGATCGATCGACTTCTACACCGACCAGCAGGCCGTGCACATCAACCTCGGCGAGGTCCACAACCCCGTTTTCGGAAAGCAGTAAGGACGCTGACATGACGAACCGTGAAGACATGACCCTGACCTCCTCGGGCTACTACGTGAGCGCAGAGGCACCCATCCAGACAGATAACCCGGTCGCGACCCCCAAGACGTCACCGCCAGACATCCTCCGCTGCGCGTACATGGAGCTCGTGGTCACCGATCTCGCAGCCTCCCGCCAGTTCTATGTCGACATCCTCGGCCTGCACGTGACCGCAGAGGACGACGAGGTGATCTACCTGCGCTCGACGGAGGAGTTCATCCACCACAACCTCGTGCTGCGCACGGGCCCGATCGCGGCCGTTGCCGCGTTCTCGTACCGTGTTCGTTCAGCGGAGGACCTCGACCGTGCCGTCGAGTTCTACACCGAACTCGGCTGCGACGTCCGCCGCAATGCAGATGGCTTCGTCAAGGGCATCGGCGACTCGGTGCGCGTGGTCGACCCGCTCGGCTTCCCGTACGAGTTCTTCTTCGAGACCACCCACGTCGAACGCCTCTCCTGGCGGTACGACCTGCACACTCCGGGTGAGCTCGTGCGTCTGGACCACTTCAACCAGGTCACCCCTGACGTGCCACGCGCAGTGCGCCACTACCAGGACCTCGGCTTCCGCGTCACGGAGGATATCCAGGACGAAGAAGGCACCGTCTACGCCGCCTGGATGCGCCGCAAGCCCACCGTGCACGACACCGCCGCTACCGGCGGCGATGGCCCGCGGATGCACCACGTCGCGTTCGCCACGCACGAGAAGCACAACATCCTCGCGATCTGCGACAAGCTCGGATCGCTGCGCCGTTCGGATGCCATCGAGCGCGGCCCCGGCCGTCACGGTGTGAGCAACGCGTTCTACCTGTACCTGCGCGACCCTGACGGGCACCGCGTCGAGATCTACACCCAGGACTACTACACGGGCGACCCCGACAACCCGGTCGTCACCTGGGATGTGCATGACAACCAGCGTCGTGACTGGTGGGGCACCCCCGTCGTACCCTCCTGGTACACCGAGGCTTCCCTCGTGCTCGACCTCGACGGCAACCCGCAGCCGGTCATCGCACGTACCGACTCCAGCGAGATGGCGGTCACGATCGGCGCCGATGGCTTCTCGTACACCCGCAAGGACGAGGGCGAAGACTCCATGCCCGAGTACAAGCAGGGCGAGTACAAACTGGGACACCAGTTGTGACGCTGCCTGCCGAGGTGATCGAAGCGATCGCGGACGAGCTCGCCGAGGCCGATCGCACGAAGAGCGTGATCCCGCGGATCACCGCGCGATACCCGGATGCGACGATCGAGGACTCCTATGCCATTCAAGGCATATGGCGGGACAAGAACGTCGCCTCCGGGCGCAAGCTCGCCGGTCGCAAGATCGGACTGACATCCAAAGCGATGCAGCAGGCAACCGGGATCACCGAGCCCGACTACGGCGTGATGTTCGATGACACCGTGTTCTCCTCTGGCGCCGAGATCCGGTTCGACGACTTCTCGAACGTGCGCATCGAGGTCGAACTCGCGTTCGTGCTGAAGGCGCCGCTCGAGGGCCCCGACTGCACGCTGGAAGACGCTCTGGCCGCGATCGACTACGCCGTTCCCGCGCTCGAAGTGCTCAACTCCCACATCGAGCTCGAGGGCCGCACGATCGTGGACACGATCAGCGACAATGCCGCCTACGGTGCGATGGTGCTCGGCGACGTGCGCAAGCGTCCCGATGAGATCGACCTGCGCTGGGTGCCCGGTGTCCTCTCGCGCAACGGCGAGATCGAGGAGACCGGCGTCGCACAGGGCGTACTCGGCCACCCGGCGACCGGAGTGGCATGGCTGGCGAACAAGTTCCACCAGCACGGTGCGCGCCTGGAGGCCGGCGAGGTCATTCTCGCCGGCTCCTTCACGCGCCCGATGTGGGTGCACAAGGGCGACGAGGTGCGCTGCGACTACGCAGAGATGGGCGAGATCACATGTCGTTTCATCTGACCCCGCCTCCGTCGTTCCGCGATCGCCTCGCGGCGAGCTCTCGGCCCCTGATCGGCGCGTGGATCTGCTCAGGCAGCCCGGTCGCGGCCGAGATCGTCGCGGGCTCTGGCCTGGACTGGACGCTGATCGACGGCGAACACAGCCCGATCGGCTTGGAGGCGATCCTCGCACTGCTGCAGGCTGTGGCGCCCTACCCGATCACCCCGGTCGTTCGTGTGCCATCGGCGGATCCGACCTGGATCAAGCAGGTCCTCGACCTCGGAGCGCAGAACCTGCTGGTGCCGATGGTGAACTCCGCTGAGGATGCCGCCGCCGCTGTCGCCGCCACCCGCTACCCGCCTCTCGGCGTCCGCGGCGTGGGCAGCGCGCTTGCGCGCGCAGCGCAGTTCAACCGCATCGAGGGCTACCTGCAGCGCGCTCACGAGATCACCTCGCTCACGGTGCAGATCGAGACGGATGCCGCAGTGCAGAACGCTCGTCGGATCGCCGAAGTCGATGGCGTGGACGCGGTCTTCATCGGTCCGAGCGATCTCGCAGCCTCCATGGGGCTGCTCGGCCAGCAGGAGCATCCCGACGTCGTCGCAGCTGTCGAGCACACGATCGCTGAGGTGCGCGCAGCCGGAAAGCCCGTCGGAGTGAACGCATTCGCCCCCGACACTGCCCGCCGCTATCTTGAGGCCGGGGCAGAATTCGTGCTGGTCGCCGCCGACGTATCGATCCTCGCGCGTGCGACCGAGAATCTGGCTGCGGAGTGGATTCCTGCGGCAGAGGCATCTGACCGGGCCAGCTACTGACGACTAGCGTGAGAGCATGCCTCACCTGCTGATCGTGCATCACTCACCGTCGTCGGGGGTGGCCGAGCTCGCCGCAGCGGTACTGCGTGGCGCGCGCACGGCGAAGGGCGAAGGCGTAGAGGTCATTGAACGTGCTGCCCTCGAGGCGACAGCGCAGGATCTGCTCGACGCGGATGCCGTGATCTTGGGCACGACGGCGAATTTCGGATACATCTCCGGTGCCCTCAAGCACTTCTTCGATACGACGTTCTACGAGACGCTCGAACACACGAAGGGTCTCCCCTTCTCCTACTGGATCCACGGCGGCCACGACACGACAGGCGCCGAGCACGCGATGACGTCGATGACGACCGGTTACGGCTTCCGGCTCGCCGCCGCGCCCGTGGTGTTCACCGGTGACATGACCGAAGAGCACCTCGAAGAAGCCGAGGACATGGGCGCAAGCGTCGCCTGGTCGCTCACGCTGTGAGCGGCGCACTCACCGCAGCGGGTCGGTGAGGAGCCTTGCGAAGGCTGCCTCGGCTGCGCCGATCAGCAGACGGTCCTGCCCGAGGGCAGCGGATGCGATATGCAGTTCTTTCGCAGAGATGGCGAGCGAACGCTCGCGTACCGCCGCGTCGAACCCCTCTGGGTCCTGATCGCGCAGAATGCCGAGGAATCCGCCGAGCACGATCATCGAAGGGTTCAAGACATTCACGGCGTTGCTGATGGTCGCAGCGAGCACGCCGCGTTGACGGTCGACCTCATCGTCCGCGGTGGGTCCCGGGTCGCTGGCGAGAGCGGCGGCAAGAGCGGCATCATCCCCGCCCACCAGCTGCGCTGCTGACATGAGCCGCGCCCTCCCGACCTCATCCTCCAGAACGCCGTCATGAGTGCGGCGATGTGATTCGTTCGCGATGCCGGGCCTGGTCTGTCCCCATTCACCGGCATAGCCGCCCGCTCCCCGGATCAGCGCACCGCCGAGGATCGCACCTCCACCGATACCACTGGCACCACCGTTCAGGTAGACGATGTCGGCATGCTCGCGAGCGGCGCCGAAGAGATGCTCAGCACGCGCACCCAGCGATGCATCGTTGTCGACGGCCACCGGCACGCCGAGTGCTTCGGAGAGCGGCGTCGCGATGTCTTCATCACGCCATTGCAGATGGGGCGCCAGGCGCACCAGTCCGTCGCCGGAGCGCACGAGACCCGGAACCGCCACGCCGATTCCGACGATGCGGCTGCCCGCGAGCTCGCCGTCCATCCATTCGCCGACGACGCGCGCGACGGTCTCGACCACCTCCGCGACCCCTGGGCGCACAGCGTCGACGCGGGCGCGCACGCGCACCGCTCCGCCGAGGCTGACCGCCCCGATCTCGATGGCGTCGACCTCAGGGTTCACCCCGATCGCCACGATCTCACGACTGCCCGCGACGATGGGGCTCGGCCGTCCAACCCTCTTGGTCGGATCGGGCTGCTGCTCGACGACAAGTCCGTGCTCTGCCAGTGCCGTCACGAGGTCCGCGACCGTCGACCTGTTGAGGCCCGTTTCCGCGGTGATGAGCGAGCGCGATCTTGGACCGAGGTGATGCACCAGACGCAGCACCTCGCCGAGGTTGGTACGGCGCACCTCTTCGACTGCGGTCGCGCGTTCCTTCATCGAGGTGCTCGTTCCTGTGTCATGGTCGATTGTTCTCAGGCTACCGGCGCGACCGCCTCATCCTCGGAGGGCTCGTAGCGGAAGTCGCGGATTCCCACGCAGCCGTGCGGTTCACGCCCATGACTGGTCGCGAAGACGCCCAGCCAGATTCCGAGGAAGCCGCCTGTCGACGAAGCATCCAGTTCGCGCCCGTCAGCGCGCGCCAGCACCTCGCCGCCTGCGACGAGCTGGTAGTCGTACCCGCGAGCGCGCACACCGAGAGTGACGGCTGCTTCGGCTGGGACGACCTGTCCGTCACTGACTGTGTCGCGGCCCGCCTTGCACTGCACGCTGCTCAGCTGCAGTCCAGCATCCGTTCTTGTGACCTGCACGCTCGCGTGGTCCTTCTCGGACTGCCGCACGACCAGCCCGGCTGTCTCACCCACGGCGAGCGCGGACACGTCGAGATCGACCGTCACATCGACGTGGTCGTGCTGCTGCCGCACACCGACGAATGCCACTGTTCCCGCATCGGTCAGAGTCTCTGACCTCACCGGCAGCGTCCATCCGTCGCCGTCAGAGGTGGCGATCGATCGCGGCACCGCGCGCAGAGACGTCCAGCGCGGGTCATCGGGAAGCACGATGCCTGCCCTTCGCGCGTCCGGCTGCCAGGTGCGATCGTCCACGGCCGCATCCAACCACGGAATCTCGATCGCCTGGGCCAGGCTTCCACGCCCAGGGGCGAACACGGGCCAGCCGTCCTCCCACGCGACGGCGCACAAGAAGGTCTCGCGTCCCAGCGGGTAGTGATGACCGTCCGCCGCACGCATTGCGAGCATGACTGCCTGCCATGAGCCGTCCGGGGCCTGGAAGAGGTCGGCGTGTCCCGCACCGATCACGCGCGAGCTCCGACCGAGGTGCCGATGGGTGAACACCGGATTGGCCCGGTTGCCGACGTAGGGGCCAGTGACCTCGTCAGCGCGTGCAACGCTCACTGCGTGATGGAACTCCGTGCCGCCTTCCGCCGCGATCAGGTACCAGCGGCCGTCGATCAGGTACAGGTGCGGCGCTTCAGCCCACACCACCCCATCCACCGCTCCATGCCAGATCACGTGCTCTTCGCCGATGAGTGTCTGCTGGGTGCGGGAGTACTCCCGCACCCAGACTTCGGTCTGATGGAACCACAGCGGATCGTCGGCGAGCCTGGTCCCATGCATCCACACCCGACCGTCTTCGTCGAACGCCACCGAGGGATCGATCCCTCGGACATCGAGCCAGACGGGATCACTCCATGGACCTGCGGGGTCCTCTGCGGTGATGACGAAGTTGCCTCCGCGCGAATCATCCTGTTGATCGACGATCGTGCAGACGATCCAGAACCGCTCTCCGTCATGTCGGATCGTCGGCGCGTACAGTCCGCCGGACGACGCGATCCGGTCGAAATCGAGCATCCCGTTGCGATCGATCGCGCAGCCGATGGTCTCCCAGTGCACGAGGTCGCGCGATCGCAGAATCGGGAGACCCGGCAGGTACTCGAAGGTCGACGTCACGAGGTAGTAGTCCTCACCGACCCGGCAGATCGAGGGATCCGGAAAGCACCCGGGAAGGATGGGGTTGGCCGCCGTGATCACGAATACGAGACTTCCACCAGACGAGCATCGGCCCCCGTGACGGCATGGACCTCACCGATGAGCGGAAGCACCCGTGCCGGCGTGGCGGAGGCACCGAAGTCGCGGTGATGACGATCACGCGAGTTCACGATCGCACCACCGGTCGTATCTCCGCGCTCGAGGTCAGGGGTCGCAGCCGCATGCGACCCCACCCAGACAGCGACATCACCGGGTTCGACGACCTTCACCCGTCGCCGGTCGGTGAAGGCGAACCTCGTCACAGGAACATCGAAACTTACTCGACGCGACTGGCCTGGCTCGAGCGGCACCCGCGCGTAGCCGAGCAGCTGAGTCACGGGGCGAGTGACGGATGCGACGAGGTCGCGCCCGTACAGCTGCACGACGTCCGCGCCCTCTCGGGAGCCCACGTTCGTCACGGTGACCGAGGCACTGAAGCGTCCGTCAGTCGTTGCCTGCGCATCGACGACGAAGTCCGTGTACTCGAAGGACGTGTACGTCAGGCCGAACCCGAACGGACGCACCGGCGTGGGGTCGGTCGAGGTCACGTCCGACGGTCCGCCGAGAATCGGATGCAGGTAGCTGTACGGCTGCGCACCCGCTGCCCGAGGCAGGCTCAGCGGCATCCTGCCGGATGGCGAAACG
This sequence comes from Microbacterium zouquanmingi, assembly GCF_052266695.1. Classification (NCBI taxonomy): domain Bacteria; kingdom Bacillati; phylum Actinomycetota; class Actinomycetes; order Micrococcales; family Microbacteriaceae; genus Microbacterium; species Microbacterium zouquanmingi. Next base: position 215,079 of record NZ_JBQPQZ010000001.1, read on the forward strand.
GCGCCGGTCAGCACGTCTGCGATTGCTGTCGCTCCCTCTTCGCCGGGGAAGAACGCCTGGAGCACTGCGCCAGGACGTGCCTCACCCGTGTCGAGCGCCCACTCGATCGCATAGGGGCGACCCGTGAGCAGCACCATGACGACGGGGGTTCCCGTCGCCGCGATCCGCTCGACGAGCTCGCGCTGAACACCAGGAAGGTCCAGTGACTCCACGTCGTTTCCCTCCCCCACCGTTCCGCGGCCGAAGAGCCCGGCCTGGTCGCCGATGATCACGATCGCGATGTCGGCGTCCGCCGCAGCCTGCTCGGCTTCGGCGAAGCCGGAACGGTCATCGCCTTCGACCTCGCCACCGCGGACATGCACGATCTCGGCATCCGGAATCGCGGCGACGAGCGCTTCGCGCACCGTCGGGATCTCGAACCCGTTCTCGAATCCCGGGTGGTGGGCCAGCACGTGGTTCGCGAAGGAATAGCATCCCTGCAGCGCATCCGTGCGATCGGCGTTCGGTCCGATCAGCGCGATGCGCCGGGCAGAGGATGCCAGCGGCAGGACGCCATCGTTCGACAGCAGCACCAGCGACTGCGCAGCCAGCCGCCGCGCCACCTCCCGGTGGCGCGGAGTGTCGAGGTCGATCTCCGCGGGCGGGCCGTCTTCGAACACGTCGGGCTCGAGCAGACCGAGCTGCTCCTTCTGCATGAGCACACGGATCACGGAGCGGTCGATGTACGCCTCGTCGAGGACGCCTGCGCGCACCCGATCGAGGAGCGGTGCGAGATACGCGTCCCCCGAAGGCAGCTCGACATCGATGCCTGCCTTCAGCGCGAGCTCCGCGGCTTCGCCGCGATCGACAGCGACCGCGTGCATCACTTCGAGGAAGGCGACCGCGAAGTAGTCTGCGACCACGACACCGTCGAAGCCGAGGCGTTCCCGCAGCTCATGCGTCAGCAGCTCCGGGTCGGATGCCACCGGGATCTCGTCGATCGCCGCGTAGCTGTTCATGACGCTGCGGACGTCGCCGTCGCGGATCGCCATCTCGAACGGCGGGAGGAACACATCGGCGATCTCGCGCGGACCGGCCGAGACCGGCGCGTGGTTGCGCCCCGCGCGCGACGCCGAGTACCCGAGGAAATGCTTGAGAGTCGCGTGGACCCCTGCGGACTGCAGCCCCTGCACATACGCAGTGCCGACGGTACCGACCAGATACGGGTCCTCTCCGATGCACTCGTCGACCCGCCCCCAGCGAGGATCGCGGACGACATCGAGCACCGGAGCGAGCCCCTGATGGATCCCGAGCTCCCGCATCGACTTCCCGATCAGCGCACCCATCTCGGCAACCAGATCAGGGTTGAACGAGGCTCCCCATGCGAGCGGAGTCGGGAACGTCGCAGCCTTCCACGCCGCAAGCCCCGTCAGGCACTCCTCATGCACGATGGCGGGGATGCCGAGGCGCGTCTCACTCTTCAGGCGCCGTTGCTCCGTCCACAGCCACGCCGCTCGTTCCACGGGGTCGACTGGCCTCGTGCCGTACACGCGGGTGAAGTGCCCGATGCCGTGACGGGTGATCTCTGCCAGCGCCTCAGAGTGACCGCCGCCTCCCATCTCGTTCTGCATCGGTGCGACGACCTCGCCACCCTGGTCGAGCCAATAGCCGACCAGCTGTGCCGCTTTCTCCTCGAGCGTCATCTGCGCGAGCAGTGCGCTCACCCGCTCTGATGCGACGGGGAATGCGGGAATCTCCGCGGTCATCTGAGGTGCCTCCAAGAAAGTATCGCTCGTCATGATCAGCCCTTCACCGCGCCGGTGAGTCCGCCGACGATGCGGCGCTCGAACAAGCTGAAGAAGATCAGGGCAGGAACCATGGACAGCGACGTGTATGCGAGCACACGTGCCGTGTCGACGGAATACTGCGAGGCGAAGCTCTGCACACCCAGTGGGAGCGTGAACAGACTCTGATCGCTGAGGATGAACAGCGGCAGCATGTAGCCGTTCCAGGAGCCGACGAAAGCCAGGATGCCTACGGTGATGACGCCGGGCAGGCTCAGTGGGATGACCATCCGCCAGAAGAACCCGAGTCGGGATGCACCGTCGATGGATGCAGCCTCTTCGAGCTCTTTCGGGATCGCTCGCAGGAACGGCACGAGGATGATGATGGTCGTCGGCAGAGCGAAAGCGATCTGCGGCAGGATGATCCCGGCCAGGCTGTTGACGAGCCCGAGGTTGCGGATCAGCAGGTACAGCGGCGTGATCGCGACGGTGATCGGGAACATCAGCCCTGCAGCGAACACCGAGTACATCAGGCCTCGTCCGCCGAAGTCGTAACGGGCGATCACGTAGCTGGCCATGAGCCCCAGCAGCACCGCGCCCACTGTGGTGCCGACTGCGGCGATCGTGGAGTTCAGCATCGCAGTCCAGAACTCGGAGCTCGCCAGCACGTCACCGTAGTTGGCGAGCTGCCAGGGTGCCGGGAAGCCGGACGGATCCAGGGTGATCTGGGAGTTCGTGCGGAACCCGCCGATGATGATGTACAGCACGGGCGTGATGCAGATGGTGATCAGGACGATCGCGATGAGGTAGACGCCGGGGCTTCCCCAGCGCACCTTCGGCGCACGGCGCACACCGCCGGGCTTCTTCGGCTGGACGAGCAGCGACGTGCTCAGGTTCTCGGTCGTCACTTCTTCTTCCTTCCGCTTTCGCCGGTCACTGCACCCTCGGTGTCGCGACGCAGCACGAAGCGCTGGTAGACGAGGGCGACGACCAGGGAGATGAGGAACAGCGTCACCGCCACAGCGTTTCCGAAGCCGTAGCTGCCGGCGAGGTGACCGTTCTGATACATGTAGGTCGCCATCGTCGACGTGCCTGCGGTGGCAGAGATGTACTGGCCCCAGATGATGTTGACCAGGTCGAACAGCTGCAGCGCGCCGATCATCGACAGGAACGCCCAGATGCGGATCGTGGGTCCGAGCAACGGCAGCGTGATGTGCCACTGGATCTTCCAGAAGCCGGCGCCGTCGATGGCAGCCGCCTCGTAGAGCTCTTCGGGGATCGACTGCATGCCCGCGAGCATGAGGATCACAGCGAAGCCGATGTACTTCCACGTGATGATGACCATCAGCGTCCAGATCGCGATGGAGGGGTCAGCGAGCCAGGACTGCTGGAATGCACCGAGGCCCCACTTCTCGAGAAGAGAGTTCAGTGCCCCCGCGTCCTGCATCATCAGGCTCCATCCGATGCCGACGATGACCTCGGAGATCACGTAGGGCATGAAGATGAGCACACGGATGATGGAGCGACCGCGAATCTTCTGGTTCAGCAGCAGTGCGAACAGAATCGCGATCGGGCCCTGCATGACGAGCGACAGCACGACGATGATGAAGTTGTGCGTCACCGCGTTGCGGAAGCTCTCGTCCTGCCAGAGCAGAACGTAGTTGTCCAGCCCGACGAACTCGGTCGGCCAACCGAACCCGTTCCATTTGAAGAAGCCGTAGTACGACGCCATCACCACGGGGAAGATGACGAAGCCGACGAAGACGATGAGGGCGGGACCTGAGAGGAGAGCGATCTCACCGCGCTTGCGCCAGTCGACGCGTCGCGGCCGCCGCACCGGGGCCGGCGAGTTGCCGGCCCCGGTGTGGGCGTTCTCAGGCACGGCGTTCGCCGTGACCTGGGTGTCGATCATGTGCCGGTTCAGCCTCTCGCTGCAGCCGTGGTGATCTGCTCGACGAGCTTGTCGGGCGTGCCCTGACCTGCGAGCATCTCGACGACGCCGACGTTCAGCGCGTTTCCGACGTTCTGGCCGAGCGCGGTGTCCAGCCACAGCGCGACGTACGGAGCCTGGCTGTAGGCCTCCATCAGCGGTATCAGCGACGGGTCGGTGACAGCACCGGTAGCCTCCTGCGACGCGGGGATGGTCTGGAAGGCCTCAGCGTACTTCTCCTGCCATTGCTTCGAGGAGACGAAGTTGAGGAAGTCCTCGCACGCTGCCGGAGAATCTGTCGAGCAGGAGTAGCCGTCAACGCCACCCATCATCGCTCCGGCCTCGCCTTCGCCGCCGGGAACCTCGGGGAAGGGGAACCAGCCGAGGTCAGGCAGCGGCTGCTCGTCGGGAGTCAGGCTCGCGATCACGCCGACGTTCCAGGCGCCCATGAGCTCCATGGCTGCCTTGTGGTTCGCCACGAGTCCTGCCGAGGAATTTGCTCCCTCCTGTGCGGAGGTCGTCAGGAAGCCCTCGCTGAAGGGATCGGTGCCCGCGAAGTCTGCCAGGTTCTCCGCAGCAGTCAGCCAGCACTCGTTCGTGAAGTCGGGGTCGGTGACAAGGTTGGAAATGACGTCCTGGCCGCAGGCGCGCAGCGCGAAGAAGTAATACCAGTGCGCTGCCGGCCATGCGTCCTTTGCACCAAGGGCGATCGGCTGGATGCCGGCATCCTTGAGCTTGCTGACGGCGGCATCGAGGTCATCGAGCGTCTTGGGCTCTTCAGCAATGCCGGCCTGCTCGAACAGGTCCTTGCTGTAGAAGATTCCACCCGGCAGCACAGCACTGGGCATGCCGTAGATCTTGCCGTCGACCGTGAAGGCCGCGAACGGCGCTTCGCCGAATGCGCTCTTCACATCGGGGTCGATGGCGTCAGTCAGGTCTTTGACCTTGCCCGCAGAAACGATGTCTGCGAGTTTGCCGCCACCGCGAGCCATGAAGATGTCCGGCATGTCGCCCGAGTTCACGGCGGTCTGCAGCTTGCCATCCATGTCTTCGTTCTGGATGGAGGTGACCTTGATGGTCACCTCGGGGTTTTCTTTGGTGAATGCTGCGGACGCATCATCCCAGTACTGTTTCCCATCACCGGTGGTGGAGTTGTGCCACATGGTCAGTTCGACGTCTCCACCCTCTGCGGTGTCGCCGGATCCACCAGAGCAGGCCGTCAGGCCCACTACCATCAGGGCTGCGACGGCTACCGCCGCCCCCCTCGCGCTGCGCATCTTCATGCCGTGTTCTCCTCTTCGTCGAGTGATTGCCTTTGTAGGGTGTTCGCACCGCTGCGTGAGCGATGATACGGCCGTTGCGGTCATTTGTTGCCAGCAACCCCAATATGCCGTGCGCCTACTCTGGCATCCGAGATCACGTTGTGTCAAACGTTATCGATAACGTTTTCGACACCTTGGCTATAGTGAAGCCATGAATGGCCGGATCACGATCAACGACGTCGCCCGTGCTGCCGGAGTCTCGGTCGCAACGGTGTCCAAAGCGATCAACGGGCGATACGGGGTCTCCCCCGAGACGATGGCGACCGTGATGGGCGTCGTCTCCGATCTCGGATACGAGAGCTCACTGGTCGCCACCTCGATGCGCCGTCGCAGCACGAACGTCATCGGCGTGCTGGTGGCCGAGTTCGAGCCGTTCTCGCTCCAGCTGCTGCGCGGAGTCTCCAGCGCGCTCCAGGACACCGACTACGACGTTCTCGCGTACGCCGGAACGGTATCGGCCGGCGACCACCTCGGCTGGGAGCACCGATCCCTGTCACGCCTGGGCGGCACACTCATCGACGGGGCAATCCTGGTCACACCCACCACCACGCGCACGAAGACTTCGGTGCCGATCGTCTCCGTCGACCCCCACATCGGCGCAGATGACCCCGCCACCGTGGGGGTTGCGAACGTCGAGGGGGCGCGCGCAGCGACCGAGCACCTCATCTCGCTCGGCCACCGCCGGATCGCGCACCTGCGCGGGCGCATCGACCTCGAATCCGCTCGGGAACGAGAGCGCGGATACCGTGAGGCCCTCGAGTCGGCCGGCATCCCCTTCGATCCCGAACTCATCGCCGATGGCGGATACCGCACCTCGGATTCCACAGAGGCGGCACGAGAGATTCTCGACCTGCCGGACGCCCCGACCGCGGTCTTCGCGGCAAACGACCTGTCTGCCATCGAGATGATCCGCATCGCTTCGGAGCGCGGACTGCGAGTGCCGGACGATATCTCGGTCGTCGGCTTCGACGACATCCTCGATGCCGCCTCGCACACACCACAGCTCACGACCGTGCGCCAGCCGCTGCCCGAGATGGGAACCGCCGCCGTGCGGATGCTGCTGGACGTGCTGCGGGGACACACACCGGAGCCGATCCGGATGCCGACGACACTCGTCGTGCGCGAATCCACCGCCGCCCCTCGACGCTGAGAATCGTCTCCGGCGATTGCAATTGCGGACGGGCCCTCGATGGCTTATGTTGTCTATCACAACTTATATTGAGCCACCGCTTGCAGAGGAGCAGCCATGCCCACCCCCACCCGCGAAGACAAGTTCTCCTTCGGTCTCTGGACCGTCGGCTACAACGGCACCGATCCCTTCGGCGGCCCTACCCGTCCGGCACTCGATGTCGTGCACGCTGTCGAGAAGCTCGCTGAGCTCGGCGCCTACGGTCTGACCTTCCACGACGACGACCTCTTCGCCTTCGGCTCCACCGACGCCGAGCGTCAGACCCAGATCGACCGCCTCAAGGGCGCGCTGGCTGACACCGGGCTGATCGTGCCGATGGTCACCACGAACCTGTTCAGCGCCCCCGTCTTCAAGGACGGCGGCTTCACCTCGAACGACCGCGACGTGCGTCGTTACGCGCTGCGCAAGGTCTTCCGCCAGCTCGACCTCGGTGCCGAGCTGGGAGCAAAGACCTTCGTCATGTGGGGCGGCCGCGAGGGCGCAGAGTACGACTCGGCCAAGGACGTCCGCCAGGCACTCGAGCGCTACCGCGAGGCCGTCAACCTGCTCGGCGACTACGTCACCGACAAGGGTTACGACATCCGCTTCGCCATCGAGCCCAAGCCCAACGAGCCCCGCGGCGACATCCTGCTGCCCACGCTCGGCCACGCGATCGCCTTCATCGACTCGCTGGAGCGCTCCGAGCTGTTCGGCGTGAACCCCGAGGTCGGCCACGAGCAGATGGCGGGCCTGAACTTCACCGCTGGCATCGCGCAGGCGCTGTACCACGGCAAGCTCTTCCACATCGACCTCAACGGCCAGCGCGGCATCAAGTACGACCAGGACCTCGTGTTCGGTCACGGCGATCTGCACAACGCATTCTCGCTCGTCGACCTGCTCGAGAACGGTGGCCCTTCGACAGGCTCAGGAACCCAGCCCGTTCCCGCCTACGACGGCCCTCGCCACTTCGACTACAAGCCGTCGCGCACCGAGGACGAGACGGGTGTCTGGACCTCGGCCGCAGCGAACATGCACACCTACCTGCTCCTCAAGGAGCGTGCCGCTGCGTTCCGCGCCGACCCCGAGGTCCAGGAAGCACTGGCTGCTGCCAAGGTCGACGAGCTCGCACAGCCGACTCTGAACCCGGGCGAGAGCTACGACGACTTCCTCGCCGACCGCAGCGCCTACGAGGACTTCGACGCAGACGCCTACCTCGGCGGCAAGGGCTTCGGCTTCGTTCGCCTGCAGCAGCTCGCCACAGAGCACCTTCTCGGCGCGCGCTGATCATGCCGCTTGCTCTCGGGGTCGACAGCTCGACCCAGTCCTGCAAGGTCGTCGTGGTGGACACCGCGACCGGTGCCGTCGTGCGCACCGGTCGCGCCTCCCATCCTGACGGCACGTCAGTCGACCCCGAGGCGTGGTGGACGGCGCTGAACATCGCGCTCACGGAGGCCGGCGGACTCGACGACGTCTCCGCGTGGGCGATCGGCGGCCAGCAGCACGGAATGGTGGCGCTCGACGCCGAAGGCCGCGTCATCCGCGATGCACTCCTCTGGAACGACACTCGTTCTGCGGATGCCGCGAAAGAGCTCATCGCTGAGTTCGGCGCCGAGCAGCTCGCTGCTCGCACAGGGCTCGTCCCAGTGGCGTCGTTCACCATCACCAAGCTGCGCTGGCTGCGCGACAACGAGCCGGAGAGCGCATCTCGCGTCGCGGCCGTCGCGCTTCCGCACGACTGGCTCACCTGGCGGCTGCGCGGTTTCGGGCCGGAGAACCCCGTGCTCGACGAGCTCGTCACCGACCGCTCGGATGCTTCAGGCACCGGATACTGGGATCCAGCCACCGGCGAGTACGACCGCGAACTGCTGATCGCCGCTCTCGGTCATGACGCGGCGCTCCCCCGCGTTCTCGGCCCCGACGAGTCAGTGCGCGATGCCTCTGATCGCCTGGTCGGAGCGGGCGCCGGAGACAACGCGGGCGCAGCCCTCGGACTCGGCGCAGCCCCCGGCGATGTCGTCGTCTCGATCGGCACGTCCGGAACGGTCTTCGCGGTCAGCGAGCGCGTTGTCACGGATCCGTCCGGTACGGTCGCCGGCTTCGCCGACGCGACCGGCAACTTCCTCCCCCTGGTGGCGACGCTCAATGCGGCGCGGGTGCTGGCTGTCACAGCATCCCTGCTGGGTGTCTCTCTCGACGACCTCAGCGCACTCGCGCTGGAGGCGGACGCTGGCGCCGGCGGGCTCACTCTCGTGCCGTATTTCGAGGGCGAGCGCACCCCGAACCTGCCGGATGCCACGGCGACGGTGTCTGGAATGACTCTGGCCTCCACGACCCGCCCCAACCTCGCCCGCGCGGCTGTGGAAGGCATGCTGAGCGGGCTCGGTGCAGGTCTTGACGCGCTTCGCGCTCTCGGCATCCCGCTTGAGCGCGCGCTCCTGATCGGCGGCGGAGCGCAGTCCGAAGCTGTGCGGCAGGTCGCCGCCCAGGTTCTCGGCCTTCCCATCGAGGTGCCGGAGCCCGCGGAGTACGTCGCTCTCGGCGCCGCCAAACAGGCCGGAGCGCTCGTCAGCTGAGCATCACCAGCGGTTGGCGACGTCCTCTGCCCACCCGAACAGTGAGCTGATCTCGATGCGTCTGCCATCGACGCGCACCCAGCCGTCAAAGGTTCCGAACACCTGATCGCCTCGCGTTCCGATCACCCCCAGATTGGTGCGCGAGGTGTGGTCGTACTCGGGCGTCAGTGTGACGTCGACGTCCGTTCCGGTGATGCGCCAAGGCTCCATGGGACGCTCGAGGTCGTACTCCCAGCGCAGCTGCTCCGAGATCTTCGTCGTCCGCCCATCGACGATCAGGGCGTTCTCGGTCATGCCGGTGCCCTCGGTCCATCTGGCACCGAACTGCAGCCCGACCAGGTGCCCGTCGGTGTGGCCGACCGCGGCAGCCCAGTTCCAGCGCACGTCGTGGTGCCAGCGCCCGCGCCCGTGGTCGAGCACGGCCCACGCATTCTCGAGCTCTGTGACGACCCCATCGATCTCGATGTGCCCGATCGCCGGACGCACGACGTCCTTCACCGTGTACTGGAAGCGCCTCCTGCTCCACGGCACGACGACCGCCATCGACTCGTGACTGGTCTCCCGTTCCGCGCTGATGCACACCGACAGCCCCGGTGCCTTCGCGGTGATCTTGGTGGCGCCTCGCACCTCGGTGATCTCGATCTCGAGATCACGCGTCTTCGCCGTCGCCGGTCCTTCACCCAGTGTTGGCGGCAGCGTCGCCGTCCACGGACCGCCGATCTTGCCTCGATCGGTCGTAACTCCAGTCCGCCGATCGCGCACCCAGAATCCGTGCACGGCGGCATAGTCGAGAGACGACACGGTGATCGAGATGATGTGGGTCGGGCTGACGATCGCCCAGTACTCCCAGCGCTTGTTGCGGCCGCGGTCGCGGATGCCGCGCGCGATTCCCGAGGTGTCATGCAGCGGCGTCCGGCTCCAGCCGACGGCATCCGGGTTGAGATCGCCGTTGGGCAAGCACAACGGGACGGGACTCGTGATCTCGCGCTCGGTCATCGTTCAGCACTCTCCTTGACTGATTCTTCGAACATCTCGCGGAACTGCGCGTTCAACGCGCGCACGATATCGGGGTCCGGCTTCACAGCGCTCCGATCAGCGGTGAGCAGGCCGTTCGACTCGTCCTCGACATCTGCCAGCTGGGTGTACACCGTCGCTGACAGCCCTTGGGCGATCGCGGGAAGCACCTCACGACGATGCAGCTTCTCATACGCTTCGGTGAGCGCTTCGCGCGTCTCGAAGCGCCGGTAGCCGAACTCCTTCTCGGGATAACTGTGCCCGGGCAGGCGCAGGCTGTATCCACCGTATTCGGAGACGACCAGCACCCTGCCATCGCGCCGCCACCAGCGCGCAGGACGGATCGGCTGGAAGTACACGTGCAGACTGCGCAGGTCTCCTGCGCCCTGGTCATGCCATCCGCTCGCATGATCGATCACCCGATCCGGGTCGCGCTGGCGCACCCGCTCAGCGACCTCCGCCGCATCGAACTGCCCCCAGCCCTCGTTGAAGGGAACCCAGGTCACAACCGCCGGCGAGTTGCGCAGCAGATCCACCGTGGCATCCAGCTCGTCGAGGAACTCTGCCCGGCCTTCGGCATCTGCTCTTCCGAACGCGCCGTAGCGGTGATCGGAGATCCCGACATGCGGTGAGATGGCGGGGGCCGAGACGACCCACCGCTTGTAGCGCTCACCGCCGTTGACCGCGTCCTGCCACACCAGGATGCCGAGCCGGTCACAGTGGTGGTACCAGCGCAGCGGCTCGATCTTGATGTGTTTGCGGATCATCGTGAATCCGAGATCCTTCATCGCGACGACGTCTGCTTCCAGTGCCGCATCGTCAGGCGGGGTGTAGAGACCGCGCTCCCAGTACCCCTGATCGAGCACGCCGATGTGCGGGTACGGGTCGCCGTTCAGATGCAGGCGCGGGATCCCGTTCGCATCCGGCTGCACACCGACACTTCGGACCCCTGCGTAACTGGTGACCCGGTCATCGCCGAGGGTCACTTCGATGTCGTAGAGATGGGGATCCTCCGGTGTCCACAGCCGTGGCTCGGCGATCTGCAGCTGGAGGGCTTCTCCTGGGGCCCCATGGGCGGTCGCGACGCGCTGTCCGGCCTGACTGATCATCACCGCAACCGGGGCGGCACTCGCCGCCTCGACGGTGATCTCGACGGATGCGGTCGCCGCTCCCGTCCGCGCATCGGGGGTCCGCAGGCGCAGCCCGGTGACGTGCTCGTCTGGAACGATCTCGAGCCAGACGGTCTGCCAGATTCCCGACTGCGCGGTGTACCAGATGCCCCCTCTGTCGAGTCGCTGCTTGCCGACCGAATGGTGCGATGTGTCACTGACGTCGCGTACTTCGACGATGAGCTCGTGCACGTCGCCGACGCCCAGAGCGCGTGTGATGTCGACGGTGAACGGCAGGTAGCCGCCGATGTGCGCGGCGACCTCGACTCCGTCGATGAGCACACGGCACGATTGATCGACCGCGCCGAAGTGCAGCAGGGTGCGATGCCCTCGCTTCGCTGCGACATCAAGCCTCCGGCGGTACCAGAACGACTCGTCCGGTTGCAGCTGTCGTCCGACGCCGGAGAGCGCGGCCTCGGGCGAGAAGGGCACAAGAATGCTGCCGTCCCAAGACTGGGGCGAGACTCCTGCGGCGGTGAACGCGCAGTCCCATCGTCCGTTGAGGATCATGAAGTTCTCGCGCCGCAACTGCGGCCTGGGATACTCGGGGAACGGCACAGCATCCGTCGTCATCGGCGTCGCTCCATCCGCGCACGGACGATGGCAAGCACCGGCACGAAGACGAGCACCGCCGCAGCGGCGAGGAACATCTCAGGACCTGGGACGGGCTTGGACACACCGAGGTCGACGTACGTCTGCCCAGCCCCGGAGATAACCCACGCACCGAGGAATGGTCCGACGATCATCGGGACCATGATCGCCGTGACCATGCGCAGTCCCTGCACCATCCCTGCGCGTCCGTCCGGCGTCTCGTCGCGCACCGTCGCCGAGATCGACGCGACCGCGAGCATCATGCCGCCAAGCGCGAGGGATGCCGCGACGATGACGAACACCATGTCTCGAGCGAAGAACATCAGCACGAGACCGACCGCGAACAGTGCTGCCGCGGGAAGCAGCACCCGCCGCTTGCCCACCCGGTCCATGACCCGACCTCCGAGCACACTGATCACGGCCGCAGCGATGAGCGATACGCCGAGCACGAGCGCGTAGGAGTCGACCTGCAGCCAGTACTGCAGGTAGATGATCACGTACGGCAAGAAGACCTGACTTGAGGTGCCGATGACCAGCCAGAGAACCAGCGAGAGGTACAGCGGCGCGTTCGCGCGAATCACCGCGGGGCGGAATCCCTCGATCAGCCGTGCGGCCACCGATGGACCGTGGGAGCCTGCCGGAAGGGCATCCCGCGGCACCTCTTTGACGAGGAACCAGGCGATGAATCCCGTGACCACGGTGGCAGCACCGACGACGGCGAAGAACAACCGCCACTCCCCCGCGCGTGTCAGAGGGTCCAGAAGACCGAACACCAGCAGCATGGCCATCAGCGGCATGATCGCCAGGACGCCGTCGACCCGCCCACGGGTGCGGACAGTCGTCGACTCGGTCACCCAGGCGCCGAAAGCGGCATCGTTCGCCCCAGAGCCGAACACGCTCATCACGCAGTCCAGGACGATCACGCCGACGACCGCTGCGAGCACATACGGCGCCGCGACGGCACCTGAATCCGGCGCCAGCAGCCCGAAGCCCGCGGTGCACAGGCCCCAGGCGATGTAGCCGATCGCGATGAAGACGCGGCGTCTGCGCAGCCGGTCTGACCACGCGCCGACGAAGATGGTCGCCGCGGTGGCCGCCACGGCGCTGAGGGCGACCATCGTGGCGATCGCCGCGGGGTCCGGCGTGATCGTCTCGTACACGAACACGTTGAGATACATGTTCTCGACGGTCCAGGCGAGCTGGCCGACCAGCCCGATCACGATCACCGTGAACCACAGTCGCGCGCCTGGGCGCTCCTCAAGGTCTGCGCGACTGCGCGGTGCAGAGTTCTGTTGTGCTGACGTCATCGTCGTTACCCCTTGCGGCCGGGTGCGGTGTGCGGCGGAGTGCAGTGCGTGTGCTCTTGCCACACTTTTCCACGTGGCAAAGCTCTAACACTCTAGTGCAGCAGCGCCCAGCGTGTGGCGAATGGGTAGGACTGCCCCGGCCGCGACAGTGGCGGACTCATAGGATGTGCGGCCACACTGGAGGCATGACTTTCGCAGCCCTTCAGCCACTCGCCGATCGCGCGTCCCTTTTCGCCGCTCTCCGCCAGGACGCGCTCACCAGTGCCGTCGACGCACTCGGCGAGCACCGCTGGGATGCCGACATGGCTGCCGGCACGCTGACGTTCAGCTCGATCACCAACCCCGCGCAGAACATCGTCACGCGGCCGCATCTGATCGCGACGATCGCGCCGGGGCCCCGCTCGCTGCTGTGGGCCTGGGCTCACCCTCAGGGCGACCCGCAGGGCATCGCCGCGCAGCTGCGCGATTACGGAGCACAGTACGATCTGGTCGAGCTGACCCAGTCCGAGCTCGCGTTCCCCGACGACGTCGGCGCTGATGCAGAAGCCTGGATCTCCGACACCGCGCACCAGATCGGTGCGATCGCCACCGAGATCACCGGGCGCTCCCCCTATTACTCCGCGCCGATCGGCGGTGGCACGCGAGCCGTGTTCCTGCTCGATGCGCCCCTCCCCGCCACGACTGTCGCGGATGCCGCCGCCAAGGCGCCTCGCATCCTCTCGGGCCTTGCCCTCAGCGATGCCCGCTCGTCTGTGTGGGATGCCGCGCGCCTCGCCGGCTGGAACCTGGAATGGACCGACGCCGAGTTCACCGGCGCGAAGGTCTCGGATGCTTCGGGCACAGCGACATTCCGATTCGATGAGCAGGCTCGGATCACCGGCATCGAGGGTAGTCTCGGCGCATGAAGAACTGGCTGATCCGCGCAGTTTCGCTGTACGTCTTCAATGTCGTCGTACTGTTCCTGATCGGCCTGATCATGCGCAGTGTCAGCGTCGGCTGGCACGCACTGTGGGCATCGATCATCCTCACGCTGGCGACTCTTGCGCTCAAGCCCACGCTGCTCAAGGCGTTCCGCGGCTCGGCAGCGAAATCGGCTGACTCGCGCTCGAAGCTGGCAGAGAAGCTCGTTCAGTACCTGCTCGTCTTCATCGTCGAGCTCATCGTCTGGGTGCTCACCGTGGTGCTCAGCGGCGTGAACGTGAACGGGTGGTTCTGGGGGTACGTGCTTCCCCCGCTCTATCTGCTGATCGCCTGGGTCATCTACGACCAGATCGACGACCGCATGGAGGCCAAGACCGGAGAGCTCATGGGTTCGGTCGCCTCGAAGGTCAAGGGCAGGGGTGCCGCGGCATCCGCCCCATCGTCTTCTGCGGGGCCGTCGCCCGCCCAGGCCGCAGGGCGCGCGGAACTGGACGACGGGCTCACGCCAGAGCAGCGCCGCATGCTCGACGAGCTCTAGGCGCTCTCGCCATCCCGCTCAGCGGGATGCTACGAGCCGCTCGGCTGCCTCGACGACGTTCGTCATCAGCAGCGCGACGGTCATCGGGCCCACGCCGCCGGGGTTCGGCGACACGAAGCCGGCGACCTCTGCGACATCGGGGTGCACGTCGCCGAACACGCGGCTCTTGCCGGTCTCGGGGTCATCCTCACGGGTGACGCCGACATCGAGCACCGCTGCGCCCGGCTTGACGTCTGAGGCCTTGATGAGGTGCTTGACTCCGGCGCCCGCGACGATCACGTCGGCCTGGCGCAGATACGGCGACATGTCAGGGGTACCGGTGTGCACCTGGGTGACGGTCGCGTTGATGTCGCGACGGGTCAGCAGCAGGCCCATCGGCCGGCCAATCGTGACACCTCGCCCGACGACGACGACGTGCTTGCCGCCCAGGTCGTAGCCATTGCGCTGCAGCAGTTCGATCACGCCGCGCGGGGTGCATGGCAGCGGCGTAGTGATCGGGTTGTTGACGTTCAGCACGAGGCGGCCGAGGTTCGTGGGGTGGAGGCCGTCCGCATCCTTCGCCGGATCGATGCGCTCGAGGATCGCGTCGGTGTCGAGGTGCTTCGGCAGCGGCAGCTGCACGATGTAACCGTGGCAGTCGGGGTCGGCGTTGAGCTCGTCGATCAGCGCCTCGACCTCTTGCTGCGCAGCATCCGCCGGCAGCTCGCGCTGGATCGAATTCATCCCGATCGCCTCGGACTGCCGGTGCTTCATCCCGACATACAGCTGTGATGCCGGGTCCGCACCGACGAGCACGGTGGCGATGCCGGGCACGATTCCCTGCGTGCGCAAGGCGGCGACCCGCGCTGTCAGCTCGCTCTTGATCTCCGCAGCTGCGGCTTTGCCGTCCAGTACCTGTGCGGTCATGTTGTCTTCCTCTCGAGCATCCCTCGAGAATTGCTCTGCCGCGCGAGAATCTGCGTGGCAGCAGAATCCTCGCGCGGCAAACCGATTCTCGCGGTGAATGTGGGCGGGGCGCGGCTTACTGCTGCAGGTCGGGGTACAGGGGGAACTGCACGGCGAGGGCGTCCACACGGGCCTTGAGAGCCTCGACGTCGGCGTCCGGGATCAGCGCCTCGGCGATGATGTCGGCGACCTCGG
The DNA here is from genome assembly GCF_052266695.1 of Microbacterium zouquanmingi. NCBI lineage: Bacteria > Bacillati > Actinomycetota > Actinomycetes > Micrococcales > Microbacteriaceae > Microbacterium > Microbacterium zouquanmingi. The sequence goes on from NZ_JBQPQZ010000001.1 coordinate 230,515, forward strand.
TGAACTCGGCATCGCCGAACCCGCGGGTGGCGAGCGCAGCTGTGCCGATGCGCAGCCCCGAGGTGACCATCGGCGGGCGAGGGTCGTTCGGAACAGCGTTGCGGTTGACGGTGATGTGGATGTCGTGCAGCAGGTCTTCGGCCTGCTTGCCGTCGATCGCGGCATCCCGAAGGTCGACGAGCACGAGGTGCACGTCGGTGCCGCCCGAGCGCACGGCGATTCCGGCGTCCTTGACGTCCTGCTGGGTGAGGCGGTCGGCGAGGATGCTGGCACCGGAGAGCGTGCGGACCTGACGGTCCTTGAACTCCGGCGTCGCTGCGAGCTTGAACGCCGTGGCCTTCGCAGCGATCACGTGCATGAGCGGTCCGCCCTGCTGACCGGGGAAGACAGCGGAGTTGATCTTCTTCGCGATCTCAGGGTCGTTCGAGAGGATGAAGCCCGAACGGGGGCCGCCGATCGTCTTGTGCACGGTCGATGAGACGACGTGTGCGTGCGGAACCGGGTTCGGGTGCAGACCTGCCGCGACGAGGCCGGCGAAGTGCGCCATGTCGACCCAGAGCAGAGCACCGACCTCATCGGCGATCGCCCGGAACGCAGCGAAGTCCAGCTGACGCGGGTATGCCGACCAGCCGGCGACGATGACCTTGGGCTTGTGCTCCATGGCGAGACGGCGGACCTCGTCCATGTCGACGAGCGACGTCTCTGGGTCGACGCCGTAGGCGACGATGTCGTAGAGACGGCCGGAGAAGTTGATCTTCATGCCGTGGGTCAGGTGTCCGCCGTGGTCGAGCGAGAGACCCAGGAGCGTATCGCCGGGGCGGGCGATCGCGTGCATGACGGCGGCGTTCGCCGTGGCACCGGAGTGCGGCTGAACGTTCGCGAACTCGGCGCCGAACAGGCTCTTCACGCGCTCGATCGCGAGGGATTCTGCGACGTCGACCTCTTCGCAGCCGCCGTAGTAGCGACGACCGGGGTAGCCCTCGGCGTACTTGTTCGTGAGCACCGAGCCCTGCGACTGAAGCACGGAGACGGGCACGAAGTTCTCGGATGCGATCATCTCGAGGAAGGTGCGCTGACGCTTCAGCTCGCGGTCGAGGACCTCGGCGATCTCGGGGTCGACCTCGGAGAGCGGGGCGTTGAAGTACGGATCGGTCATGTCGTCCTCTTTCGTTGCGGAATGAATGTCATCGGGGAATGGATGTCATCGGCCCAGGCGCGCGGTCGAATTTCCGTAACGGTCGCTCCCCGGTGGTAGCCCACCCAGACGCCAGTCGCGACCGTTCGAGCATACCGGAATCACTGGCGCCCGAACAGCGCTCGCACTTCGACGTTGCGGCCTGCACGGAGTACCTTTTGTTCATGACCCTTCCACTTGTTCCCGCTCCCTCCATCCTCGTCGAGCGCACCGGCGCACTCGCCCTCGCTTCGAGTGCGCGCGTCGTCGTCGAGGACGGCGCTCCCGGGGCCAGCACGCACCGAGAGCAGGTGGATGCCGCAGCATCCGTCCTGGCGGATGTGATCGCCGAGCGCGTTGGGCGCCGTCCGGAGATCGTGGACGGCGCCGCGGAACCGGGCGATCTCGTTCTCCGGCACGATCCCGACCACGGCGCGGAGGGCTACACCGTGCGCGTCGGCGAGGTCGTGCGCATTGAGGGCGCGGCCGCCGGTCTCTTCTACGGCATCCAGACCGTTCGTCAGCTGCTCATGCGCGATGGCGCCGCATGGACGCTGCCGCGCGTCGACATCGATGACGCCCCGCGTTTCGAGTACCGGGGGGTGATGCTCGACGTCGCGCGCACGTTCTTCGACGTCGACACGGTGAAGGCGTTCATCGAGCGGGCGGCATCCCTCAAATTCAACCGTCTGCACCTTCACCTCACCGACGACCAGGGATGGCGGCTGCAGATCGAGAGTCGTCCGCTGCTCACCGAGAAGGGGGCGACGACGGCAGTGTTCGGGCGTCCGGGAGGGTTCTACACGAAGGCCGATTTCCAGGAGATCGTGCGTCACGCGAGCGCGCACCACATGCTCGTCGTGCCGGAGATCGACCTGCCGGGTCACACGCACGCGATCGGCCTCGCGTATCCCGGCATCGTCGAGGAGCCGGTCATGAACGATGCGCTCATCGCGCAGGCAGAATCACTCAACCAGCCGCTGCCGATCAGCGGCGAGCCGTACCTGGGCTGGGGCGTCGGACACTCCTCGGTGAAGATCCACGACGAGAGCACGTGGGAGTTCCTGCGGGATGTCCTCTCCGAACTCGCCGACCTCACTCCCGGACCGTATCTTCATGTCGGCGGCGACGAAGCACTCGGCACCCCACCCGCGGACTTCGACGCCTTCATGGAGCGGGTCACCGCCCTGGTCGCAGAATTGGGCAAGACACCCGTCACGTGGCACGAGGCGGGCTCCGCGCAGGTAGCCGAGGGGACGATCGGCCAGTACTGGGGAAGCGTCACACCATCCGCGGCGCACGCCGATGAGGCGCGACGCTTCGCAGAGCGCGGGGGCCGGGTGATCATGTCACCGTCTGACACCGCATACCTCGACCAGAAGTACGACGCCGATTTTGCGCTGGGTCTCGACTGGGCAGCACTCATCGATCTGAAGACCGCCTACGAATGGGAGCCCACGGCGATCGTCGACGATCTCCCCGCCGAAGCCGTCATCGGAGTGGAGGGTCCGCTGTGGAGCGAGACGATCGCGACGCTCGCCGACATCGATCAGCTCTTCTTCCCCCGTGCCGCCGCGCTCGCAGAGACGGCCTGGTCGGCTACCGACCGCCGCGAGTGGTCGTCGTTCCGGGAGCGGGTGGGCGGACTCGGCGCCGTGTGGGATGCCGCAGAATGGGGAGGCCACCGCCCCGCCGAGGTCAATTGGAGCAACCGATGAGCGCCACCGTGATCCATTCCGCCCGTCTGATCACCAACGGGACCGAGACTGAGAACGCCTGGGTGCGCTTCGAGAACGGTCTGGTCGTCGAAGTCGGCACCGAGTCTGATTGGCCCGATGCCGACACGATCCTCGACGCCACGACGATCGCCGGCCCGGATGCCGTGCTCGCGCCGGGCTTCGTCGACATCCACGGGCATGGCGGCGCCGGAGCATCCTATGACGACGGCGCGGAGGCGATCCGCGCCGCACGCGCGATGCACAGGCATCACGGCACGACACGTGCGGTGATCTCGCTCGTCACGGCCTCTATTGACGATCTCATCGGCCAGGTCGGTGCGATCGCAGACCTGATGCAGACGGATGCCGATGTTCTCGGTTCGCACCTCGAAGGACCGTTCCTCGATGTCGCGCACCACGGCGCGCATGAGCCGTCTCTGCTTCGCGCTCCACTGGCGGAGGACGTGCAGCGGCTGCTCGACGCGGGGCGTGGCACGGTGCGCCAGGTCACGCTCGCCCCGGAACTGCCCGGCGGTATCGAGGCGATCCGACTGATCGTCGCGGCCGGCGCTGCGGCCGCGGTCGGCCACACGAGCGCAGATGCCGCTCAGACTGGTGCCGCGTTCGATGCAGGAGCGACGATCCTCACTCACGCGTTCAACGCGATGCCCGGCATCCATCACCGCGCGCCCGGTCCTGTGCTCACCGCCGCGGCAGACCACCGCGTCGTGCTCGAGGCGATCGCGGACAACGTGCATCTGGACCCGAAGGTCATCAAGCTGCTGTTCGACTCAGCTCCTGGCCGGGTGGCGCTTGTCACCGATGCCATGGCGGCCGCCGGCAGCGCCGATGGCAGTTACGACCTCGGTGCAGTACGGGTGACGGTAAAGGACGGCATTGCGCGCACGGATGCCACCGGATCCATTGCGGGATCGACTCTCACTCAAGACATCGCACTCCAGCGCGCGGTGCAGGCAGGAGTGCCTCTGGTCGACGCTGTCCGTGCACTCACGCAGACGCCAGCGGCAGCGATCGGTCTGGGCGCGCGTCTGGGACAGCTCGCACCCGGATTCGTCGGCGATGCCGTGGTGCTGGACGCAGCACTGCAGGTGAAGCATGTGCAGACGGGCGCGGCAGTGCGCTGAGCACACGCGCGATGAGAGGTGGAGGGGCCGCCCTCCCCAGCGGCGGACCCCGGCTCCCTCCGGGCCGAGAGCGGGAGGCCCAGGACCTCCTCCCCCGAGGGTCCTGAGCCTGCCCGACCGATGCGTTTACCCCTTGCATCGGAGCCGAACTCCGCCCCCCGGTGGAGTTCTTGTGGCTGTCTCTCACCTAGGAGACGAACGTCATGCCGATTCATTACGCGAGATCGAAAAGATTTTTTGAGAATTGTCTCCGAGTTATCCCCAGGGCTGGCCAGGCTGGGAATTTCGCGAGAGAATAGCTCGGGCGCGTGATGAATGAGCGATTCACGCGTCTCTTCTTGTGGAGGCCAACGACACGCCCCACAACCTACGGATGACAGTGCATAACGACGAAACCTCTGAGACCGAACCGGCAGCTGATGCTGACCTGATCCTGCGCACCCGCTCAGGAGACGGTGAAGCGTTCGGTGAGCTCTGGCGCCGCCACTACCCGTCGGGCGTCGCGGTCGCCCGCTCAGTCACGTCGAGCATCGATCCTGATGACCTGGTCCAGGAGTCGTACGCACGCATCTATCAGGCGATCCTGAAGGGCGGCGGCCCGAACGGTTCGTTCCGCGCCTACCTGTTCACGAGCATCCGCAATACTGCCGCCGCGTGGGGACGCGCGCGTCGCGAGACCGCGATGGACGAGCTCGAGACCGTTCCCGACCCTGACAGCACTGAACAGGCCACCAACGACGCGCTCGACCGCGGACTGACAGCGCAAGCGTTCCGCAGCCTGCCCACGCGCTGGCAAGAGGTGCTCTGGTACTCCGAAATCGAGCAGATGAAGCCTGCCGAGATCGGCCCCCTGCTGGGCATGAAGGCCGGTGCCGTGTCCCAGCTCGCCTTCCGCGCCCGCGAGGGGTTGCGCGAGGCATGGGTGCAGGCGCACCTTCGCAGCACAGCTTCCGATTCGGAATGCCACTGGACGATAGAGCATCTCGGAGCTTACTCACGCGGCAACGTCAGCACACGAGACCGCGCACGCGTCGACGCGCACCTCGGTGGCTGCGCACGCTGCCTCATCGTCGCCGGCGAAGCCGATGAGGTCTCCAGCCGACTCGCGCTGGTTCTGCTGCCCTTGGTCCTGGGTATCGCCGGAGCCAGCGGTTACGCAGCCATGCTGCAGACCGGCGGTGTTCCTGCCGTCGCCATCGCCGCAATGCCTTCCAGCGTGGTCGCTGGCGGCGTCGTCGTCACCGGTGCGACACCGGCCGGTGTGGAGGCTGCGGCGAGCACCGCTGGCAGCGGCTCAGCGGGCAGCGGTGCGAGTGGCGGAGCCATCACGGGCATCGGTGCACTCGTCGGCGCGGGATCGGCGGCGCTGGTCGTCGCCGGCGTAGTCGCAGCCGCGGCGATCGTCCCCGGTCTTCTCGTTGCCAGTCCCGTGACGTCACTGCCCAGCGCTGGTGATGCAGACAGCTCATCCATCTCTTCGGATGTCGCGCCCGATGGCAGCATCGAGTCGAAGGACACCCTCGTTCTCGACGTTCCGGAGAAGAAGACGCCGAAGGATGCTCCCGACCTGCAGCCGCCCGTCGCGCCGCCCGTCGCCGAGGCACCGGTGAAAGAGGCCTCTGCGCCTGTCGACGACGAGCAGTCCGGCGACCGTGAGGGTAACGACGGCATAGAGACGACGGAGCCGACCGACCCCGGCGACGGTGGGGAGACCGATCCGACGGACCCGACGGAGCCGACGGACCCGACCGACCCGACCGACCCGACCGACCCCACGGACCCCACCGACCCCACGGACCCGACCGATCCGACGGACCCTCCCGTGGATCCCACGGAGCCTCCTGTCGACCCGACAGACCCCGCCGAACCAGCCGGTCCCACCGCTCCTGTGACGATCGTCGGCACATCGGTCTCGATCGACAGCGCAGGAAAGACCCATCTCAACATCACCGTGAACGGGGTTCCCGGCACCACCGTGCAGGCGCTCATCGACGGCAGTTCGAACGGTGCGGGGCAGATCGTTCTCGATGCCGACGGCGCTGGCGTGCTGGACCTGCGTCCTACCTTCATCCAGATCGTGCGCAATGCGAGCGTCACCATCCAGTACTTCACTGACGATGGTGCGGAGTATCCGCTCATGAGCACACTCTGGTCCCTTGGCGCCAACCGCAATTCAGCAGCCTCCGCCGAACAGCCCACCGACGTCGAACCTCTCGCGCAGGCGCCGCAGAGCGCCGTCGAGCCTCCCTCAGCGGCGATGCCAGCAGACGAGTTCGCCATCGAAGAGACCATGGTTCCTGAGCAGCCCGCTGCCGACGAGTCCACCGATGCCGTTGAGACCGCTCCCGCGGCGGAAGTCCCCTCCGACGAACCTGCCATCGAGGAGCCCGAACCGGCGCCGACTGAGGAATCGATCCCGGCCGAATAGACTGGGATCATGCCCGAAGCAGTAGACGCCGTCCCCGATCCCACCCGGCCCAGGATCAGTCCACTCGAGATCATTCGGACCGTCGTCCTGATCGTCGCGCTGGCGTCGCTTGCGATCTGGGGCTTCTCGATGTGGGGCTTCCCGTGGAGCCTCGTCCTCGGTCTCGGCACACCCGCCGTCGTGCTGCTGGTCTGGGCGCTCTTCCTCTCTCCTCGCGCCGTACTGCAGCTGCATCCGTTCATCCGCGCGGCTGTCGAACTGCTGATCTACGCAGGCGTCACGCTGGCGTGGTGGTCGATGGGACAGGCGTGGGCTGGCATCGCCTTCGCGGTCGTCGCCGTGGCAACCGGTGTCGTCACGGGTAGGAGAAACCTGCGTTGACCGCCCTCGCGGCCCTGAGGGAAGCACTCGGCGACATTGTCGACGTCGCCGAAGATTCTCTGGAGGCCGCGCGCTCTGACCGGTCGGGACATCGCTCCCGTGGCAGACCGCTCGCAATCGTGCACGCGGAGAGCATCACCCACGTGCAGCAGACGATGCGTCTTGCTACCGAGCATCGCACTCCGGTCGTTGTTCGCGGCGCCGGAACTGGGCTCGCAGGGGCTGCGAATGCCGGCCCCGGCGAGATCGTGCTGTCGACCGTACGGATGAATCGGGTGCTCGAGATTCGCCCAGATGATCTGATCGCGGTCGTCGAGCCCGGCATCCTCAATTCGGATCTGGGCGCCCTGCTCGCCGAAAGCGGACTGTGGTGGCCACCTGACCCCGCCAGCCGCGACATCTCCACCGTCGGAGGCAATATCGCCACCGGCGCCGGCGGCCTGTTGTGTGCGAAATATGGCGTGGTCCGCGATTGCGTGCTCGCCATCGATCTCGTGCTCGCCGACGGGCGCCTCCTGCACCTGGGGCACCGGAGCGTGAAAGGCGTCACCGGTCTCGACTTGACGTCGCTCGTCATCGGCTCGGAGGGCACCCTCGGTGTCGTCGTCGGCGCCACTCTCAAACTTCGCCGCGTCGTCGAGGGCGAGACGTGCACGCTCACCGCACTGTTCTCGAGTGTGCGCGCAGCGGCAATGGGGTCGGCCGCGGTCACGGCATCCGGTGTCCAGCCGGCGATCATGGAGCTCATCGACGCGACCAGCCTCGCCGCAGTGCACGCGTACCTGTCGCTGTCCGCTCCCCCGCCCGCGACGTCACAGCTGACCATCCAGACCGATGGGCCCACTGCCCGCTCCGATGCCGATCGCATCGCAGAGGTCCTGCGCACGGCAGGCGGAGAGGTCGCGCTCACCTATGACCGCACCGAGGGCGAGCGGCGGCTCACGATCCGCCGCTCGATGCATGGCGCCTTCGCGAGTCTCGGCACGACCCTGATCGAAGACGTCTCGGTGCCGCGCAGCGCCCTGCCGGCGATGTACGACGAGATCGCCCGCATCGAAAAGCAGTATGGGCTGATCATCCCCTCGGTCGCCCATGCCGGCGACGGAAACCTGCACCCGAACTTCATCTTCGAAGGCGAAGAGGTCCCCGACGTCGTGTGGGCCGCCGCAGATGATCTGTTCCGTTCCGCGATCCGGTTGGGCGGCACCCTCACCGGCGAGCACGGCATCGGGATACTGAAGAGCCGGTGGCTCTCCGAAGAACTCGGCGAGGATCAGTGGGGGATCCAGCGACAGATCAAACGCGTGTTCGATCCCCTCGGCATCCTGAATCCCGGAAAGGTGTTCGATCATGCCTGATATCCACGTCAGCGCGGCGGTGATCCACGATCAGACCCGACGCGTGCTCGTCGTGCGCAAGCAGGGCACGACCGCGTTCATGCAGCCGGGAGGGAAGCCGGAGGCCGGCGAGAGCCCGGCCCAGACGCTCGCCCGCGAACTCGATGAAGAGCTCGGGCTGATCGTTGCCGAGACCGAACTGGAGCCCTTGGGCAGATTCACGTCCGCCGCCGCGAATGAACCGGGTCACCGCGTCATCGCCGACGCGTTCGCGCTCACGATCGACGCGGATGCGGTCAGCGTGCAGGCCGAGCTCGCCGAGCTGCGATGGATCACCCCGGCAGACATCGGCACGCTCGAGCTCGCGCCGCTGAGCCTCGAGCACCTGCTGCCGATCGCCTGGCCCGCGCTCGCGCGGGACCAGGACGCGCCCTCCCGGCGTTAGAGCCCCTGCCACTCCGGCTTGTTGTCGAAGGCGTAACGGTAGTAGTCGGCGAGCTTCAGCTGGGAGGCTGCGGCTTCATCGACGACGACCGTCACGTGTTCGTGCAGCTGAATGGCCGACCCCGGCAGCAGCGCGCTGACTGGCCCCTCGACGGCACCGGCGACGGCCCGTGCCTTCCCTTCGCCGAACGCGAGGAGCACGAGATGCCGCGCGCGCTGGATCGTGCCGAGGCCCTGAGTGATGCAGTGCATCGGCACATCGTCGATCGAGTCGAAGAAGCGGGCGTTGTCCTTGCGGGTCTGCTCGGTGAGGGTCTTCACGCGCGTGCGCGAAGCGAAGGATGAGCCGGGCTCGTTGAATCCGATGTGACCATCGGTGCCGATTCCGAGAATCTGCAGGTCGACGCCGCCAGCAGCCTCGATCGCGGCCTCGTAGTCAGCACCGGCATGCTGGACGCTCTCCAGAGCACCGTTCGGAGTGTGGATGCGCTCGGGGTTCAGACCCAGCGGTTCCACGACCTCGCGGGTGATCACAGACCGGTAGCTCTCGGGGTGAGCGGGGTCGATGCCGACGTACTCATCGAGAGCGAATCCGCGCACCTGCGACACATCTGTTCCCGCGAGACGTCCGTGCAGCGCCTCGTACACCGGGAGCGGAGTCGATCCGGTGGCAAGGCCCAATACGGCATCCGGACGCCGCGCGATCAATCGCACGATCTCATCCGCGACCAGCGCTCCCGCAGCAGCGGGGTTCTCGACGATGACGACTTCAGCCATGGATAGCAATCTCCTGTTCGGGGGCGAGCGCTCCGACCAGCGCGGCGCCGAGGGCGGCCGCCGGAGAACCGGAGGGAAGCAATTCGATTCTCTCATCGAGATGCAGCGACCGCAGGAACGGCGACCCTGCCGCATCGGCGATGAGAGAGTTTCGGATGAGGACGCCGAGGCGCTCACCGAGGGCGGTGATTCCGCCGCCGATGACGACCGTCTCGACGTCACAACTGAGCACGAGCACCCGCACGGCGGCCGCTGCGCCGCGCGCGAGGTCGGTGCGAAGCATCAGCGCTTCGGTGTCGCCTGCGTCGGCCGCGTCGAAGATGTCGCGCACAGGGAGGGCACCGGGTCGTCCCCAGGCGCGGGCGACCGAGCCTCCGCCGCAGAGCGTCTCGATGCAGCCGCGCTGACCGCAGGTGCACACTCGTCCGGTCGGATCGACGGAGATGTGGCCCACTTCACCCGCCGTGCCTCTGGCGCCTCTCCAGAGGCGACCGTCTGCGACGATTCCGGCGGCCACTCCCGTGCCGAGGTTGAGGTACGCCATCGAGGGAGCAGCCTGCGATCCGCGCAGGGATGCTGCGCCGAGAGCGGCGGCCTTCACATCATTCTCCACGGCGACAGGAACACCGAGCCTGGCGCCGGCGAGCGTGGCCAGATCAAGCGACTCCACACCGAGATTGACCGCGTGCAGCACCCGACCATGTGCTGCGTCGACGAGGCCAGGGATGCCGACGCCGACGCTGCGCACATCCGCAAGATCGAAGCCCGCTTCTGCCTGCAACTCGCGGACGCTGTCCACGACATCTGCGACGACAGCATCCGCTCCGTGCCCTGTCGGGCGACGAACGCGGCCGATGATGTCGCCCGCATCCGAGACGGCGACGGCATCTGTCTTCGTCCCGCCGATGTCAAGACCGATGCGAACGGCAACGACGCGGGAAAGGTCTGCCAGTGGCACTACGAGACTCCCAACTGACCGGAGAGCACCATGACAGCAGTACCGCGAAGCACGATGTCGTCCTGGCGGGTGAGCCGGATCACGACGTCGTCGAAGACACCTTCGAGCGTGCGGGCGCGCAGCGTTTCGGTGGCCGCCTCGATGAGCGGCCCGTCGAGCAGATCGGATGGTCCGGAGAGCACCACTTCAGAGAGGTCGAGCGCTGTGACGATGGGAGCGATAGCGATCGCCATGCGCGCTCCCGCATCGCGCAGGATCACGTCGCGGGCATCGGGGTGTGCTGCAACTTCGTCGCGCAGTCGCGTGACGCTGAGCCAGGCCTCCAGGCATCCGTCTCGTCCGCAGACGCAGTGCGGCCCCCCGTCGGTGCCGACGATGACGTGCCCGATCTCACCGGCGGCGAAACGGCTTCCCATCAGCGGTTGACTGCCGGAGATGAGACCTGCGCCGACGCCGAATCCGATCTTAATCAGGATGAAGTCGGACCGAGCGTCCCCGAACGTGTATTCGGCGAGCACCGCGGCGTTCGCGTCATTGCGCACGAGCACAGGCAGATCGAGGTCAGCTCCGAGTCGGGCCTCGAGAGGGAAGTCCCTCCAGCCGAGGTTGGGAGCGTTCAGGACGACCCCGTCCGGGCGCACGACGCCAGGGGTGCCGACGCCCACGCCCAGCAGCGACGCGGTGGCCGCAGACACGAGTGCGCGACTGAGGCTGAGAACCGCGTCATAAGCTGCGCCTCCGTCGGACTGCGCGGGCCGTGCGACCTCACGGCGCACCAGCACGTCGCCGTCGAGGCTGAGAACCGCGCCGCGGAACACTTCGGTGTCCGAGAGATCGAGCCCGATGATCTGGTGCCCGAGGCGATCGATGTCGATGAGGATAGGCGGCTTTCCGGGGCCGCTCGTCTCGCGGATGCCGAGTTCGATGACGATCCCGTCTGTGATGAATTCGGCGACGAGATCGGAGATGGTCACGCGGGTCAGCCCGGTCTCGCGCGAGAGATCGGCGCGACTCATCGACCCCGCGTGGTACAGCGTCTGCAGCACCAGCGCCCTGTTGTGCCCGCGGGCATGTTCGGGGAGCACCTTGGCGCGGGAACGCAGAGAGCGCGCCGGCCCGAAGGCATGCGGCTGCGCGCTGACGTACTGGACAGGGGTCGAATCCCGCGGCTCACCCGTTTCGGACATGTTTGTTAGTTCACCTTACGAACAGGGGTCTGCGCAAGTCGGAGTTCTTTCACGAGCTCCGTCACGATCTGCTCGCGGTCGGCGATGCTGATCGGCTTCCCGGGGATGCCGGGCCGACGCTGGTCGGGTGTCGGCCCGTCGAGCTGACGATACTGCACGCCGGCGGCGGCCAGTCGGCTCTGCTGCACCGGGAGACGGCGGAGGAAGCCTTCGATGTCGCCCGGTGCGCCCCCGGCCCAGAGTCGTTCCGCGATGGCGCTCAGACGCGGGAACATTGCGAAGTCCACGCGGTCACGGGTCGTCAGGTGCTCGGTCCAGGTGTTCGCCTGCCCACCGATGACGCCGTCCGGCAGGCTCAGACCGTACGCCCGCTCGAGCGAGAGCGGAGGACCGACCGGCACCGGCTCATCATCGGATGCGGATTGGCGATAGTCGAGATAGGTGTGCAGGTCGGGGCATCCGATGACCGGGATGCCGCGGCGCAGCGCCTCCGCCATGGCCACGGGGCCGCGCCAGGCGAGAATCGTCACACCATCGGGGACGTCGCCTTCGAGCACCTCATCCCACGCGATAGCCGTGCGCCCGCGGGCGCGGACATGCTCGACGAAGTGCCGGGTGAACCACGGCTGCACGTCGTGCGGTGCAGCAAGGCCGATCTCCTGCATCCGCTCGGCCGCCGCGGGACTCTGCGCCCATTCGTCGACCGGAACCTCGTCACCGCCGATCCCGATCCAGGGCGAGTCGAAGACGTCGCACAGCGCATCGATCGCCGCACGACCGAATGCCAATGCGTCTGGCGTCGGCGCCAGGACGCGGGGGTTGACTCCGAATCGCTCCCAGGGCGCCGTGGCCGCCTCGCCGACGTCGACGTTGCCGAGATCGGGATAGGCCGCAAGCGCAGCCTGCACGTGACCCGGCAGTTCGACCTCCGGCACGATCGTGACGAAGCGAGCTGCCGCATACTCGACGAGCTCTCGAAGCTCCGTCGTCGTGTAGAACCCTTCGTGCACACCGGCAACAACGCTCGCACGGGGCCCGTGACCGCGCTGAGTGGCGTCGCGGCGCGCACCGATCTCGGTGAGCCGGGGGAATCCGGGCACCTCGAAGCGCCAGCCCTGGTCATCGGTGAGGTGAAGGTGCAGCACATTCAGGTGGTGGGCGGCGAGCAGGTCGACCAGTCGGCGGATGTCGGCCGCCGGCCGGAAGTGCCGTGCGACGTCGAGCATCGCGCCGCGCCAGCGGTGAGCGGGGGCGCCCGCCCACGTGCCAGCGGGGATGCGAGAGCCGATCGCCGCGTCGGGAGCGCACAACTGACGCAGAGTCATCGCTGCCCGGAAGACGGCTACCGGTGCAGCCCCGGCGAGCACGATCTGGTCGCCATCGGCCTCGATCCGGAACGATTCATCCCTTTCGAGACTGTCATCGATTCGCAGCACGATCCGCGGAGCATCCGGATTCGTCGCATCGCTCAGTCCGAGACTCTCGCGCAGAATCGCGCCGACGCCGCCGAGCGACTCCGGCGCGATGACGGCTGCATCGCGATGCAACACGAACGACGCGCGGTGCGGGTCGATCTCGGCCTCGATCAGCGGCATGGTCGCCCGGTGAGGCGGCGGCGGCATCCGAAGTGCGCGACCGGGTGCGGCACCCGTGACATCGCCATTCGCGACGACGGGGGCGCCCGCGATGAGCACCTCGATGATTCCGACCGGTCGTGCTCTCGGATCGTCGAAGGTCGCGCCGGCGGCGATGGTATCAGGATCGAACAGCACGAGGTCGGCCGCGGCTCTCTCTCGGATCACACCACGCGGTGCGTCCGCGCGATCGAGCCCCAGTCTGCGCGCCGGTGTGGCCGAGAGATGCTGCACAGCCTCTTCCAGACTGAGGACGCCGAGCTCTCGCACATAGCGCCCCAGGTAGTGCGGGAACGCTCCGAATCCGCGAGGGTGCGGCTTCGCGCCGATCAGGATCCCGTCGCTGCCCCCGGTGTGATGCGGATGCCGCATGATCTCGCGGACGTTCTGCTCGTCACCGATGTGCATGAGGATGCCGGTGGCCCCGGCATCCTCCACGATCGTGTCGAGCACGACATCGATAGGGCGTCGGACTTGGTCAGCAGCGATCTGGGCGATGGTGCATCCGACCAGCCCGGAGAGGGCGGGATTCGCGGTGCCGGAGATCTCGATCTGCAACCAGTCCGCCCGTTCTCCGTGGAAGCCGTCGCAGCCGACTTCTTCGAGTTCGACGCGCACCTGCTCACGACCAGCGGCATCCAGCGCTCGGATGGCGGCGATGAGGTCTCCGCCGCCCGCGAGCCTGCTCGGCAGGAGGGCGGCGAGCGTCGTCGCGCCCGGCAGATACGGGTAGGTGTCGAGAGTGACGTCGACGCCGTCAGCGATGGCCGCATCGACCAGCGCGAGCAGGTCGGCGGCACGACCGCGATTGGGCGCAAAGTTCATCGTGGCGTGAGTGAGGTGGATGGGGCAGCCTGTGCGGCGACCGATATCGAGCGCCTCGCGGTAAGCGTCAAGGGCTCCCCCGCCATAGCTGCGGGTATGCGGGGCCCAGTATCCACCTCGCTCGGCCACGACGCGGCACAGGGCCTCGAGCTCAGCGGTGGAGGCGTACATTCCCGGCGTGTACGTGAGTCCGCTCGACATTCCGAATGCGCCGGCGTCGAGCGCTGCGCCCAGCAGCGCGCACATCCGGCCGATCTCCGCCTCGGTCGCGGCCCGGTTCTCATGACCGACGGTCATCATCCGGAGGTTCCCCTGGGGAACCAGCACGGCGACGTTCGCCGCCGTTGCCGCGTCTATCGCGGTGAGGAAGTCGTCCATCGTGCGCCATGGCGCATCGCACGGGCCGTTCCATCCGGCGATCTGCGCGGGAATTACCGACGCCGCCGCGTCATCGAGCGGAGCATATCCGAGGCCGTCCTGGCCCACGACCTCGGTGGTGACGCCTTGGCGCAGCTTCACCTCGTGCGCGGCGCCGGTGAGCACGGCAAGATCGCTGTGCGCGTGCATGTCGATGAAGCCGGGGGCGAGGACGAGACCGCTCGCCTCGACTTCGACCGCACCGGCCGGCAACTCGAGAGTTCGCTCGTCGCCTGTGCGGATGACGGCGACGATCCGCTCTCCCTCGACAGCGACATCTGCCGTGTACCGCGGAGCACCGCTGCCGTCGATGACTGTGGCGCGGCGGTAGATCCGCACGCGTCCCGCGGCAGCCTGTTCCGCGCTCAGAAGCATGTCGCCACCGCACCGATGATGTTCGGGTCATCCGCATCCGGATCGTCGATCACCGGCACGACCCGCCATTTGTCGAAGGCCGTGCACGGGTGCGACAGCCCGAGACGCACCACGGTGCCGACCGGAACCTGCCCCCCTGGGGCGAACTGCAAGAACGCATGCTGATCGTTCAGCGCGGTGATCTCACCCTGCACGGACTGGGGGACGGGAAGGTCGATGTCGAACGGCACGTCTCGGCGGCCGGCATCCAGAAGCGCGAGTCCCGGCTCCGGCTGTGAGACCACTCGTGCCCACGCATGCATCGCCGAACGCAGCCGCGCTGTACCGGTGAGCGGCCCGAACGGGGACATCCGCTCGTAGAAACCGTCGTCGTGGATCTGGAAGGCCCCCGATCGCAGCACGATCTCGACGTCGTCGCCTTCTGATGCGAGCACTGTCGCCGCCCGATCCGGGAACGAGCTGCCTCCGGCCGTGAGGATCGGACGGATGCCGGTCAGGTACGACAGTCGATGGTGCAGCTCGAGGATGGTGCCGAGGAAGGCATCGACCGCCTGCACCGACTCCGCACTTCGGTCGGGACCGAACGGCCCCTCGTAACCGCCGACGCCGGCGAGCCGGAGTCCCGCGGCATCGGTGATCGCCTGAGCGACCCTCTCGCCCTCGTCGATCGTCCGTGCACCGGTGCGCCCGCCGGCGCCGCCGAGTTCGACGAGCACATCGAGCGGATACCGAGGATCGATGCCCGCGCTCGCGAGAATCGTGATCGTGTCCACCGAATCCGCCCAGCAGATGATCCGCAGATCAGGATCGGCGGCGAGCGCCCGGCCCAGTTCGGCCGCGGCCGCGGCATCCGTCACGGAATTCGCGATGAGCACTCGGCGAACACCCGCCTCGATCGCGATCGAGGCCTGCCATGGGGTGGCCACGCTGATCCCCCATGCACCGGCGTCGAGAAGACGCTGCCAGAGGGCCGGCGCCATCGTCGTCTTGCCGTGCGGGGCGAGGACGACTCCCTGCTCCGCAGCCCAGTCGAAGACCGTGGTCTCGTTGTGCGCGAGGGCTGTCTCATTCACGGTCATCACCGGGGTGCGGAACTCGGACAGCCGTAGTCCCGCATCGGCGATGTCAGAGAGCCGCAGTCCGTGCGCTCGAGTGGGGAACGCCTTGGCCCATCGCCCGACGACCGGATCCGGAATTAGTAGAGGCATCTAACAATGCTACTAGGGTAAAAAGCATGACCATGAAGACCCGAATCATCACTGACGCCGCACCGGCTGCCGCGCACACCTTCTCACAGGGAGTGCGCAAAGGACCCTTCGTCCAGGTCTCCGGTCAGGGCCCCGTCGACCCGACGACGAACGAATACCTCTACCCCGGCGACGTCGCCGCCCAGACCACACGCACCCTCGAGAACGTCAAGGCGATCATCGAGGCATCCGGTGCGAGCTTCGACGACGTCGTGATGCTGCGGGTCTACCTCACCGAGCGATCGGACTTCGCCGCCATGAACGACGCCTATGGCGCCTTCGTGACCGCGCACACCCCCAGCGGCGTGCTTCCCTCGCGCACCACCGTGTTCACCGGCCTTCCCCGCGAGGAGATGCTCGTCGAGATTGACGGAATCGCGATTGTCGAGAGCTGAGCTTTCCCCCATGGGTGCTCCTCCCCATCGGCGGCGACCCTTCTGATGTGTTTGACTTGGTCACCGACCGGAGAATCGCACCGCTCTTCGTGGTGCCGTCATTGAGGAAATCACATATGAACCGTCGTATCGCAGCATTCGCCATCGCCACCGTCGCCGTCCTCGGCCTCACCGCATGTTCGGGAGGCGCGTCCGAGGACACCTCGAATGATTCGGCCGACTCGGCTGACAGCTCGGCGCCCGCAGAAGAGACCAACACCGACCAGTCCGTCGAAGAGGCTTGTGGCATCGTGCTGCCCAAGCTCCAGGAGGCGAGCACCGCCGCCGGTGAGATCGACACGACCGGGGCGACCGACCCGCAGACCACTGTCGACCAGTTCGACACCGTCGTCGCCGCCTTCGGCGACGCAGCAGACAGCGTCTCCAACGAAGAGGTCAAGGCTGCGACCACCGCGGTCTACGAAGACTTCGGAGCGCTGAGCGAGGTGCTCTCCAAGGTTCTCGTCGACCAGGACATGTCGGCAGCATCCGACCTCAGCACCATCACCACCGACATGACGGACTCGGCCACCGCACTGCAGGAACTCTGCAGCTGATCGGCTGAACCTCGAAGCGGGCCAAAACCGTCAAACGCCCGGGGGCCCCTCCTTTCCACACCCCCTCCCCCCCCCTCTCAACAAAACNCTGAACCTCGAAGCGCCCCGGCATCGTCAGATGCCGGGGCGCCTCTGCTTGACACACCGTTGCCTCGCCGTTATAAACAGCCCCGTATGATAGTGGGATATGTCACGTCAACTCACGGGGGGGTGAATTCGTGACCGATCTCATCGCATCACCTGGTGCAGAGACCGCTCCGAGCGCAGCGGTTACAGAGGCGTTGCCGCCGAACGATGGCGATCAGCCACTCGAGTGGGCACCTCGCGAGCCCGCACCCAAGAAGCACCGCACCGCCCTCTGGGTAGGACTCGGCGCGGGTGCACTGCTGGTGGCTCTGGGCGCCGCCTCGATGGTCCTTATCGCTCCTGGCACGACGATTGCGGGGATCCCGGTCGGCGGCTTGACCCCTGGCGCCGCCGCTGACGTCGTCGAGTCCCGCCTCGCTGACGTGGAGATCACGCTGACCGATGTCAACGGCGAACCGGTCATCACCGGTTCCGAGATCGGCGCGAGCGTCGATGCCGCGGCGCTTGCTGATGCGGCATTCACCGAGCACCCCATGTGGAATGTCGGCTCGTGGATGTCGGCCCCGATCGCAGGCGACATCGCCCTTGACCCCGCGCTGGCGCACAAGACTCTGCGCGCGCTGGCTCCGACAAGCTACGAAGACGCTGTCGACGCGGCCGTCGTCTTCGATGAGGCCACTGGCACTTATGCGACCACCCCGGCCATCGCCGGAACCGGCGTCGACCTCACTGGCCTCACCGCGGCGATGACCGATGCCGTCGCCTCAGACCACAATGCCGGTGAGTACTCCGGCGCGCCCTCTGAGGCGCCTGCCGCCGTCAGCGATGCCGACGCCACAGACGTCGCCACCAACCTGAACACGATGCTCACCACGCTCGGCTTCTATATCGGAGAAGAGCGCACCGTTCCGGTGGCTCCCGCTGTCGCTGCGACCTGGATCGATGTCGTCGACGAGGACGGCACGCTGCGTGTCGTTGCAGACGAAGCTGCCATCCAAGCAACTGTCGATGCCCTTCCTGCCGCGGTCGATCGCGCACCCGTGTCCGCAGAAACCATCACCAACGCCAACGGCACCGTGCTCAGAGAGCTGACGGCCGGTGTCAACGGACGCGCACTTGGAGACACCAGCACGGTCGCCGCAGACTTCGCCGAGAAGATCGAGGCTGGCGATGCCGTCCAGCCGATCGCGGTCACAGAGACTCCATTCGAGAGCACGGCGCTCGTTCGCGAGATCGACATCAACCTCTCGAACCAGACGGTTTCGGCTATCGAGAACGGCGCTGTCGTCGACTCCTGGTATGTGTCCTCAGGTATCGGCGAGAACGCTACGCACACCGGGTCGTTCCAGATCGGCTGGAAGACCTCCAGCCAGAACATGGGCAACCGCGATCTCACCAAGGCGCCCAACTACTTCCAGCCGGATGTGCCGTGGGTCATGTATTTCAACGGTGATGAAGCGCTGCACGGTGTCTACTGGCACAGCAACTGGGGCAACCCGATGAGCCACGGCTGCGTGGGCATGCCCATCGGAAAGGCCCAGTGGCTGTACAACTGGTCGCCCGAGGGCGTCACCGTCAACGTGCACTACTGACGCCGCCCTGCTCCACGCTGCAGTTCCCTGCTTCGCGCTGCTCAAAACCGTTCGCGCTGCTGATATTTTCGCCGCGCGAACAGGAATAAGCAGCGCGAGCAGGAATGAGCAGGAATGAGCCGCGCGAGCAGCGTGATGAATACGTAAAAGGCCGGATGCTGAAGCATCCGGCCTTTCGCGTAATCAGCGTCAGATCGCGTCGATGATCGCGTTCAGCGTCTGCGAGGGACGCATGATCTTCGCGACCTTCTCGACGTCGGGCCGGTAATACCCGCCGATGTCCGCGGCAGAGCCCTGAGCGTCGATGAGCTCGGAGACGATCTCCGCCTCGTCGGCTGCGAGCTTCTCAGCGATGGGGGCGAAGGCTGCCGCGAGCTCGGCATCCTTCGTCTGCTTCGCGAGCTCCTGAGCCCAGTACAGCCCCAGGTAGAAGTGGCTGCCGCGGTTGTCGATCGTGCCGAGCTTGCGCCCGGGCGAGCGGTCCTCCTCGAGGAAGGTGCCGGTTGCGGCATCCAGGGTCTCGGCGAGGACGCGGGCCTTCTCGTTTCCGGTGCGGTTCGCGAAGTGCTCGAGCGAGGCTGCCAGCGCGAAGAACTCGCCCAGCGAGTCCCAACGCAGATAGTTCTGCTCGACGAGCTGCTGCACGTGCTTCGGCGCCGATCCACCGGCACCGGTCTCGAACAGTCCACCGCCGGCGAGCAGCGGAACGATCGAGAGCATCTTCGCCGAGGTGCCCACCTCGAGGATCGGGAACAGATCCGTGAGGTAGTCGCGCAGCACGTTGCCCGTCACCGAAATGGTGTCGAGGCCGTGACGCATGCGCGCGAGCGTGTAGCGCGTCGCCTCTTCAGGGGCCAGGATCGAGATCTGCGCCCCATCGGTGTCGAGGGTTGCAAGCGCCTGGTGCACCTTCGCGATGAGCTGTGCATCGTGGGCGCGGTTCAGGTCGAGCCAGAACACGGCCGGGTCGCCGGTCGCCTGTGCACGAGAAACCGCAAGCCTCACCCAGTCCATGACCGGGATGTGCTTGGTCTGCGTTGCACGCCAGATGTCGCCCGCACCCACGCGGTGCTCGATCACGACATGGCCTTCACCATCGAGAACCTCGACGCGGCCGGC
This sequence comes from Microbacterium zouquanmingi, assembly GCF_052266695.1. Taxonomy (NCBI): domain Bacteria; kingdom Bacillati; phylum Actinomycetota; class Actinomycetes; order Micrococcales; family Microbacteriaceae; genus Microbacterium; species Microbacterium zouquanmingi. Next base: position 250,351 of record NZ_JBQPQZ010000001.1, read on the forward strand.
CGAAGCGATCTCGAACGTCTTGTCGTGGCTGCCGTACTCCTCAGCGGCCTGCGCCATGAGGCCCACGTTCGGCACGGTGCCGATCGTGGCCGGGTTCAGCGGACCGTTCGCGATGACGTCCTCGATCACGGCCTGGTACACACCGGCGTACGAGGAGTCCGGGATGACAGCGAGCGTGTCATCCTCTCCGCCGTCGACCCCCCAGAGCTTGCCGCCATTGCGGACGAGCGCGGGCATCGAGGCATCCACGATGACGTCCGAGGGGACGTGCAGGTTCGTGATGCCCTTGTCGGAGTTCGTATACGACAGGCGGGGACCTGCTGCGATCTTCGCGGCGAACTCGTCAGCGATCGCCTTGCCGCCCTCGATTTCTGCCAGGCCGGCGAGGAGCGAGCCGAGGCCGTCGTTGGCGCTGAGGCCGGCCGATGCCAGCTGGTCGCCGAAACGAGCGAACACATCCGCGAAGAAGGCCTTCACGACGTGGCCGAAGATGATCGGGTCAGAGACCTTCATCATCGTCGCCTTCAGGTGCACCGAGTACAGCACGTCGTCGCTCTTGGCCGCCTCGAGGGTCTCAGCAAGGAAAGCATCGAGAGCGGATGCTGACAGGAAGGTCGCATCGATGATCTCGCGCGGCAGCACCTTGAGGTTGTCCTTGAGCACGGTGACCGTGCCGTCCTCTGCGGTGTGACGGATCGTGAGGACGTCGTCGTGGGCGGCGACCCAGCTCTTCTCGTTGTGCTTGAAGTCGTTCTCGCTCATCGTGGCGACACGGGTCTTCGAGCCTTCGGCGAACGGCTTGTTCGTGTGCGGGTGCTTCTTGGCGTAATTCTTCACGGCCAGCGGCGCGCGGCGGTCGCTGTTGCCCTCGCGCAGCACGGGGTTCACAGCAGAGCCCTTGATGCGGTCGTAGCGTGCGCGGATGTCCTTCTCTTCGAGCGAGGACGGCTCATCGGGGAAGCTGGGGATCTCGTAGCCCTGCGCCTGCAGTTCGGCGATGGCTGCCTTCAGCTGCGGGATGGATGCCGAGATGTTCGGCAGCTTGATGATGTTCGCCTCGGGCAGTGTGGCAAGGCCGCCGAGCTCAGCGAGCGCGTCGGACACTTCCTGATCAGCCGTCAGCCGCTGCGGGAACGCTGCGAGGATGCGGCCGGCGAGCGAGATGTCGCGGGTCTCGATCTCGATTCCCGCCTTGCCTGCGTAAGCCTGAACGATCGGGAGGAGCGACGCGGTGGCCAGAGCCGGTGCCTCGTCCGTGTACGTATAGATGATGGCGTCGTCGGTCACCGGGAGATTCTCCGTTCACGAGTCAAATTTGTCTCGATACCAAGATACCTGAGTCGACTTATCAACGTTCGCTGACAACTTGGCGCACACACTGCGCAGAGACGTTACCCTGGGCGTATGACTGAACTGCGCGTGGTCGAACTGTCCGCTGCGACGATCGTCGCGGTCAACAACCTGTCTCTCAAGCCAGGGCAGGAGCAGTTCCTCGCACCTGTCTCGTATGGGATCGCCGCTACGGTGATCAACCCGCAGACGTCCTGGCAGCGTGTGGTCCTCGATCGCAACGAGGTCGTCGGCTTCGTCAGCGCCAACTTCGACCCTGAGGCGCCCGAAGAGCATTTCCGCTCCGTGCTGTGGCGCATCAATGTCGATGCCGACGATCAGGGTCGAGGCGTCGGCCGCTTCGCGGTAGCAGCGCTGATCGACGAAGCCCGCTCGCGCGACATGGGCCACGTCGATGTCATCTACGAGGCAGGCGATGGCGGCCCTGGCGCATTCTTCGAGCGCGTCGGCTTCACGCAGGTCGGCGAGACCGAGTACGGCGAGGTAATCGCGTCCATCCAGGTCGCCCCCTAATACCGGCGGCGGGGTCTCGGATCCCCTCCCCCACCGAGGCTCCGTCGCCTTCCTTCGATCGCTGGCATTCTTTTTGTTGCCCAACCCCACAAAAGGGTTGCGCTCTGCCATCGTCTCTGCATATCATTTCGTCGAAGCGCTTCGCGAAACGCTTCGATGAACTGATCTCACCGAGACGATGGAGTCCGCATGACCTCGATCCACGACGTGGCCAAAGCCGCTGGCGTCTCGATCAGCACGGTCTCCTATGCGCTCAGCGGCAATCGACCGGTTTCTGAGAAGACGCGTCGCCGCATTGAGGATGCCGTCCGAGAACTCGGCTACCTCCCCAATGCCGGCGCGCGGATGCTCGCAGGGCGACGCACGCACATCTTCGCACTCACCGAGCCTCTGCGTCCCGATACTCACGCGCCGACGCACATGGCTTTCGTCCTTGCCGCCTCGGTCGCAGCACGCAAGCGCGGCTATGACATCCTGCTCCTCACCGACGAGCAGGCCTCCGCAGGCATGAGCCGCGTCACGGCGAGCGACCTGGTCGACGCCGTACTGGTACTCGACGTCGCCCCCGACGATGAGCGTGTCGAGATCGCTCGCTCGATTCGCACGCCGACGATCTTCATCGGCATTCCCGATGATCACGAAGGGCTGCACTGCGTCGACCTCGATTTCGAGAGTGCTGGCGCTCTGGCGGTCGACCGACTCGTCGATGCGGGACACGAGAACATCGCACTCATCGGGCAGAGCGAAACCGCCTATCGCCGCTCGAACTTCCCGCGCCGGCTCCGTGCGGGCTTCCTCTCCCGCGCCGAGGAGCGCGGCGTTGCACCCGCGTTCAGTGCGAGCGGAGCATCCGTCACCGACAAGCGCATCGTCCGTCGCGCTGTCACCTCCGCACTCGACGAGGGAGCGACAGCACTCGTGCTCCACGCAGCTGACGATGTGCACGAGATCGTCCTGTCCGTCCTCGCAGAACGCGGCCTGCGCATCGGCGTGGACATCTCGGTCATCTCCGCGTGCGCCTCGTTCGACACCACGACGCTGGCCGTTGCCATCGACACCATCCCCCTCATCCCCCAGCTGTCCTGCGATCTCGCCGTCGACCTCGCGGTCCGAAGCCTCGACGAATCGCTTGTTCCGTCTGTACACCTGATTCCTCCCGAGTATCGAGAGGAAGGGTCAGTCGCACCCCCACGGGCGTGACCGATCCGCAGTCGATCGTTGCGCCATGCCCGCTGTCGAAGCGCTTCGATTCCACACCCGTCACACAGCGAACAACACCTGAAAGCACTGCCCGGCACCGCCGGACCCGAGAAAGGAGTGCCGACGATGGCACGATTCACCCGCAGTACGAAGACCCTGGCCGCACTGGCCGCGGTCACCACCCTAGGACTCACGGTGAGCGGATGCTCCGCCGGTGGGGGTGACGACGGAGCATCCGACACCCTGAAGCTCTGGCACTACGAGGGTGCTGACAGCGCGATGGGCAAGGCCTGGGCCGAGGCGATCTCGATCTTCGAAGAAGAGACCGGCGCCACGGTCGAGTTCGAGGAGAAGTCCTTCGAGCAGATTCAGAAGACGGCCAGCCAGGTGCTCGACACCGATGCCGCACCCGACCTGATGGAGTTCAACAAGGGAAACGCCACCGCCGGCTTCCTCGCATCGACCGGTCTGATCACCGACATCTCTGACGCTGTCGCTGAATACGGCTGGGACGAGAAGCTCGCACCTTCGCTACAGACGACAGCGCGCTACAGCGAAGACGGCGTCATGGGCGGAGACGCCTGGTACGGCGTCCCGAACTACGGCGAGTTCGTCGGTGTCTACTACAACAACGATGCCTTCGCCGCGGCAGGGCTCGAGATCCCCGAGACGTACGACGAGTTCGTCGCTGTCATGGATGCATTCGTCGCACAGGGCATCACTCCCCTCGCCGAGGCCGGCGCGGAGTACCCTCTCGGACAGCTCTGGTATCAGCTGGCGCTGACCCAGGCCGACCGCGGTTTCGTCGACGACTACCAGCTCTATGAGAACCCGGTCGATTGGGAGGGCGACGAGATCACCTACGCGACTCAGACGCTCCAGGATTACGTCGACAAGGGATACATCGCCAGCGACGTCTCGTCGATCAAGGCGGAGGATGCCGGAGTCTCGTTCATCAACGCAACCTCGCCCATCTTCGTCTCCGGCTCCTGGTGGTACGGACGCTTCGTCAACGAGGCCACCGGCTTCGACTGGACGCTGCAGGCGTTCCCCGAGGCGGAGCTCTCGCTGGGCTCGTCGGGCAACCTGTGGGTTGTGCCGGAGAACGCATCGAACAAGGAGCTCGCGTACGAGTTCATCGACATCACCATGCGCCCGGAGATCCAGGCGATCATCGGCAACAACGGTGGCCTTCCGGTCGCCGCTGACCCGGCAGACATCACCGACGAGAAGAGCCAGGAGCTCATCACCGCCTTCAACGGCGTCCTCGATGCTGATGGCCTGTCGTTCTTCCCGGACTGGCCGGCCCCCGGCTTCTATGACGTGATCGTGCAGGAGCTGCAGGGACTGATCACCGGTGCGCAGGACGTCGCCACGACCAACGCCAACCTCGGCGAGCAGTACGACGAAGGAACTGCGGAGTACCGCTGATCGATCGGTGGGGGCGGCTCAACACCGCCCCCACCCTCTCGCAGGGAAAGGCAACCACCATGTCACAACTCACACGCACCAAGCGGGTGCGCCCGCCGGCTGAGCAGCCGTCGATCCCACAGCGCGGCTCCGGCACGAAGGCTTACTGGGCGTACCTTCTCCCGGGCTTCGTCCTGCTGCTGGTCATCGTGATCGTGCCGCTCATCTGGAACGTGTACCTCACCTTCACCAAGTGGAAGGGGGTGCGCGCCCCCGAGTTCATCGGCCTCGAGAACTGGGTGAAGATCTTCGGCGACGACGACTTCTGGACCTCGTTCACGAACTCCATCTGGATGGTTCTTGCCATGGTGGTGCTGCCGACCATCCTCGGACTGGTCATCGCGGCTCTCCTCTTCGATGTCGTAGGGCGAAAGTTCGGCGGGCGCACCGCCAGCTTCCTGCGTGCGACCTTCTACCTCCCGCAGATCCTTCCGGTCGTCGTGGCCGGCATCGTGATCGGCTGGATCGTGCGCCCAGGATCGGACGGAGCGCTGAACCAGATCCTCGGCGCCTTCGGCATCGGTGCGGTCGATTGGCTCGGCAAGATGCCCTCGGCGCTCATCGTGCTCATGGTCGTGCTGATCTGGGTGCAGATCGGCTACCCCGTCGTCGTCTTCATGGCGGCCCTCCAGCGCGTCGACCCCGAACTCTACGAAGCCGCCGAGCTCGATGGAGCGAACTGGCTGCAGCGGTTCCGTCTCATCACGATGAGCATCATCCGCCCCGAGATCTTCGTCGTCACCCTCACCTGCACGATCGCGGCTCTGAAGGTCTTCGGCCCGGTCTACGTCATCACCGGCGGCGGACCCGCAGGGTCAACGCTGGTTCCCGCGTACTACGCGTACCAGGAGTTCTTCACGAAGCGGAACGTCGGCTATGGCGCCACAATCGCCACAGTTCTGACGATCGTCGTCGTCATCGTCTCGATCGTATTCATCCGGGTGCAGAACGCACTCGAGCGCAAAGAGAGGGCGGGACTGTGATGCACGCCACCACTGCCATCGTCACCGGCAAGCACGGGAAGAGCCGCCCCCGCGGGGGAATGACCAAGAAGCGCGGAGTCGACTGGCTGCTGCTCGCGCTCGTCATCATCGGAGCGATCGCTGTGCTCGCCCCGTTCTACCTCGTGCTGGTCAACTCGTTCAAGTCCCCCACCGAGTACGCCACAGCGGGCCCCCTGGGACTCCCGGCAAGTCTCGACTTCAGCGGAATGGTCGCGTTCTGGGAGCGCGTGAACTTCCCCGAGAAGGTCTGGAACTCGATCTTCATCTCGGGTGTCGTCTCGGTTCTCGCCGTCGTCATCTCGATGTTCAACGCCTTCGCCATCGGCATCGGCCGCGTGCGCGGACGCAGCTGGATCGTGCTGCTTTTCCTGATGGCGAACCTGCTGCCGCAGGAAGCGCTGCTCTACCCGCTGTACTACATGTTCAAGTCGGTAGGTCTCTACGACAACGTCTGGTCGGTGATCATCGTCTTCACCGTCGTGCAAGCGGCGTTCGGCACCTATCTGCTCTCTTCCGTGTACGGCACGTTCCCGAAGGAGGTGCTCGAGGCCGCATCGATCGATGGTGCGACCAAATGGCAGATCCTCTGGCGGGTGGTGTTCCCGATCAGCAGGCCGACCCTGTCGGTGCTCCTCATCTTCTTCTTCATCTGGACATGGAACGAGTTCCTCCTCCCGCTGACGTTCCTGGCATCCAATGCGAATCAGACCGTCCCCGTGGCGATCAGCGTTCTGCAGGGCGACCGGCTCATGGATGTCACCACGACGAGCGCCTCAGCCCTCCTGGGCATCATCCCCACGCTCATCTTCTTCCTCATCTTCCAGCGCACGCTCACGCGTGGCATCACGGCAGGAGCCATCAAATAATGAAGTTCACCGACGGATTCTGGCAGCTGCGCCCAGGCGTCACCGCGCTGTACGCACAGGAGGCGTACGACATCGAGCCCACGTCGAACACCCCGGACGGGCAGGGTCTGGTGATCACCGCTCCGACCTTCGTCATCTCCAAGCGCGGCGACACTCTCAACCGCCCGGTGCTGACCACGACCCTCTCCTCCCCCGCGGACGGTGTGATCCGGGTACGCATTGCACATCACGAAGGCGGCCACTGGCACGGCGGTTTCGAGCTGCCTGGCGCATCCGAAGGCGGAGCGGGAGCAGCATCCGTCACCGCGGCCAGCGGTGTGCTCACCGCTGGCCCCCTGACCGCGCGCGTCACCCCTGGCGCCCCGTGGAACCTCTCTTTCGAGATCGACGGGCGCCGGGTGACCGGCAGCGGACACAAATCGCAGGGTTACCTGCGCGTCGCCCCGGACGCCGAGGTCGACCAGGGCATCGTCGGCAACGCGCGCGCCGCATCGCCGGTGCCCGCCGAGACGACGTTCGTGCACGAGCAGCTCGATCTGGGCGTCGGAGAACTCATCTATGGGCTCGGCGAGCGCTTCGGCCCCGTGGTCAAGAACGGCCAGACCGTCGAGATCTGGAACGCTGATGGTGGAACCTCCAGCGAGCAGGCCTACAAGAGCGTGCCGTTGCATCTCTCCAACCGCGGCTACGGCATCCTCGTCAACGATCCGGGCCACGTCTCGTATGAGATCGGCTCGGAAGCCGTTGAGCGCGTGCAGTTCTCGGTGCCAGGCGAAGTGCTCGAATACTTCGTGATCGCGGGCCCCGCTCCGAAGGACGTGCTGGAGCGGTACACCGCGCTCACCGGGCGCCCGCCGGTGGTTCCGGCCTGGTCGTACGGCCTGTGGCTGTCGACCAGCTTCACAACCGACTACGACGAGAAGACCGTCAACTCGTTCATCGACGAGATGGCTGCACGCGAGCTTCCGGTCTCGGTGTTCCACTTCGACTGCTTCTGGATGCGCGAGTTCAACTGGTGCGATTTCGAGTGGGACCCCCGGGTGTTCCCCGACCCCACCGGAATGCTCGAGCGGCTGCACGAGAAGGATCTGCGCGTCTCGGTGTGGATCAACCCGTACATCGCGCAGCGTTCGCCGCTTTTCCGCGAGGCGGGTGACGCGGGGTACCTCGTGAAGCGCGCCGACGGATCGATCTGGCAGTGGGACCTGTGGCAGGCCGGAATGGGGCTCGTCGACTTCACCAACCCGGATGCTGTCGCCTGGTACCAGTCGAAGCTGCGAGGACTCGTCGCACAGGGAGTGGACTGCTTCAAGACCGACTTCGGCGAGCGCATCCCGACCGATGTGATCTGGGCCGACGGGTCAGACCCCGCTCGGATGCACAACCTCTATACCCAGCTCTATAACCGTGCCGTGCACGAAGTGCTCACCGAGGCTCGCGGCGAGGGCGAGGCGGTGCTGTTCGCCCGCTCCGCGACCGCCGGAGGCCAGAGCATGCCCGTGCACTGGGGCGGGGACTCGACCTCGACCTTCGCGTCGATGGCCGAGACGCTGCGCGGGGGGCTTTCGCTCGCACTCAGCGGCTTCGCGTTCTGGAGCCATGACATCGGCGGCTTCGAGGGCACGCCAGATGCCGGGGTCTTCAAGCGCTGGACGGCGTTCGGCCTGCTCGGCTCGCACTCTCGCTTCCACGGCTCGAGCTCGTATCGCGTGCCGTGGGCGTTCGATGAGGAAGCGGTCGAAGTGACCCGCATCTTCACCCACCTCAAGATGCGGCTGATGCCCTATCTGTTCCAACTCGGCGTGGACGCTGCGGCGACCGGTGTGCCGATCATGCGCCCGATGCAGCTCGAGTTCCCTGACGATCCCTCAGTCGCACACCTGGATCGCCAGTACATGCTGGGTGGGAATCTGCTCGTCGCACCGGTGTTCTCCGAGACCGGAGAGGTGGAGTTCTATCTGCCACAAGGTGAGTGGACCTCGCTGCTGACGGGTGAGGTCGTGCAGGGCGGCGGCTGGCGCCGTGAAACACATGATTACACATCTCTGCCTCTCTACGTCCGGCCCGGTAGCGTTGTGCCATGGGGCGCGCGCGAGGACCGTCCCGATTACGACTACCACGATGGCCTGACGCTGCGGGTGTTCCGCGGAGGCTCCGGAACCGCATCGGTAACAGTCACCGCCCCCGACGGTACAAGCCGCACTTACACTGCAGACCTTGAGGAGACCACCGAATGACTTCCATCACCGGTTCCGCTGACTATCGCGACTCCGGTCTCGTCTTCCCGCCCTCGTTCACGTTCGGATCGGCGACCGCGTCATACCAGATCGAGGGTGCGGCTGCCGCGGATGGCCGAACCCCCTCCATCTGGGACACGTTCAGCAAGACGCCCGGCAAGGTCTGGAACGGCGACACGGGAGACGTAGCCTGTGACCACTACCACCGCGCCTCGGAGGACCTCGACCTGATGAAGGACCTGGGTCTCGGCGCGTACCGCTTCTCGATCGCGTGGCCGCGCATCCAGCCGACCGCCACCGGCGAGGTCAATCAGGCGGGCATCGACTTCTATTCGCGTCTGGTCGACGGTCTGCTCGAGCGCGACATCCGCCCCGTCGCCACGCTCTATCACTGGGACCTCCCGCAGTACCTCGAAGACGCCGGCGGCTGGACCTCGCGCGCCACCACCGATGCCTTCGAACGCTATGCCGAGATCATGGGCACCGCGCTCGGCGACCGCGTGCACACCTGGACGACGCTCAACGAGCCGTGGTGCTCGGCCTACCTCGGCTACGGCCAGGGCGGCCACGCACCAGGGCGCACCGAGCCGGCATCCGCGCTGGCTGCCGTGCACCACCTCAACCTCGCGCACGGCCGCGCGATCCAGGCGCTGCGGGCAACCTCCACCGGAGACCCCGACTACTCGGTCACGCTCAACTTCCACGTGCTGCGCGGCCAGGGCGACGGTGCTGCCGAGGCGATGCGCCGCATCGATGGTCTCGCGAACCGCGCGTTCACGCATCCGATGCTGCGCGGCGAGTATCCCGCCGATCTGCTCGCCGACACCGCGGAGGTCACCGACTGGTCTTTCGTGCAGGACGGCGACCTTGCCACGATCAACCAGCCCATCGACGTGCTCGGTGTGAACTACTACTCCACGGCGACTGTCCGGCTGTGGGACGGCGTGTCCGAGAAGCAACAGAACGACGGGCATAAGGGCACCTCGGCCGGCACCGCATGGCCGGGCAGCGACCAGGCCGTCGAGTTCGTACAGCAGCCTGGGCCGTACACAGCGATGGGCTGGAACATCGCGCCGGAGGGCCTCGAGGAACTGCTGGTCTCGCTCTCGGAGCAGTTCCCCGAGCAGCCGCTCATGGTGACCGAGAACGGCGCCGCGTTCGAAGACGAGGTCGCAGAGGACGGGACTATTCCCGACCCCGAGCGCACCGACTATCTGCGTCGCCACTTCACCGCAGCGCACCGTGCCATGGAGCGCGGTGTCGACCTGCGCGGCTACTTCGTCTGGTCATTGCTGGACAACTTCGAGTGGGGCTATGGTTACGCGAAGCGATTCGGCATCGTCCGCGTCGATTTTGACACTCTGGAGCGCACGGTGAAGGACTCCGGGCGCTGGTACCAGGAGCTCGTGCACACTCGCTCTCTGCCTGCCTGAGCAGCGCTGGGCTCAGCGGTCCTGGTCGTCGCGCGGACGTTTGCGTGACGACCAGACCGCGAAGGCGGATGCCGCGGCTCCCGCGGCCTTATCCAACGCCTCCGCGGAACGATTGAGCATCTCCTGCGCGCTCTCCTGCCACCCGTTCGCACTGTTCGGGTTGCGGCCAGCAGCGCGCTCTTTCGCTGTGTGCTCAGCGATGTCGAAGGTGCGCTCGAGGCGTGCCACCGCTTCCCGGTATGCGGAGTACTCTTCGATCGAGAGACCGGCGCTCGACGAAGGACGAAGATCACGCGCCGCGCGTGCAGCGGCAAGGAACGCGGCCATCGCCGGATCCTTGCCATCGCTCATGACGGGGTACGCGATGAGCAGTGCCGGGTCGGTCTCGTATGCCATCCAGCGGGCGGTGATCGTGTCGTGGGCCCGGTGCAGTCGGGCGATCGGATAGCGCTCGCGCTGGGATGCCGATGGCACCTCCGCCTGCGCCACGCTCACGCGCACGCGGCGAGCGCGCACATCCGCACGTGCAGCTCTGGCATCCTGCTCGGCCTGCTTCAGCGCACGACGTGCACTTGCCACGTCTAACGCGGATGCTCGAGATGCCGTGCGTTCTGCGACCAGGCGTGCGTGCTCTGCACGGGCGATCTTGACCGCTCTGCGGCGTTCACCGGCGTCGCGCTGAGCGTCGCGCAGATCTTTGCGCGCAGCATCCAACGCCAGCCGGCGGCCGCTGTTCTTGACGCCGCGGCGCACGCCGACGGCGGTGACGGCGCCCGCTCCGACCGCGGTCGGAGCGACCCACCACCACTCGGCAGCCAGCATCCACAACGGATCCACTCTCCGATGGTATCGGTCGCGCGCTGGCCGCCGGTGGTCGTCAGACGAGCGTCTCCTGCCAGGCCGCATGCAGCTGGGCGAACTTGCCGGTTCCGCTGATCAGAGCATCCGGAGTGTCATCCTCGATGATCTTGCCGTGTTCCATCACGAGCACCCTGTCGGCAATCGCGACCGTCGACAGCCGGTGCGCGATGATGATCGCGGTGCGGTCGGCGAGCAGAGTCTGCAGCGCGTCCTGGATGAGTCGCTCTGACGGAATATCCAGGGATGCCGTGGCCTCATCGAGGATCAGCACCGCGGGGTCCGCGAGGAACGCGCGAGCGAACGAGATCAGCTGGCGCTGCCCCGCCGACACTCGCCCGCCGCGCTTGTTCACGTCGGAGCTGTAGCCGTCCGGCAGGGCGGAGATGAACTCGTCCGCACCCACAGCCCGGGCAGCCGCCCTGATCTCGTCGAGCGTCGCATCCGGCTTTCCGAGCGCGATGTTGTCGGCGACAGTGCCGCTGAACAGATACGCCTCCTGTGTGACCATCACGATCGCACGGCGCAGATCCTTCGGATGCAGCGAACGAAGATCCACGCCGTCGAGCGTCACATTCCCCTTCGAGGGATCGTAGAAGCGCGAGATGAGCTTGGCGAGCGTCGATTTGCCCGCTCCCGTGGTCCCTACCAGGGCGATCGTCTGGCCTGCGGGAATGTCGAGCGAGAAGTGCGGCAGGATCGTCTTCTCTCCCGAGTACCCGAACGTCACCTCGTCGAAGTTCACGTGCCCGCGAGACTCCCACAGGTCGACGGGCTCTTCGGGGTCAGGGACTGTCGGGACCTCATCGAGCACGCCAGAGACCTTCTCCAGCGCCGCCGTGGCGGACTGGTAGGAGTTCAGGAACATCGCGATCTCCTGCATGGGCGCGAAGAAGTTGCGCACATACAGCACGGCGGAAAGCAGCACGCCGACAGTCAGCGCGCCGTCGGCGACACGGATGCCGCCCCACAGCACGACAAGCCCCAGGGTGAGGGCCGCCACGGCCATCAGGCCGGGCTCGAACGTGCCGAACAGCAGCATCGAGCGACGGTTCACGTCGCGGTAGTCGCCGGCGACCTTCTGGAAAGCGACGTCGTTGCGCGGCTCCTTGCGGAACGCCTTCACCGCACGGATGCCGGTCATCGTCTCGACGAACTGCACGATCACCTTGGCGCTGATCACGCGCGACTCGCGGAAGATGACCTGGGAACGCGTGTAGAACCAGCGCATCAGCAGCACCAGCGGCACCCCTGCCAGCAGCAGGATGACGCCGGACTGCCAGTCCCACACCATCAGCGCGATGAACGTGAACGCACCGAAGAGCACGCCGGAGACCAGGTTGTTGAGGCCGCCATCGAGAAGCTCGCGGATCGAGTCGAGGTCGCTCGTCTGACGGGAGATGATGCGACCAGATGTGTACGTCTCATGGAACTCGAGACTCAGCCGCTGCGTGTGCAGGAAGATGCGCTTGCGGAGGTCGATGAGCACCGCCTGGGTGATGCGCGCGGCGAGGACGACGTACCAGCCGATCAGTGCCGCAGCCGCAGCTCCCGCGACCAGGTAGACGGTGCCGATCAGGAACGTCGGCATCCAGTCGGCGTTGTCCAGTACCTGCGGCAGAGCCCAGTCGATCCCGATGCTGATGAGGATGGGGCCGGCGACCTGCAGCGCCGTGGAGATCACGAGAACGACCGCGGCCAGGATAATCCTCGTGCGCAGCGGCGAGACGAGCGAGCCGAGCAGCCGCAGAGAGCGCTGACGGATCGCGCGGCTCTCTTCGCGCGTGTAGTTCGAGCGGTCTTCATCCTGGGTGCCGGTCAGCGACGCACTCACGCCTGCACCTCCTCTTCTTCGGTCTGCGTATCGTTCTGCATGTCGATGATCGGAATCGCACCGGTGCGCGCGGCCTCCTCGGCCTCGAGACTGGAGATCACGTGGCGGTAGTGCGAGCTCGATCGAAGAAGCCCCGAGTGCGTGCCGACAGCCGTGATCCGTCCCCGCTCGAGAAGTGCGACACGATCCGCGAGCGCCACCGTCGACGGCCGGTGCGCGACGATCAGCGCTGTCGTCTCGGCGAGCACGTGGCGTAGCGCCTCTTCGACGAGCGCCTCAGTGTCGACGTCCAGCGCCGACAGCGGGTCATCCAGCACGAGCACCTTGGGAGCCGCGGCCACCGCGCGGGCAAGAGCAAGTCGCTGGCGCTGACCGCCTGAGAGACTCAGCCCCTCTTCGCCGATCACGGTCTCCACGCCGTCGGGCAGCTCGTCAACGAAGCCGGCCTGCGCAACACCGAGCGCTTCGCGCAGCACACGCTCGCCTTCCGCACTGTGGATGTCGAGCTCGGCGCGTCCGAGCAGCACGTTCTCGCGCACGGATGCGGAGAAGAGCGTGGCGTCCTCGAACGCCATGGCGATGTGTCGACGCAGCTCGACGAGCGAGAGATCGCGCACATCGACGCCGTCGAGCAGCACTCGCCCACCCGTCACGTCGTACAGGCGTGCGGGCAGTGTCGTCAGCGTGGTCTTGCCGCTTCCGGTGAGGCCCACCAGTGCCATCGTCTCCCCGGGGCGCAGGACGAGGTCGATGCCGTCCAGGAGGTCGCGCTCGGCGGCTCCGGCATCCTGGTACCGGAAGTGCGCGTTCTCGAAGACCAGCTCACCGCGCGGCTGGCTGATCTGCACGGGGCTTTCCGGGTCTGTGATGCTGTTCGTCTCGGAGAAGATGTCGAACACGCGGTCGGTCGCGGTGCGGGCATCCAGCATGAACGAGAAGAGGAACCCGATCGATTCGATCGGCCACCGCAGCACGGTCGCCATCGCGAAGAACGCGAACAGCTGCGCGTCATCGATGGAGCCCTGCGAGATGAGCCAGATGCCCGACATCAGGCTCACACCGAAAGCGATCTGCGGCATCAGATCGAGGAAGAACCACAGCGCACCGACAGAGCGCGCCTTGCTCATCTCGGTCTCGCGCAGAGTCTCGGCCTGGCCGGAGAAGCGCTTGAGGGCGTGCTGTCCGCGGCCGAAGGCCTTGAGCACGCGGATGCCGTGCACACTCTCCTCGACGCTGGTGGCGAGATCACCGGTCTGGTCCTGGCTGCGGCGCGTGAGCACGCCGTAGCGCTTCTCGAACAGGTATCCGCGGATCCACATCGGGATGCCGGTGACCAGAAAGATCACCCCCAGCAGCCAGTGCCAGCGGAACAGCAGCACTGAGCCGATGAGGATCGTGAGGATGTTCACGACGAGCAGGATGAGCCCGAACGCGAGCCACCGGCGGATCAGACCGATGTCCTGCATCATGCGGCTGAGCAGCTGTCCGGACTGCCAGCGGTCGTGGAAGGCGACCGGCAGCGCCTGCAGCCGCGAATACAGCTGCGTGCGCATCTGGTACTCGACCTCGGTGGAGGGCTTGAGGATGAACCAGCGGCGCAGCCACACCATCACCGCCTCGCCGAGCCCGAGTGCGAGAACGGCAACCGCGCCGACGACGATGAGACTGATCTCACCGGACTCGATCGGTCCCCGCAGGATCTGCTCGAGCACGATCGGGATCATCAGGGCGATGATTGCCGCGGCGAGTGCGCTGGCGGCACCGCCGGCGAAGCGCCAGACGACCGGCTTGACGAAGGGGGCGAGGCGCCAGAGCGCCTGAGGAGTCGACAGCGAAGCGGAGTGCGAAGACGGGGAGGAAGACATGACTCTCAAACAAGTTGTGGTGCGGAAGGCGGTCGACGCGACAGCCTTACAGCCTATTGCTCTGAACCTCCGCTTCACAACCACTATTCCGCGATCGCGCCAGCGGATCCGGCGCCGTAGGCTGGGCGGATGAGCTCACGACTGCGCGTCACCGGTATCGACACGGGTCCCGACGACCTGAGCGAACAGCTGCCCGCCGAGGCCCGGCTGCTGCGTCAGATCCCGGGCCCTGACCGTCCTGACTACTTCTTCGCGGTGCTCGACGAAGCGATCAGGTATCGCACGTCGCTGACAGCGCTGCGCGAGCTGGGCGTGAATCCGGATGCCGCGGACCCGCAGCTCATCCGCATCCACGAAGACGGCACCGTCGACCTGCTCGTATTCGGCATTGTGATCGCGGCGCGCATCGCGGGCTCGCATCCGCACGCCGGCATGAAGGATTTCCCCGTCATGCTCGCCTACGTCGTCGACAACACCGCGCTGCGCGATGAAGTGCTCGACTTCACCAAGATCGTCTACTCGGCGGTCGGCTTCATCAGCGATATCGACTCCGAGACAGCGGCGCCGGTCAGCGCGAGCTGAGTGCGCGCTCGCGCGCAAGCAGTGATTCTTTGACCGGAAGGCCCCACGCGAAGCCTCCCAGCGAGCCGTCCGAGCGCAGCACGCGATGGCACGGAACGAAGAGTGCGGGAGCGTTGCGGGCGCAGATGGATGCCGCGGCACGCACCGCGCTCGGACTGCCGAGCTCCGCGGCGAACTCCGCATAGCTGAGCGGCTGACCCGGTGCGATCCTTCGCAGCCCGTCCCAGCCGACCTGCTGCAGTTCTGTGCCGAACTGGCGCACCGTGACGGAATCGATCGCGGTGAGGTCTCCCGCGTAGTACGCGCGAGCGGCAGACGCGGCCTGGGTCTGTCCCTCACGGATCTCGGCGGGACGATTCTTCGCCGCCAGCCGGGCGATGATCTCTGCCTGGTCGGGGGTCCACCCCGAGGCGAGCACTCGCTGGTGTTCGTCCACCAGAATGGTGAACGCGCCGTCTGCGGTGTCGATGGTCTGGATGAGAGCGGTCATGAGAGCTCCTCGTCGTGGCGTGCGGTCTTCTGTCGGCGCGGCGCCCGCACGGGAGCGGCACGCCAGAGGTGTGCGGAGAGGTAGCTGCGCCATGGTGCGGCCCGTTCTGCCCAGACTGTGAGCGGCGCAGCATCCGCCGGAATGCCGGAGGCCCCGGCTCCCGCGCGAATCGCGACGTCACCGGGGAGGAAGACGTCCGGATCGCCGATGACGCGCATTCGCACGTAGTCCGCAGTCCACGGGCCGATTCCCGGCATGGCGAGAAGGTCACGGCGCTGCGCGGCACGGTCGTCGCCGACGGTGAGGGTGAGCGTGCCGTCGGCAAGAGCCGCGGCAGCGCCCGTGATCGCGCGAATCCTGGCCGCTGGCCCCCTCAGCACCTCCGCGCCGCGCTCGGCGATCGCCGTCATCGTCGGGAACAGAATCCCCTCTTCACCATCGGGCGCCGCGACCCGCTCCCCGAGCGCCTGGGTCAGAGCGGTCAGCGCCGTGCGTGCGGCCGCGACAGTGATCTGCTGGCCCACCATCGCGCGGATGAGCATCTCGTGCGGGTCGGCCGAACCCGGCACCCGGATGCCGGGGACGTGGGCCACGAGCGGCGCGAGCAGCGGATGCCGCGAGAGCGCCGTGTCCACCGCAACAGGGTCGGCATCCAGATCGAAGACGCGGCGGGCGGTCGCGACGAGCGGGGCGAGGTCGCCCAGGTGTGCGACGCGCACTCGCAGACGCAGTCGGCCGTCAGACTCCTGGCGCACCTCGAACCACGCGGGCCCACCGGGCATCCGCAGGTGACGAGCGAAGGAATTCGCCGTCGACGTCTCGGCCCCGGGGATCGCACGGGCGGTCATCCATGCGAAGATGCCGGCGGCATCCATGGGCTCGCGGTGCGGCAGCAGCAGATCGATCTCGCCGAGGACGGTCTCCGGCTCCTGTGCGGCACGGCGGCGCGCCCGCAGCTCGCTCGGCGTCAGGCCGAACACCTCGCGGATCGTCTCGTTGCACTGGCGGATGCTCGAGAACCCTGCCGAGAACGCGACATCTGCGACCGGAAGGTCAGTGCCCACCAGCAGCATCCTGGCGTTGTGCGCGCGATGCGCGCGAGCCAGCGCAAGAGGACCTGCGCCGAGTTCTGCGGTCAGCAGACGAGTCAGATGCCTGCGGGAGTAGCCGAGTCGCGCAGCCAGCCCGGGAACGCCCTCGCGCTCGACCACTCCGTCAGCGATCAGACGCATGGCCCGGGCCGCGGCATCCCCTCGCAGATCCCAGGCAGGCGAGCCGGGAGCAGCCTCCGGAAGACACCTCTTGCACGCCCGAAATCCCGCCTCGTGGGCTGCGGCGCTGGTCGGATAGAAGCTGACATTCTGCTGCTTCGGCGTGCGCGCGGGGCATGAGGGGCGGCAATAGATGCCGGTGGAGTGCACGGCCGTGACGAACTGCCCGTCGAAGCGGGTATCGCGCGCGTCGATCGCGCGATACCGCTCGTCGAAGGTCATCGTCTGGAAGGTCACAGCTCCACTCTGACACGTCCGGATGCCGCGGGCTCGCGGAAATCGGACATGACAGTGCAGCTCAGATGTGAGCGCTGACAGCAGCCGCGTCGGCCACGAGCGCGAACAGATCCTTGGGGTCGACGGGATCAGCGATGAGATCGACGTCCTGGTAGACGTCCGTGCCCTCGATTGCGTCAGCGAGGTAGCGCAGCGCCGAGAAGTCCTCCAGCGCGAAGCCGACGGAGTCGAACACGGTTACCTCTTCGGCCGACGTGCGTCCAGGCGCGTCACCGCGCAACACGCGCCAGAACTCGGTCACCGGGTGATCGGCTGCCAGCTGCTGGATCTCGCCTTCCACCCTGGTCTGCGGCGGGTACTCGACGAAGATGTCGGAGCGTCGCAGAATGCGCGGGTCGAGCTCGGTCTTGCCAGGGCAGTCTCCGCCGATGGCGTTCACGTGCACGCCCTTGCCGACCATGTCGTCGGTGAGGATCGTCGCGTAGGCCTTGTCTGCGGTGCAGGTGGTGATGATCTCGGCACCCTGCACGGCCTCTTCGGCGCTCTGGGCCCTGACGACGTCGAAACCGAGCGGGCGGATGTTGCGCTCGAACGCGTCCATGGCCGCGGGGTCAGTGTCCCAGATGCGCAGGCGGTCGATCCCGAGCATGGCACGAAATGCGAGCGCCTGGAACTCTGACTGACTCCCGGTGCCGATCATCGCCATGGTCGAGGCGCCTTGCGGCGCGAGCACGCGTGCGACCAGCGCCGAAGTCGCCGCCGTGCGCAGCGCCGTGAGGATCGTCATCTCCGTCCACAGCGTCGGGTAGCCGCTGGCGACATCGGCCAGCACGCCGAATGCGGTGACCGTCTGCAGGCCGCGCGCCGGGTTCCCCGGGTGGCCGTTGACGAACTTGAACGCGTAGGTGCGGTCGTCGCTGATCGGCATGAGTTCGATCACACCGACCTCGGAATGGTTCGCCACCCGTGCGGACTTGTCGAACTCCGGCCAGCGCAGGAAGTCCGCTTCGATCGCAGCCGCGATCCCCGTGATCGCCGCCTCCAGCCCGGTCATCCTGACCCAGCGCTGCATTCCCGGCACATCCACGAAACGGACCATCCGCGCACTCCTTCGCTCAGTCTTCCCACCGTAGAGACAGAGCGAGCGCACTTTCAATCAGCAGCATGAGTCATTCCTGCTACTTCGTAGACATAATGCACACTTCTGGCATACATTCTGTGTCATGGCTGCCCTGGACGACCTGGACCGACGCTTGGTTTCGCTGCTGCGCGCGAACGGACGCGAGCCTGTCATCACCCTGGCCAGAAGGCTCGGCGTCACACGCGCGACGGTAGACAACCGTCTGCGACGACTCCTCGACAACGGCACCATCGTCGGCTTCTCCGTGCGCGTGCGCGACCCCGCCGAAGCCTCGACCGTGCGAGCCCTCATGATGGTCGCAGTCGAGGGGCGCAACACCGACGATGTCATCCGCAGCCTCCGCGGCATCCCGGAAATCGCAGCCCTCCACACGACGAACGGACGCTGGGATCTCGTCGCCGAGATCATCTGCGACAGCCTCGCGTCATTCGACGAGACGCTGGGCGCGGTGCGCGGCATCGACGGGATCCGCGACAGCGAAACGAGCATTCTGCTCAGTTCCGCGACCGCATGACCGGCGATGCCGCGAGCGGCGTCAGTGGAAGAAGTGCCGCTCTCCCGTGAAGAACATCGTGACGCCTGCGGCGTTCGCCGCAGCGATCACCTCGTCATCGCGCACGGATCCACCCGGCTGAATGATCGTCGAGATGCCGGCGTCGATGAGCACCTGGGGGCCATCGGCGAACGGGAAGAACGCATCGGATGCGGCGACCGACCCCGTTGCGCGATCCCCCGCGCGCTCCACCGCAAGGCGGCAAGAGTCGACGCGGTTGACCTGCCCCATGCCTACGCCGACCGTGGCGTTGCCCTTGGCGAGCACGATCGCGTTGGACTTCACCGCGCGGCACGCCTTCCAGGCGAAGATCATGTTCTCGAGCTCGGAGTCATCCGGGCGTTCGCCGGAGACCAGCTCCCAGTTCTTCGCGACCGAGAGGATGTCGTCGGGGAAGCGGTCAGCGTCCTGCAGCAGCAGACCACCCGACACGAGGCGCACATCCATGCGCTCCTGCTGCCAGTCATCCGGCAACTGCAGCAGGCGAAGGTTCTTCTTCGCCTTGAACACCTCGAGCGCTGCGGGTTCGAAGGAGGGGGCGACGATGACCTCGGTGAAGATGTCCTTGAGGTTCTCCGCCATCTTCAGCGTCACGGTGCCGTTGGTGGCGATGACGCCGCCGTAGGCGGAGACCGGGTCGCACTCGTGCGCGCGCAGGTGCGCGCTGGCGATCGGGTCGAGTGCGTTGGGTGCCGTGGTCGCGATGCCGCAGGGGTTCGCGTGCTTCACGATGGCCACCGCGGGCAACACCATGTCGAAGGCGGCGCGCAGCGCGGCATCCGCGTCGACGTAGTTGTTGTACGACATCTCCTTGCCCTGCAGCTGAACTGCCTGGGCGATGCCGTGCTCGCCGACGCGTGTGTAGATCGCACCGCGCTGATGCGAGTTCTCGCCGTAGCGCAGGGTGGACAGGCGCTCGGCCTTGATCGTGAGGTGTTCGGGCAGTTCACCGGTTTCGTCGTTGAGCGTGCCCTCGGAGAACCAGGCGGCGACAGCCGCGTCGTATGCCGCGGTGTGCGCGAACGCGCGAGCGGCGAGCTCCCGGCGCTGGGTGAAGTTCGTGCCGCCCGCCTGGATGGATTCGATGATCGCGGGGTAGGACTCGGGCGAGACGACGATCGCGACGTTGGCGTGGTTCTTCGCCGAGGCGCGCACCATGGCAGGACCGCCGATGTCGATCTGCTCGACGACGACATCGTCTGCTGCTCCCGATGCGACGGTCTCGACGAAGGGGTACAGGTTCACGACGACGAGCTCGAACGGTGCGATCTCGAGCTCAGCGAGCTGTCGCTCGTGGTCTTCGAGACGTAGGTCGGCGAGAAGTCCGCCATGGATGCTGGGGTGCAGAGTCTTCACGCGCCCATCGAGCATCTCGGCAGTGCCGGTCACCGAGGCGACATCGGTGACCGCGTGCCCGGCTTCACGGATCGTCGCCGCGGTGGATCCCGTCGAGACGATCTCGACACCGGCGTCGACCAGGGCCGCTGCCAGCACCAGCAGGTCGGTCTTGTCGCTGACCGACACCAATGCGCGTCTGATCGGGACGACGTCGCGATCGCGGTACAGGGATGAATCGTGGCTCGGACCGGCCATAGATGTTCTCCTTCTTGCGGGGGCGTGCGGGGGTTCGGTCAGGGGATGAGAGCGAGGTCGCCGGTGGCGATGCGGCGCACGACGTCGATGAGCAGCCTGCGCTCGACGGGCTTGATGCGCTCGTGCAGGGTGTGCTCGGTGTCGCCGGACTGCACGGGGATCCGCTCCTGCGCGAGGATCGGCCCCGAATCGACGCCGTCGTCGACGACAATGACGCTGGCACCGGTCTGTGTCGCACCGGCAGCGAGCGCGTCACGGACGCCGTGCGCTCCGGGGAACTCCGGAAGGTACGCCGGGTGTGTGTTGATGATGCGCGGTGCGTAGTGAGCGACGAGGTCCGCCGGGAGCAGACGCATGAGGCCACTCAGGACAATGAGGTCGGGCTGCCAGACGTCGAGCTGCCGGCCGAGCTCCTCGCCCCATGCTTCGCGGCTCTCGAATGCGCGGTAAGGAACAGCGAAGCTCGGGATGCCGAATTCTTCAGCGTGCGCGAGCCCATCGGCATCGCGATCAGCGCCGACGACGACGATCCGCGCGGGGAAATCCGGGTGGCGTGCGGCTTCGAGGAGGGCGCGGAGGTTCGAGCCGGCGCCAGAGATGAGAACGGCGACCGTGAGCACCCGGCCAGTCTAGCGGGGCGTGGGAGTGCTGCCGTCTTCGAGCGGCGACGTGCCCATCTCGGCGACCCAGCGGTCAGTGCGCTCCTCGGCGATCTCATCGCGATTGCGCGGTGCGAGAAGCATGATGGCCGCACCGACCAGCACTTCGGCTCCGATGGCGAGCGCTGTCCACCCGGCGTGGGGCCCGATCTCTGCCATGCGCCCGGGGCCGATCGACCCCGAGGCCAACGCCGAGGCGATGGCGACAACTCCGGCGGTGAGCCCCGCGACGGCCGAAGCGATCGCGACCCGCGGCCCGACGGCGTGTGCAGCATCGCTCCACACAAGACGTGATCGGATCAGCCAGCCGGCGAACGCACCAGCGCCGACCGGAAGCAGCACGACGATGAGCATCCAGATCGAGCTGTTCTCCGGTAGCAGTCCGAAAATCGGCACACCGGGAACGACGCCGAGCTGCGTCCCTGCGGGCGAGACCGCCGTGCCTGCGCCGACGGCGAAGCCGGGTCCTGCGATCCACGCGGTCGCCCACACCAGCAGCGTCGGGAGATAGGCGAGATGCCCGAGGGTGAGCACTGTCGCTCCCGTCGCGTCCACGCGCGCCAATTCGAACAGCGCGACCACCTCTCCCCCGCGCACAGCGACCGCGAGCGCGACGGCGAGCGCCGCTGCTCCCATCAGGGCGACGGTCACTGCGGCGGTGCCGCGAACGACTTCACCGGGGACGACTCTCCAGTCTCCCCAGCCGTCGACCCGGTCGTGGATGCGGTCGATGACCCCGCCATCTCCCTCACGCCACGCGTAGGACACGGCCCCACAGAGCGCGCCGACGAGATAGACGACTGAGGGCAGGAGTATCGCCAGCCACATCTGCACCTCCGCGATCGCGCTGCGCGCCGTGAGCGCGACGAGAACGGCGATCGCGGTGAAAACGATCGTGCCAGCCACAGCGCCGAGCAGCCCGGCTCCCGAGCGCGCGGCGCGTACGCCGGAGCGAGCAGCGAACAGCAGGGTGAACACGAGGAACGCCAGGGGCGTCAGCGAGAGCGTGAAGCGCGCAGCATCCGGGGCGATTCCGACGGCGGAGACGACGGCATCCGGGATGACGATGTCCATCGGCACCCCGTGACCGAACTGCCAGAGCGTGCCGGTGACGGGCCAGAGACCTCCCCAATCGGCTGTCGCGCCGAGCGTGAGGGTCCAGAGAAGGGTCAGGGGCGCGAGCAGCACCGCCAGTCCGACGGCCGCCGCGATGGCGGCATCGACGGCAGCGAGAATCGCGACAAGAAGGCGTTGCATGACTCAACGAGACTACGACGAGAACCTGATCGCCTCGCGTGGGCGCGCGCGAGCGCGCGGACACGATATCGTTCCGAAGGAGGTTTCCCGATGACAACTGCCCCCTCACCCGCCACCAACGCCCCCGCCGAGCCGCCAGCCGAGCCGAAGAACGCGCTTGACCGCTTCTTCGAGATCACCAAGCGCGGCTCGACGATCGGCACTGAAATCCGTGGCGGCATCGTCACGTTCGTCACGATGGCCTACATCGTGATCCTCAACCCGATCATCCTCTCCACCCCTGACATCGACGGCAACGTCCTCGACGGCGGCGCGGTCGCAGCGGCCACCGCCCTCACCGCCGGTGTCATGACTCTGCTGTTCGGCATCGTCACCCGCCTTCCGTTCGCTTTCGCCGCGGGACTCGGCATCAACGCCTTCCTGGCCTTCTCGGTCGTTGGATCGGTGACCTGGCCGGAGGCCATGGCGCTGGTCATGATCAACGGCGCGGTGATCGTGCTGCTGGCTGCAACGGGCCTTCGGAAGATGATCTTCGACGCCGTCCCCGTGCAGCTGAAGCTGGCTATCACGGTCGGCATCGGCCTGTTCATCGCCTTCATCGGTTTCGTCAACGCCGGATTCGTCACCGCGACCGGCAACCCCTCGCCGCCGATCGACCTCGGTGTCGGCGGCTCGGTCGCCACGATCCCGACGCTGATGTTCGTCGTGACGCTGCTCATCGGCGGCGTGCTGATGTCGCTGCGCACCAAGGGCGCGATCCTGATCGCTCTGGTCTCCGGCACCATCATCTCGGCGATCATCGCCGCGATCTGGCCCGACTCCGGATTCGTGTTCGACTTCTCCGGCGGAATCGTCGGCGTTCCCGACCTCAGCCTGATCGGACAGGTCGACTTCGGCTTCGACCTCGGCCGCGTCTCTGGCGTCGCGCTCGTGATGATCGTCTTCACGCTGATCTTCTCGAACTTCTTCGACGCCATGGGCACGATGACCGGCCTCGCCGGTGAAGCAGGCCTTGCCGACAAGAAGGGCGACTTCCCGCGCATCAAGTCGGCGCTGGTCATCGAGGGCGTCGGCGCGATCGCCGGTGGTGCAACATCCTCCTCGTCTGCGACCGTGTTCGTCGAATCCGGCTCCGGTATCGGTGAAGGTGCACGCACCGGATTCGCGACCTCGATCACCGGTGTGCTGTTCCTGCTGGCGATGTTCTTCGCGCCGCTCACCGGATTGGTGCCTGGCGAGATCGCCGCAGCGGCGCTCGTGCTCGTCGGTGCCCTCATGCTCTCGCAGATCAAGAACATCGACTTCAGCGACTTCCGCGTGCTGCTGCCGGTCTTCCTCACTGCGACCGTCATGCCGATGACCTACTCGATCGCCAATGGCATCGGCGCGGGCTTCGTCAGCTGGATCGTCGTGAACGCACTGTCCGGCCGCGCCAAGACCATCCACCCGCTGCTGTGGATCGTCGGTTTCGGGTTCGTGCTGTTCTTCGCCCGCGGGCCGATCGAGGCCGCCTTCGGCGTCGCCTGATCGCTCCGCGCCCCGACCAGGGCCGCGACCTGCTGAGATTCCCTCTGCGCTGAACGGCGCAGAGGGAATCTTCGTCTCTACGGTCGGACAAATGTAACGAAAAGGTCTCGACGCCGAGGCTCCGCTCTGTCAGGATGCTGATCATGAGCGTTCGACGACGACGCCTGTGGGGTGCAGGGGCGGCTTGTGCAACCGTGTGCACACTGCTCACGGGCTTCGTCTCACCCGTCGCTCATGCTCTCGCTTCTCCACCCGACGCCGCCCGGCACATCACGGGTGCAGCCACCAGCTCGGCGTCGCTGCTCGACCTGGTCACTCTTCGCCCATTGGCCGTGCTGCGCGAGCCGGGTCAGACCGCGGCGATCATCGGGCACCGCGGTGATTCCGCTGCAGCTCCCGAGAACACCATGGCCGCGTTCGAACTGACGACGAGCGTCGGCGCGGAGTACTTCGAGGTCGACATCCGGATGTCGAAAGACGGCGTCCCTGTCGTCATGCACGACAGCACTGTCGATCGGACGACCGACGGCACGGGAGCGGTGGCCGATCTGACGATCGCCGAGCTCGAGGCTCTGGACGCCGGATCCTGGTTCGACGAGTCCCACGCCGGCGCCCGTATCCCCGCGCTCGACGACGTGCTCGCTCTCGTCGCCGGCCCT
This sequence comes from Microbacterium zouquanmingi, assembly GCF_052266695.1. Lineage (NCBI taxonomy): Bacteria > Bacillati > Actinomycetota > Actinomycetes > Micrococcales > Microbacteriaceae > Microbacterium > Microbacterium zouquanmingi. Next base: position 274,950 of record NZ_JBQPQZ010000001.1, read on the forward strand.
CACCGCACCGACGTCGTCATCGAGTACAAGGGCCGCTGGACCAAGGCGGGCGTGAGGGCGACGATCGAGATGATCGACCATGCCGGTCTGGAGAACCGGGTCATCGCGCAGAGCTTCAGTGAGAAGACCGTCGCGCAGCTCAGAAAAGCCGCTCCCGATCTCGTCGTCGGCTGGCTCACCCACGCCCTTGACGCACAGACCATCTCAACCGCTCGCCAGATCGGTGCGGATGCCGTCAACCCTGCGGTCGCGAGCGCACGAGCCGTGGCTCTCGCGCACGATGCGGGGCTCGGCGTCTTCGTGTGGACGCACGACGCGGATGCCGACTGGGAGGAGCTCACCGCGATGGGCGTCGACGGGATCGTCACGAATCGCCCTGACGCACTCCAGGCGTGGTCTCATCAGCGCAGTGCAGATAGAAGAAGGCCCCAGGGTGGAGCCCGGGGCCTTCAGTTCTAGCTTACACGTGCTTACAGAGCGTTCACGATCTCGCGCATCAGGTCTGCAGTCTCGGACGGGGTCTTCCCGACCTTGACGCCGGCGGCCTCGAGTGCCTCCTTCTTCGCCTGTGCGGTTCCTGCGGAGCCGGAGACGATGGCACCTGCGTGGCCCATGGTCTTGCCCTCGGGTGCGGTGAAGCCCGCGACGTAGCCGACGACCGGCTTGGTGACATGCGCCTTGATGTACTCGGCCGCGCGCTCTTCGGCGTCGCCGCCGATCTCGCCGATCATGACGATCGCCTTGGTCTCGGGGTCTGCCTCGAACGCCTCGAGAGCGTCGATGTGCGTGGTGCCGATGACCGGGTCGCCGCCGATGCCGATGGCGGTCGAGAAGCCGAGGTCGCGCAGCTCGAACATCATCTGGTAGGTCAGCGTGCCCGACTTCGAGACGAGACCGATCGGGCCCTTGCCGGTGATGTTCGCCGGGGTGATGCCGACGAGCGCCTCATCGGGCGTGATGATGCCGGGGCAGTTCGGGCCGATGATTCGGGTCTTGTTGCCCTTGCTCTTCGCGTATGCCCATGCCTCAGCCGAGTCGCCGACGGGAACACCCTCGGTGATGACGACGAGCAGCGGGATCTCGGCGTCGATGGCCTCGATCATGGCGGACTTGGTGAAGGCGCCGGGGACGAAGGCGATCGACACGTCTGCGCCGGTCTCCTTCATCGCCTCTTCGACCGTGCCGAAGACGGGGAGCTCAACGGCCGCGCCGTCCTTGTCGGTGTGCGAGACGGTCGTGCCGGCCTTGCGGGCGTTGACGCCGCCGACGACCTGGGTGCCGGCCTTGAGCATGAGGGCGGTGTGCTTGGTGCCCTCGCCGCCGGTGATGCCCTGGACGATGACCTTGGAATCCTTGTTCAGGAAAATCGACATTTCTCTTATTCCTTTTCTAAGATCTCAGGCGTTCGCCAGCTCGGCGGCCTTGTCGGCGCCCTCGTCCATGGTGGCGGCGAGAGTCACAAGCGGGTGGGCGTACTCGGCGAGGATCGCGCGTCCCTCTTCGACGCGGTTGCCGTCCAGGCGCACGACGAGCGGCTTGGATGCCGCGGCGCCGAGAGTCTCGAGCGCACCCTTGATGCCGTTGGCGACAGCGTCACACGCGGTGATGCCACCGAAGACGTTGACGAAGACCGACTTGACCTGCGGGTCGCCGAGAATGACGTCGAGGCCGTTCGCCATGACCTCGGCGGATGCTCCGCCACCGATGTCGAGGAAGTTCGCGGGCTTGACGCCACCGTGGTTCTCACCGGCGTAGGCGACCACGTCGAGCGTCGACATGACAAGGCCTGCGCCGTTGCCGATGATGCCGACCTGGCCGTCGAGCTTGACGTAATTCAGACCAGACTTCTTGGCCTTGGCCTCGAGCGGGTCAGCGGCATCCTTGTCCTCGAGCGCCTCGTGCTCGGGGTGACGGATCTCAGAGGCGTTCTCGTCGAGAGTGACCTTGCCGTCGAGCGCGATGATGTCGCCCTCTTCGGTGCGAACCAGCGGGTTGACCTCGACGAGGGTTGCGTCCTCGCCCTTGTAGACCTCGTAGAGCTTCACGAAGACGTCGGAGACCTTCTCGATGAGGTCTTCGGGGAACTTCGCGGCGCGAGCGATCTCGACGGCCTTCTGCTTGTCGATTCCGGTCAGCGGGTCGACCTCGATGCGGGCGAGAGCCTCGGGACGCTCGACAGCGAGCTCTTCGATCTCCATGCCGCCCTCGACGCTGCACAGCGACAGGTAGGAGCGGTTGGCGCGGTCGAGCAGCACGGAGAAGTAGAACTCCTCGGCGATGCGGGCACCGGCTGCGACCATGACGCGCTTGACGATGTGGCCCTTGATGTCCAGGCCGAAGATGGCCTTGGCTGCTTCGTACGCCTCATCGGGGTTCTTGGCGACCTTGACACCGCCTGCCTTGCCACGACCACCGGTCTTGACCTGAGCCTTGACGACGACCACGCCGCCGAGCTTCTCCGCTGCCGCTTTCACCTCCTCGGGGGTGTCCGCGACGATGCCGGCGAGGACCGGCACTCCGTACTTCTCGAAAACGTCTCGTGCCTGGTACTCGTACAGATCCACTGTGCTTCCTTCACTGGGCTGCGGGGGCGGAAAGTCTCTCGATATCGAGATATCGACCAGTAGTACAGCCTACTACTCTCGTCTGAATGGGTAATCCGGCACCGCCGTGATGGCGCATAGCCCTAGGCTTCGTGCTATGCATGAGTCCGCAAAAATGCCGGGCGGCGTCGTTGCCGCAGCACTGGCTCTGTTCCGCGAGCAGGGGTTCGACCAGACTTCTGTCGAGCAGATCGCGAAAGCCGCGGGTGTGTCCCGGTCTACGTTCTTCCGACAGTTCGGCGGTAAGGAAGACGTCGTCTTCGCCGATCATGAAGTGCTCCTCGGAGAGCTGCGCGAGTTTCTCGCCGAAGGGCATCGCGACCCCTGGGAAGCAGTCTGCCGCGCGTCGCAGCACGTGTTCTCGCACTTCGCGCACGACCCAGAGATCGCCCGGCTCCGCTACCAGGTCGTGCGGCAGGTCCCGGCGCTGCGTGAACGCGAGATCGTGACGGTGTTCCGCTACGAGCGGCTCTTCGATGACTACCTGCGCCGTGCGCTTCCCGGGATCGACCCGTTGGATGCTGTCGGCTTCGCCGCCCTCGTCACCGCGGTGCACAATCACGTGCTCCGCCAACTGCTGCGCGGCACGAAGCGCGTGGCACCATCGGTGCTGCAGTCAGCACTCGACGATGTGCGCCGCCGATACGGCGTGCTGCCGGAGGCCCCGGATGCCGCCGCAGACGACGTCATCGTCGCGGTGTTCCCACGGGCCATGCCGATCGCGGAGGTATCGCGCCGGCTGCAGTCTGAGCTGGAGTCGTAGCTCAGTCGCAGTTGCAGCCGCCGGAGGCGTTGCGCACCATGAAGCACACGTCGCACACGCCGTATTCGCGTTCGGCCACCGGCGTCGCCTTCGGCTTGGCCGGAGCCGCCGAGCTCGCACGCGGTGCGCGCGATGCAGGCTTCTTGAGCGGGCTCAGCGGTCGGAACTCGCTCGGGTGCGAGACGTAGAAGTAAGGGGCGCGCCCTTCGCTCGGGCGAAGTCGCAGCGCGGCGGAGCCGACGAGGATCTGCTCGTCCTCGGTGAAGCCGTTCGTGTAGGTCTTGCCGATGTGGAGCGGTGCTCCTTCACCGAGGCGGATCGCCTCGATGTATCGGCCTCGGTCGATCAGCGAGCTGATGCCGACGGCATCCACGATCGCGGTGATGAACTCGATGTTCGCCGGGTCGGTTCTATGCGCGCGCAGCGCGTCGGAGAGATTGCGGTATGGACGGGAAGTGCCTGCGGGCGTAGGGCCCTGAATCTCATTCATCATCTCCAAGGGTCTCACGTCCAGCTGGGCAGTTGCGCCGAATGCCGCACACGGAGAGGTTCGGGCTGGAAGACTGAGGACATGACACGCGCGACGATCATCGGCAGCGGGCCGAACGGACTCGCCGCAGCCGTATCTCTCGCCCGTGGCGGCTACGAGGTCCGCGTCCTCGAAGCTGCGGACAGCATCGGGGGCGGCATCCGCACGACAGAGGCAACCCTCCCCGGCTTTGCGCACGACGTGTGCTCTGCGGTGCACCCCGCGGCGCTCGCATCCCCGTTCTTCCAGGCGTTCGGACTCGCCGAGCGCGTGGACTGGATCATGCCGGAGATCTCATACGCACACCCCCTGGATGGCGGTAGGGCAGCCATCGCCTGGCGCGACATCGAGCGCACCGCGAAGGATCTGGGTGCAGATGAGCGCTCCTGGCTCGCGCTGCTGCGTCCGCTGAGCTCGCACATCGACGGCGTCGTCGACTTCACCGGCAACCAGATGGTGCGACTGCCGCACGAACCGGTCACGGCCATGCGCTTCGCGATGCGAATGCTCGAGCACGGCACACCGCTCGCACGACGCGCATTCCGCACACCTGAGGCCGCCGCACTGCTGTCGGGGGTCTTCGCCCACGCGAACACTCCGCAGCCGTCGCTGGCGGGAGCCGCGGCAGGACTCCTGCTGGCCGCGCAGGGCCATGCGAGCGGCTGGATGTATCCGCGCGGCGGGGCGCAGCGCATCGCGGATGCTCTCGTGACTGATCTGGAGGCACACGGCGGCACGGTCGAGACCGGCGTGCATGTGCGCGATCTCGCCTCGCTCGACTGGGGAGATCCGAATCACGGCGACGTGCTGCTGCTGAACTCGTCGCCGCGCCTTGCGCTGACGCATCCGGATACCCCCGCGTCGTACGCGCGCGCCCTGCGACGCTACCGGTACGGACCCGCTGCCGCGAAGGTCGATTTCGCTCTTGATGGCCCCGTGCCGTGGCTCGACGCGCAGGTCGCACAGTCCCCCACCGTCCACGTGGGCGGCACCCGCGAAGAGATCTGGGCGAGCGAGAACGCTGTCATGGCCGGTCGCGTCTGTGCCCGCCCGTACGTGCTCGCCGTGCAGCCCTCCGTGCTTGATGGCTCTCGCGCCCCTGCGGGCAAGGCAGTGCTCTGGGCGTACGTCCACGTTCCCTTCGGATCCGACCTGGACGCCACCGACCTCATCACCGCGCAGATCGAGCGCTTCGCGCCGGGCTTCCGCGATCTCATCCTCGCAACACACTCGGTCCCGGCATCCGATCGGGAAGCGATCAACCCCTCCGAGATCGGCGGGGACGTGTTGGGCGGGGCATTCACCATCCCACAGGCACTGGCGCGCCCGGTGCTGTCGACGCATCCGTGGCGAACTCCGATGCGCGGGGTGTATCTGGCCTCGGCATCCACGCCGCCTGGCCCCGGGGTGAACGGAATGGCGGGCTGGCACGCGGCCAGGACCGTGCTCGAAGATGCCGGGCGGCCGTCCATGCTCACCGAGCTGTTCGCCTGATCGGCCGCGCGGCCGCGCCCCCGCGGCTGCCCGACCGCCCGCCCGCGGCCCGGACACTTGTCAGTGGATTTTCACACCTGCCAGCGTGTTTCGGCCGGTTTCCCAGCCGTCCGCGCATTTCGACTGACATGTGTCCCTGTCGCTCCGCGCGCACACGCGCGAAGATGGGGCCATGCGCTACGAGATCCCCGCACCGATGCTCGCGAAGGCGGCCACATCCGTTCCCGACCCAGTGAAAACAGTGGGCGGGATGCTGTTCGAGCCGAAGTGGGACGGGTTCAGAGGGCTGATCGCGTGGGACGGCGACACCGTTGAGATCGGTTCGCGCGGTGCGAAGCCGCTCACCCGCTACTTTCCCGAGCTCGTCGACGCTCTGCCGCAGATCCTCTCGGAACCGTGCCTGCTCGACGGCGAGATCGTCGTCGCCACCGGCGCACCGGGAGCACAGCGCCTCGACTGGGAGGCTCTGAGCCAACGCATCCACCCCGCCGCATCACGAGTCGCGCGACTGGCAGAAGAGACTCCCGCGATGTTCATCGCGTTCGACCTGCTGGCCCTCGGCGAGGAGTCCTTGCTGGCCGACCCGTTCCACCAGCGCCGAACCCGCCTGGAGAAGCTGCTGGGTGGTGTGCCGCACCCTCTCCACCTCACCCGCACGACACGTGACCACGCGGTTGCCGTGCAGTGGCTCGCCCAGTTCGAGGGTGCGGGGCTCGACGGCGTCGTCGCCAAGCCGCTGGACCAGCCGTACGCACCCGGCAAGCGCACGCTCATCAAGATCAAGCACGCACGCACCGCGGATGTCGTGGCGCTCGGCTACCGCATTCACAAGTCCGGTTCCGGCGTCGGATCACTTCTGGTCGGACTGTACGACAGCGACGGCACGCTTCGCCAGGTCGGCGCAGTCGCGGCCTGGAGCGACAAGCGCCGCCAGGAGCTCGTCGACGAACTCGCGCCGCTGGTCGAACGGGACGAGTCCGGCGACGCAGTCACGGGCGAGGGCGAGCGCAGCCGCTTCACCGGCGCGAAGGATGTCTCGTTCGTGCGACTCCGCCCCGAGCGCGTGCTCGAGGTGCGCTATGACCAGCTCGAGGGTGCGCGGTTTCGCCACACAGTGCAGTTCGAACGCTGGCGCCCTGACCGCGACGCGCGCTCGTGCACGTATGAGCAGCTGGAGACCGTCGCGGGGTACGACCTGGCCGACGTGCTCGCGTGACCGCGCGGGGTTTCAGTCCTCGATGCGGTTGCCGTCGGCATCCCAATTCGCGTCGACCCGCTTGCTCGGCTGAACCCGCGGCGGTTCCCCGGGCATCTTGGGAAAATCAGGCGGGAACGGCAGCTCTCCGAGACCGTTCGACACGTCGCGCTCCCACCATTCGAGCAGGGTGCTGATGCGGCCAGGGTTCTCCTGCATGCGCGCCCAGGGGTCGCCCACGTCGGCAAGACGCTGCGGGATGGTTCGGACAGTGAAGCTCTGCGGGGCGACGTCGTCGAGTTCGTCCCACTCGACCGGCGTCGATACGCTCGCGGTCGGCAGTGCGCGCGGACTATAGGCTCCTGCCATCGTGCGGTCACGATTGGCCTGGTTGAAGTCGACGAAGATGCGCTCGCCGCGCTCTTCCTTCCACCAGTTCGTGGTGACCTCGTCGGGCATCCGTCGCTCGAGCTCACGGCCGGCAGCGATCACCGCGTGCCGAACATCGAGGAACTCGTGCGTGGGCTCGATCGGGCAGAACACGTGCAGTCCTCGGTTGCCACTGGTCTTGATGAAGGCTTCCAGCTCCGCCTCACGCAGCACTTCTCGGAGGCCGTGGGCTGCGGTCACGGCATCCGAGAAATCCGTTCCCGGTTGCGGGTCGAGATCGATGCGCAGCTCGATCGGCTTGTCGGTATCCGAGGCGAGGGACGCCCACGGATGGAACACGATCGTGTTCATCTGAACTGCCCACACGATCGCGCTCGGACGGTTCAGGACGATCTGCGGATGCCGCCGACCGCTGTTGTACGTGACCGTCACCGCATCCACGAAATCAGGGGTTCCCTTGGGCGGGTTCTTCGAGAAGAAGCTCTCCGAAGAAGGGCCCACACCGTTGCGGAACCGCTCGAGCGACACCGGCCGATGACCGTTCGCGTTCAGGAACGGCTCGGCGACGGTCTGCACGTACTCGGCGAGCTCGGCCTTCGTGATGCCCTCTGAGCCTGTTGAAGGGTCTGGCCAGATGACCTTGTTCGGACTCGACAGGTCCACGTCGCGCTTCCCCTCAGGGTCAGCGATCGTCAATGTCACGCGCTCGGAAGCCATGCACCGACCCTACGGGCGTCGCGCGGCTTGCGGTAGGGGTCAGTCGCTGACGTCGACCGCGCGCACCAGCACCGCGCCCAGAGCGTCACGCTCGACGACGAGCGAGGGCCCAGCCGAGTCGATGATCACGCCGGAGAGGGCGGTGTGAGCGGAGAGCACCTTCGCGAGCTGATCCGGCTCGAAGGGCAACGGCTTGTCGCCCCGGCCGAGGGCGACGATCTCGAGCGGGTGCGAGAACAGCTGCAGAAAGCGTCGACCGTCAGCGGTGCGCGCTTCGGCGATGCCGACCTCGCCCTTGCCTCCGCCGTCGTTGACCGCCACCCACATCTTGGTCTTCGCGAGCGCGTCACCGACCTTCTGCACGGTATCCTGCTCGCGCGGGGCTGCGAGCAGCATCTTGACGGTCATGTTGACGTCGGCCTGCTCGAGCGCCTTCTTGAGCACCTCAGCGGGGAACACCGCCCGGCGCGCGCCGGAGGCGTTGTCGAGGATGAGGCCGGCGAAGTCTCCGGCGACGAGCTGCTGCAACACGGCCGTCACCGGCTGAGCGATCGCAGACGTCGCGGTGGGTTCGGTCTCGCGTTGCACGGATTCGCGCACGGCGGCAGCGGAGCTGAACGCGAGCATGTAGCTGCGCTCTGCGTCGCGGACCACGGCGATGGACAGCGGCTTACCTTCGGCCAGCTGGGCGCGCGCATCACCGTGCACCCGCAGGTACAGGTGGTTCTGCATCATCTGACGCAGCACGCCGATGAGCTGTTCGTTCGTCGAGCCTTCAGCACTCTCGGCGAGTTCAGCGAGCTCGGCAAGGGCCGTGCGCAGCAGCACGTTGTCCTTCATGCCCGGCATCGACTCGGTCGGCTCCGGCGGAAGCAGCGGCGCCAGCGGAAGAGTCCGCTTCGGCTCCGCCGCGGGTGCGGCGGGCGCCGTCTGCTGCACGGGTGCGGATGCTGCGGGTGCTGATCCTGCAGGACGCGCTGCGGCTGGCTGAGCGGGGTCTGGCAACGCGATCTCGGGACCCGCCGCAGCGCCTACACCTCGGAAGGCCTGGACGGAGATGCCGATCTCGGGGACCGGTTCTGCGGGCTGTGCGTATTCAGGAAGCTCGTCCGGAGAATCCGCCTGGTTCGGCGTCTGCGACTCGGACAGCGCGTCGCCGGTCTTCTTGCGGCGGGAGAACATTGCCATATCGATCAGCCTAACGTGGGGATGCCGCGTGCGAGCCTCAGCGGGGGCCTCAGAGCTTCTGGATCGGAGCGATCTTGATGAGGAGCTTCTTGAGCCCTGCGGAATCGAATCGCACATGGGCGATGCGCTTGGCGCCTTCACCGGTCACAGCGTCCACTCGCCCCTCGCCGAAGTCATCGTGCCGGATGCGGTCGCCGGCTGTGAGCTCGAGGTCGCCGTTGTCGCGGACCTTGCCGGTGACCTTGTTGGGGAACTTGTCCATCGCCGTCGACAGTGGCTTGATCCCGTCGCGCGAGCCGAGTGGCTTCACGGCGAACCGGTCGTTGCCGCCTCCGCCGCCGAAGCCGCCGGAGCCGCCGCCGAACCCACCCCGCCGCGCGTTGAGCGCACGGGACTGCGTGCCGCCGCGTGAGTTCACGTCTCCTGGAGACTGCCGCCAGTCGACGAGCTCGGCAGGGATCTCTTTCAGGAATCTGCTCGGCATCGCTACAGACACTTCGCCGAACTGCGCGCGTGTCATCGCGAGCGAAAGATGCAGTCGCTTTCGGGCGCGGGTGATGCCGACGTAGAACAGCCGTCGCTCTTCTTGCGGTCCGCCCGGCTCACCCGCGGAGATGCGGTGCGGGATGAGATCTTCTTCGACACCGGTGACGAACACCGCGTCGTACTCGAGACCCTTCGCCGTGTGCATCGTCATCATCGACACGGATCCGGATTCATCATCGAGATCGTCTGCATCGGCGACGAGCGCCACCTCTGTGAGAAAGTCGACGATCGTGCCCTCAGGGTTGTTGCGGGCGAAGTCGCGCGTGACGGCGACCAATTCGTCGAGGTTCTCGACGCGGGCTTCATCTTGCGGGTCGCGACTGGCGCGCAGCGCGTCGAGGTAGCCGCTCTTACCCAGCAGCAGGCTGAGCCCATCAGCGACAGCGGTGGGCGGGGGAATCTCGCCGGATGGCGGCAGCAACAGCGCGGTCGCCTCTTTCAGCACGGCATCGAGCTGAGTGATCGCCGCTTGGATCTTCGGACCGACACCGAGCTGAGCCGGGATCGACAGCGCATCGCGGAACGAGATGTCGTGATCTTCTGCGAACCGTGCGATCGCAGTCTCAGTGACATCGCCGATGCCGCGACGCGGCCTGTTGAGAATGCGGCGGACCGACATCTCGTCGGCCGGGTTCGCCACCGCGATCAGATACGCGAGGGCGTCCTTGATCTCTGCGCGCTCGTAGAACTTCGTGCCGCCCATGATCTTGTAGGGCACAGCAGAGCGGATGAAGATCTCTTCCAGCGCACGCGACTGCGAGTTGGTGCGGTAGAACACGGCCATCTCGGAGTACGGCATGCCTGAGCGGCGCAGGGACTCGACCTCGTCTGCGACGAACTGCGCCTCGTCATGCTGCGAGTACCCGGTGAAGCCGACGATCTTGTCGCCGTCGCCGCGGTCGCTCCAGAGGTTCTTGGCTTTGCGATCGAAGTTGTGCCCGATCACGGCGTTCGCGGCCGAGAGGATGTTCTGGCTCGAGCGGTAGTTCTGCTCGAGCAGCACGACCTTCGCCCCGGGGAAGTCGCGCTCGAACTCGCTGATGTTGCGGATGTCAGCGCCGCGGAACGCGTAGATCGACTGGTCGGAGTCACCGACGACGGTGAGGGATGCGCCGGGCAGCCCCGGCGTCGTCTCTGGCTCGAAGATCATCATGCCGTCTGAGGCATATGGGTCAGGTGCATCCGCCGACACCGGCCGGGTGAGCTCATGGATGAGCGCGTACTGGGCGTGGTTGGTGTCCTGGTATTCGTCAACGAGAATGTGCCGGAACCGGCGGCGGTACGTGTCGGCGACCTTCGGGAATGCACGGAACAGGTAGACCGTCTGGCCGATCAGGTCGTCGAAGTCGAAGGCATTCGCCTTGCGCAGGCGACGCTGGTAGTCGCCGAAGATCTCGACGAACTTACGCTCGGCGGGGTCGCTCATGTTCGCGTCGCGCGCGTACGACTCGGCGTCTTGCAGTTCGTTCTTGAGCTTGGAGATGCGGCCCTGCGTCGATGCCGGGGTCAGACCGTAAGCATCGGCCTCATGCTCCTTCACCAGGCGCTTGATCAGTGCACGCGAGTCGCCGGAGTCGTAGATCGTGAAGGATTTGGTGAAACCGAACTGGTCCGCCTCGCGGCGCAGGATCCGCACGCACGCCGAGTGGAAGGTCGAGATCCACATGCCTCGGGATGCTTCGCCGACGATGTCTGCGACGCGTTCACGCATCTCGCCCGCGGCCTTGTTCGTGAAGGTGATCGCAAGAATCTGACTCGGCCACGCCTCTCGATTTCGCAGCAGCGAGGCGATGCGACGGGTGAGCACACTCGTCTTGCCCGATCCCGCGCCCGCGACGATGAGCAGCGCGGGACCACGGTAGGTCACTGCTGCGAGCTGCTGCGGGTTGAGACCCGCGAGGAGGTCGTCCTGGCCTGATGCGGAGGGAGAGTCGGGGCCGGTGGATGAGGGAACGATGAGAGGAGCGTCGGTCATGGCGTTACGAGTCTAGGCTGGGCCGCAGACACCCGGTTGCGATCCGGATCAGGAGGACGACATGATCAGCGACCTGCCAGAGCAGGAGTGCTACGAACTGCTCACCACCACGACCGTCGGTCGGCTCGGATTCACCGAGAACGACCGCATCCAGATCTTCCCCGTGAACTATTCCGTGTCGGGGCGCGACCTGCTGATCCGCACGTCATCCGGCGGCAGCCTCAGCCGACTCGGCGACGAACGCGCGCAGGTGGCGTTCGAGATCGATTATCACGATGACCTCGCCGGCACCGGTTGGAGCGTCCTGATGCACGGCCAGGTGTCCACGGCCTCGCCCGAAGGCGGTCTGGACGGCTTCGATCGAGTCTCACCCTGGGCGGGCGAAGACCGCGCGAAACCCCTGCGATTCCGCATCGACAGTATCTCCGGCCGACGCGTGCGTCGCAACCGGCACTGAGCAAAGGAAAGCTCCATGCGCACGATTCTCAACATCATCTGGGTGATCTTCGCCGGCTGGGCCCTCTTCCTCGGGTACGTGCTTGCGGGAATCCTGCTGTGCATCCCGATCATCACGATCCCCTGGGCGATCGCCTCGTTCCGACTGGCCGGCTACGCGTTCTGGCCGTTCGGGCGCGAGGTCGTCGAGAAGCCGCGCGCCGGCGTGGGCGCATTCCTCGGAAACGTCATCTGGGTGATCCTCGCCGGATGGTGGCTGGCCATCGGTCACATCATCTCCGGTGTCGTGCTCTGCCTCACGATCATCGGCATCCCGATGGCCATCGCCGATTTCAAGATGGTGCCGGTCTCACTCATGCCGCTCGGCAAGGACATCGTCTCCACCAGGCGTGGCCCCTTCGACACGAAGTAGACGCGCGCGACGCATATTGACGCGCGCGGGATGGATTTCGCGGCCCGCACGCCCGTGCGGGCCGCGTTTTCCATCCCGCGACTTATGCCGAGTCGCCCCGTACGCCTTATGCCGACTGGCGCCGCACTCGGCGGGCGACGATGGTGAGGGCGCCAGCCAGCAGAAGCGTCAGCGCCAGGACGAGGGCCATGGCGGGGAGTTCGGATCCCGTCGTGGCGAGCCCGTCCGCGCCTGCCTCGCCGGAGACAGCGTCATCCGGGCCGGAGCCGTCGCCGGAGCCTGCGCCGCCGTCACTCCCGCCACCGCCGCCGCCCTCAACACCGGCCAGCGTGCCTGCGCGCAGCGCCTCTGCGGCGTAACCATCCGCAAACCACCACACCGCACGCTGACCGTCCGCCGACAGCGAGGCCGGTGCCGTCGCGAAGCCCTCGTTGTTGATGTCGGGCATGGACGCCGCACGCGCGAAGTGTGCGATCGCAGGATCGGCCGTGCCGTTCAGCGTGATCTGTGCCGACTTGCCGCCGCAGCCGTCATCGCAGACGGCCCAGAGCACGCCGAGCACGGAGTCGTAGTCGAGGCTCATCACTCCCGCGAGTCCCGGGTCGATGGTCGAGACGAGCACTGCAGAGCCGTCTGCGGCGAGCGCAAACGCGTAGACCCCGCCACCGTCCTCGACGGCGACGAAGAACAGTCCGTCGCCGGGATACGCGGCGCCGTCGTACGCCGCCTTCGTGTTGTCGTCGAAGAGCGCACCGGTGAGCGTCTCATCCGACACCCACTCGACGGCCTCGATCCCGAGGTTCGCGCCGACGGCAGGAAGCAGCGCGGTGAGATCCCACTCGGTCAGCGCGACGAGGTCACGGCCGGGTGCATCAGGGTTCACCTGGAGGATCGTGTTCTGGTTGACGCCCTTCGCGCTGTTATCGCGCTCGGATGCCGCATAGACGAGCCCATCGCCGTCGACAGTGATGCCTTCGGTGTCGGGGCCGGCAGCATCCGGGTTCGCGGCATCCTTCTGGAAGCGCACCCGCTTACCATCCGCCCATCCGTCGGCGAAGGCGACGGAGCCGTCTGCTGAGGCGACGAGCTTCCAGATCGTGCCGGTACCGTTGTCGATCGCCCACAGGAACGTGCCCTCTGCCGTCTCCTGCACGTCCAGTCCCGAGCTGTCCTCAAGGAACATCGGCGCCCCATCAAGCACCCGCACGTCGGCAGAGCCCGGCCACTGCGAGACGGCGACCTCACCGACGCAGATGTTGGCCTCGCCCGGTGTCGGCTCTGCGGTGACCGCAAACGGGCCTGCGGTGTCAGGGCAGCGTCCCCACGTGGTCAGGGCGTGTCCTGCACCCCAGACGGTGGAGTCCACGAGACGGTCGCCGTCGAAGACACGAACAGTGTCGTCCTTGCCGATGCCGAAGCCGAGGTCGTCGATGACGAGATAGCCCGCGGCCGGGATGCTGGTACCCGCAGCGATCTCGTACACATGAGCGTCATCGTCGTCCTTGAGCACGATGCCGGAGACGTCGAGCGCGTTACCTGTCGGGTTGACGAGCTCCACCCAGTCGGGCTCGCCGTCGGATTCCACCTCGTTGATGCGCACCGGATTGCCGCAGGCGTTGCGGATGCCGGGAGTGCCCACTGCAACATCCGCGAAGTCGCCGGCGCCATCCTCGCAACGCGCCCAGACGCCTTCTGCGTGGGCGTCGTAGACGTGCTCAGCAACGGTGAGTCCTGACGCGTTGCGGATGGTGACGGTGTCGCCATTGCCCAGGCCGAATGTGAAGTGGTCAGTGCCGTTGAAGACGAAGTACTCGCCGGGTGCGAGGATCGTACCCGCATCAAGCGGGTTCACATCAGCGGCGTGTCCGACCGGGTCGTTGTCCATGAGGGTCCAGCCGGAGATGTCGACTGGCTCCGTTCCGGTGTTGACGATCTCCGCCCAGTCCGGGGAACCGTTGGAGTCGATCTCGTTGATCGCGATCGTCGGCGGGACGCAGTTGTTCGCCTCGCCCGGTGTGGCGTATGCGAGCGCAAAGTCACCGATGCCATCGATGCAGCGCGCTAACGAGGCAGCCCCGAAGTCGCCGTCGATTGCGGCGTGGCTGGTCCATGCGCCAGTGCGATCGCTCAGTTCGCCCGCCGGGTCGAAAAGGCGGATCTCATCGGCGCTGCCGATTCCGAACTGGCCGAACTCTGTCTCCACGCCCTTTGTGAGGCCCACGTCGCCCTGTTCGACGACGAGGAACTCGCCGGCGGCGAGCACAGTGCCGTCGCGGAAAGCCCAGCGATGGTCGAGGTCATCATCGCTGTCGCGGATCTCGTAGCCCGAGATGTCGAACGGCTCGGTGCCGGGGTTGTACAGCTCGACCCAGTCGGCGGGCTGCGAGTCGACCTCGTTGAGAACGACTGCACCGGGGACCGGCGCCGTCGCGCAGTTGTTCGCCGCGCCGGGCGTGGCCTCGGTCGCGTGCGCCCAGTCGCCCGTGCCGTCAGGGCAGCGTGCAAAAGTCGCGATCGGCGCGGTGTTCTCGTACGTGTATGCGTCGACCTCGGCGCTGGTGGCATCGTAGAGGACGACCTCATCGCCCTTGCCCAGGCCGAACGCGAAGTCAACGTCGGTCTCGAGCACTACGAACGCCCCCGGCGCGAGCTCCGTACCCCGGGCGAACGGCGTGCTGAAGCGGTCGCGCTTGTCGTCGGAGATCGTCCATCCCGCGATCGATGCGGTATCGGTGCCCCTGTTGAAGATCTCGACGCGGTCGGAGTAACCGGAGATTTCGTCGTAGATGATCTCATTCAGCACGACGTCGGAGTCGGTGCCGGGTGTGCCTTCTTCGCCGCCATCGGTCGCGAAGATGTTCTCGGCGCCCTTGCTCGATTCTGCGGTGATGACGTACTCGGCGTCCGCACCGTCGCCCTGAGCGCCCCAGCTGGGCACGGCGTGGGTGTCGGCTGGCCAGGAGGTCTCAAGCACCGGAGTGTCAGTAGCAGTCGTTGCCCCCGGAGCGAACAGTCGGACGCTGTCGCCCTTGCCGAGACCGAAGGCGAAGTCCGTGTCGGTGTCCAGGACGAGGTACTCGCCCGGCTCGACGACCGTCGTCGACGCGAACGTATAGGCATCCTTCTGCGCGTTGTCGAGCAGGATGTAGCCACCCAGGTCGACGTCGCTGTCCGAGTAGTTGTAGAACTCGATCCAGTCGTCGGGGCTCCCCCCGTTGGACACGACTTCGTTGATGCGGATGCCGAGCGGCTCTTCAGCAGCTGTGGCAGCGGTCGGCACGGCGAGCAGCGTGGCAGCGCCGAGGGCGCACACAACGGATGCCGAAAGCCCGCGGGACAAGCGAGACATGTGACTCCAGGGGGTCGGGACGAGGAGAGGAACCTGCCCAGTCGACCGACTCCGGCTGTCGGAGAGAAGTACGGCATCCGACCGGGAGGTGAACGGACCGTGGCGTGTCGGAAACCGGCTCCGCGGCATCCCCGGTGGCGACCGCCTGGTCGTGCTCAGATGGGTGCGTCCGGCTGTTGGCGAACACCCTGCGTCGTAGAGAACCGCGCTCTGAAGGCCGTCGGCGTTATGCCCAGTTGACGAGCGAATGCTCGCCGGAGAGTCTCATCGGTGCCCATTCCGCTGAGTTGAGCTACGAGAGTGATCGGGTGGCCGTCCAGGATCAGGGTTCGTGCAGCGTCTACGCGGATCTGTTCCAGCCATCGCGCAGGGCTGGTCCCGATGTCGGCATGGAAGATCCGGTTGAGGTGACGCACGCTCACCCCTACTGCCGCCGCCATCGAGCTCACGGTATGGTCCCCCGCAGGATCGGCCACGACCATATCCATCACCGCGCGGAGTAGCCCGTTCGTTGCCGGAGGATGGCTCAATGCAGTGGAGAACTGACTTTGCCCGCCCGGGCGGTGCATGAACATCACCAGTTCACGAGCTACATTCCGAGCCGCCTCCACCCCGAGGTCGTCTTCAACCAGCGCCAATGCCAAATCGATTCCCGCCGTCACCCCTGCCGAGGTCAGGAAGCGACCGTCCCGAACATGGATCACGTCCGGCTCGACGACAATTCGCGGATGCCACTGCGCTAGCTGGTGCGCGTGACGCCAATGTGTCGTGGCTCGACGATCGTCCAGATATCCCAGCGCAGCTAGAACGAACGCGCCCGTGCACACCGAAGCCACGCGCTGTGCTGAAGCGGACAAGGTCTCCGCCGCAGCCATCAGCTGAGGGTCCTGTGGGAAATTCACCAGCGCCTCGCCACCGGCTACCAGCACGGTGTCACACGGCCCTGCCTCTGCTACAGCGATCGTGTCAGCGAGCACGAGGCCGGACGACGAGGCCACCGGCCCGCCCTCGACCGAGATGAAAGTCACCTCGTAGTGACTGCGCGAAGGGTCGGCTAGGTGAAACACCTCGGCTGGCCCGCTGGCATCGAGCAGCGTCATGCCATCGAAGACCAACACTCCGATACGGTGACTCAAGTCCGAAACCGAGGGTTATATGACAATCGGGACATGGCTTCACTCTACCCGCGGCGCAAAAATGAGAAGCAAGCAAACTCATGACTTCGACGAAAGGCACCTACCATGACTGAAATCATTGCCGGCGTGACAGTTCCCGACAGCAAAATGGCGCGAGACGCCACCGACCTGCTGCGTGACGTCGCCAACGACCTGGTTTTTGATCACTCCCGTCGAGTATTTCTCTTCGGCTCGCTACGTGGGCAAGAACAGGGGCTCGACTACGACCCTGAGCTGCTGTACATCGGAGCGATGTTCCATGACCTCGGCTTGACCGAAAAGTATCGCCGTACGGACCAGCGTTTTGAGATCGACGCTGCCGATGTGGCCCGCAGTTTCCTCAGCGAGTACGGTATCGACGGTGAGGCTGGTGACAAGGTGTGGAACGCTATCGCGTTGCACACCACCCCGGAAATCCCACTCCACATGGACCCCGTGGTCGCTCTCGTGACGCGCGGCGTCGAACTTGACGTGCTGGGCATCGGATACAACGCGATCACCGACCAGCAACGTCAGAATGTCGTCCAGGCCCACCCGCGCCCAGACTTCAAGAACCAGATCTTGGCCGCTTTCACCGACGGCCTCAAGGACCGACCGGACACCACCTTCGGCAACGTCAAGGCCGATGTGCTCCAGCACTTCCTTCCCGGCTTCCAGCGCGGAGACTTTGTTGAGGTCATCCGCAACAATGCTTGGTCAGAGTGATGTGAAATGGCCCGAAATGGTGCGCGATGTTCAGGCGATCCGAGTTCCCGGTGGCAGCATCCGAGCCGGAGTCCTCGTACGCGCCCAGGCGCCAGCGAATAGCCCGCCGGCAAGGACGACTTGGATGCCGAGACCGACGAACCAGCTCGGCACAGTGCTTTCGATCACCTCACGCGGTGCAGGTGAAGGGTTCTGCATCGTCGGCCGATCGCACTCGTCCCAGCGGTAATCCTCCGGCGGCAGCTGCGAGCTGCGCACGCTGTACTTGACCTGACCGAACATATCCACCGGCCAGCCGTTCGTGTCGTAAACGGTGGGAGTGGCATCCGCGAGTACGACGAACGGGTTCGCCGCGAGCACCCACCAGACCCGATCGAAGCGCGGTACATCGTGCGTGTAGGTCTCCCAGCGGTCGCAGTCGACGTTTCCCATGCTGTCGTAGGGACGGTTGTAGCTCGTTGCCTCGCTGCGCAGCGCCGTGCCACCGAGCCCGAAGGCGATGAGGGTGCCGATCGTCAATGCCGCAACAACGAGGTAGGTCGCCGCGACCGAGAACAGCGGGCGCGCGATGAGGCCGCTCAGGCCCACCCCGATGCCTGCGACGATGACGATCTCGGCGGCGAGCACGAGCAGCGACACCGCGAGTGTCGCCGGATGCACTCCCCCACCGACCAGCGATAGCGCGAGGAACGGCACCGCGACAACGAGAAACACCCCGCCGGTGGCGACCGCAGCGACGAGCTTGCCGACCATGATGTCGCCGGTGGATACCGCAGTCACCTGCACCGCCGCCAGCGTTGCGGCATCCCGATCGCCGTTGATCGCGTTGCCACTCAGCGTCGGCGAGACGAGCACGACCAACAGCAGCACGACGTTGACGACGATCGAGTAGACGCCAGCGCCCGCCGCTTCAGTGAATGAGTAGACCGCGAAGGAGAGCACGGTGACACCGAGCAGAATGAGCGCGAAGACGCCGAGCAAGATGTACCAGCCGACACTGCGCAGCCGCTGGATCAGTTCGAGCCGGGCAATGGTGCCGATGTGCGAAAAGTTCATGCTCGAGGCTCCGTCCGCGGCAGGTTGAGGAAGGTGTGTTCGAGCGCACTCTGCGCGGGGGCGAATTCGCTCACGCCCAGACCCGACTCGACGATCCGGCGAAGCCCTGCGGCTGCCGCCGCTTCGGTCTCGAAGCCGACGATGACGGCATTTCGGTCGATGCCGAGCGTACCCGGCTCGATGGCCAGTGCCGCGGCCACTTGGTCGGCATCGGCAGGCAGCCGCCCGGCATCAGTCCCCGCAAGACGAATGCGCCAGGCGCGTTCGGTGGCCTGTGCCGGCGCACCGTCGACGACGGAACCGGCGACGAGGAACACCGCATCGTCGATGACCTCTTCGAGTTCAGAGAGGATGTGGCTTGAGATGAGCACCGTGCGCCCCTCGGCCGCGAGCCGCCGCAACAGCACGCGCAGCTGCACGCGCGCTTCAGGGTCAAGCCCCGATGCCGGTTCGTCGAGCAACAGCACCTGAGGGTCGTGCACGAGCGCCCGCGCCAGGCCGAGCTTCTGCTTCTGCCCGCGCGAGAGCACCTTCGCCGGGGCATCCGCGAGCTCGTCCAGACCGACCAGGGCCAGCAACTCCGCTGCGCGCGCCGCCGCAGCATCCCGTTCAATGTGGTAGAGGCGTGCGGTCGTGACGATCGTCTCGCGCGCGGTGAGCGACGGCCAGGCACCGAGCGCATCCGGCATCCAGCCCAGCAGTCGTCTTGCGCTCAGCGGATCGTCGATCGGATCAACGTCGCCGATGCGGATCGTGCCAGAGTCGGGGGCGAGCAGAGATGCCAGCATCAGCAGCAGCGTCGTCTTGCCGGCGCCGTTGGGACCGACGAGACCTGTGACGCGACCGCGCTCGGCACGAAAACTCGCGGCTCGCACTGCGTGCACCGCGCCGAACGATCTGCTGACACCTTCGGCTGCGATTCCGCTCATCCGGTCAGTCTGTCAGGGACCATCCTTCGCGGAAGAATGCCACCCCGAGATCAGGATGGTCGACGAAGACGCCGTCGACGCCAGTGCGAGCGATGACCGACCACTCGGATTCGTAGTCTCCGTAGGCCTGCGGGCTGCCGTCACCGCGGAACTCCGCGGAGAGGAACGTATTCTCCGGTCGCGCCGTCCACGTGAAGACCGTCAAGCCTCGTTCGTGGGCGTCTTGGACGATCGTGTTTCCTGCGGCCAGCAGCATGCGCTTGCTGACGCTGATGCCATCCACTTCTCCGACGAGTCCGTCCAAGCCCTGGGGCGTGACGGTCGCCTTGTAGGTGAGCGCCTGGCGCCCGTGAGCGACGAGCTGGTCGTAAGGGCGGCCGGATGCTTCGATCAGGTAGATGTACGACGCGAAGACGCCCGCGGCACGCAGCTGTCGAAGAACGGTCGATTCGAAGGCTTCGATGGTCAGTGGCAGCTCGCCGTCCGCCCAGCCTGCCGCACGCAGGTCGCGCGCGATCAGCGGAGCCAGATCCAGACCGATGCTTGCGAAGTAGGTGGCGTGCTTGACCTCGAGGACGACGCCGATCTCCCGACCGTGATCACTGGATCCGTCGCGCACGAGGTCGAGCAGATCGATCAGGCGCAGAATCGGCTGCGTGTCATCGAAGGACGCGCTCGTGACGCGCAGCTCCGGCAGCCGCTCGCGCACTCGGAGGGTCGCCAGCTCCTCCCAGGTGAAGTCCTCGGTGAACCACCCCGTCAACGGCTCCCCGTCGATGCGCTTGGTCATCTTGCGGTCGGCGAACTCCGGATGGTCTGCGACATTCGTCGTGCCGGAGATCTCATTCTCGTGCCTGACCACGAGCACGCCGTCCTTGGTGGCGACCACGTCGGGCTCGACAGCATCCACCCCCATCGCGAGCGCGAGTTCGTACGAGGACCTGCTGTGCTCTGGACGGTAGCCGGGAGCGCCGCGATGGCCGATGACGAGCGGCGATTTCCTAAGCATGGTTTCAGGTTAGAACACCCCGCTCATAGGCTTCCGCCGGTATCGTAGAGGAAAGCGACCTTCAAACCTCTCGGAGTGAGGCCCAACCACCATGAGCAATTTCGCGTTCAACAACCCGGCGTTCCAGAAGCAGGATCCGCGCAACGTCGCCACCTACCCTGGTGCGCCCGGCTCCCAGCCCGGTGTTCAGGGCTCCCAGACTGCATCGCTCGCGCACGGCGCGGTGGATGCCGCCGCCAACGCACAGCTCGAGGGAATGTACGCAGCCCCGCCAGCCGGCGCGATCGAGACCGACCGGATGAGCGTCGAAGACACCGTCTGGAAGACTGCGGGACTCTTCGTCATTCTCCTCGTCACCGCCGCGATCGGCTGGGTATGGACCCTCGGTGGCGTAGAGGCGATCCCCGGCGCGGGCGCTTCGATGGCTCCGATGCTCATCGGCGCACTCGGCGGCTTCGTCCTTGCGATGATCATCACCTTCACCTCCCGCAAGAAGGTGCGCCCGGCGCTGATCTTCGGCTACGCAGCGCTTGAGGGACTGTTCGTCGGCGGTATCTCGGCATTCTTCGAGACCATGTACCCCGGCATCGTCATTCAGGCGACGCTCGCGACGGTCGCTGTTGTCGGTGTGACGCTCGCTCTCTTCGCCAGCGGCAAGATCCGCGCCTCGAAGAAGATGACGAAGATCTTCATGATCGCGATGCTCGGCTACCTCGTCTTCTCGGTGCTGAACCTGATTCTCATGTGGACGAACGTCCTTCCCGGCGACCAGGCCTTCGGCCTGCGCAGCATGACGATCGCCGGCATCCCGCTGGGCCTGATCATCGGTGTCCTGGTTGTCTTCATGGCCGCGTACTCGCTGGTGCTCGACTTCGATCAGATCCAGCAGGGTGTCCGCAACGGCGCACCCCGCAAGTACGGCTGGGTCGGCGGCTTCGGCATCATGGTCACCGTGGTGTGGCTGTACGTCGAGATCCTGCGCATCATCGCGATCGCCCGCGGCAGCAACTAAAGATTTTCACGGCAGAGGGGCTCATTTCTTCGGAGATGGGCCCCTCGCTCGTACCAGAGACACTCCGTCAAGGGGTTGTCTGAGAATCTCCAGCAAGAGCATGATGTGTGTACATCGTCACCAACGACGTAAAGGAGCGCATCATGAGTTTCCTCGGTTTTCTTCTTCTCGGCCTCATCGCCGGTGCGATCGCGAAGCTGATCCTTCCTGGCAAGCAGGGTGGCGGCTGGTTCATCACGCTGCTGCTCGGGGTCGTCGGAGCCATTCTCGGCGGATGGATCGGCAGCCTCCTCTTCAACCGACCACTCACTGAGTTCTGGGATCTCGGCACCTGGGCTCTCGCCATCGGTGGCGCGATCATCGTGCTACTGATCTACGGCCTCATCGTCGGCCGTGGCAACAAGGTCCGCGACTGACCTACTAGTCGGAGGCCTTCGCCTCTAGAAGGGCGCGCTCCCTGTCGTTCCCCGCGAGTTTCGCGGCGGCCACGAACTCGGAGCGCGCTTCTTCTTTTCTGCCGAGCCGCAGCAGCAGTTCGCCTCGCGTCGCGGGAAGCAGGTGGTAGCCGCGCAGCGCATCGGAGGCGGCGAGCTGATCGATGATGCGCAGAGCGGATGCTGGACCTGTTGCCATCGCCACCGCTGCTGCCCGGTTCAGTTCCACGACCGGCGACGGCGCCAGCCGCCCCAGCGCCTCATAGAGCACGACGATCCGTTCCCAGTCCGTCTCTTCAACGGAGGCTGCCACCGCATGACATTCCGCGATCGCTGCCTGGAGGCCATAGGCACCACGGCCCCTGCCGAAAGCATCCGCCCTCTCGAGAGCCGAGCGACCGCGTGAGATGCATCCGCGATCCCAACGGCGACGGTCCTGATCGGCGAGCAGGATCGGCTCACCCTGCGCGTCGACGCGCGCGGGGAAGCGCGCAGCGGTGAGTTCCATGAGGGCGAGCAGACTGTGCGCGTCGCGCTCGCGAGGCACGAGCGCTGTCAATACGCGCGCGAGGCGGATCGCCTCGTAGCTGAGGTCAGGGCGCATCCAGTCTTCGCCGCTGCTGGCCGCATAGCCCTCGTTGAAGATCAGGTAGAGCACGCCGAGAACCGCAGACAGGCGCTGCGCATACTCGTCGCGCGTCGGCACCTCGAAAGGTACCTTCGCAGCTCCCAGAGTCTTCTTGGCTCTGACGATGCGCTGCTGCACCGTGGCGGTGGGCACGACGAAGGCGCGGGCGATCTCTTCGCTCGAGAGACCGCCGATGACGCGCAGGGTCAGCGCGACGCTTGCCTCACGCGAGAGCACCGGGTGGCACGAGATGAAGATCAACCGCATCACGTCGTCATCGATGAGATCGGGGTCCCACGGATCGGTGTCAGCGCCCACCTGCGCACGCTCAAGGTCATGGGCGATCGATGCGACCCGGTCGTCGAGGCGCTCCTGGCGTCGCCACCCGTCGATCGCGCGACGCTTGGCGACCGCCGTGAGCCATGCTGCAGGGTTCCGCGGCACTCCCTCGGCGGGCCACTGCCGCAGCGCCTCGACGAGAGCATCCTGTGCCAGATCCTCGGCGAGCGCGAAGTCGCCGACCATCCGCGTCAGCGTTGCCACGATTTTCGCTGATTCGATGCGCCAGACCGCGGCGACGGTGTGCTCCGCATCTCTCGCGGAACGCACCGGCGCGTCGTCAGCTTCTGCGGTCATGTCACTGCTGCTGCGCGCGCTGTTCGGCGTCGTCGCGCCAGCCCTGTTCCTTCTGGATCCACTCGTTGTCGGCCGGGAAGTCGTCCATCTCGGTGACACGGCGCACCTCGAGGAGCCCGCCCTCGAGGAGAGGAGCACGGCTCGCCCACTCGATGGCCTCTTCCCGGCTGGCGACCTCGATGATCCAGAAGCCGTTGAACAGCTCCTTCGTCTCGCCATAAGGGCCATCGGTGACCAGCGGCTTCTCGTCGCTGAAGTCGACGACGAATCCTTCTGCCGCATCGGTCAGGCCTTCACCGGCGAGCAGCACGCCAGCCTTGATCATCGACTCGTTGTACGTGCCCATCGCTTCGATGATCTGCTCGAACGGGATGGTCTTATACGCCTCTACGCCTGCGTCGGTCGATCGCATGATCAGCATGTACTTCATGATTGTTCTCCTCCAGTCACCGGGCCGGTTTCGACCCTCTCACTGAAGACGTCGAACGGGAAGACCCCGGATCGACACAGAGCGAGAAAACTATTCAGCGGCGGGCGGGAGCGTCCAGAACATCGCGCGCTGCGGCGGCGAGGGCGGCGAGAGAGCGCTCGCTGCTCCAGACGGATGCCGCAGCCGGCGCCTCGTGCGCCAGCCGCTCATACAGCGCCGGTTCAGTGAGGACGCGTGTCAGTGCGGCTGCAAGAGCGTGTTCATCACCATCGGGCACGAGGAGACCGCCGCCGGCCGCGAGAAGATCGCTCGGGCCGTACCGGATGTCGTACGAGACGACAGGGCACGAGTGTGCGAGGGCTTCGGCGAGCGAGAGCCCCTGTCCTTCGAATGCACTGGCAGAAACCACGACGGCGGCGCGTTCGAGCACCTCTGCGGGGGTGGCCGTGACTCCGCACAGCAGCACGCGGTCACCACAGCCGAGTTCGGCGATGAGTGTCTCCAGATCCTGCTTCGAGGGACCGCCTCCCCAGATCTCGAGCGTGGAACCCGGAACGTCCGCTGCGAGGAAGGCACGGATGATGTGATCGACGCGCTTGCCCGGCGCGAGCCGAGAGAGCGAGATCACCAGGCCCGGCTCGGGTGCGCACTGCTCCCCTGCGGTGATCTCGATACCGTTGGGCATCACGATGCTGCGGATGCTCTCGCCGAAGCGGGCTGCGACATCATCGCGCTGGCGCTGCGTGGGCCAGGCCACAGCATCGAAGCGGTCCGCGAGGGCGAACCAGCGCGTCCAGAGGGCGTTCATCGGAGCATCCGGCGTGTACGGCGCCTCGAGGTGCATGGTGTGGATCGTATGGATGATTCGCACGCGCGGATCGTCCCAGTCCGCGATGAGCTCGCCGAGCTGACGGGACTCGCAGATGACGACGATCGGCCGGTCGCCGAACCCCGCTGTGAGGTGCTCGAGCCAGGCGCGGTACAGTCCGCGAAAGCCGGCCACACCGCCGACGACGCTGCCGTACTCGTCGTAGACGAGCACCGGCTCATCCGTGAGATGCCAGTCAGGATTGCCGGGGATCACCGGCAGTGCGGCGAACGGACGGCATTCGGCGTCGCGCAGCATCCGATATTCACGAGCCTCGCGGGGCTGGGAAAGATCAGCGGATGCCGCGGTGCGCAGCCACTGCGCCGCACCGCCTTCTGGCGTGACCGCTTCATCGAAGAGGTTGCGCAGGCGAGAGGGCGCGTCGATCGCGCCGCGCTGGGTGAACATCGACCGATGCTCGGCGTGCGCCGTAGCATCCCCCGGATCGAACGTGAGCAGCGAGACGTTTACTCCGGCGCCCACCAGCGCGCGGGCGCGCGCCAATGTCGCGACCGTGTACCCGCCGTCAAGGTCGGGAATCAGTCGGCTGGAGAGGACCAGATACTCTGCATCCGGCAGAGACCTGTCCCCCACCGCGACTACTCCCACTCGATGGTCCCCGGGGGCTTGGAGGTCACGTCGAGCACTACTCGGTTGACGTCGCGCACCCCGTTGGTGATGCGGTTGGAGATCTTCGAGAGCACGTCGTACGGCAGTCGGGTCCAGTCAGCCGTCATGGCGTCTTCGCTGGAGACAGGGCGCAGCACGATGGGGTGGCCGTACGTGCGGCCGTCGCCCTGCACTCCGACCGAGCGGACGTCGGCGAGCAGCACGACAGGGCACTGCCAGATCTCGTTGTCGAGGCCGGCCTTGGTGAGCTCTTCGCGGGCGATGGCATCGGCCTCGCGCAGGATCTCGAGACGGTCGGCGGTGACCTCGCCGACGATGCGGATGCCGAGGCCGGGGCCGGGGAACGGCTGGCGGCCGACGATCGCCTCTGGCAGGCCGAGGTCGCGCCCGATCTGGCGCACCTCGTCCTTGAAGAGGGTGCGTAGCGGCTCGATCAGCTCGAAGTCGAGGTCTTCGGGAAGACCGCCGACGTTGTGATGCGACTTGATGTTCGCCGTGCCAGTGCCGCCGCCGGACTCGACGACGTCGGGGTAGAGCGTGCCCTGCACGAGGAACTTCACCGGTTCGCCAGAAGCCTTGGCTTCGGCGACGAGATCGAGCTGAACCTTCTCGAAGGCGCGGATGAACTCGCGGCCGATGATCTTGCGCTTCTGCTCGGGGTCACTGACGCCCTTGAGGTGTCCGAGGAACGTGTCGGCGGCATCCACAGTGATCAGGCGCACGCCGGTGGACGCGACGTAGTCCTGCTCGACCTGCTCGCGCTCGCCCTTGCGGAGGAGGCCGTGGTCGACGAAGACCGCGGTGAGCTGGTCGCCGATGGCCTTGTGCACGAGAGCCGTCGAGACGGCGGAGTCGACGCCGCCGGAGAGTGCCGAGATGACACGTGCCGATCCGACCTGCTCGCGGATGCGGGCGACCTGCTCGTCGATGACGTTGCCGCTGTTCCAGTCGGCAGCGAGGCCTGCAGCCTTGTGCAGGAAGTTCTCGAGCACCTGCTGACCGTGGTCGGAGTGTTTGACCTCGGGGTGCCACTGCACGCCGTAGAAGCACTTCTCGTCGCTGCCGAAGGCGGCTACGGGAGTGTCGGTGGTGGAGGCCAGCACCTCGAAGCCTTCCGGGGCGCGGGAGACCTGGTCGCCGTGGCTCATCCAGACGTTCTGGGTGCGGGGCTGTCCGCCGAGCAGCACGCCGCCGTCACCGGTGAGCGCAGCATCCGTCGCGCCGTACTCACGCAGGCCGGTGTTGGCGACCTCGCCGCCGAGGGCGCGCGCCATGACCTGGAAGCCGTAGCAGATGCCGAGCGTGGGGATGCCGAGGGTGAAGATCGCATCGTCGAGCGTCGGCGCGTTCTCTTCGTACACCGACGAAGGCCCACCCGAGAGGACGAGCGCGACCGGATTCTTCTCGGCGATCTCCGCAGCGCTGACGGTGTGCGGAACGATCTCGCTGTAGACGCCGGCCTCACGCACGCGACGCGCGATGAGCTGCGCGTACTGCGCACCGAAGTCGATGACGAGGACCGGGCGCTGGGCGGTGTCTGCGCTCATCGCGCTGCCTCCTGAGTGTGGGTTTCTTCAGTGCTAGAGGTCCCTGAGCCTGTCGCGGTCCCTGAGCCCGTCGAAGGGTCACGGGATGCGAGGTACGCCTTGACCTCGCGGGAGATACGAGCCTCCATGAAGAAGGAGAGCAGCGGAATGACGCCGCCGAGCGCGAGAACGATGAACCGGCTGAACGGCCAGCGCATCAGGCTCCACAGGCGGAAGATCGCGAAGAGGTACAAGACATAGAACCAGCCGTGCGCGACGAGGATCAGCAGCGAGATGTTGGTGCCGTCGCCGACGGAGATCAGCTCGCACCCCATGCCACCGGGCACGAACAGCGAGTACCACTGACATCCGTCTCCGACGATGACGTCGGCGAGCCAGAGGACTCCCCCCGATCCGCCCGCGAACAGCTCGAGGTGGATGGGGCTGTACTTCAGGATCATCTCGGCCAGCAGCAGAAGCAGCATGACACCGGTGATGATCGACGCGATCTGATAGAACTTCAGCGCCCCGCGGATCTTCGGGAAGGAGGCGACTTTCGGCTCTGGCATGGTGTCCAGTCTACCCGGGGCCGGCCGTGCGCCCGGTCGTCCTCGATCACGCCGCCGGCGGGCAGGCGAGAAGCGCCCGCCGTGCACGCGCTCGTAGCGCTGAGCGCATGAACACTATCGAAAGCATCACACTCGAAGTCGCCGACCTCTCAGCCACCGAAGCGTTCTACGCCCAGGCATTCTCGCTCGGAGACCGGCTTCGACTTCGCGAATCGGATGCCGCCGCCTCCGTGTTCCGCGGATACACGCTCTCGCTCATCGTGTCGCAGCCGGCGAACGCGCAATTGCTGCTCGACGACAGCGCTGGCCAGATCGGAGAGGCGTGCGGCCGCAGAGGGCCCGCCGGGATTGATCCCGACGGGCCCTCTGCGTCACTGCTCGATCAGAACCAGCTGGTGAGGAGGTCCCAGAGCCAGTCGAGGATCTGCCCCACGATGCCGCCGCCATGACCGCCGCCCTTGGTGACGGTGACCATGTCAGTGGCCTGGTCGCCGTCGGCCTGTGAGACGCTCACGGTGTAGCGTCCGGCGTCGGTGTTCTTCGGCACGGTGAGCGAGGCCGAGAAGGAGCCGTCATCGCCGACCACGACAGCGCCGAGGTCGATCACCTTCCCCTTCTTCGACTCGAGCGCGACCGTGACGGTCTCGCCAGGGATGAAGTCCACGCCCGAGAGACGAAGCGCCTTGCCTGCCGAGACAGTGTTGCCCGCGACCTCGATGGTTCCAGCGAACTCCTGCTCACCCGCATCCGCGATCGTGAACGGCACCTGCACGCTTGTGCCCTCGGCCGTCGCGACGGTGAGCAGCTGCTCACCGAAGACTCCCTCAGGAACCGTGAACGCGAGGCTGGCGCGTCCTGCCTCGTCGGTCGTGTCGACGACGGCAGGGTCGACAGCACCGGTTGCGAGAACCGTGTCGCCGAGCGACACCGTGACCTCGCCGGGTACCGGGTCTCCGCCACTGAATGCGAGCGAGGAGAGGTCGATCGTGACCTCGTCGCCGGCGCTGTAGCCGTCAGCATCCGCGGCGCTCAGCGTCACGCCGACTGCGCGCTGAGCGAGGTCGGGTGCTGCCGTGCCGTTCGCGTCGAACCAGTCGACCATGGACTGCAGGTCGATCTTTCCGGTGTCTGCCTTGCTCGTGCCCTCTGCGAAGGTGGCGAAGTTGTCTCCACCCGCTGCGAGGAACGAGTTCGCCGCAACAAGGTACGACGCCGCAGGGTCGATCGGCTCGCCGTTCAGCGTGATCGAGGTGATCCGCTCCCCCGCTGCCGCCGTCGGGTCGTAGGTGTACTGCAGACCCTCTGAGAGACCGAGCTTCAGGAACGGACGGCTCGCGCCCTCCGGCTGCCACTGCTCCTCGAGCACGCCCTTGAGCTGCGCGCCGGTGAGGTTCAGAGTGACCAGCGTGTTGGCGAACGGCTGCACCGTCGCCGCCTCGCGGAAGGTCACGTTGCCGTCGGGGTCGCTCTCGCCCGTGGAGGCGTACGTGAGGTTCGCACGGATGCCGCCGGGGTTCATGATCGCGAGATCCGCACCGGTTGCCCACTGCTGAACGTCGGCGACGAAGTTGCCGATGGTCGACTCGCCTCCGCGGTTCTCCGACCCGTCGGTCTGGCGTGCGCGGTTGAAGTCACCGGTGATGTTTCCCACCGGCTCCGCACCGAGCACGTCGGCTTCCTGCTTGGCTGCGTCGACGATGGCCTGCACCGCACCATCAGCGTCGTACAGCGGCGTGATGACGTCCTTGCCGGTGACCGGGTCCTTCTCCGTCTTCGTGAGCGGCTTGATCTCGTTCGTGATTGAGAGCAGCTCCTTCGACTCGGGGTCGACCTGCAGGTTCATCAGACCGAAATTCTCGCCGTACTGACCCGCCGAGACGACCGGGCGGCCGTCGATGACGTGGTTGTACGCGAGGTGCGTGTGTGCCGAGACGATCGCGCTGACGCTGTCATCCACACCGGCGACGATCTCGCCGAGCGCCGATTCCGGGGTGATGCTCGCGACGTCGGTCGACGTCGCACCCTCGTGCACGAGAAGGACCAGCACATCGGCCTCGCCGTTGGCAGCGTCACCGTCGGTGAGTTCATCAGCCACCGTGTTCACCGAATCGACGATGCTGCGCACCTCGAGATCAGCGATGCCCTCGGGCGACACGAGCGAATCCAGCTCTTCCGTCACCGCACCGATGAAGCCGACGCGGACACCGTCCATCTCCTTGACCCACGCGGGCGCCAGAGCGGTCTCACCGGTCTCGGTGAGGAACACGTTCGAGGAGATGTACTCCCAGTCCGCGCGCTGCTGCACCCGGTCGCGCAGGTCCTCCCACCCCTGATCGAACTCGTGGTTGCCGGCGGCGCTCACTTCGAGCCCTGCCGCGTTCAGCGCGTCGATCGTGGGGTTGTCGTCATTGATGAACGATGTGAAGGTGGATGCACCGATCAGGTCACCGGCTGCCGCGAACACGGTGTTCGGGTTCGCCTCGCGCACCGACTTCACGGCGCCGGAGAGCACTGCGGCACCGGCTGCTGCACCATCAGCCTCGATCCGACCGTGGAAGTCGTTGATCGTCACGATGTCGATGTCTACCGGTGGGATCTCGCTCGAGATTCCGACGATGACCGGGTCATGATCGCTGGAGCGGAACGGTGTGCCCGCTTCGGCTGCGCCGAACGCGTAGCCGCGGTCGCTCCATTCAGGCGAGTTGATGCCCCAGACGCCCGTTCCCGTCACGGAACCGGCCAGCGACGGAGAAGCGATCGCGTGGTCGAGCGAACCGAGCTCACCGTCGAACGTGTAGGTGTACTGCCCCGCTGCGTTCGTGGGAACCAGGTCGGTCCAGCCGGCCTGCGCGAAGACGTCGATCGGGTCTTCCTTCGCATAGGCGTTGAAGTCGCCGAGCAGCAGGACGTCTTCGCTGCCGCTGGTCTCGGCGAGCTCGTCGGTGAATTCCAGCAGCGACTGCGCCTGGGCGGTGCGGTCGGCGTTGAAGTGTCCCTGGCCGTCGGCCGGCTCTGCGCCGTCGCCGGACTTCGACTTGAAATGGTTGGCGACGACCGAGACGATCCGGCCATCCATGTCGAAGGTCTGCGCGATGGGCTCGCGTGCATTGCCCCAGACCGACTCGTCGATCTGCGCTGCACTGTCGCCCACCGGCGTGACAGCGTCCTTGCGGTAGATGATGGCGCTGGTGATGACGTCCGTCTCGGTGTCGAGCAGTGCCTCAGGAGTCGGAACGTAGTCCCACACTTCAGCATCCGCGTCGGCGTTGAGGCCGTCGACGAGATCGGCGAGCGCGACATCTGCCGTGCCGTCGCCGAAGTGGATCGAGTTCTCGATCTCCATCAGAGCGACCACGTCGGCGTCGAGCCCGTTGATCGCGGTAACGATCTTCGAACGCTGGACATCGAAGAACCCCTGGTTCTTCGCGCCGCGGGCCAGAGGGTCGTCTTCGCTCATCGTCGTGAAGTAGTTGAAGACGTTGAAAGCGGCGACCTGCACGTCACCGCCGACTTCCGGAGCCGTCTGCGGGCGCGGGTTGTCGGTCGTGAAGGCCGCCTTGTATGTCGCATCGCTCGCGTCATCGATGGGGATGACCGGCTGCAGACGCCAGTCATCGAAGCCGTACTGCAGCACGTAGCCGGCCTCGGCGAAATCGACGACATCGCCGTTTCGAACGACGACGTCTTCGGTGAAGTACGGCTGCTCTCCCGGATGCGCGTTATTGCTGACCTGCACGCTGTAACCGTCGTCGAGCAGCACGCGGTCCGCGCGGTTGGCGGCGACGATCGCGTCAGCCTCCGCACCGGGACGAGTGACCTCTGTGCTCTTGACGTTGAGGTCCCCGGGGTTCAGCCACAGCGTGCCGTAGTTGTAGAGCTGGTGGCTCGAGGCCACCCGGTAGGTGCCAGCGGGCGCGACGAGCATATTCTCGTACGCTTCGCGGTCTGCCCCGACGACTGTTTCGGCGAGTGCCGTCGCGGCAGGCGCTCCGACGCCCGCGGTGACGACCGTGACGTCTGTGACTGCAGACGGTGAGATCTGCGTCTGTCCGTAGTTCTCGCCGGCGACGCCGGTCACCGAGACGAGGTCGCCGATCGCGAGCTCAGGAGCGAGAGCGTTCAGGTAGACGAAAATGCCATCGGATGCTCCGGGCGTGGCGTCTGTGTCTCCTCCGCTGCCTGCGGTCTGGATCGAGATGCCCTGGTAGCCGCCGGTGCGGTAGTCGCCGGTGACGATTCCCTCGACCGTGACTGTCTGCCCGGCAAGGGGTGTGGCGTCGCCTGTGCCCTGCACGTCGGCGATCGACACCGCGACGGGCTCAGTGGGCTCCTCTGGCTCTTCCGGCTCTTCCGGCTCTTCCGGATCCGTCGTCCCGGTTCCCTGCGGTGTGATCGTCGCCGACAGGCTGAAGTCGGCCGAGTTGTCGTCGGTGTCGACGCCATCGGCGCGGTTCAGCGACTTCACGTCCTGATTGTTCGCAGGGGCGGTGGCGAGCGCGGTCTCGAAGGTGTTCGAACCGCCGTAACCGAGCAGGTCGACGACACCGTCGGCGCTGACGATCGAGCCAGGGGTGAGAGCCGCCGCCGAGGTCCCCTGCACGAGCGCGAGGGTCCCTGTCGTGCCGCTGGGCGAGAGGCTGCTGGTCTGGTCAGGGGTCGGCAGCGCCGCACCCGCGGTGCCGTTGCTCCCGCCCTGCACGAGGAAGTATCCGCCAGCGGGGATCGTGCCGGAAAGAGCGATGACGCTGTTGAAGTTCCCGGTTCCCGTCGCGGAGCGATACTGCAGCGACATGCCATCGAGGACGATGTCTGCATCTGTCGGGTTGTAGAGCTCGACGAACTTGTTCGTGAACGCGGCACCGGCGCTTCCGCCGGAGAGATAGGCCTCGTTGATCACGACACCAGTGGCGTCTGCTGCCGCGAAGGCAGGTGAGGCGATGAGCGTTCCAAAGCCCATCGCGCATGCGGTGGTCAGCGCGAGAGCGCCGATGCGCCCCCGTCTGCGTGAAATCGATGATGCAGCGTTGGGTGCTGCACCGTAGGGGGTGGACATCATGCGGTAGTACTCCTCGACGTCGACGTATACACGGCTCCTTGGTCAGGCACCGCGGAGGTGGACGGCCGCTCGCATCAGCGCGAGTGCCCCTTCTACCTCAGAGCGAGTCTATGAACTGGATGAGACATTCTCGAGGGAATTCGAAGATCGCTCACCGGAAGTTCTCCTGCGCGTTGCCGTCAGAGCGCGGAGCCGGTGCGCTCTTCGAACTCTTCGACCTCGAGCTGCCAGCGGTCCTTCGCCAGGCGGTACCAGATGTAGAACGCGAATCCGGCGAAGACCGCCCACTCGATCGCATAGAAGACGTTGAGCCAGTTCACGGGGGAGAGTTCGTGCGGCGCGGGTGAGACGATATCGACCAGCCCGTCGGGAGCCGTCGTCGACGCGAGATACGGCCGGTACATCGCAAGCTGTTCCGTGTCGTGCCACTGGCCGAGCAGCATCGCGGGAGACATCCTGCTCATCCCGAAGGGTTCGTCCGTCGTCGGCAGTGCGGGGCCCTCATCGGAGATGATGCGGCCGGTGACGTCCACCTCGGTGCCTGCCGCGCTCTGCTCAAGGGCAGCCGCCGCAGCATCCGCACTCTCGCGGTCGGGTGCCCACCCGAGTGCGACGGCGATCGACGTGCCCTCGGCAACCCGGAGCTGCCCGGTCACCCAGTAGCCGGCCACGCCTTCATCAGAACCGTCGCCCTCGTTGAATCGCGACGAGACGACGAGGAAGTCGCCGCCGATCCACGTGCCAGCGGCCTCGACCCGCTGGCCGACCAGCGGCTCAGGGAGGTACTCGCCCGGCTGCACCACGGCAGTGAGGGCGCGCACGTCCTCGGTGATGCCCGCGGGCGGCGGATCGGTATCGATGGCGCGGTCGAGCTGCCACTGGCCGAGAAAGGCGAAAACGCCTGCCACGACGAGGCATGCGCACAGCACCGCGATCCAGCGGCCACGCAGCATGACCTCGCGAAGAGTCGGGGGGAACTCCGGGATCGTCACGAGTACTCGACGCAGCTCACGACTCGTACGGAGCGAGCACGACCTCGACGCGCTGGAACTCCTTGAGGTCAGAGTATCCGGTCGTGGCCATCGACTTGCGCAGCGCCCCGATCAGGTTCGCGGTGCCGTCGGCGACCGGAGCCGGGCCGTACAGGATCTCTTCGAGCGTCGCGATGCCGGGCGTCTGCACGCGGCGACCGCGCGGCAGCTGCGGGTGGTGCGCTTCAGGACCCCAGTGGAAACCTCGTCCAGGAGCATCCGTCGCGCGAGCCAGCGCGACGCCGAGCATCACTGCATCCGCACCCATCGCAAGCGCCTTGACGATGTCGCCGGATGTGCCGACTCCTCCGTCAGCGATGACGTGCACGTAGCGTCCGCCCGACTCGTCGAGATAGTCACGACGCGCGGCGGCGACGTCGGAGACGGCCGTCGCCATCGGCGCGTGGATGCCGAGGGTCGCGCGAGTCGTGGATGCCGCTCCCCCGCCGAACCCGACGAGCACGCCCGCCGCGCCCGTGCGCATGAGGTGCAGAGCAGTCGTGTAGGTGGCGGCACCGCCGACGATGACGGGAACGTCGAGGTCGTAGATGAACTTCTTCAGGTTCAAGGGCTCAGCGACGCTGGAGACGTGCTCGGCCGACACCGTGGTGCCGCGGATCACGAACAGATCAACGCCTGCGGCCGCGACGGTGTCGTAGAGCTCCTGGGTGCGCTGCGGGGTGAGGGATCCAGCAACCGTCACACCGGCCTCGCGGATCTCTGCGAGGCGTGAGGTGATGAGTGCGGGCTTGATCGGCTCGGAGTACAGCTGCTGCATCCGGACGGTCGCCTTCGCGTCCGGCAGCGCGGCGATCTCGGCGAGCAGCGGCTCGGGATTCTCGTAGCGCGTCCACAGTCCTTCGAGGTCGAGGACGCCTAGGCCCCCGAGCTTGCCGAGCATGATCGCAGTCTCGGGGCTGACGACCGAGTCCATCGGAGCGCCGATCACCGGAGTGTCGAACGAGAAGGCGTCGATCGCCCATGCTGTCGAGACGTCTTCGGGATTGCGGGTTCGCCGAGACGGCACCACCGCGATGTCGTCGAACGTGTATGCGCGACGCGCGCGCTTGGCCCGACCGATTTCGATGTCCATGCTCACGAGTCAAGCCTACCCGCAGCGGCTCACGAGCACGCCGTACGGGCCGAGCATCGAGTCATCCGCTGCGCTTGCGAGCACGGGTTCGGCCTTCGGCATCCCGCGCGGACGCGAGATCTGCCGATCGGTGAGGTTGACTTCGATGAGCCATTCGTCCTCTCCCTCGCCCCCGGTACGCACCCACGCGAAGCAGTCGCGCGAGCGCGGGGCGAGAAAGCGGATGCCGCCGGCGGCGAGCGCCCGATGCTCGCGGCGCAGCCGGATCAGGTCACGGGTGAAACTCCACACCGAGTCCGGTTCGTCCATCTGCTCGGCCACGGTGAAGCCGATCGAGTTCTCATTGCCTGCCTGCCACGGTGCGCCCGTCGTGAATCCGGAATGAGTCCCCGGCTCCCACCGCATCGGCGTCCTGGCGT
The DNA here is from genome assembly GCF_052266695.1 of Microbacterium zouquanmingi. NCBI lineage: Bacteria > Bacillati > Actinomycetota > Actinomycetes > Micrococcales > Microbacteriaceae > Microbacterium > Microbacterium zouquanmingi. The sequence goes on from NZ_JBQPQZ010000001.1 coordinate 309,773, forward strand.
GATCGCGCGCACCGGGCAGCACCTGCGCGAACGCCTCGGCATCGCTGTGCCCCGCCGCCCGTAGCTCCGCGTGGCGGTTGCGCGACTCCACGTCGCGGAGCTCGTCCAACCCCGCGAAATCCTGATCGATCGCACCGATCTCCTGCCCCTGGAACAGGAACGGCACCCCGCGCAGCATGAGCTGGATGGTCGCGAGCGCCTTGCCCACCGCGGTGCGCAGCCGCGGGTCGTCGGCTCGCGCTCCCAGCACTTTCGACAGCATCCGCGGATTGTCATGATTGTCGAAGAACAGCGCCGCGTGATCGCCAGGGCCGAGCCGCGTCAGCAGCTGGGTGTAATAGGTCTTCAGGTACCGGAGGTCGTAGGAGTAGTCATCCCAGCGGATGCGCCCCGGCATCTCGAGCACGTCGAAGTTGAACACCAGATCGAGTTCTGCGCGCTCCGGATCGCTCAGCAGACGCCCCATCTCGATCCCGACGCCGGGGGTCTCCCCCACCATCAATCCGTCCAGCGCCCCACCACCGGTGAAGCCCGCGGTACGCAGTTCGTGCAGATACTCGTGCAGTCGCGGGCCGAAGAAGTAGTTCTCGATGCCGAAGAAGCCCATCAGGCGCCCGATCGCCTCGTTTCCGTCCGGGAGGCCGTCGCGCTTGGAGATGTAGTTGATGACGTCCATCCGGAAGCCGTCGATTCCCCGGGCCCGCCACCATCGGACGATGTCTGCGACCTCGGCGCGGACCGCCGGGTTCTCCCAGTTCAGATCCATCTGCTCCGGTGCGAACAGGTGCAGAGCCCAGCGCTCCGCTTCGGGAATCCACCGCCATGCGCTGCCGCTGAAGAACGAGGTCCAGTTATTCGGCGGCGCACCGGACCCGTCTTCCCCCGGCGCCCCGGGTCGCAGGTGGTAGTAGTCGCCGTAGGGCCCGTCGGGGTCGGCGATGGCCGCCTGGAACCATTCGTGCTGCGCGGAGGTGTGATTGACGACGAGGTCCAGGATGATCCGCATGCCTCGGTCGTGGCATCCGGCGATGAGCTCATCGAGGTCGGCGAGAGTGCCCATCTCGGTCATCACGGCGCGATAATCGCGCACGTCGTAGCCCATGTCCTCGTTCGGCGAATCGAAGATCGGCGACAGCCAGACGCAGTCCACGCCGAGATCGTGCAGGTAGTCGAGTCGGTCGATGATCCCTCGGAGGTCTCCGATCCCATCGCCGTCGGAATCCTGGAACGAGCGCGGATACACCTGGTAGAAGACGGCGCTCTCCCACCAGCTCCTTTTCGCCTGTTCATCGGATCCGGTCGCCTGTCCGATGCGCTCCGGATGCTCCGCCAGGATGTGCGCGAACGCATCGGCGACCCCCGGGCCGATGAGGGGCGCGGCGAGCGTGCCGAGCGTGCGGAGGCGGAGGTTGGCGACGAGAGGGTTGGTGACCCAGCGCGGCGAACGCCCCAGCTGCAGCAGGATCTTGTCGACGGCGTCCCGTCCGACCGGATGCGCGTACACGTCTCTGAAGCGGATGCCGGCGTCACGACGCGCCATCGGGTAACTCCTCCGCTTTCTCGCGAAGCCGCAGATCGGCGACGATCTCGGCATACCGCGTCTCGTCCAGCCGGTACCGCCGGGCGAGCACCAGCCAGCTCACGACGACCAGAACCAGCGGAACCGCCAGCATCGCGATCTTGAACGCCAGCGCACCGGCGTCGGTGACGTCGGCAGCGCTTCCGGCCTCATTGATGCCGGAGACGATGAGGGTGATGCCCACGGCACCGGATGCCAGTGCACTGGATGCCTTGTAGATAAAGGGCTGCAGCGAGAAGGTGATCGACTCGTTGCGACGACCGAGTTTCCACTGTCCGTACTCAACCGAGTCGGCGATGAACATCATCATCAGCAGCTGGATGAACGCTTGACCGGCGAACAGCAGGAGACCTGCGATCCCGATGAGCAGCATCGAGGTGCCTGCGAGCAAGAACACCGCGTACCCGACTGCGCATGACGCGGTCGCCAGCAGGTGCACGCGGCGGCGACCCAGACGCGCCGAGGCGAGAGGGAACAGCAGCAGCCCGCCGATCTGGCTGACGCCGAGGATCGCGGCGAACATCGGATACATTCCCACATCGCCGTAGATATAGGTGAAGTAGTACAGACCGAGGCTCGCGGTGATCGTGTACCCGGTCATGAACAGCACCATCGCGAGAGTCACCCAGAGGAGCTGGTCGTTGCGGCCGATCACCGCGAAGAGCTCGCGCAACGGGGTGTGCACCCGCTCGCCAGCGACCTGCTCTTTCGTGGTCACGAGGGTGATGGTCTGGAAGACCAGCATGAATACCGCCACGACGACGGCCAGCGTGAGCCAGGCCGACTGCGCCGAGCCGAGCATGCTCTCCAGCGCAGACGTCACCGGAACGATGGCGATGACGACGCCGAAGATCCCGATGTTCGCGCACACCCGGGCGATGACTCCGATCCGCTCGCGCTCGACCTGATTGCGCGACAGCGACGGGAGCATCCCGTAGTACGAGATGTCATTGACCGTGTAGGCGACCTCCCACACCAGGTAGACCACGATGAACACGACGACGAACCACGGGCCGTCGACCCCCCAGTCGGAGAACATCACCACTGTCGCGCCAGCCCACGCCAGTGCACCGCCCGCGATCCACGGTTTGAATTTTCCCCAGCGGCTACGCGTGTTGTCGACGACCAGGCCCATCACCGGATCGTTGATCGCATCGAAGAGCCGCATCACCACCAGCACAACCGTGATCGCGGCGAGGACAGCGTTCGAGATCTGGACGACCTCGGTGAGATACACGATGAGGAACATCGTGACCATGGTGGCTGCCATGTCCCGGCCGAGCGTGCCCAATCCGAACCTCCACGCGTTGCGCCGGGAGGGGCCGGTGCGTGGGGGCAGGACGACGTCGGCTGCGCTGCCGACGGCCACAGGTTCCGTCATCGCGCCAGCTTAGTGGCGCCCTGCCGCCGTCGCGGTGGCGCCCTGGCACCTCAGGCGAGGACGCTCGAAACCGGCACCGGGTTCGCGAAGACATCGAGGACCGGGCAGTGCTCGTCGACGACCCGTCGAAGGTTCGCGTACTCCTCGGCGGTGTTCGGCCCGGCGATATCGATCTTCAGTCGTACATCGTGGAATCCGGCGCGTCCCGACCCGTCGATTCCGAACAGCCTGCGCGCGTCGAGGTCGCCCTCCGCGATGATCTCGATCTCATCGATCGTGAGGCCCAGCGACTGCGCGTACAGGCGGTAGACGACGACCTGGCACGAGACGAGGGCTCCGAGCGCATACTCGACCGGGCTCGGAGCTGCGTCGTCTCCGGCGAGAGCTCCGGGCTCATCCACGAGGAAACGGTGTCTGCCGGCCTGCACCTCTGTGGCCACCGATCCCACACCGCGCCCGCTGACCCGGTAGGTGAGCGCGGCGTTGCCCACATCGCGCGCGATGCGCTGGGTCCATGCCGTACCCGCGTCGGTCAGGCGCTCGTTCCGCTCAGCGGGCGTGACGGATGCGACGGTCTCTGCCTGTTCCTGAAAAAGAGTCATGACGCGACCGTAGCCACAGCATCCGCTCGCTCGCGGCGACCGCGTTACATGCCGTCATCACCCGTCATCGGACGCAATAAAGCCCCGCGCGCACACGGAGGGTAGCGACTACTTCTTGTAGTTGGGCGCCTCGACCACGATCTGCACGTCGTGCGGGTGCGATTCCTTGAGTCCTGCGGCCGTGATGCGCACGAACTTGCCGCGGGTCTTCAGCTCTTCGATCGTGCGTGCACCGACGTAGAACATCGACTGCCGAAGGCCTCCGACGAGCTGGTACGCCACCGCGGCGACAGGGCCGCGGTAGGGCACCTGTCCCTCGATGCCCTCGGGGATGAGCTTGTCGTCGCTGGGCACATCCGCCTGGAAGTAGCGGTCCTTCGAGTACGAGGTCTGCTTGCCGCGCGTCTGCATCGCACCGAGCGATCCCATTCCGCGGTACTGCTTGAACTGCTTGCCGGACTGGAAGACGATCTCTCCGGGCGACTCGTCGGTGCCGGCCAGAAGCGAGCCGAGCATGACAGCATCCGCACCAGCGACGAGCGCCTTGGCGATGTCACCCGAGTACTGCAGACCGCCGTCGGCGATCACGGGGATGCCGGCGGGACGCGCGGCGAGGGATGCCTCGTACACAGCGGTTACCTGCGGCACGCCGACACCGGCGACGACCCGGGTGGTGCAGATGGATCCGGGGCCGACGCCGACCTTCACCGCATCCACACCGGCTTCGATGAGCGCCTGCGCGCCCTCGCGGGTGGCGATGTTGCCGCCGATGACGTCGATGTGCGCGAACGACTCGTCTGCCTTGATGCGCGTGACGAGGTCGATGACGCCCTGGGACTGGCCGTTGGCGGTGTCGACCACGAGGACGTCCACACCGGCGTCGCGCAAGGCCTCAGCGCGCTCCCACGCGTCGCCGAAGAAGCCGATCGCAGCGCCTACGCGGAGGCGCCCCTGCTCGTCCTTGGTCGCGAGGGGGTATTTCTCGCTCTTGTCGAAGTCCTTGATGGTGATGAGACCGGCGAGCTTGCCGTTGTCGTCGATGAGCGGCAGCTTCTCGACGCGGTGCTTCGCGAACAGCGCGATGACCTCGCCGGCTGCCACGCCCACGGGCGCCGTCACGAGGCTCTCACTGGTCATGACGTCCTTGACGAAGGTCGTCGGGCGCTCGAACGCGGAGACAAACCGCATGTCGCGGTTGGTGATGATTCCGACGAGCCGGCCTTCTTCATCGACGACGGGAAGGCCCGAGATGCGGTACTTCGCACACATCTCGTCGACCTCTTCGACCGTCGCACCCGGCGATGTGGTGATCGGGTCGGTGATCATTCCGGATTCGCTGCGCTTGACACGGTCGACGTGCGTGGCCTGGTCAGCGATGGAGAGATTGCGATGCAGGATGCCGATGCCGCCCTCGCGTGCCATCGCGATGGCCATGCGGGACTCAGTGACCGTGTCCATGGCGCTGGAGAGGAGAGGCGTCGCGACCGAGATGCGGCGCGTGATGCGAGAGGAGGTATCTGCCTCGCTCGGGATCACATCAGTGTGCCCGGGAAGAAGAAGGACGTCGTCGTACGTGAGTCCGACGAAACCGAAGGGATCGTGCTGGTCCATGAATGATCCTCCTGCAGGCGTGGTGTTCTACCAATTCTAAGGGCGCGGATGCCGGGAAAATTCCCAGAACGGCATCCACTGAGCACTTCGCGCAGCCCACCGTTTCTATAACGACACACCGAACAGTGGCGTGAAACCGAGCCGAGACATTACGCTCAAAGCGTCGTTCATCACAGCCGATGCGACCCGAAGCCTCGGCACCCCTCGGACGACAAGGGAGGTTTCGTGGAACTGACGACCAGCCACAGACGCGGGCGCATACCGTGGGTGATCGCCCTGGTGAGCTTCCTGCTCGCGGCAGCGATGCTGTTCATGGCAGCACCTGCTTCATTCGCCGATACCGGTGACGGAGAGACGGACACCACGACGGCGTCCCCCAGCGATTCAGGCAGCGACGAGCAGGAGGTCACAGACTTCTTCTTCGCCGGAGTCATCAAGTACAACGCAGACCCCCTGCCCGGGGTCGCTGTCTCGATCGAGGGCAACGGCTTCGAGGCCGAGACCGAGACCGACGACACAGGGCGCTGGACGCTCTACGTCCCCGAGAGGGGCGAGTACGAGCTCACCGTCGATGAGTCGACCTTGCCGGATGGAGTCATCGTCGAAGGCGACTCTGCCTCGCAGGATGTCGAATTCGGGCTCGGCAACCGCGTCATCGTCAACCTATTCCTCGGTGAGGGCGTGCGCGAGACCACGAGTTTCGTCGACCAGCTCGTAGAGCGGATAATCAACGGCCTCAACTTCGGCCTGCTGCTCGCCCTCGCAGCGATCGGCGTCTCGCTGATCTTCGGAACCATGAACCTCACCAACTTCGCCCATGCCGAGATGGTGACGTTCGGCGCGGTGATGGCGGTGGTCTTCGGCGTATCCCTGGCGATACCGATGTGGCTGACGATTCCACTCGTCGTGATCTCCGGCGCGATATTCGGCTATCTGATGGATGTCGGCCTCTGGAAGCCCCTGCGAAAACGGGGAATGGGAATCATCCCGCTCATGATCGTGAGCATCGGATTCTCGTTCGCGCTGCGATACGTGTTCCTCTTCTTCTTCGGCGGCGGCACCGTGCAGCTTCCCAACGCGGGCGCTCCGAAGATCGAGATCTGGGGCCCGATTAGGCTCAGCTCGATCGACATGATGTCGATGGGACTCAGCATCGTCGTCCTCGTAGCCGTCGCATTCTGGCTGTTGCGCACCCGCACAGGCAAGGCGACGCGAGCGATCTCCGACAACCCCTCTCTTGCCGCGGCATCCGGAATCAACGTCGACCGGGTCATCCGGATCGTGTGGATCCTGGCATCCGCTCTCGCCGCCCTCGGCGGCATCCTGTGGGCGTATTTCCGCCCCGGCGTCCGCTGGGACATGGGCGTGCACATCCTGCTGCTCATCTTCGCGGCCGTCTGCCTCGGCGGCCTCGGAACGGCCTTCGGCGCGCTGATCGGCTCGATCATCGTCGGCCTCCTCGTCGAGGTCTCAACGCTGTGGCTGCCCTCTGACCTGAAGTACGTCGGAGCGCTGGCCGTCCTCATTCTGGTGCTGCTGTTTCGACCACAGGGCATCCTCGGTCGAAGAGAAAGGATCGGTTGATCATGGACTGGGGAGCAATCTTCGGAAACACCGCATCCTGGATGCTGAGCCCGACCACCATCGCCTATGCCATCGCGGCGACCGGGCTTGCCGTCCACTTCGGCTACGCCGGACTGCTCAACTTCGGTATGGCCGGATTCATGGCGATCGGTGCGTACAGCTACGCGATCTCGATCCTGACGTTCGGTCTGCCGTGGTGGGTGGGCATCATCGTCGGCATGGTGATGTCGACGGTATTCGCCTTCATCCTCGGCATCCCGACTCTGCGGCTGCGCGCTGACTATCTGGCCATCGCGACGATCGCCGCGGCCGAGATCGTGCGCCTGCTGTTCACCTCGACCGCGTTCGAGGAGCAGACGAACGCCGCTGACGGCCTCGGCGGCTACCACGCAGGGTTCCGTGCGGCCAATCCCTTCCCCGAAGGCACCTACGGCTTCGGCCCCTGGACCTACAACGCCAGCCAGCTCTGGGTGCGCGTGTTCGGTCTGCTGGTGCTCGCGGCGTGCATCTACCTGGTGTGGGCGCTCATGCGCAGCCCATGGGGACGGGTGCTCAAGGGAATCCGCGAGGACGAGGACGCCGTGCGCTCGCTCGGAAAGAACGTCTTCTCATACAAGATGCAAGCGCTGGTCATCGGTGGAATCATGGGTGGCCTCGGCGGCGCCGTATTCGCGCTGCCATCGGCGGTGGTGCCGGCGAGCTACACGACGTCGCTGACGTTCTTCCTCTGGACGATCCTGCTACTCGGTGGAGCAGCAACGGTCTTCGGGCCGGCGCTGGGAGCGGTGATCTTCTGGGTCATCATGGCGTTCCTCGAGGGTGTGCTGCCGAGCTTGGCAGCGCAAGGCATCCTTCCGATGTCGGCGATCCAGGCGGCAACACTCCGCTTCGTGATCGTCGGGGTCGCACTCATGCTGCTGGTGATCTTCCGCCCGCAGGGACTCCTCGGAAACAAGAGGGAGCTGACCTTTGTCAAATAACTCTGCAGAGAGCACGCCGAAGACCGGACGGATCAAGACGACAGGTCTTCACAAGGGCGATGCCGTCCCCGGTTGCGAGAAAGTCGATCCGATTCTCGTCGCCGACAAAGTAACGCGGCGCTTCGGCGGTCTGACCGCCGTCGACGTCGATCACATCGAGGTCCCCCGTCACGCCATCACGGCGCTGATCGGGCCGAACGGTGCCGGAAAGACGACGTTGTTCAACCTGCTGTGCGGCTTCGACAAGCCGAACACCGGCAAGTGGAGCTTCGACGGGCACCAGCTCTCGGGCATCCCCTCGTTCAAGGTCGCGCAGATGGGGCAGGTGCGCACATTCCAGCTCACCAAGGCGCTCTCGCTGCTGACCGTGCTCGAGAACATGAAGCTCGGGGCGCCGGACCAGAAGGGCGAAGGGTTCCTTCCCGCTCTGATTCCGGCGATTTGGCGCAAGCAGGACACCGAACTCGAAGCGAAGGCGATGGACCTGCTCGCCCGGTTCAAGCTCGACACGAAGGCGTCCGACTACGCCGCCAGCCTCTCGGGAGGTCAGCGCAAGCTGCTCGAGATGGCGCGCGCGCTGATGCGCGACCCTTCGCTGGTGATGCTCGACGAGCCGATGGCCGGTGTGAACCCGGCCCTCACCCAGTCGCTGCTCGACCACATTCTCGACCTCAAGGATCTGGGCATGACCGTGCTGTTCGTCGAGCACGACATGAACATGGTCCGTCACATCGCCGACTGGGTGATCGTGATGGCCGAGGGACGGATCGTCGCTGAAGGTCCGCCGCAGACCGTCATGCAGGATAAGGCCGTCATCGATGCCTACCTCGGCAGTCACCAGGACGTCGACCTCGGGGTCGTCACCGGGCGCTACAAGGGCGAGATCGATGAGTCTGCCAGCGAGATGCTCGAGGAGATCCGCGAGGAGCATGAAGCCGCGGTTCAGGCCGCCGAGGAGGACAAGCCATGAGCACGCCAACTGCCCCCGCAGCCGAACAGACAGCCGCGCAGCCCGTCGGGGACATCGTCGTCGAGGTCAAGGGCCTCACTGCGGGGTACCTGCCAGGGGTGAACATCCTCAACGACACGAATCTGACGGCTGCGAAGGGCGAGCTGGTCGGCATCATCGGCCCCAACGGCGCGGGCAAGTCGACGCTTCTGAAGGCGATCTTCGGACAGGTGAAGGTGCGCGGAGGCGAAATCCTCGTGAACGGCGAGAGCATCGTCGGGCTGAAGGCCAATGAGCTCGTGCAGCGCGGTGTGGGGTTCGTCCCGCAGACGAACAACGTGTTCCCCTCGCTGACCATCGAAGAGAATCTGCAGATGGGGATCATCCAGCGGCCGAAGGCGTACAAGGAGCGGCTGGAGTTCGTCACCGGCATCTTCGCCGAACTGGGCGCCAGGCTGAAGCAGCGCGCGGGGTCGCTGTCGGGCGGCGAGCGCCAGATGGTCGCGATGTCGCGAGCGCTGATGATGGATCCCTCGGTGCTGCTGCTTGATGAGCCTTCGGCTGGACTGTCACCGGTGCGCCAGGATGACGCGTTCATCCGCGTCTCCGACATCAACAAGGCGGGCGTGACAACGATCATGGTCGAGCAGAATGCGCGCCGCTGCCTGCAGATCTGCGACCGCGGCTACGTTCTCGACCAGGGCCACGACGCCTACACGGGAACCGGTCGGGAGCTGCTCAACGATCCGAAGGTGATCGGGCTCTACCTCGGCACGCTCGGGGAGGACTGAGGCGCGGGCCTGCGTCGCGTCCGCCCGCCCGCGTCCGCCGCGTCCGCGTCCGCGTCGCGCGCCCGCGTCCGCCCGCGTCCGCGTCGCGCGTCCGCCGCGTCCGCGTCGCGCGTCCGCTACGCGCGGCGCGGGATGGATTTCACGGCCTGGATGCTGTTTGCGCCGTGATTTCCATCCTGCGCTCGGCCATGACTCTCCGAAGCTGCGCGACGAAAGCATCCCGCGCACCCGCGGCCAGGTCGGCCTCCGTGAGGTGAAGGCTCACCCATCCGGCGGCGGTGAGCGCGCGGTGACGCTGGATGTCGCGCCGCCACTCGTCTTTGTCAGTGCGATGCCCGTCACCGTCGTATTCGATGCCGATCTTGAGCTCGGGGTAGGCGAGGTCCGGGCGGGCGATGAGCTCGCCCTCCACACGAACCTCGAACTGCACCACTGGTTCCGGGAGGCCGCTGTCGATGATCAGTAGGCGCGTCTCGGTCTCTTTCGGAGATTCCACTCCGACACGCGCAGAGGGCAGCGCCTGCTGAATCGTTCGCTGCCCGGGGAACTGCCGCCACATGGCCAGACGCGCCTCGATCTCTGAGAGCGTCGCCATCGGTTTTCCTGGTCCGAGGTCTGGATAGTTCAGCGCGGGCGTCAGCAGAGCGTCGATCATGACGATGGCTTGATCGACGGTGAGATCCGGCGCGCACATGAACAGCGCCGCGACGGCGTCGACGACCGGCACACCCTTCAGAATCCGGGTCACAGCACGCTCGGTTTTGAGCCTGCTCCCCCGCACTCTGCTCGTCTTCGGCGGTGTCGTGCCGGTCGGGACGACCACGTCGATCTCTTCGCCCTCTTTCCATCGCGTCGGCAACGGCAGCCCCCATAGCCGCGCGGCGGTCGTTCTGCCGAATCGTTGCCCGGGTTTGAGCCGCAGCGCGCAACACCTCACCCAGTCATCGAACGTCTCTGGCATCGTCATGGAGCGGACGCCGCTGTACGGACGATGCAGGTCGCGCGCGCTGTGCCGTCCTGGCCTGACGCCGACGGCTTCGGCATCCGCGATCGAGAATCGCTCGCCGAGCCGGCGCGGAAGCTTGGTTCTGTGGTGCATGCACTTCATCGTGCCGCGGTCGCGGGTCGCAGCATCCGGTCTAACCCACGTTCCGTGGACAACCCACCCAAGCCGGTCCCTGTGCAGAACGAGTGCCGCGCGCCCAACCCGTCGCGTAGCGCCCCGCGCAGCACCCCCGGACCGATCGCGCAAAGTGCACGCGGGCCGCGCACGGGATGAAAAACACGGCCTGGCCCGCCGCCCCAGACCCGGAATCCATCCCATGCCCGCCACGCGACCGGCGCAAGCACCGCACGGGATGGAAAGCGCGGCCGAGAACGCCTCCCCAGCCCCGAAATCCATCCCGCGCGCGCACGCCCGCGCCGAACGCGGCCGGGCGCGCAGAACGCGGCCGGGCGCGCAGAACGCGGCCGGGCGCGCAGAAGGGCCGGATGCCGCGGCATCCGACCCTTCGCGCACGTATCAGTTGATACGGGTGTGAGTGTTGTCGGCTCCGTACTGGAAGACGCCGATGGTCGCCTCGGTCGGGTCGCCGTTCTCATCGAACGTGATCGCGCCGGAGTATCCGTCGTAGTCAGCAGTGCCGCCGTCGAGGATGATCTGTGCACAGTCCGCGAAGGTGTCGCACTTCTCACCGTCACCCGAGCCGCCGGAGACCTCCTGGAGGGCACCTGCGATGTCGGTCGCATCCGTGGAGTTCGCAACCAGCGAGGCGAGTGCGAGCAGAACCACCGCGTCGTAGGACTCCGCGGCGTAGTTGAAGTCGACGAGCTCCTTGCCCGACTGCTCCTGCCACTGGTCGATCAGACGCTGCTGGAAGTCATCCGCGAGCACGGGCCCGGGCTGGGTTCCCTTGCTGCCCTCGATCGAGACGGGCATGTCGGCACCCCACTGCTGCGTGTTGCCGTCGACGAAGTAGAACTTGCTGCCGTCGAATCCGCTCGAGATGAACGCCGGAACGATCGTCGAGGTCTCCTCGAATCCGATCACCGCGACGGCGTCCGGGTTCTGCGCGAGGATGGTCGAGATCTGCGCGTCGAACGAGGTGTCGTTGGCGTTGTACGCCTCGGATGCCACGACCGTGCCGCCGCCCGCCTCGAAGTTCTCGGTCAACGACTTCTCAAGACCCGAGCCGTACGCGTCGTTGAGGTAGATGATCCCGAGGTTCGCGTGGCCGTCGATGCCGATCTCGCTGGCGAGGACCTCGCCCTGGAGCAGGTCGCTCGGAGCGGTGCGCCAGTAGAGGTTGTCATCGGGCCATTCGGTGAAGTCCGGCGAGGTGTTGGCCGGCGAGAAGGTGATGACACCCGCGCTGACCGCCTGGTCGAGGAAGAGCTTGGTGACACCGGACGATGCCGCACCGATGATCGCCGAAACGCCCGAGTCGAGCAGACGCGGGACCGTGGTCTCGAACGCCTTGTTGTCGGGGTCTCCGGAGTCTCCGTATTCGACCTCCACCGTGATGCCGAGATCTGCCTCATTGATCTCGGCGACGGCAAGACCGACGCCTGCTTCCTCGGGCGGGCCGAGGTAGGCGAGCTGACCGGTCTGCGGGAGGACCGTTCCGATGCTGAGCGTGAGTGCTTCACGATCAGTCGGTGCCGCCGGCTCTTCGGCGTCGCCGCCGCCGCCACTGCTGCACCCTGCCAAGACCATCGCGCCCGCGCTGATCAGGGCGATGCCGCCGATGACCTTTCGCGTACGCATGTGTGTGAAGACGCTCATGCTGCTCCCTTGCTATTCATGATCGCGACGACTCGGGCGTCGTCCGTGCCCTTAACGTATACGCGAAGAGGTCACGCGTGTGTTGCGATGCGTTAACGGTGTGTCCGGCGCGATCGCCTGGCCGCCAGAGCGAGGTCGACGAGGAACACCCCGACAGCGACCCACACGATGATGAATCCGATCCAGCGCTCGGCCGGCATGGGCTCGTGCAGGATGAGCACTCCGGTGAGGAATTGCATGATCGGAGTGATGAACTGGATCATCCCGATCACGGTGAGGTTGATGCGGCGAGCGCCCGCGGCGAACAGCAGCAGCGGCACTGCGGTGGCGATGCCGGCGAACAGCAGCAGCAGCGTGTGCCCAGTGCTGACGTTGCCGAAGGTGATCCCGGTCGTCTGCGCGACGATGATCAGCTGCACGGCCGCAACCGGCAGCAACCAGAAGGATTCGAGGGTGAGGCCGCTCACGGCATCCACCGCCGGTCCGACCTTCTTCTTGACCAGGCCATAAAGCCCGAAGGATGCTGTCAGCGACAGCGCGATCCACGGGAAGGCCCCGTAGCCGATGATGATGACGACCACAGCCAGCACAGCGACGCCGATGGCGACCCACTGCAGTCTGCGGATGCGCTCGCGCAGCACGAAGACGCCCAGCAGGACGGTGAAGATGGGGTTCATGAAGTACCCGAGAGACGTCTCAACCACTCGCTCGCTCAGCGTGCCGATGACGAAGACCTGCCAGTTGATGTAGATCAGCGTCCCCGCCAGCGCCGTCCACCCGAGGAGTCTGGGCTGCCGGATGATCGCGATGATGCGCCGCCATCCCCTGGCGAGTGTGAGCAGCAGTAGGCAGAACACGAACGAGAAGACGACGCGCGCCGCAACGATCTCCCAGGGACCTGTGGGCACGAGCAGCAGGAAGTACAGCGGAAGAAAGCCCCAGAGCAGGTAGGCGGCGGTGGCGTATGCGGCCCCTGTCGCCCGGGTCCGCGGGGATGCGACGATGCTCACTGCTCCACCTTAGGGCCCGGATCGGAGGCGCTACTGCGCGTTCAGAAAAATAAATCCGTCGAATTGACTATTACCTCTGGCGCTCTACGCCGAACAGTTCTATAGTGAGCCCCACCCCAGCAGTTCGAACTACCTGAACCGAGCCGCACACGCGGTCTCGGCTCATCCCAGCGACATGAGCGAACCTTCTTTCCTGGTCGCGATTGACGTCGGCAACAGCAGGGTTTCAGCTGCCGTTGCCCACGGTTCACGCGAGCCATACGATAACCCAGCTCTGTTCTCGTTAAGCGCTAACGAGCCCAGTGCTTCTTCTGCTGTGTACATCGCAGAGGACGGCACGCTGTTCTTCGGCGACGAGGCCGCGCACTACGGATCGACGAGTCCGCACCGGCTGGTCCGTGAATTCGCCCACGACGTCGGCGACGATGTCCCCGTGCTGATCGGTGAACACGCCGTACTCGCAGAGGACATCGTTGCGCGGCTGTGCGCCTGGATCGTCGATGAGGTCACCGCGGCAGAGGGCGAGCGCCCCGCGCTGATCGCCATCACTCATCCCACATCCTGGGGCGGACACCGCCTGTCACGCCTTCGCGCGGCCCTCGAGCGCGCGGGCATCGATGCACCCGTGCTGGTGAGCGAGTCCGAAGCATCCGCTCGACAGTCCGAGACGGTCCTTCCCCTCGATCCGGGGAACATGCTCGCGGTCTACGACCTCGGCGGCACCCGGTTCGACGCGCGTGTCCTGCGCCAGCGTTCCGGGGGGCGTTATCAGCCCGTCGGCGAGCAGGTGAGCATTGAGCACCTGGGAGGTGCGGACTTCGATGACGAGCTGATGCGCCATGTGCTCGCCAGCCAGAGCACTGATGTCTCCGACGCACCACTGGCTGCCTTGGCCGAAGTGCGCGGCGCGATCGTCAAGGCCAAAGAGCTCCTCTCCTCGGCGGGAGATGCGACAGTGCAGCTCGGCGCGCTCGCCGGTGGCGCGAGCGTGCGCATCACTCGCTCAGAACTCGAAGGCATGATCGTCGATGACCTCGACAAGACCGTCGAAGCCCTCGACCTCGCGATCGAGTCGGCAGACGCACACGGAGATCGGCTGAAGGGGATCGTCCTCGCCGGCGGGTCCTCTCGCACTCCGCTGGTCGCCCAGCGGCTCTCCGAACGGTTCGACGTCCCGATCGTCGCGGATGCTGATACGAAGGCCACCACGGTACTCGGCGCCGCGCGCATCGCGCGCGACCTGATCTCCGGCGTCGATGCCCCCGCCGACGCAGCCCCGGCGCCGAGCGCACGCACAGCGCGAGCCATTGAACAATGGACCGGGAAGAAGCCTGGCCAGGAGACCGAGCAGGAGGAGCAGGACGAGTCGGAGAACCAGCCGACGAGGGCCGCCGCGTTCGTGCGCACATTGTTCGCCAAGCCGTCTCGAACGACCTCTCCTGCGCTGCTCGCTGTGGCTGCGGTCTTCATCGCCGCCACGATCGTCCTCAGCAACACGACAGCCGCTGGCACCCGTTGGCCAGACTTCATCACGGAGGCGGCATCCAAGATCATGAGCCTGCCGAAACCTCTCGGTACTGCGCCGACGAAACCGTCGCCGGCTCCGAACCCGGCGCCGGCCGCACCCGCGACCCCCCAAACTCCGGCCGCAGAGTCGGGCATCCTTCCGGTGAGCAGCACGAAATCGGATGCTGGCGCGAAACAGACTCCGCCCAAGACCAGGCAGTCCGGGCCGAAGGTGGAACCGACCTCGCCTTCCAACGATTCCGGAGGCACACCGGGGTCTGGTCCGGTCACTCCCGGTTCGACCAACACGAGCAGCGATCCCACCACCGGCGGCCAGACCGACACCACGCAGCCTCCGGCAGATACGGGTGGTACGAGCGACACGACCACGACGCCTCCGCCGGACACCACTCCGACAGACCCGATTCCCGAAGACACGAACCCGCAAGACCCCGCCCCGGAAGACACCACCCCCGACGTCTCCAACCCGACAGACCCGACCGCTCCGCCCGCTGACACGACGCCACCACCAGAGAACCCTGCACCGGAGAACCCGACCCCGGTGTCAGAAACCCCTGAAACAGCCCCGACGACCAGCGAACAGCCCTCAGGTCCGGTAGCCACGCCCACCTGATCGGAGACGCCTGATCATGCTCGCCGAGCAACAGCGACAGCCCGCGACGACGTACGACGATTCCGCGCGCGCCACATCACGTCGGTTGTCATTGCCCGCACTCTGGGAGCACATGATCGGTCCGGCGCTCGAAGCCATCGACGATTCTGCTCCGCGTGCGCTGGTGGTCGGAAACGCCGGGTCGGGAAAGTCTACGACCCTGCGCCATCTGCATTCGCTGCTGACAGAGCGGGCCCGCGATGCCGTGTACATGCGCCCTGGCCCCGCGGATATCACTGAGGTTCCGCGCTCCCGCGTGCTCATCGTCGACGACCTGCACCGACTCGGCGGCGATCAACTGGCACAGCTGCGCATTCGCGCGGCAGACCCGGATGCGTCCCTCATCGTCGCGCTGCGCCCAGCGCGCTGGGACGACACGGTCGCCGAGATCTCGCAGCATCTCGAGCAGCATCATCCGAGCGTCGTCCTCGGACACGTATCGCGCGCCGACCTGCTGACGCATCTGTCTCAGCATGATCTGCGCATGTCGGAGGCATGCCTGAGCGACATTCTCGAGATCACCGGAGGCGTGTCCTGGCTGGTCAGCGAGGCGCTGCGCGCCCACGATGACCGCGACTGTCGAGGCGGTGCGGCGCACAGCGAACTGCGCATGGCACTTGAAGAGCGGATCGCGCACCGATTGAGCATGACCGCACCAGGCCTGCGCGCGCAGATCGAGCGGATCTGCGTCTCAAACGCCGGGATGCCGGACGCTGCTGATGAGTCCGGCGACCACGCCCTGCACGGTTACGCCGAAGGGCTTCTCCTGCGCAACGGACAGCCTGTTCCGCTCGTGCGCATCACTGCGCAGGCGGGGATGCCAGCCGGTCGCCTGATCGCGCTGGATGCCGCCGTCGCCCACACAGCGGGCGCGCCCCCGGGCGACCCGAGTCCACCGGGCGAAGTGCTGATCCGATATGCGGATACGCTTCTTCCCACGCATCCGAAGCGCGCCGCAGAGCTGTACGAGGGCGCCATCCGCTCCGGTGAGGATGCTTCGCTGCTGGCCGGACGACGCGCAGAAGCCGCGTGGGCGGCCGGGGACCTCGACACCGCGAGTGCGCTCGTGGACGAAGCAGGCCCGTTGACGGGTCCCTCCGCAGGTGCTCATGACCGCGACAGGCTCGCCGACACCACAGCAGCGATCTGGGCGGCACGCGGAATGATGGAGCAGGCCCACACGGTGTATCAGGTCACCTCGCCCTCCGGTCCGCTCTCCGCCGCCCGCGCGCGCATCGCTTCACTCGGCATCGGCATCGCTTCGGACACAGCTGCGGACGCCCCCACCACGACCGAAGATTCCGCCATCCCCTCGACTCTCGGCGTCGCGATGCGCCTGCTGCGCCGCGGACTCGATGCCTCGCTCGCGCCGGAGCAGGCTGAGCCGTCGCTGTCAGATCTCGTGCGCGCATCAGAGATGTACACGACCTCGCATGAGGCATCCGGCATTCCGGAACTGCCCGCGGTCATCGCGGCGATCGTCGCGTTGAATCTCGGCGCACTCGCCACAGCGTCTTCCGTCATCGACGATGCGATCGCGGGTGGGCAGGGCGGGCCATGGGCACGCCCCCGTCTGTTGCTGTGGCGTGCGTGGATCGCCGTGGAGCTCGCCCGGCCGGGTGAAGCCCGCGATGCGCTGGCGAGCGCCACTGCCGCGCGCTCCCCGCGCGACCTTCTGCTTGCGGATGCCGTGCGCGTCGCGATCGCGCGCCGCTACGAGGATGCCGCAGGGTTGGAAGCAGCCTGGCGTCGAGCGAGGGCGAGCCTGTTGCGGGTGGACGTCGATCTGTACCTGCTGCACCCCCTGGCCGAACTCATCAGCTCCGCATCGCGGGTGGGAGACCCCGAGAGGATCCGTCCGCAGTTCGAGCGAGCGCTCCAGCTCGTGAACCAGCTGCACGATCCTGCACTGTGGTCTGCCCATCTGCGCTGGGCGGGAATCCAGAACGGCATCCTGCTGAACAGCCCGGAATCGCTGCGCCCGCACGCGAAAGCACTCGTGGAAGCCTCGGCGCACAGTCGCATCGCCAGCACCATGGCGAAGGCGGGACGGGTCTGGACCTCGGTGCTCGGCGGCACCGTCGAGGCCGAAGCCGTAGAGAAGGCCGCAGAGGATCTCGCGTCCATCGGTCTGGTCTGGGATGGCGCACGCCTCGCCGGTCACGGCGCCGCCAGGTCGCAGGACCGCAAGGTGTCCGCACGACTGCTCGCCTGCGCGAGAGAACTGCACCCGATCGACGGGTCGCGTCGGGCGATGGCAGCGAAAGGCGGCGATGCGACGACCCCGACGAAGAGCACCCCGCAGGAGGTGCTCAGCGAACGCGAGCTCGAAGTGGCACGGCTGGTCATCGAAGGGAAGACCTACGCCGAGATCGGCGAGACGATCTTCATCTCGCCCCGCACTGCCGAGCATCACATCGCGCACATCCGGCGCCGGCTGGGTGCGAGCTCACGCTCCGAGATGCTCGCGCAATTGCGGCAGCTCATCGGGACTGACCGCGGCGCCGGCACCCCGCACCCCGGCGAAGACGGCACACCCCCCTAGTTCCACGGGGATGTATCGGGGTCACCCCCGATGATGCGAGCATCGCGGCGCAATACGCTCAGATGAGCTCCCCGATAGTGAACCATTGTCAGAGCAAGGCGAAGAGGCAACCTCATGATTTCACCTGTAGAGACCATCGCAGATGCGCTGATCTCGTTCATACTCAGCCTTCTGCACGATCCGGATGCCGCGGAAGAATTCACCGCTGATCCGGAGGCGGCGATGATGCGCGGCGGCGTGCAGAACGCCTGCGTCGCGGACGTGCGCGCGGTAGCGCCAGTCGTCGTGGATCACCCGTCGGTCACACCGCGCCCTCCGCACCCTGGGCCTCCCGAACCGCCGTCACCTCCCGACCCGGTGGTCAACGAGATCGTTCGCTTGGTGAGTCAGTTCACCACGATCGATGCCCGTTCGACGATCGTCGACCAGTCGGTGAACCAGAACATCTGGACCGACGGCGGCGATGTCACGCAGATCTTCGATCAGGACGCCGTGGTCGCTTCGGGCGATGAATCGGTCGCAGCCGGCGATGACGCCACGCTCACCGATACCGACACCGACATCACCACCGGTGACATCAGCATCGGCAACGACGAGTACAACGACTCGAACAACACCGACGGTTCCGATAACTCCACGATCGACGATTCGTTCCAGGACAACTCGCAGAACGATGCATCCGTCGACGTCACGGTGGAGGATTCGTTCCAGGACAACTCCACCGACGCGGGAACACAGGCACAGGTCGCCGCGACACCAGAGCTCTACGAACCGGTAGTGGCCCACGAGGAGCCAGCGGACGTGCTCGAGTCCGACATGGCCGCAGCTCCTGCGGAATCCTATACAGAGGATGCCTCCGGCGTCGTCGTCGAAGACGAGCCGATGATCGAGGAGCCGGTCGAGCAGCAGTGACCATTCAGTCCAACCCCGCTCCCGGCGATGGGAGCCCGCCGAGACGAGAGGCCCCCCAGCGGCCTCTCGTTCGCGGCGCGAACGAGGCACCGGTGTTGGTCAAGGTGCCGCCGCCCTTCTCGATCAGGCTGAGTCAGTTCTTCTGGATCATGAGCTTCGCGGTGGGCGGGTTCACCGCGGTGTACTTCTTCATCATCCGACAGGATCTGCTGCCATTGATCGCCGATGTCGCCAAGGGAGTGACCGAGGGTCGAGATGAGGCGACGTACAAGTCCGCGGCCGACATCATCTTCTGGATCGTGTTCACGGCGCTCGTTGCGATCCTGCTCACACAGATCGTGCTGATGGTGTCGTTCATGGGACGACGGCCTGGCACACGGTGGTGGCAGCTGGCCACCCTCGCCGTGCAGGCGCTCGTCGTGGTGCTCTCACCGGAGTGGGTTGCGCTGGGTCAGCAGGGTCAGCCACTCCCACCGCTTCTTACCGCTCAGGCGGTGCTTGTTCTTCTCGCTCTGCTCGCCAGCGTCCTGCCCCGCGCCATCGCCTGGACCGCCCGACAGCATGACGTCCGTCGGGGCCCAGAGACTCCGGCCGGCGCCGACTTCTGACGCGACCTCCTCGAGGCTGCGAAGAATCGTCCGGCACACCCCGACCGCGGCGCGCTCTGCCCGCGGCGACTGGCTCAGGCTCCGCCAGTGATCGATCTTCTCCGTCACGCTCGCGCGGAGCGCCTCGGCGTCAGCATCCGCGGGTAGACCGAGACGTGTGTGTACTGCGGTGCCGTCGACGCCGGCGATGCGCTGGGCCTCTTCTGCATCAGCATCCGACACCGGCAGACCGTCTGAGCGGGCGAGCGCGAGCAGCGCGAGCTCGCGTAGAGTGTGCGCACTCATCGTGATGCGCTCGATGCCGGCGTGCACCTCGTCCAGGCCCTCCGTGGGGTGGGCGCGCAGCAGTTGCTGAAGTTCCAGCAGCACCCCGCGGGTCTTCAGCGTCGCGGCTCTCGTGTGGAACTGCGCGGCGACGAACTCCTGCAACTCGATGAGCCCGCTCTGCTGCACCATCTGATCGGACAGTTCCGTCGAGGTGCGCGCACCGCCTCGGATGAGCGCGGTCGCCAGACGCACGCCGAAGATCCCGAACCGTGCGAGGAGATCTTCTCGCACGGTCGTGCTGAGCGTCGTCGTCGTGGAAGGACCTGCGAATCGGTCTGCCGAGATGATCAGCTTCTCACGGTCGGCGCGGTTCAGGCCTGCGAGCTCGCGAAGGGCGATGTACTCGCTCTCGCGGAGTGTGCGCGCCCCCTCGGCGAGAAGGCCGGCGACCGGCACGACCCGGAGCACCAGTGAGGCGAGGTCACCATCGCGCTCGTATCGCTGGGCTACTCTGCCGGCCGAGAGCAGCGAGTCGATGCGCCCCGCGCCGATCTCGTCCGACCGGGACAGCACCCCCACCGCACACACCGTCTGCGCGGCTCCTGCCGCAGTGTCGCGGAATGCCTCGAGGAAGTGCACGTCGGCACCGTGCAGATGCCGCATCAGATACACGACGGCATCCGCTGTCGACGGCGACTCGTCGGGGGTGAGGAAGCTGTGGGTGCGCGCAGAAGTCGCTTCAGACAGCGAACCGATGCCGGGCGTGTCGATGAGGATGACTGATCTCAGTCCCTCCAGCGGCCAGCCGACGTCGATCCATTCGACCTCCTCGGCTGAGAGCCCTCCGAGCGAGAGCACGAGCCTGCTGCCGTCGCGGCGAATCGGCATCCGACGCGGCGGGCCGACTCGCGGATGCAGCGTGATCGTCGGCGTGGCGCTGTACCGGTACCAGGTGACGACCTTGGTGCATTCTCCGGTGTCGGTCGGCGCGATCTCCTCGCCGAGCATGGCGTTCAGGAGGGTGGACTTGCCGGCCTTGACCATTCCGGCGATCGCCAGTCGGAGCGGCTCGTGCAGCCTCGTGCGCAGCCGTTCAAGCCCCGCCAGAACCGTCGAGTGGCGATGGTAGACCGTGGCAGCGGCGCTGAGCACGCGGTCGGCGTCAGCGATGACGTCTGTCATCGCGCGGTCCCGGAGTGCGCGGTGTCCTCAGCGGGCTGCGCGGACGGCCGTGCCGGGAGGCCGCGCCGCACGGGCGCTGGTGGGAGCTCGGGGATCAGGTCGCGGAGGCCGTCGAGCATGGCGATCTTCTCCTGCAGGGCGATCACCCGCTCATCACGTGTCGCGGTGAAGCTCCCCGCGGCCGTCTTCGCCGAGTTCAGTGCTTCAGAGAGCGAACGGTGCAGTTCCTCTGCCATCGAGCCGAAGTGATCGCGGGCAGTGCGCTGCACAAGGCGCAGCCGGTCCTTCAGCTGCTTTCCGACCTGGAAGATGACCTCATCGATGTACCGCCGCACGAGCAGCTTCGCTTCCTGCTGGCGGCGTGCCAGACGGGCGTGCATGTCCTCGCGGTAGGCGCGACGCCCGACGAGGATGCCGGCGAGCAGTGAAAGCGGATTGATCAGCGCCATTCCGATCAGACCGGTCGCGAGCCCCACCATGAGAACCCCACCGTAAGAGCCGCGCACACCGATGTAGATCTTCTCACCGGCGCCCATGCGCCCAGGGTCAAGGCCCGAGATCGGCTCGACGGGGTCGAGTACGCCTTCCGTGCTGCCGACATCGATCGCGGGGATCGCCGATTCACCCTCGCTGAACAGGTCGGCGACCTCTTCAGAGAGCCAGCGCGAGCGCTCGTCCGTCCACACGAACGTCTCGGTCACCGCGGAGGTCGCTCGCTGATCGATCCATTCGCTGATCTGGTCCCAGATAGGGCCAGGATCTCCCTCATCGATCGCTCGCTCTGCCTCGCGTTGCACCGTGCGAAGGCGGTCGCGCAGGTCATGCTCCATGTCGGCGATGAGGTCGCTGATGCCGTCGGTGAGGGTGACCTGCCAGTGGGCGGAGCGCCCGCGGAACTCGTCTGCCTTCGCCTTGGCCTCTTCGAGCTCGGCGATCATCCGCGGGGTGTCCTGCGGGTTGCGCAGCGCGTTCAACTCGGCGCGCATCGAGATGGCGAGCTGCTCGACCACCGAGAGCAGATCATGCACTGCGCTGCGCTCATGGATCACTTCAGCCCGACCGAGTACCTCGCGGCGCAGGTGGGCGACGAGTGCGGGGAAGCCGGACTCGTCGTTGAGCTCACGGTCCTGCAGCTCGGCTGCGAGCAGACGGAGGTCGCTCGATACCGAGAAGATCGGCACGTCGTCGCCGACGCCTTCGAGGTGGCCGCGGTCGATATCCTCGACCTGACGCCATTCCGGATACAGATCGGTCTTCGCGAGCACCGCTGCCACATTGGGAGAGACGCGCATCGCGTGCTTGAGGAACTGCACTTCCGGCTCGGTGTACTCCTGTGAAGCGTCGGAGACGACCAGCACCGCATGCGCAGTGGACAGGGCCGACAGGGTCGTCAGAGCATTCGACGAGTCGAGTCCGCCGACGCCGGGAGAATCGATGAGCTTCAGTCCGCCCTTGAGGAGCTCGCGCGGAAGCAGCACCTCTGCCGCGAGGAGGCCCCGCTCGTTGGAGGGGTTCCCCTGCTCTGAGACGTACTGTGCGAGATCGCTCAGTTCGATCTCCTCCCGCTCCACTGTGCGCACGGGCGGTTTCTTCGCCGAAGATCGCGTGGCCGGCGCATCCACTCGCCGGAGAACCCAGGCAGATGACTCCTCGCCGTATCCGACGGCGAGCGGCACACTCGTGGCGATATCGTCGTCGACCGGGCACACCGGCGCGTTCACGAGCGCGTTGATGAGCTTGCTCTTGCCCTGCTTGAACTCGCCGACGATGATCACGCGCACGGCGGGGTCGCGCAGCCGTGCGCTGGTGTGCTCGAGTCTTTCCGCGAGATCGGCGCGCCCTGTGGACGCGGCGATATCGCCGACGTCGCGGACGACGTCGACGATCGGTGTGACCTCGAAGTCTCTGTTCGGCACGTGAACTCCCCTGTCGTTCGCTGCCATTGGGCTGTTCGCAGCCGCACGTCCCGGGATCAGCCCAGGAAATCGATGTCGAATGTCCCGTCGCCGATGTCGGCGATGGGATTCGTTCCTTCGTCCCCCCAGAGCGAATCACTGTCGACGTCCCAATCCGACACATCTACGTTGTCGATCTCCTCGGCGAACATCTTCATTCCCGTGGGATCGGAGAACGCAGCATCCGAGTTATTCCATGCCGCGCCATCGGAACCGGTCTCGTCGATCGGGTCAGGCTCGTCATGGAACATCAGATCCCGCTTTCAGATCAGGATGCTTCGGAGTGTACTGGTACGCCCGGCCCCCCGAAAGGGAGGCCGGGCACTGTGTGCGGTTCGGATCAGAAATCGAGCTCCGTCGCGTCGCCGAACGGGCTGGCGACGTTCGAGTTCTCGACGTCGACATCCACCTCGAGCGAGTTGTCCTGGAAGGAGTCCTCCACCGACCAGTTGTCGGAGTTGTCGGTCATCGACTGGTCGTTGAACGAGTCGTTGACAGACCAGTTGTCAGACAGATCGGTGTTGAACGAGTTGTCGAAGTACTCGTTGCCGATGTTGATGTCTCCGACGGTGATGTCCGTGTCAATGTTGGTGATGCTGGCGTCTTCGCCGGCCGCAACCGATCCATCACCAGAGGCCACGTTGCTCGACTGACCGAAGTACTGCGAGACGTTGCCGCCGGAAGCGTCGCCGGCTCCTGCGAAGGCGTTGCCACCGTCACCGCCGCTGGCGTTGCCGCCATCTGCGAGGGAACCTGCATCTCCTGCACCCTGCGTGCCGCCGCCGTCGCCCTCGGCGTCGCCGCCGACACCGACACCAATCAGACCGACGCCGACACCCGTGCCGCCGTCAGATGCGCCGTCGCCGCCGTTGCCGGTGTCGCCACCGTTCGCGCCGGAGAATGCCGGCCCGCCCCAGCCGCCGTCTGAGTCGCCTCCGACGGCGATGGCTGCGCCGCCCGAGCCGGACGAGGTCGTGATGTTCTGGTTCACGGACTGGTCGTTGACCGTGCTGCGGCTGTCGATCTCAAGGTCGAGGTCGCCCCCGCCGCCGAGCCCGAATCCCGCACCTGCTCCAGAGCTGTCGAGCATCGCGTCGACGTCGACCTGGCTGTTGCTGTACTGGCGGATGCCAGCGTTGACCGAGAAGTCATTGGCCGAGTCGTGCACCGAGTTGTCCTGGAAGGAGTCGTTGATCGAGTCCTTCAGGCTGGAGTTGTCGTTGTTGGAGTCTGTGTCGGAGAAGTCGTCGTTGTCGTTGAACGAGTCATCGACGTCGACGTCGACATCCGTCTCGGTGTTGCCGACGTTGTTGTCTTCGATGTTCGTGTCGGTGTTGCCCACCTCGTTGTCAGCGATGACGGTGTTGTCGTCGACACTCGTTTCGGTGTTGCCCACCTCGTTGTCGGCGATGACCATGTTGTCTTCGACGTTCGTGTTCCCGATGTCCTCGACGCCCAGATTCCACTGGAGACCGAGAACGTTCAGGTTGTCTTCTACAGCCATGATGTTTTCCTCTGTTCGTGAGACTGCCGGAATGGCTTCGTCTTACGAGTGTGGATCTCGCGCGCTCTCCCTACATCGGGGGTCCCCCCGAGGCTTGACAGGAGTCACCGGGGGATCCCCGGGGGCTGATGGGGGGCGGATGGGTGACTTGCTGTCCCGAGCACAACAAAGGCCCGGATGCGTGATGCATCCGGGCCTTCTGAAGCGTTGAGCTTATGGAACCGCTCAGCGAACGACGACAGCGAGGACGTCGCGAGCCGAGAGCACGAGGTACTCATCGGCGCCGAACTTCACCTCGGTGCCACCGTACTTGCTGTACAGGACACGGTCGCCGACGGCGACGTCGAGCGGAACGCGGTTGCCGTTGTCATCGATGCGACCGGGGCCAACGGCCACGACCTCGCCCTCCTGGGGCTTCTCCTTGGCGGTGTCGGGGATGACCAGTCCACTCGCGGTGGTCTGCTCTGCCTCGACCTGCTGAATGACGATGCGGTCTTCGAGCGGCTTGATGGAAACCGACACGGTCTACCTCTTCTTTCTTGACGCTGACACGAAAGACTTGTTCGCACTCTCAACCCGAGAGTGCTAATCACAAGTGTAGGCGGTCGGCTGGCACTCACGCAATGCGAGTGCCAGTTTCGGGTGCTCGCCGTAGTCTGGACCAGTGGAGATGTCCGAGTTGACTGCACTGCTCACCCCCGAGGGCCTTCGGCTGCTCGACGAGGTGGGCACGATCTCATCGACCGCTGAAGTCGCGCAGACCGTGTCACGCCTTCGGGCTGCGGGCCATTCCCCTGATCTCGTGTCGGCCGTGGTCGGTCAGGCGCACCTGCGAGCGAAGGGCGCAGCCAAGTTCGGCGGCTTCGCCGAGCGGATGCTGTTCACCAGAGCCGGCCTCGAGCAGGCGACGCGTCTGGGGGTCGCCGCCCGGCACGCCGGGCGCATGCGCCGCGCGGGCATCTCACGACTGGCAGATCTGGGCTGCGGCATCGGCGGGGACGCCCTCGCGTTCGCCGGCGCAGGACTGGGCGTGGTCGCCGTCGATGTCGACGAGGTCACCGCCGCGATCGCCGCCTACAACCTCGCACCGTTCGGCGATGATGCCGCGGTGCAGCACGGCACCGCCGAAACCACCGATCTCGCCGGGATCGACGCGGTTTGGCTCGATCCGGCGCGCCGGACCGCCGGGCACAGCGAGACACGGCGGGTCATGGCATCCGATTACTCCCCCTCGCTCGACTGGGCGTTCGCGCTCGCAGAGCGCGTGCCCTGCGGCATCAAGCTCGGCCCTGCCCACGACCGCGATGCCCTGCCGGCAGACGCCGAGGCGCAGTGGGTCAGCGCCGACGGCAGCGTCGTCGAGCTCGTGCTGTGGTCGGGCATCCTCGCCCGCGAGGGCGTGCGCAGATCAGCGCTGGTGATCCGCGCAGACGAGTCGCACGAGCTGACGGCAGGGGCGGATGCTGAGGACGCGGAGACCCGCGAACTCGGGGCCTTCGTGCACGAACCCGACGGCGCGGTGATCAGGGCAAGACTCATCGGCGACGTCGCACGATCGCTGGATGCCGGGATGCTCGATGCGAAGATCGCCTATCTCACCGGGGACGCCGCGGTCACGAGCCCTTTCGTGCAGTCGTTCCGGGTGCGCGAGGTGACAGCGGCGAACCCGAAGGCCATCAATGCTGCGCTGCGCACGCACAACGTCGGCACGCTCGAGATCAAGAAGCGCGGAATGGATATCGATCCCGCCGCCTTCCGCAAGAAGCTGAACCTGCGCGGGAGCGCGAGCGCCACACTGATCCTCACACGCGTGGGCGACAAGCGCATGGCGATTCTCGCCGAGCGGGTCTGAGAACGGTCGGCTACTGGCCGGTCTTGTCGTCGATTGATGAAGGATCATCGGCGCCGAAGTAGTACTCCGCGTCGACGTCCTTGTACACCGTCAGCTGCGGCGAACGCATCTCGGACTGCGTGACGACGTAGCGGGTCGGGGTGCCGTCCACCTCGGTGCTGAGCGTGAGCATCTCATCCGGACCTTCGGCGCACGCCTCCGCGAAGTTGTGGGCGTCGGTGGACGCGATCACGCAGAGCATTCCGGTCTCCCAGCTCGACCACACGACGGTATCGCCGTCGTAGCCGAGGATGCTCAGCGCCGAGCCCATGTAGCCGGCCGCCTCCACCGAGTGCAGCTGGGCGAGCTCATCCTCGGTGTACTGCGCCTCCCAGTTGCGGTCTATATCCCACACTTGGATGAACGGTACGATCTCACCGTTCGTCGCGGGGATCAGGCTCGCCGTGAGCTGCTGCCCGGCCTTGTCTGCGCCTTCCGGAACGGTGCCGGTCGCGCTTGGCCAGGCGTAGTTGTCCATGTCACCTCGAGTCACACACCCGGTCCGAGCCTCGGTCTTCGGTCCGGTGATGATCACGCAGAGCTCTTCGCCATCGGAGCGGTCGGCGCGCCAGACGACGACGCCGTGCTCCTCGGCAACGGGCACGACGGTGCCGAGGTCGTAGTCCTGCCTGGCCTCGAGTTCGGCCTGCGTGTCGCCGTGTGCGGCGGCGAGCGCGGATGCTTCGCTGTCCCAGCCCCAGATCCCCCAGCCGATGCCCAGACCGACCGCGAGGAGACCCGCCGCGGTCGCCAGGAGGATCGGCCAGCGACGGGGGCGCCGCGGCGCTTCGACAGCGCCGATCGCTGAGTCTGTCGAAGCGTCGACAGAACCGCGCGGCCCTTCGACAGGCTCAGGGACCGAAACTTCAGGCTCAGGGACCGAACCTGAAGCGTCGGCGCCGATCGTGCCCCACCCCTCGAGTTCACGCAGTCGCGTGAGCTCTTCGGACGACAGACCATCGCCCTGGCCGTAGGCCTTGGCGCGCAGCATCCGCAGCTCTGCGTACCCTTCGACAGGCTCAGGGACCGGCTCTGAACACATCCGGCTATCCGAACTGCTCGAACTGCATGCCCGCCCAGACGAGCCATCCGAGGCTGAAGATCGTGGCAGCCATTCCCAGCACGAGCGCCCACGTCGCCATCGCGCGGCTTTCGACCGGACGCCGCAGCGACATGATCGCAGCGACGACCGAGATGATCGCAAGCGGGATGCCCCACCCGACGAACCACGATGCGATGAGCGCGACGATCGCCGCAAGGAGCGCCCACGGAGCGAGGCGCGAATTGTCTTCGATGGGCTCGAGCGACTGCGGATCCCACTGCGCGATCGGCATCCCGACGTCCTCTGACGGCCCGCTGCTGACGGTCGATTCCACGCCGATGGGCCCCGTCGGCATGCGCGTGTACTCCTCGCGGCGCGCGCCGGGCATGCGTGCGGGCCGCGGGGGCTCTGGCGTATTCGTCATGAGGCGCGCTCGGCGATCTGGATCTCGGTCACCGGCAGTGTCGAATCCGCTCCGAACTCGAGCGTCGAGGGCCGTCGCCCAGAGGCGATGAGGTCGGCGGCGAGGGCCGCGATCATCGCACCGTTGTCGGTGCACAGCGACAGCGGCGGAATCCGCACTGTGACCCCGGCCTCTGCGGCACGGGCCAGCGCGACTTCGCGCAGTCGTTTGTTGGCGATCACTCCCCCGCCGAGCAGCAACCGCGGCACGCCTCGATCCGCACACGCGGCGAGCGCCTTGGTGACGAGCACGTCGACGACGGCCTCGCGGAAGCTCGCGGCGACATCTGCGCGCGGTACGGGTTCTCCGGCGGCCTCGCATCGCTCGACCCATCGCGCCACGGCGGTCTTGAGCCCCGAGAACGAGAAGTCGTAGCGGTGCTTGGCCATATCGGTCGCCTTCGACAGGCCCCGCGGGAACCGAATCGCCTTCGGGTCGCCGTCGACGGCTGCCCGGTCGATCTCCGGCCCTCCCGGATACGGCAGCGACAGAAGCCTGGCCACTTTGTCGAATGCTTCACCGGCGGCGTCGTCGATCGTCTCACCGAGCAACTCGACGTCGGTGGTGAGATCGCGCACGTGCAGGAGCGAGGTGTGTCCGCCCGAGACGAGCAGGGCGATCGTGGGGTACTCCAGCGGCTCGGAGTCCGGTGTCACGATGTCGGCGGCGATGTGTCCGACGAGGTGGTTCACCGCGTACAGCGGCTTGCCGAGCGAGACCGCGAGCCCCTTGGCTGCACCGACTCCGACCATGAGTGCGCCAGCAAGGCCCGGGCCGCTGGTGACGGCGATCGCGTCGAGGTCTTCGAGTCGCACCTGCGCGGTCTCGAGCGCAGCCTCGATCGAGGGCTGCAGTGCTTCGAGGTGCGCGCGAGCGGCGACTTCTGGGACGACGCCGCCGTAGCGGGCATGTTCGTCCATGCTGGAGGCGATCGTGTTCGACAGCAGCGTGCGCCCGCGCACGATGCCGATGCCGGTCTCGTCGCAGCTCGTCTCGATTCCAAGCACGAGGGGTTCAGGGCTCACATCTTCACCTTCATCACGATCGCATCCACATCGTCTGGCTGGTAGTACCGCGGACGCCTGCCGATCTCTTCGAACCCCTCTGACAGGTACAGCGCCTCGGCTGCCGGATTGTCTGCGCGCACTTCGAGGAACACCTCGCGGGCACCGCGGGCGGATGCCTCGGCAAGCAGCGTCCGCAGCATCGCGCGTCCTCGCCCTTCGCCCCTGCGCGCGTCGATGAGCGCGATCGTCTGGATGTCGGCATCCGCACTCCCCCGGATCGACCGCAGCCCTGCGTACCCGATGACTCCGCCGTCTTCTTCATCGACGATGTAGTGGCTGTAGTCGGTGGCGAGCTCTGCCGCCATCGCCTCGCTGCTCCACGCATCGGTGGGAAAGGAGGCGTTCTCGATCGCCATGATCGCATCGAGGTCCGCGGGGGTGGCCAGACGGATCGCCATCAGCTCACCCGCTTCGGCGCACCGGGGACGGTGACATCGGGCTGACGCAGATACAGCGGCTCGGCGTCGGCGAGCACCCGTCCGGCCAGCGCCGCGCGCAGGCCGACCCGCGCCAGGGCCGCCGCGTCGAGCGTCGCCACCTCGATCGAATGGATGCCGCGCAGCCGTTCTTCCGAATCGACCCTGGGCACGAGGACGGTGGGCTCTGTGAGATTCGGGATTCCGTCGGCATCCGCCCCGTCGAAGACGGAGATCGCGACCTCGCGGCGGCGGGCATCCGTGACGATGGCGAACGGCGTGTTCGGAGCGTCGGCCTCGATCACGGCGAGGGCTGCGGCGAAGTGGCTGGGCACGGGGATGACGGGGATGCCGCGACCGAGTGCGAACGCACGCGCCGCGGCGATGCCGATTCGCAGTCCCGTGAAGGGACCGGGGCCCATACCCGCGACGACGTGGGTGATCTCGTCGTCCCCGGCATCGGCGAGCGCCTGATCCAGGAGGGTGCCGATCACCTCGGCGTGGCCGAGCGGGTCGGGGCTTTCGGCAGTCGCCCGCGCGTGGCCGTCGGTATCGATGAGGGCCACAGCCGTCCCGAGCGAGGTGTCGACGGAGAGAATCACCTCTCCAGGGTAGTCGGCGCTCGGTCGATGCGTTCGATCGTCACGACGCGGGGTGCGTCAGCATCCAGATCCTCGTCGGCGAGCTCTTCGTCACCGCCGACGGGCCGTTCGATCTCAATGTCCCACCAGGCGTCCGTGATCGCAGGGGCCATCTCGCGCCCCCACTCGATCACGACGACGGACCCTGCAAGGTCCACGTCGAGGTCGTCGAGCTCTGCAGCCGAACCGAGCCGGTACGCGTCGGCGTGCACGAGCGGGGCGCGTCCGACGAGGGAGGGATGGGTGCGGGCGATGACGAAGGTCGGGCTCTGCACGGGGCCGCGCACCCCGAGCCCTTCGGCGAGCCCCCGGGTGAAGGTGGTCTTCCCCGCGCCGAGGGGCCCGGTGAGCACGATCAGATCGCCAGCGACGAGCTGCTCGCCGATGACGAAGCCGAGCCGCTCCATGTCGTCGGAGGTCGTGATCTCACGACGTCCGAGGAACGCGGGGTCGATGCTCACGCGCTCCTCCGCGGCACGCGGTTGCCGATCCGCGTGACGATCTCGTAGTTGATGGTGCCGGCGGCGTTGGCCCATTCCGTGGCCGAGGGAACTCCGAGCGTCGGGTCGCCGAAGAGCACGACCTCGTCCCCCACCGAGACGGGAGAGTCGCCGACATCGACGACGAACTGGTCCATGGCGACGCGGCCCGCGACCGTGAAGCGGCGCCCGCCGATCGTTACGGGACCACGACCGGATGCCTGCCGGGGAACACCATCGGCATAGCCGAGCGGGACGAGGGCGAGCGTCGTCTCATCCTTCGTGCGGTGGTCGTAGCCGTACGAGACGCCGGCACCCGTGGGAACGCGCCGGACCGCGGCGACGGATGCGCGCAGGGTCATGGCAGGGCGCAGCCCGAGCTCGGCGGACGACCGATCATCGAACGGTGAGAGTCCGTACAGGCCGATGCCGATGCGGACCGCGTCGAGACGGGCCTCGGGCAGATCGATCGCCGCGGCTGTTGCGGCGATGTGCCGGATCTCGGGATGGATGCCGAGGGATGCGGCGAGCTGGGTGCCCTCTTCGAACCGGGCGAGCGCTTCGCGGTCATCAGCATCCGAAGCATTGGAGAGGTGGCTGAAGAGGCCGACGATGCGGATGCGGCCGATGCGCTCGAGTCTGGCCGCTTCGGCGAGCACGCGCGCCCAGTCCTTCGGTGGGATGCCGTTGCGCGACAGGCCGGTTTCGAGTTTGAGGTGAACGCCGAGGACGCCTTCGGTGCCGGCGGCAGCGCCGGCCGCCTCGAGCTGGTCGAAAGACGAGATGCCCACTTCGATGCGCTGCTCTGCGGCGCTCTCGAAGCGCTCACCCGGCGCGTGTAGCCAGGCCACGATCGGGGCGTTGATGCCTTGGCGGCGCAGGTCGAGGGCTTCGGCGATCTCTGCGACGCCGAGTCTGGTTGCACCTCCAGAGAGCGCGGCGACCGCCGCGGGCGCCGCGGCGTGGCCGTATGCGTTCGCTTTGACGACGGCGATGACGTCGACCCCGGTGAGTCTGCGGATGTGCCGGGTGTTGTCGGCGATGGCATCCATGTCGATGGTCGCCTCGCGGAACGGGACGGTCATGCTGCTCCCTCCGAGTTCTCGATGCGTTCGGCGATGCGCTCAGCGATGACGAATGCGGTGGCGAGCCCCGCGTCGTGCGACATCGTCAGGTGCAGGCTGGTGATCCCCCGCTGTTCGACGACGTCGGCGGTGGTGCCGGTGAGACGGAAGTACGGCTTGCCGGACTCTTCTGAGCCGATCTCGATCTCGGTCCAGTGCACGCCGTCTGAGCCGCCGAGCGCCTTGATGAGCGCCTCCTTCGCGGCGTAGCGGGCGGCGAGCGATGGGAGCTTGAGTGCACGCTCGGTCGGGGCGAACAGGCGCTCCATCAGCCGCGGAGTGCGAGAGATCGTGCGCTCGAACCGCGGGATGTCGACGAGGTCGATGCCGGTCCCGATGATCACGGTTCCAGCCTACCGGCCCGCGTCTCGCCGACCCCTGTCCCGGTCTCCTGTTCCCTGTCCCCTGTCCCCTGTCCCCTGTTCTACGGACGGATGGCTGGACGACCGCACATCGGGCCGCCGAACCTTCGGCGGGTCGGCAGCCATCCGTGCCGTGCCCCGGCCATCCGTGCCGTGCCCCAGCCATCCGTGCCGTGCCCCAGCCATCCGTACGCGGCACGCACGCAGCCACTCTTCCTGCACATCGGCCATCTTCGTCCGATTTATCCACATCGGCCCGTTTTGCACATACGACCGAGCCCGAAACGGGCAGGATCTGGGCATGGGCTCGGCATGTCAACTCATCGATCACTTCGGCGGGATCGCGCGCGGTCAGCAGCTCACTGCGTTCGGCTTCACCCGCAGGATGCTGGCGGATGCCGTAAACCACGGCGAGATCAGCCGTCTCCGCCCTGGCGTATTCTTCACGACATCCGTACCTCTCGCCGTGCGCGTCGCGGCCGAGCACGGTGGCGCTCTCACTTGTGCAGGTGCGCTGCGCCTGCACGGCGTGTGGGTGCTGCATGATGATCCGTCACCGCACGTCTGGCTCGGGCAGGCCGGGCGCGTTCATCACGAAGGGTGTCGCTGCGTGCCTCACTATCGCCCGGGGCAGATGCTGCTCGGCGTCGCAGAAGTGGAGCTCGCCCTCATCCACGCCTTCTATTGCCACGGCGACGAGTTCTTCTTCTGCGCGTTCGAATCGGCGTGGAACAAACGACTCATCAGTGCAGGCGCGCGATCTCGCATTCGCAAGGCGCTGCCCGCATCATCCCGCTGGTTGGTCGACTTCGCCCACCAGGACTCCGAGAGTGGCCTCGAATCACTCGTGCGGCTGCGCCTGCACCTCGTGGGCATCGTCGTGCGCGCTCAAGTGCAGATTCCCGGTGTTGGCCGGGTCGATTTCGTGATCGAGGGCCGGGTCATCCTCGAGGCAGATGGTGCGGAGCACCACGACGTGCCGCGGCAACGGCATCGCGATCTGCAACGGGATGCCGCGGCATCCGCCCTCGGATACGAATCGCTGCACTTCGACTACGCGATGATCATCCATGATTGGCCGAGGGTCATGTCGGCAATTCGTGCCGCGCTCGATCGCGCACGTGCCTGACCGACCCCGGCCCGTCGCCCGCGGTGCGCACGGATGGCTGGCCCGCGGCACGCCCGGCCGCGGATACAGCACGAAGCACCGGCCATCCGTACCGATCCCCAGCCATCCGTCCCGGATACCAGGGACGAATGACCGAGAAGACGGAAGGGCTGCGGAAGCAGGCGGCAGTGGCAGCTACTCGACGGTGACCGACTTGGCGAGGTTGCGGGGCTGGTCGACGTCCAGGCCCTTGGCGGTCGCCAGAGCCATGGCGAAGATCTGCAGCGGCACGACCGTGAGTACCGGCTCGAACATGGGTCCGGCCAGCGGGATGTGGATGACCTCGTCCGCGAACGGCAGAACGGCGGCATCCCCCTCTTCGGCGATGACGATGACGCGGGCGCCGCGGGCACGGATCTCCTGGATGTTGGAGACGACCTTCGAGTGGATCAGCGCGGAGTGGCGCGGCGACGGCACGATGACGAACACGGGCTGACCGGGTTCGATGAGGGCGATCGGTCCGTGCTTGAGCTCGCCGGCTGCGAACCCTTCGGCGTGGATGTAGGAGATCTCCTTGAGCTTCAGCGCACCCTCGAGAGCGATCGGGTAGCCCACGTGGCGGCCGAGGAACAGCACCGAGCGGGTGTCTGCCATCCAGTTCGCGAGCTGCGAGACGTGGTCGTTCTCCTTCTCGAGCACCTGTGCGATCTTGGCCGGCAGGTCCGCCAGCTCGGAAACAGCCGTGTCATCGGTCAGCACCTGGCGCACGCGCCCCATGTGCAGGCCGAGCAGCAGCAGAGCGGTGATCTGCGCCGAGAACGCCTTGGTCGATGCGACGGCAACCTCGGGGCCGGCATGCGTGTAGACGACGGCATCCGATTCGCGCGGGATCGTCGCGCCCTGGGTGTTGCAGATCGACAGCGTGCGGGCGCCGCGCTCGCGCGCATACTTGACGGCCATGAGCGTGTCCATGGTCTCGCCGGACTGGCTGATCGAGATGACGAGCGTGTCGTCGCCGATCACCGGGTCGCGGTAGCGGAACTCGTGCGCGAGCTCGACGTCGGTCGCCACACGCGCCCACTGCTCGATCGCGTACTTGCCGACGAGGGCGGCATAGGATGCTGTGCCGCAGGCCGTGATGATCACGCGGTTGATTCCGATGAAGAGCTCGTCGAGCCCGTCGAGCTCGGGGATCACGACCTGACCGTCGTGCACGCGGCCACGGATCGTGTTGGCGACGGCCTCGGGCTGCTCAGCGACCTCCTTCGCCATGAACGAAGACCATCCGCCCTTCTCAGCGGCGGCGGCATCCCAGGACACCTCGAACGGCTCGGCTTCGACGGGGTTGCCGGAGAAGTCGGTCACGGTGACGGCATCAGGGGTAATCGAGACGATCTGGTCCTGACCGATCGCGAGCGCCTTGCGGGTGTGCTCGACGAAGGCGGCGACGTCGGACCCGAGGAAGTTCTCCCCCTCGCCGAGGCCGATCACCAGTGGCGAGTTGCGGCGAGCGCCCACGACGAGGCCCGGGTGGTCCTGGTGCATGGCGAGAAGAGTGAATGCGCCTTCAAGACGGTTCACGACGTTCTGGAACGCGGTCTGCAGGTTGCCGCTCTTCGCGTACTCGCGTCCGAGAAGGGCTGCGGCGACCTCGCTGTCGGTCTCGCTGAGAAACTCGACGCCCGAGGCAGCGAGCTCGTCGCGGAGAGGGGCGAAGTTCTCGATGATGCCGTTGTGGATGAGGGCGAGCTTGCCGCCGTCTGCGAGGTGCGGGTGCGCGTTGACGTCGGTGGGTCCGCCGTGGGTGGCCCAGCGGGTGTGGCCGATGCCTGTTGCACCATCAGGGAGGGGTGCGTCGGCGAGCGAATCGCGCAGAGCTGCGAGCTTTCCCGCCTTCTTGCGCATGCCGAGGTGACCATCTGCATCGATCACCGCGATGCCGGCCGAGTCGTACCCCCGATACTCGAGGCGGGCGAGCCCGGCGATAAGGATGTCCTGGCTGGGGCGAGGGCCCACGTATCCGACGATTCCACACATGGTGTCAAGAATAAGCGGCAGATTTTGCGAGGGTTCCGAACGAAAACCCGTTCACAGTTTGCGCAGCAGCACGCTCTCGACGTTGTGGTCCAGACCCTTGTTCAGCACGAGGGTCGCCCGGTGCCTGGTCGGCATCACGTTCTCAATCAAGTTCGGCATATTGATCTCATTCCAGTACCCCATCGCGGTCGCGCGCGCCTCGGCATCGGTGAGATGTGCGAAGACGTTGAAGTACGACGAGGGGTTCGCGAACGCGCCCTGTCGCAGCGCCAAGAACCGATCCACGTACCACTTCTCGATGTGCGAGGTGTCGGCGTCTACGAAGATCGAGAAGTCGAAGAGGTCGCTCACGGCGACATCATTCGGCGCGGGCGGTGGCTGCAGCACGTTCAGTCCCTCGACGATCACGACGTCAGGGCGGCGCACGACGACCCGAGCATCCGGAACGATGTCGTAGCGCATGTGCGAATAGAACGGCGCGCGCACCTCAGGGGCACCCGACTTCACCTCGGTGAGGAACTCCAGAAGGGCCCGGCGGTCGTACGACTCGGGGAATCCCTTGCGGTCCATCAGCCCGCGGCGCTCGAGCTCGGCGTTCGGGTACAGGAACCCGTCGGTCGTGACCAGCTCGACTCGGGGCGTCCCAGGCCACCGGCTCATCAGTTCACGCAGCAGACGGGCGATCGTCGACTTCCCCACCGCAACAGATCCCGCAACACCCACGACGAAGGGAGTCGTGACGTCTTCTTCGTCGAGGAAAGCGCTCGTCGCCGCCCCCAGCCGCTTGGTCGCCGATGCGTAGAGGCTGAGCAGCCGACTCAGCGGCATGTACACCTCGCGGACCTCGGTGAGGTCAAGGCGATCGCCGATGCCGCGCAGTTCTACGACCTCGGTCTCACTCAGCGGCTGATCGAGCCCTGCGGCCAATCGCGCCCACTCCGCTCTTCCGATCTCGCGGTACGGCGATAGAGGCGCTGTCGTGTCGGCGGTGGTCACGGCATCCATCGTATCGGGCACCGAAGCGCTGCCCGCCCGATGGGTATGCCCCGCGACCCATCCGGGCCGCGGGGCATACTCTTCTGCGTTATCGGTTACGCCTGCACGCGACGGCGGCGGATCATCGCGACCGCGCCGATCGTCATGACGAGCAGTGCCATCGCGCTCACACCGAGCCACTGTGCGGCTTCGGCACCCGTGACAGCCAGCGCACCGACCGGAGTGGTCACGCTGTCCTCATCGGTGACCTCAGACCCGGTGGGCGGTGTGCCCGTGACGTTCGCGTCGTTCGTGATGCTGCCGGCCGCGCGGTCACCCGCGGTGACGGCGTACGACGCGGTCGCCGTGACGGATTCACCGGGCGCGAGCACGCCCTCAGCAGCCGGCCACTCACCGTAGGTGATCTCCGACAGGCCCTTGAGCTCATCGGTGATCGACACCCCGGTCAGCGTCACGTCGCCGGTGTTGGTGACGGCGAATGCGTACGAGATCGTGTCTCCGCTGACGGCGCCGGTCTTCTCCAGCAGGATGCTGGGGTTCTGCGGCACCGGCTGATCGAAGTCGTCCTCGTCGGTGACCGGAGTTCCGCTCGGCGGGTTTCCGGTCGTCGTCGCGGTGTTCTCCACCACGCCGGCGTCCCGGTCGGCCTGCGTCACCGTGTACGACGCGGTCGCCGTGACCGACTGGCCGGGAGCGAGCATGCCCTCAGCCGCAGGCCACGCGCCATAAGTGATCTCCGACAGGCCCTCAAGCTCATCAGCGATCGACACCCCGGTTAGCGTCACGTTGCCCGTGTTGGTCGCCGTGAACTCATAAGAGATGGTGTCGCCGTCGAGCGCGCCGGTCTTCTCCAGCAGGATGCTGGGGATCTGCGGCACTGGCTGGTCGAAGTCATCTTCGTCGGTGACCGGAGTGCCAGTCGGCGGGTTTCCGGTCGTCGTGGCGGTGTTCTCCACGATCCCGGCGTCGCGATCGGCCTGCGTCAACGTATACGTTGCCGTCGCCGTGACCGACTGGCCGGGAGCGAGCACGCCCTCAGCCGCAGGCCACGCACCATAAGTGATCTCCGACAGGCCCTTCAGGTCGTCGGCGATCGACACTCCCGTCAGGGTCACATCGCCCGTGTTGGTCGCCGTGAACTCATAAGAGATCGTGTCGCCCTCGAGCGCGCCGGTCTTCTCCAGCAGGATGCTGGGGTTCTGCGGCACCGGCTGATCGAAGTCGTCCTCGTCGGTGACCGGAGTTCCGCTCGGCGGGTTTCCGGTCGTCGTCGCGGTGTTCTCCACCACGCCGGCGTCCCGGTCGGCCTGCGTCACCGTGTACGACGCGGTCGCCGTGACCGACTGGCCGGGAGCGAGCATGCCCTCAGCCGCAGGCCACGCGCCATAAGTGATCTCCGACAGGCCCTCAAGCTCATCAGCGATCGACACCCCGGTTAGCGTCACGTTGCCCGTGTTGGTCGCCGTGAACTCATAAGAGATGGTGTCGCCGTCGAGCGCGCCGGTCTTCTCCAGCAGGATGCTGGGGATCTGCGGCACTGGCTGGTCGAAGTCATCTTCGTCGGTGACCGGAGTGCCAGTCGGCGGGTTTCCGGTCGTCGTGGCGGTGTTCTCCACGATCCCGGCGTCGCGATCGGCCTGCGTCAACGTATACGTTGCCGTCGCCGTGACCGACTGGCCGGGAGCGAGCACGCCCTCAGCCGCAGGCCACGCACCATAAGTGATCTCCGACAGGCCCTTCAGGTCGTCGGCGATCGACACTCCCGTCAGGGTCACATCGCCCGTGTTGGTCGCCGTGAACTCATAAGAGATCGTGTCGCCCTCGAGCGCACCGGTCTTCTCCAGCAGGATGCTGGGGTTCTGCGGCACCGGCTGATCGAAGTCGTCCTCGTCGGTGACCGGAGTTCCGCTCGGCGGGTTCCCTGTCGTCGTCGCGGTGTTCTCCACCACGCCGGCGTCCCGGTCGGTCTGCGTCAGCGTGTACGACGCGGTCGCCGTGACCGACTGGCCGGGAGCGAGCACGCCCTCAGCCGCAGGCCACGCACCGTAGGTGATCTCCGACAGACCCTCGAGCTCATCAGCGATCGACACCCCGGTCAGCGTCACGTTGCCCGTGTTGGTCGCCGTGAACTCGTAAGAGATGGCGTCGCCCTCGAGCGCACCGGTCTTGACCAACGAGATCCCCGGGCGTGAGTCGAGGGGCTGATCGAAGTCGTCCTCATCCGTGACCGGAGTGCCAGTCGGCGGGGTTCCCGTCGTCGTGGCAGTGTTCTCCACGATCCCGGCATCCCGATCGGCCTGCGTCAACGTATACGTTGCCGTCGCGGTGACCGACTGGCCAGGAGCAAGCACGCCGTCAGCCGCAGGCCACGCACCATAAGTGATCTCTGAGAGACCCTTCAGCTCATCAGCGATCGAGACACCCGTCAGGGTCACATTGCCCGTGTTGGTCGCCGTGAACTCATAAGAGATCGTGTCGCCCTCGAGCGCACCCGTCTTGACGAGAGAGATACCGGGCGCCTGCGGCACAGGCTGGTCGAAGTCGTCTTCGTCCGTGACGGGGGTGCCAGTCGGCGGGTTTCCGGTCGTCGTGGCGGTGTTCTCCACGATCCCGGCATCCCGATCGGCCTGCGTCAGCGTGTACGTTGCCGTCGCCGTGACCGACTGGCCAGGAGCAAGCACACCCTTAGCCGCAGGCCACGCGCCATAAGTGATCTCCGAGAGGCCCTCGAGCTCATCAGCGATCGAGACACTCGTGAGCGTGACGTTGCCCGTGTTGGTCGCCGTGAACTCATAAGAGATCGTGTCGCCCTCGAGCGCACCGGTCTTGACCAACGAGATTGCCGGGGCGAGCTCGGGAAGCTCGACGATTGCCGGGGACTCATCGGTGACGGGCTTGCCCGCGGGCGGTGTACCTGCGACGGTCGCCGTGTTGGTGACCTCGCCAGCGATGATGTCAGCGGCCGTGAGGTCGTACGTCGCCGATGCGGTCACCGATTGCCCGGGTTCGAGCACTCCCGGCTCACCCGGCCACGTGCCGAACTCGATGCTCGACAGTCCCGGCTTGGGGTCGGTGAGAGTCACGTTTTTGAGCGTGGCCGATCCGTCGTTGGTGACGGTGAATGCGTAATCCACGGTGTCCCCCTCGACGCCGATGGCGCCGGCAGCGAGCGTTCCGGTCTTCTCGAGGTCGATCGAGGCGCAGTTCGCGTTGACGATCTCGAGCAGAGTCGCCTGAAGCTCGTGGAATCCGGCGACGTAGTAGTCGCTGTCTTCGACGGGGCCGGAGATCAGCTTGATGTGCTCACGGAATTCTTCGAGGGCAGCACCTGAGAGGTTGTCGCTGACGCCGATCGGAACGATCCGGGTGTCTTCGCCCTTGAGCGCATTCGCGCTGCGCACAGCTGCATCGAGCACGGGCTTGTCGGTGCTGTTGCCGGGGCCGGCGGCGGGGCTGCCGTACTGCGTCGGGTTGCCGTCGGTCAAGAACAGCAGCGCGTCGTAGTGCTCTTCGGATGCCGCGACGGCGGCGAGGCTGCGATCCCAGTTGGTGCCGCCCTGCTGGCTCGCGGGGCGCTGTACTCCATTGACGTAGGAGCTGATCGCTGCGACACCAGCAGCATCGGCGACCGAGGTCAGCGGAAGCGGCGCGTTCGCAGGTACCGCTGAGGCCGGCGCGTTCGATGCGAAGGTGTGCACGGCGACCTTGACCGGGTACCCCTCGAGTGCGGTGACCAGTCCGCTCAGCTCTTCACGAGTCTTCGAGAGCTGCGCGTCGGTGACGGAGTTCGACAGGTCGATGCTGATCGCGAAGTCCATCGCGCAGTGCTCGGACAGCGCCGGGTTCGGTTGCACTGGTACATCGGATTCGACCGCGTTGGCGGTCGCCGCTCCGCCGAGGGCCAGCGCCGCCGCGAGAGTCGCAGCCACGGCCCCCTTCGCAGCGATGCGCGCACGCCGGCGCGGCATTGATTCTGGACGTGGTCGTCTCACGTGAATGACTCCTCTTTGCTCCCCCGGGCGCGCAGCAAATCAGATGCCAATGCGCGCGGCAGTCGGGTAACTGCCGACGTGACGTTACCCAGGGGCCACAAGGGCAAAAGCGCGGGTGAGTCGAATTCACCCCGCAGTTCACCCCGGCGTGTCGGGCCCGTCGGGACGCCTGATGAGCAGCGGGTCAGGGAGTGGTGCTGGCCAGCAGCCCGTGCCCGAGCGCGATGGCGAGCGCCTCTTCCCGCGAGGCGGCGCCGAGCTTGCGGTACAGACTCCGACGCTGCGACTTCACGGTGTTCGCCGAGACGTGCAGCCGGGCGGCGATCTTGTTCACGTTCGCGGTCTCGATCAGCTCGGCGAGGATGACATGTTCGCGTGCGGTGAGTTGAGGCACGCTCCCGCGTGCGTCCAAGGCCGGCCACGGCACGTCCAGGTCGAACAGCTCCCGATCCTCGACCGAGGTCAGCAGGAACGGCGTCGTCAACCCGTAGGTGCCGGCGATAGTGCCCGCCCGGCGCGCAGCCACCGCGGCTTCAACAGGGCGACCGAGCCGCCGCAGCACGATCGCATCGAGAACGGCGATCTGCGCCCTGACGCCTGGAGTCTCGGCCGCGATGGTCCCCAGCATCTGCAGCGCACGTTCGTGCAGCCCGTCGAACACGAGCGCCCGCGCCGCACCGATCGCCACCGGTGCGGCATCATCGGCGCGCGCCGTGAGCTTGCGTGCCGATGCGAGATCGCCGGCGGCGAGCGCCAATGAGGAATCCGTCAGATCGAGCAGGCGGGTCTGCGGGCGCGTGGTCCGAGAACCGCGGGAACGGCGAAGTGCGCGGAACCGCTCCAGTCCGGCATCCGCTTCGCCCCGGCAGATGTCGATCTGCGCCCGAAGATGTGCCAGCAGCGGCCAATGCTCGATGGTGTCGATGATGTGCCACACGCTGTCGAGGGCGGCCTCGGCGCGGTCGAGCTCACCGTGCTCGATGTGGATCTTCGCCTGCGCCATGTGCAGCAGACTGCCCGCGTACTCGTTGAGGATGTCGTCGGCCCACGCGTGCTCGAGCGCCGTGTCGACCCATCTCTGCGCCGAACCGAGGTCGCCGGCGAGCGCATGGACCACCGCGACGCCGCCCAACGAGATCAGCTGGATTCCGGGGCGCCCAGCGTTAGACAGGGCCCGCTCGAACTCGGCGGCCGCCTCGTCGAGGTGACCGGCGTACATGAGACTGATCGCACAATGCGTGTGCAGGTCGCCGAGCAGCCCCTCGATGGCGCGATACTCATCGGCCGGGAGCTCGCTGAGGATGGATGCCGCGGCGCGCGCCGACTTCGCTCCGCCGTCGCCGATGCCGAGCAGCCGCTGCAGCACGGATTCGATCACGCGCAGCAGCGCGCGATCGGCGGAACCGGGAGGAGCAGTGCGCGCGCCGATGAGGGCGATGCCCATGAGCTCGACGGCCCGCAGCCGGTGTTCGTGGCGAGCGTTGTAGATGAGCGCCTGTGCCATGGCGATGATCGGCCAGCGCCTCAGCTCCCACAGATGGATGCTGCGCAGCAGGATCATGATCGATGCGCCGTGCGCCTGGAGCAACGGTATCCCCCCACCCCTGAGCGCGCCATCGATGACCGGGAGCGACGCTGCGGCCGCGCCCTCGATGAGCGCTCCGTACCAGGCTCCCTGACCGAGCAGGGTCTGCGCGGCATCCTCCCGCACGGTCTGCGCGTTCTGCTGCGGGTGCATCTTCCGCGTCGCCGCGCGCACCGGGGCGGTGAGCAGGAACAGCGGGTGACCGGCATCCGCCACCCACTCCCCGAGACCTGCGCGCTCGCACTCCGCGATGAAATCCGCCGGCCCGCCGAGGCCGGCGACCACTTCGCCGGTCAGCACCTCGGGTATCGCGAGCGTGGCGTGCGGTGATGACAGCGGTCCCGGTGGCAGCTCTGCCAGGAGCGCCTGCACGATGTCGTCTCGGACCGTCTTCAGCGCGGCGACGGCGCCGACAGCCGACGGCAGCCCTCTGGTGGCGAGCTGGACGGCGCGGGCGTCGAGCGGCGACCCGCGCATCGACAGATAGGCCTGGGTCTCCTGGTCCGTGAAGGCCAGCTCGGCGATGAATTCGGCGCGCTCACCGGCCGGCACGGCGCTGCGACTGTGCGCGGCGGCGCGGATGACGAGCCCCTGCCGTGATCGGCGCAGCTCGCCCACGCGCGCCCAGTCGGCCTCGGTCAGCGCATCGGCATCGTCGATCATGAGGACGTCGCCCATCGGGTGCGGGATGCTGTGCGGCGCGGCCCAGGCGACGTTCGGATGCCGCGCGGCCCACTGCCGCAGGAGCATTGTCTTTCCCGCGCCGACCGGACCCACCAGGACGACGAGAGGCGCGGCAGAGGAGAGTGCGGAGAGCAGCCGGGGGCGCTCGAGTGACGTCGATGCGGCCGGGGATGTCGCCATCGGACCCGGAGCTGCCATTCCCTCACTCTATCTAGAGCGCTCTTCGGCGATGACGTGGTCTATCTGCTCGCCGCGGTCAACCTCGTCGCGCTCGGCTCGCTCACCACTCCCGTCTTAGCCGGAATCCCGCTGAAGATCGACGACCTCATGCCAGCCGATCAGCGGGCGACGGCGCTTGCAACGGTTCTGACGCTCGGCGGGCTGGCCGCATTGATCTCGAACCCGCTGTTCGGCGCGCTCTCGGACCGCACGCGAGGACGGTTCGGCAGACGCAGACCCTGGATGCTGGGCGGCGCCGTCGCCGGTCTCATAGGGGTCGCTGCGCTCTCTGCATCCGATTCGCTTCCGGCGATCATGGTCAGCTGCGTGTGCATCCAGACGGCCTTCAATGCGATCCTCGCCACAGCGGCCGCGCTACTCGCCGACACGGTGGCCGAGAGTCGTCGCGCCGCCGCATCCGGGGTGTTCACCGCGGCGGCGTTCGTCGGTGTCCTTCCCCCGCTCGTGCTCACGGCACTGTTGCCGCGCCACGTCGATCTCGTCTCGTTGGTGATGCCGGTCGCCGCGCTTGCCGTCGTCGGGGTGGCGATGACGGTTCCCGATCGGGCCTCAAGCGCACTGCCGACTGCCGGGCGCGGCCGGCGCCAAACTCCCGTCTCGCGGGCATTCGCTGCGGTGTGGCTGCAACGGCTGGCGATGCAGTCAGCGCTGTCGCTGGCGACCGCTTTCACGCTGTACATGATCATCGATCGGATGACGTCAGATCCGGTGGCGGCGACACCGATCGCCATGATCGCCGCTGTCGCCGGCGGTGCGGGCATCGTCATCGGAGCGGCATTCGGCGGAGCGTTGGCGTCACGCCTGCATCGATACATGCCGTTCCTGGTATGCGGCGCGGTGGGACTCTCCATCGGTGCGTCGCTGCGCGCGGTCGCGGACGTTCCGATCGCACTCTGGGTCGCATCCGCTGTCGGTGGTCTCGCAGTCGGCGCCTACCTCGCTGTCAATCTGGCACTGGCGATGCGGGTTCTTCCCGAGGGCCGCGCCGGCACCTACCTCGGTGTGCTCAGCATCACCGAGACGATCCCCCAGGTGCTGGTGCCGTTGGTCGCCGCGGGGCTGATGCGTCTCGGCCAGGGCGATCCGTTCTCCGGCGCGAGCGACAACTACCTCGTGCTGTACGCATCCGCAGCGGTGCTCGCGCTACTCAGCCTCGCGACGCTTCCTGCGCTACGCGCCGCTTCCCGCCCGCATCGTGCGATCGACGCACGATCAGCGCTGTAGTCTCGTCCCGTGCGTCTGGGAATCCTCGACATCGGCTCGAACACCGTCCACCTGCTCGCCGCCGATGCGCGCCCAGGTGGTCGGCCGCTGGCGACGACGAGCGATCGCAGTGTGGTGCGCCTGATGCGATTCCTCACCCCAGAGGGCGCAATCAGCGAGGAGGGCGTGCGAGCACTGGAAGCCGCCGTCACCCGCGCCCGGCAGATCGCCGAAGCCGAGCGCGTTGAGACGCTGCTGGCCACGGCGACCAGCGCGGTGCGCGCTGCGCTGAACGGCGAAGAGGTCATCGCTCGCATCGAGGCGGCGCTCGGCCAGCCGCTGCAGGTGCTCACGGGGGTCGAAGAGGCCGAGCTCACCTTCCTCGCCGTGCGGCGCTGGTTCGGGTGGGATGCCGGACGCATTTTGCTGCTCGATATCGGCGGCGGCTCGTTCGAGTTCGCCGCCGGCGGCGATGAGGTGCCGGAGGTCGCGGCATCCGTTCCCCTGGGCGCGGGGCGCACGACCGTGCAGTTCCTGCCGGAGGATCCACCCGGTGAGGATGCTGTCGAGCTGCTGCGCGCGCATGCTCGCGAAGTTCTCGGGCCGGTGACCGAGAAGCTCAATGCCCTTCCCTCCCCCGATCACCTGGTCGGATCCTCGAAGGCGATCCGCTCGCTGGCGAACCTCGCCGGACGCGAGGTGTCGGGGCTGGGCTTCGATCGCACGGTGATGTCGCGCTCAGCGCTGAAGTCGTGGATTCCGCGGCTCGCTCGTATTCCGGCATCCGCTCGTCAGGAACTGCCGGGCATCACTCCCGACCGCACGTTCCAGATCGTCGCGGCCGCGGTCTGCCTGCACACGGCGATGAAGATGCTCGACATCGACGAGCTCGAGGTCTCGCCATGGGCGCTGCGTGAGGGCGTGCTGCTGCGCTACACCGAGTCGATGAATTGGAGCGGTGTCGGGATCTGAAACCGGCGCACCGGGGTCAGCGGCGCTCGATAACCTTCTCCGGCCGGATGTCGAGCCTCCGCAACAACTGTGCATTGAGCGCGACGACGACCGTCGACAGCGACATCAGGATCGCGCCGACCGACATCGGCATCACGAAGCCGATCGGAGCGAGCACTCCGGCGGCGAGCGGAACCGAGATGAGGTTGTAGCCCGCGGCCCACCACAGGTTCTGCGTCATCTTGCGGTAGCTGGCCCGAGACAGCTCGATGACCGAC
Organism: Microbacterium zouquanmingi; assembly: GCF_052266695.1. NCBI lineage: Bacteria > Bacillati > Actinomycetota > Actinomycetes > Micrococcales > Microbacteriaceae > Microbacterium > Microbacterium zouquanmingi. Next base: position 354,756 of record NZ_JBQPQZ010000001.1, read on the forward strand.
AGTACGGCGCGCGGATCGTCGCTGGCGAGGATGACGCCTGCCGACGCGATGGCGACATCGGTGCCCGCGCCGATCGCGATTCCCACATCGGCCTGTGCGAGCGCCGGCGCGTCGTTGACGCCGTCGCCGACCATGGCCACCATTCGCCCTTCGTCCTGCAGGTTCTTCACCGTCGCGGCCTTGTCTTGCGGGCGCACGCCGGCGAAGTACCGGTCGATGCCCAGTTCCGACGCCACCGATGACGCGACGGCTTCGGCGTCTCCGGTGATCATCACGACCTGCACGCCACGGGCGTGCAGAGCATCGATCGCCTCGCGTGATTCGGGGCGGATCTCATCTGCCAGCCGCAGAGCGCCCGCCACGCGCCCGTCGATGAGCACGTGCAGGATGATCGCGCCGTCAGCACGCCAGTCGTCGGCGATCGGCAGTTCGTCCGCCCCCTCCTGGTCGAGCAGGTAGGGCCCGCCGACCTGCACGACGTGCCCGTCGACCTCGGCACGCACCCCGATCGCGGGCGATGACGAGAACCCAGACGATCGCGGCACCTCGAGGTGCGCTGCGGCGTTCACGATCGCGCGAGCCAGCGGATGCTCGGAGTCGCTCTCGGCGGCAGCAGCGAGCGCCAGCATCCGATCGTCGTCGCCCGATTCGACGGGATGGATGCCGGTGATCATCGACTCGTCCATGCTCGCGGCGCCCTGAAGCACGGTGCCGTCCGCTGGTACACGACCGCCGGGGCGCACCACGACGACGTCGCCGATGCGGAGATCTGCCGGAGCGACAATGACCGTGGTGTCGCCGTCGACGCGTTCGGCCTCATCGGGAAGGAGCGCTGACAACGAATCCAGTGCAGAGGTGGTCTGGGCGAGCGAGCGCATCTCGATCCAGTGACCGAGCAGCATGATCACGACGAGCAGCGCGAGCTCCCACCAGAACTCGAGTTCGTGGTGCAGCAGGCCGAGCGTCGCACCCCACGATGCGAGGAACGCGACCGTGATGGCGAGCCCGATAAGCAGCATCATGCCCGGCGCGCGCGTGCGCAGCTCGTGCACGGCACCGGTGAGGAACGGAGCACCGCCCCACACGTACATCACGGTTCCCAGCGCCGCAGAGATCCAGGTCGTCCAGGCGGGGAGTTCGTGCCCGATCAGCATCGCGAACGCACCCGAGAAGGCGACGACGGGCACCGCGAGCACGAGCATGATCCAGAACAGCCGGCGGAACTGACCGACATGATCGGCGTGACCGGAATGACCTGTGTGCGCCGAGTGGTCGTGCTCTACGTGGTGATGCTGACTCATCGGTTCTCCTCTGTGCTGCACGCGGTATCCACCGTCTACCTGAATACCCCCTAGGGGTATACTGATGGAGTCGTTCACCGTGCCGGACTGCAGTTCGATGTCGCCGGTTGATCTCTGAATAACCGGCGCACGGCGCAAGGAGATGCATCGTCGCCGATACACTGTGGCTTAAAGGGGAAGGAAACATCAGTGACACCTTTCTCAATGCCGTCGAATCGGGGATATTTCGGCGACGCACGGTGCCGATCGATCTGGCAATGGCAGCTGCTCATCGCCCTCAGCGTCGTCATGATCGGCCTGGGCGTGGCACTGCTGACGCCCATGCGATACGGCGATTGGTGCTTCAGCGTCGGCATGATTCTCGTCGTCGTGCTGACCGTGGGGTCGCTCGCGGTGCCGTGGCACCGGATCAACGCATCCGGCGTTCTCATCCTGCCGATACTCAATGTCTTCGCCATCGCCTTCATCACGATCGGCGATACTCCGGTCGCGGCCTACCTGTGGGTGATCCCCGTCACCTGGGTCGCGTCGTACTACTCCAGCGCGGCCATGGTGACGGTGCTCCTCCTTGTCGGCGCGCTGCGGATCGTCATCCTGATCGAGGACGGGATCTCCCCCGAGCGCACGATCAACACCGTGATGCTGGTCGTGACGCTGGGGATCGTCGCGATCATCACACGGGTCGCTGTGAGGCGGAACCGTTCGACCAGACAGCTCCTCAGCGACCAGGCCGGCAGGCTCGCCCGCTCGGTGCTGCGCGTCAACGAGCAAAAGGCCAGGAACAAGCGTCTGCTCGACTCCCTCGATATCGGCGTGGCCCGATTGACCGAGGACGGACTCGTCGAAGTGTCAAATAAAGCCTTCCACCGCATCTACTCGGTCGTCAGTACCTCGCAGTTCCACCCCGGCCGTGTCGTCGAATACCGTGCGCGTCGCGGCGAGTCGGTTCCTCCGAATGAGACCGCGATGATGCGCGCGGCACGCGGCGAGCTGTTCGAGAACGAAATCGTGTGGCTGTTCGGCTTCGACGGAGCGTGGCGCGCGGTCAAGGCCACGGCCAGAGTGCTCGGCCCCGAACAGGGCGACGACGGCCTGCTCCTGATCGTCGAGGACGTGACCGAAAGCATCGATCCGTACGCCATCGACGATGCGAAACGACGCAGCATCTCGCACGAGCTGCGCAATCCGCTGACGGCCGTGCTCGGCCACCTGGATCTGGTGCTCGAACGCGAGGATCTTCCCGGGGCAGCGCGCGCACAGTTGGAAGTCGTCGAGCGCGCTGGCGAGCGGATGCAGCGGCTCATCGACCAGGTACTGGAAGCACCCCAGGCGCGCGACGACGACCCCGTCCACGACTTCGATCTCACCGCCCTCGCGCGCGACTCGACGGAGGCATTCGCCCCGACGGCCGAGGCCGCCGGGGCGACCATCGTCGTCAAACTCGACGAGCCGTTGATCGCCCGCGGCGACGCCTTCCGTCTCCGCCAGGTGATCGACAACGTCATCGGCAACGCGATCAAGTACGCCCCGCACAGCGGCAAGGTCGCCGTGCGCACGTATGTCTCCGAGCTCGGCGAGGTCGCGTTGCAGGTCATTGACAACGGCATCGGCATCGCTGCCGAGGACATCCCCCGCATCTTCGAACGGGATTTCCGCACGGATGCTGCGCGCGCCAGCGGCATCCCCGGCACAGGACTCGGGCTCAGCATCTCGCGCGCGATCATCGAGTCCCAGGGCGGCCGTTTTGAAGTCATCAGCGACCTCGGTCAGGGAACCGCGGTCACGCTCACTCTCCCCACGCCGCTCAACAGCCCTCATGAACGGATGCCCGATTGATCACCCCATCTCTGGTGATGCCCGTCATCGCCATCACCACCGTGTGCACCATCGTCTCGATCGCTCTCGGATTCCTCCCTCGTCCATCCCGTGCGACAGTGCTGTGGTCGGCAGCGTTCGCGACGACGATGATCGCCTCTTACTTCTGGCTGGCGTACGAGCTGTTCATGTCCTCGTGGCTCCGGGACCTGGCCGCCGCGCTGGCGATCGCTCCGATGGCATTGATCTGGTCGGGCGTGCGCGCGTATCGGAGAACGCCCCGCACCTACGTGTGGCTCTCGTCGGCGTTCATCGTCGTCATCACCCTGATACTGCTCGGGTCGACCGCCATCGGCCTGTACGGCATCGGATTCCGGGTGCTCTTCTGCTCGACCGCTGTGTTCGCTGCACTGATCGTGTGGGAACTCGCCAAGCTCGGCCCCCGACTGCTCGATGAGGCGTTCCCGCTCATCGCCGCGGCCAGCCTGCTCGTCGTCGTCGCCCTGATCTATGTCGCCAGCGGCATCCTTGTTGCCTGTGGCGTCATCGGGGTCGACGCAAGCGCGACGTTCGTCGGTACGCTCAACTTCATCGGCATCGCCGTGTTCGCTGTCTGCACGCTGGTGACGACGCTGCTGCTCACCGTCAAGTCCGACGAGACGGCCATCGCACCGACGACCATGTTCGAGGCCTCCGCACGTCGCCGCCTCATCCGCGCCGAAGCGGCGCAAGAACCATGGTGGTCGCTGCTGGATATCCGCCTTGACGACCCGGATGAGATCCGCACCGCGTCGAGCACGGCGGCCTTCAACGATGTCGCACAGCTGTTCGCGATTCACATCGATGATGTGTTCCCCGCCGATGCCGACATCGACCGAGTGACGCCGACCCGCTTCCTGATTCTGGTGCCTCGCCCGCAGGGCGGCGTGCGTGAGCTGCTGACGGAGCTGCTCGAACGCGTGTCCAGCACGAACATCGGCACGCAGTACGCGGTGCGCATCTCGGCGAGCATCGGGTGGGTCCCGGTTTCGGCCGTCGGGTACGACTTCGGCGTGCTCGTCGCGATGGCGGATGCGTCAGTTCTGGCCGCCCAGTCAGCGGGCGGCGACAGATGGGAACGCGTCCATGGCACGGCGTAAACGCACCTGGCCGCGGCTGAGCAAGCGCACGTTCTGGCTCCTCATCGCCGCAGTCGCCCTCGTGGCGATCATCGTCGCCCTGGTGTTCGCCGTGACGGCGGTTCAGCAATGGTTCCATTCCGCGACAGCGCAGCCGCCGGGGGTCGGGACCGCCGTGGTCGCCGCAGAGCAGTCGAAGGCTCGGCAGGCGTTGGAGTCGATGAGCATGGACGCTGACGCCATTGCTGCCACGGAGTACTTGGCCGCCCAACCGACGGCGTACTGGCTCACCCCCGAGCAAGATCCGCCTGGCACGGCGGGCTCTGCGACCGCGTCGCTGCTGGCGCAGGCGAGGGAACAGGATGCCGCACTTGCGATCGTGATCTACGGTCTCCCCGAGCGCGACTGCGGCAACCACTCCGCCGGAGGGCTCTCGCCCGAGGACTACCGCTCGTGGGTGCGCGAGATCGGAAAGGCGCTCAGCGGGGCCCCTGATCTCAAGAAGATCGTGATCCTCGAGCCGGACAGCCTGTCTTTGGCCACGGAGTGCGGCAATCTGGACGATCGGGTCACCGAGCTGAAAGCAGCAGTGGAGGCTCTGGACGCTCCGGCTACGTGGATCTACCTCGACGGAGGGCACAGCGGGTGGCACTCTCCTACCGAGGCCGCATCCCTCATCAGCGCTGTGGGCGCGAACGACCGCATCCGCGGGTTTGCCACCAACGTCTCCAACTACCAGTCCAGCTATGACGAGTTCGAGTACGCGCACGCGGTCTCAGAGCACCTCGGCGGCCTGCACGCCATCATCGATACTTCCCGCAACGGTGCCGGCACGGCGGGATCCGAGTGGTGCAACCCCCGCGGGCAGCGTGTCGGCGATGCCGGTGGTACCTACGGCGATGACGTCGTCGACACGAATCTGTGGGTCAAACCCCCCGGTGAAAGCGATGGCCCGTGCAACGGAGGACCAGCCCCCGGGGTCTGGTGGCCGGAGGGCGCAGTCGAACTGACGCGTCCTTGATGAGCGGCTGCAAAAGGCGGCCATAATTATACGGCGCGTGCGCAGGATTCACATGTAGCCCCTGTAGCATGTCTTGTGGCGATCCCGACCTCCTGTGCGACCCCACCACCCCGAAGGTCTCTCAGCTCCCGCGCGCGCTCTGCACTAACCACGCGCGCACTGCTCAAGTTGAAAGCGACGTACTGCACCGATGATGGACGACTCCCCCCGCCCGAAGACCGCCGTGATCGTCGAAGACGACCCGGATGTACGCCACCTGCTCGCTGAAGTTCTGGAATCAGCGGGTTTCTCCACGGTCTCCGTCGGCAACGGCATCGATGGAGTGCGCGCCGTCGTCAACTACCAGCCGCTGATCACCACGCTCGATGTGAATATGCCCGGCATCGACGGGTTCGAGGCGGCACGCCGCATCCGGGCCCAGAGCGACACCTACATCATCATGCTCACGGCGCTCGATGAAGAGGCCGATGTCGTACTCGGACTCGGCGCTGGTGCCGATGAGTACCTGAACAAGCCGTTCCGTCCGCGGGAGCTGCGTGCACGCATCGAGGCGATGCTGCGCCGCCCTCGTCTGGGTTCGGCAGCTCCGCAGCCGCGTCAAGAGGAGGTCGGCCCCTCCTTCCCCGGCGCGCGCACGAACGCACCGGGGGGCGTGGGCGCGGCTCCCGTCGCCCCCACTGCCCCCGCACCTGCCATGCCGGCCGCTACCGCACCGCAGGTCGCGCCGCAGCCTGACGCGCACCCCACATTCGTGCTCACCCCCGAGCGTCCGGTCGATGCACCCGCAGAGCCGCAGCGAGAGGGCGAAGAACTCGCCCCGACGAGTGTGGTCACCGCTGAGCTGGCCGAAGGCACGTGGGACGCGCATCGCGACCTGCAGCTGAACGCCGATGCCCGAATCGTGCTGATCCGAGGCGAAGAGCTCGAGCTGACCCGCACCGAGTTCGACCTGCTGTCCACGCTGATGTCGTCCAAGCGCCGGGTGCGCAGCAAGGCCGATCTCACCCTCGTGCTGCGCGGCGAGTCGTACGTGACGAGCTACTTCGTCGGAGAAGCCGACAAGCGCGCCATCGAAGCGCACATGACGAACCTGCGCCGCAAGCTCGGCGATTCGGCTACCACACCGCGGTACATCGAAACCGTCCGCGGTGTGGGCTACCGGATGACCTCCGAGATCAACGCCTAGCTAAACCTGGTACCCCTGGTGCCGGCGCAGGAGCTTGAACATCATCATCACGGTCTGAATCACAGTGACCACGCCCACGACGGGCCAGCCGATCCACAGGATCGCCGACTGGGTGACCGGGCCCAGCAGCATCCATACGACGGCGAGTCCCGCAATGACGACGATCAGCAGGATGAACGGCATCCAGTGCCCGCTTCCGCTGCCCGTTTCAGCCTTGGCCTGCATCGCCCAGTTATCGACCTTCTTGCGTGAGAGAAAGCGGAACCACGACCGCAAGAAGTGACTCAGCCTGATCCACATGAAGATCTCGGCGGGAAAGACCAGGCCGGCGAAGAGGATGTCGCTGTTCTTGTGGTCTTTGATGCTGAAGGCCATGCGCAGGTTCAGCAGCACGGCGACTGCGACGGGAACCAGCCACCAGGGCGAGAACACGAACGCGTTGATCGAGAGCGACCCTGCCAGCAGGGTGATGAACGCGATGCGCACGAAGAGGTTGGTGAGCATGCCGAAGTTCTCGAACCAGCGCAGACGCAGGTTGGGGTGGAACGGCTGCCCCTTGGTGTCGCCACGCTGACCAGGCCACATGAGTTCGATCGCCCCGAAGGTCCACTTGACCTGCTGGGCGTCGTAGGCGCGCAGAGTTGTCATGCCGCCGACGTCGGCGCGCGCGTAGGGGCTGATCTTGGTCAGGTATCCGGCGCTCTTGATCTGCAGTGACAGCAGGGAGTCCTCGACCTCGCTGTCGCGCACCCAGGGCGTGCGCTGATGGTTGGCCTTCATGACCGCGCGCAGGGCCGTCGTCGAGAAGATCGAGAACTGTCCGCCGAGCACAGCCATGTTGCGCCCGCGCAGCAGGTTCTGCAGGTTGAACGCGGCGAACTGGGTGCGCTGGCCTGCGATGAGGAATTTGGCGATGGTGCCCTTGATCGGGTCCGGGTCGATCGAGTAGATCGCCGAGATGCCGCCGATGCGGGAGTCCGAGACTGCTTCGGTCTCGAGGTACTCGACGGCGCGCTTGTCGCCGAGAGTGTCGCCGTCGACGCCGAGCAGATAGTCATAGCCTTCGACGAGCGAGTAGCCGTAGTTGAGTGCGCCGACCTTCTTGTCGGGGTTCTTGCCGATATCGTGCACGAACACTTCAGTGAATTGCTCGCCGAGATCAGTGATGATCTCGTGCGGACCGGCGAATTCGGATGCGACGCGCACCGTCTGATCGGTGGTGTTGTTGACCACGACATGAATGACATCGGGCACGCGTGACTGTGCGAGCAGCGTTGTGAGCACCCCGGCGATGGACTCTTCTTCGTTGTATGCGGGGATCACGCAGCCGATGGTCGAGCGGTGCACCGTGGTGCTCTCGAGCACGGCGTCGAAGTCGTCGGCGAAGCCCGTGACGTGCTCGAGCTCACCGAACTCGCTCTCGGTGAAGGATTCTATGGATCGTTGAGACGGATTGAACTGTGTCGACATGTCGCTCACTCGCTCGCAGGGTAGATCGCGATCGGCAGCACCTGGTAGATCATCTGCTGCTGGAACGTGGTGTCATCGTTCGCCGAGCCTTCGACCGACACGGTGATGGCGAAGTCGAGGGTGATGCCGTAGGTGTCGTTCGGCAGCTGGTGGATCGTGGTCTGCGGCACGAGCAGTCCGCCCTGGAAGCTGTTCAGCAGCAATCCGCGGTCAGAGCGCAGGGTGTCGACGGGAACGAGCGTACGAGGGTCGGCACTGAACTGGAACGGGCTCGAGGACTGGTTCGAGGTCTGCGAGGTCTGCGACGTGATCGAGATCTGCGAGATGTAGACGCGACGCTTCTCGGTGAGCACAGCTTTCTCAGAGACGCGGTGGTCGTAGACGTTGACCGAGAAGCCGAAGGTCTTCTCGTTGGTCGGCGTCCATTCCATGGTGCGCTTGGGGTCGAAGGCCCAGACATCGAGTCGCACTTCGAGGTCTTCGGCGACGTCGCTGGAGAGCGAGACCGAGCCGTCGCGGGTGAACTGCGAGTCGAATGACAGCTCTTCCGGCGGTGTCTTGGCATCGGGCTGCTGGGTCGGCACGACGGCTTCGGCCTGCTGTGCGCCATTGAACGCGTCGATGATCTGAGAGCATCCGGTCGTCACGGACAGGGCGCCGATGAGGGCGATGACAGCGGCGGCGCGAGCGGCACCGCGGAGGCGACGGGAAGTCATGTGAACACCGATTCTGAAATTGCGTGCGGACGGCCTGTTGTACGACCTTCAACCACGCTACAGTGCGGTTTCGGGGCCCTCGCGGGTATTGGCGAGGACTTAAGAGGATCTTGCGGTGATCTTGTGCGTACCTGGAGCGACTACTCGGATTCGGCCGCAGGCTGCGCGATGGCAACGGTCAGTGTGTCGGTCGCGGTCTGCTTGGCGAACTCGTTGGAGGTCGGGGTCGTCTGCACCAGGAAGTCGTAGGTGAACTGCACGGTGACGTGGGTCGCTGCGTCGTCGACCGGGCCGACGTTGAAGGTCTGCGAGTAGCTGTACGGGTCGAGCACGAGGTACCCGGGGCTGACACTGGATGCGTCGACCTGCGGATCGAGAGGTGCGAACGTCGTGTCTTCGTTGGCGCCGAATGCGACCATGGTGGCCTTCTGCAGGTAGACCTTCTGGCCGTCGTCGGGGGTCACGGTGGTCACCAACGAGATGCTGATGGGCTTGACGGCGCCGGGAGTCCATCGATCCATCGCGAGCGTCGACCAGTAGTCGACGCTCGCGACGACGGCGCCGGCCGTAAGCTCGCGGGCAGTGCTGCCACTGGCGAGGTCGTTGGGCACGGGCGCTGCGACGCTGACCTCCGGCTTCGGGGATGGGCCCGCCTGCTCCTGCGTCCATGGCGCGGGTCCGCACCCAGCCATAGCAACGGATGCTGTCACGGCAGCGACGATCACAACGGCGCGCCGGATACCTCGAGTATGCATTCTTCTCCCCTACCATGCCCCTGCATGGCTCGAGGTAATCCTATGCCGCTGGCGGGTCGATCCCGCCCCATGCATAGCTGAGTGCGGTGCGCGGTCGCATCGTGAATGATTCTCCGGTGGGGTGATGCAGCGCGAAGTCGTCTTGCTGTCGGCGGCTGATCCTCCATCCGCCCTGGTGCAGCGTCATGTGGTGATATCGACAGAGCAGAATGCCGCGATCGATGTCGGTTCTGCCGTGGTCGCGATCCCATTCATCGATGTGATGTGCTTCGCAGTAGGACGCGGGGCGGTCGCACCCTCGCCATCGGCAACCGCCGTCGCGGATGGCGAGGGCGATGCGCTGTCGTGGGGTGAAGAGCCGCTGTTCGCGGCCGACATTGAGTGGATTTCCGTGTGGATCGAGGGTGACCGACACGATTCCGCTGTCGCAGACGTGCTGTTCGGCCACGGCCGCCGGCATCGAGATGAGGTGGTCTTCGGTGTGCACGACAGGCGCACCGGCACCGTCGGCGTCTACCACCTGCACGAGGCGCACGCCGGCTTGGCGCGTGCCGAACACGCTCTCGGCGTCGGCGAGAGTTCCTGTGCGCAGCACGTCAATGATCAGGTCGTAGGCGAGCTGGTCGTTCGTGCGCGGATCGTCGATGAGTGACGCGGCGCGTGCCTTCTCGTCGGGGTCCACGAATCGCGGTCCTCCGCGGCGCGGACGCAAGACTGCCGCCATCATCGTCTCGACGAACACTTCGCCTTCGTCGTCGAAGGCTATCGACGCGCGCTTCTGCCCGTCTTGCCCGCGATAGATGCGGAACGATCGGTTCTCGTACCGTGCGAGGAACCGCGCTTCGGCGCCTTCCGGGTCGAGCATGTCACGGATCGTCCGCGCCGCCTGCGCCAATTCTTCGACCGTGCGCTGTCCCGCCTCGCCGACCAGTTGCCGCGCGGCCTGCGCCCACGCTGCCCTGTCACCCATCTCGTCGCCGCTCCCCGCACCGGCCTCGGGCGGTTCCCCCAGTCCGCGCCGAATCGCGTCGAACTGCGCCGACGTCATCTGCCCATCGCGCATCGCGTCGCGCAGCGGCTGGAACCACGGCCCCCGCTCAGCCGCGCCATCCCAACCGACCGCGCCATCCGAACCGGCCGCGCCATCGATCAGCGCTTCACCGACCCGTGCGGCCCTGTTCGCCTCGGCCTTCGTCGAACCGGTCACGTCTTGAATCAATGATGCTGCCGAGCGATGCCCCTGCGTTGCTGACAGCCCCGAATGCCCACGCTCGCGCGAAGACCGCATCGCGATCACTCCGGCGGCCGCCATCTGGACCTGTTCTACCTGCTTGGCCAGCGCCGCTGTTTCGGCGAGCACGTTCAGCACCTCGGCATCTGACATAGACGCGATCGATGCCCGCGCGCAATCGGCATCTCCGACGTCGGCCCCGCACCCGCGCAGGGTGGGGATCAATGCCGCAACATCATCGAAAAGTGCCATACTTAATCATCTCAGAGGCCACCGACATTCGGACAAAGTTTCCCACTTATGTGGATAACTCTTATCCACTCCCCCGTAAACTCGATTCCATGCCCCGACCGTCTGCGCTTTCGATCACGGCCCGGGTTCTACTGGTCCCGTACATCGTCGGTTTGGCGCTCATCGTGTGGTTGCCAGCATCCGCTGCCTCTCGCGTGACGGGGCTCGCGTTCCGCGCTGCGCGAGTCTTCGCCGAGTACACCGGCATCTCGCTGTCGACGAGCTACACGCTGTTCGAGTTCCTGGCGAACATCGCGCTGTTCGTCCCGTTCGGCATTCTGCTGACCGCCGGCTGGCCGCGCACGAACACCTGGTGGATCATTCTGCTCGGCTTCTCGGCGAGCGCAGCTATCGAGCTCGTGCAGACGATGCTTCCCAGTCGCTATCCGACGCTGTCGGACGTGATCGCGAACGCACTGGGGACGATCATCGGATGCCTGGTAGTGAGGCTCTTCCTCCCGACCAGGGTCGCCCGCAGCCAGCCCGTGCGCGCACAAGCATAAAGCGCCCTGCTCGCGGCGCCGATAGGCTTCGGTCGCTGAGCCTGTCGAAGCGCCCGAGGCCGCGAGCTCGGACCCTTCGACAGGCTCAGGGATCGACAGGCTCAGGGATCGACAGGCTCAGGGACCGCGTTCCTTTCCCTATCGGCGCGACTCTAATCTGCGAGCCCCGTCGTCCACTAACGTGAGGTCTATGGCAACGAAGTCGGCGCCACCGAGAGCGCGTAAGACCGGAGTCGCGATGACCGTCGTCATGGCGCTGCTGGTCGTTGCGCCCATGATCGCGCTGAGCGCCTCTCCCCTGCATGTGAACAGCAGCCTCTGGTATCTGGGAATGCTGCCCGCGCTGATGGGGCTCTTCACTCACCGGCGGCTGGCGCTCGCGGCATCCGTTCTCACTCCTCTACTCATGGGCGCAGCCCTCCTGCTGCGCGATGACCCACTGCTCGGCGCGCTCTTCATGGCCGCGATCGGCGTCGGCACCGGGCTGTCGGCGGCGCGCGGATGGCACCTGATGGGTGCGTTCGCAGGACCGCTGGTGGCGTACGCGCTCATCGGTAACCTGCATGTCGCTCTCCCGGGTGACACTGTAGCCGCGGATGCTTCGCTCGTCTCGGGCCTCGTCACGATGGCCTATGTCGCTGCCGGCGGGCTGTGGACGACGCTGATGGGTGCGTTCGTCATCCGAGCGGTGGGGGTGAAGACTCCGCGCTCAGTGCCCGGTCACACCGCACGGCACTTCGCTGCGGCGCTCGGAATCCTCATCGGCGTCGCGGCGTACGTCTGCATGCAGTGGCTCGATCCCGCGTCGTGGTGGATCATCCTCACGTTCTTCGTCGTCGTGCAGCCGTACTACGCCGATTCCGCCAGGCGGATGCTCGAGCGCGTGGGAGGGACCTTCGCCGGTGCCCTCATCGCCGTGATCGTCGTGGCGGCATTGCACGACTTCCCCACCGTGATCACGGTCATCGCGTTCGCGCTCACGCTCGGCGCCGCCTACGCGAACCTCAAACTGCCCTACTGGATCTTCGCGATGCTGCTGACCCCTGCCGTGGTGCTCCAGACGACGGGGACCACCCACGATCTGCTCTTCGCAATCGGCGAGCGCGCCCTCTACACGCTCGTCGGCGCCGCAGCCGCGATCATCGTGATGTCGGTCGGGCACATGTACCTCGGCATGCGGATGAAGCGTCGGATCAGCTAGGGCGCGTCTCCCAATAACGTGGCCCAGGTGAGGCAAGCGTGGAGGACTGCTCCGGCACGGTAGGTGATGAGCATTGCGCCGTCGTTGCGTTGCCCACCGGTGACGACGATCGCTAACGGGAGGCCGTTGCCATCGACGGCATGATGGATCTTCGTCGTCAGCCCACCACGCGAGCGGCCGATGCCGTGGCCTGCAGGCTCGACGTCATCGATCGGCAGGTTCTTGTGATTCGATACCGCCGCCTGTGTCCTGGTCAGGGCGGGTCGTGTTCGTCGCGTGCTGATGCGCACGCGCGATCGTCGCATCCACGGACACATCCCAGTCACCCAAGCCCGCCGCGTCCGCACGTGCGAGCAGTGCCTGCAAGATCCGATCCCAGGTCCCGTCCCCGGCATAGCGGCGGTGCCGCTTCCAGATCGTCTGCCACGGCCCGAACTCAGCTCGAGGCACATCCCGCCATGGAGTTGAGGTCCTGAACCGATAGACGATTCCGTCCACGACACGACGATCGTCCTCGAAAGGTCGCCCACGTCGCCCTGTATTCGAGGGCAGCAAAGGCCCGATCACCGCCCATTGAGCATCACTCAACCGACGCGCACGAGAACCCACAACTGAAGACACGCATCCAGCTTCGCCGATCAATCACGTCCCATATAGGAGACACGCCCTAGAGCGCTCTTCGGCGATGACGTGGTCTATCTGCTCGCCGCGGTCAACCTCGTCGCGCTCGGCGGGCTGGCCGAGTTGATCTCGAACCCGCTGTTCGGCGCGCTCTCGGACCACACGTTCACGGGGTCAACCCGGGTGTCGCCGTAGTGAGCTCATCGATGCCGTGTTGCATGCACGCAACGCCGAAGAGATCCCCACCGCGCTGTAGTCTCGTCCCGTGCGTCTGGGAATCCTCGACATCGGCTCGAACACCGTCCACCTGCTCGCCGCCGATGCGCGCCCAGGTGGGCGGCCGCTGGCGACGACGAGCGATCGCAGCGTGGTGCGCCTGATGCGATTTCTCACCCCAGAGGGCGCAATCAGCGAGGAGGGCGTGCGAGCACTGGAAGCCGCCGTCACCCACGCCCGGCAGATCGCCGAAGCCGAGCGCGTTGAGACGCTGCTGGCCACGGCGACCAGCGCGGTGCGCGCTGCGCTGAACGGCGAAGAGGTCATCGCTCGCATCGAGGCGGCGCTCGGCCAGCCGCTGCAGGTGCTCACGGGGGTCGAAGAGGCCGAGCTCACCTTCCTCGCCGTGCGGCGCTGGTTCGGGTGGGATGCCGGACGCATTCTGCTGCTCGATATCGGCGGCGGCTCGTTCGAGTTCGCCGCCGGCGGCGATGAGGTGCCGGAGGTCGCGGCATCCGTTCCCCTGGGCGCGGGGCGCACGACCGTGCAGTTCCTGCCGGAGGATCCACCCGGTGAGGATGCTGTCGAGCTGCTGCGCGCGCATGCTCGCGAAGTTCTCGCGCCGGTGACCGAGAAGCTCAATGCCCTTCCCTCCCCCGATCACCTGGTCGGATCCTCGAAGGCGATCCGCTCGCTGGCGAACCTCGCCGGACGCGAGGTGTCGGGGCTGGGCTTCGATCGCACGGTGATGTCGCGCTCAGCGCTGAAGTCGTGGATTCCGCGGCTCGCTCGTATTCCGGCATCCGCTCGTCAGGAACTGCCGGGCATCACTCCCGACCGCACGTTCCAGATCGTCGCGGCCGCGGTCTGCCTGCACACGGCGATGAAGATGCTCGACATCGACGAGCTCGAGGTCTCGCCATGGGCGCTGCGTGAGGGCGTGCTGCTGCGCTACACCGAGTCGATGACGTGGGGCGGCGTGGGGATCTGAGTGATCGCCCTGTCGCGTTAGATCAGTCCGCGCTCCAGCGCGAGGCGCACGGCATCCGACCGGTCTGATGCGCCGAGTCTGCGATAAAGGGTCCGCAGCTGCGACTTGATGGTGTTCGGTGAGACATGGAGTCGAGCGGCGATCTGCGGGATCGATTCTGTGGTCAGCAGCTCGGTCAGCACGATCCGCTCGCGGGGCGTGAGCGGATCGTGCGTTGCCAGGGCAGCGAACGGGTCTCCCAGCGCAGCATCGAGCACGTCGCGATTCGCGTCCGACAGCAGTTCGCCGAGTTCGAACCGGGGGATGAAAGCCAGCGGCGAGACGAGGCGATATCGCTGAAGCACGTGGATTGCGCGGTACGCCAGCTCCCGGGCGCCGCCGGCGTTGCCCAACCTCTTGTGCGCGACCGCCGAGACGAGCAATCGCTCCGCGAGTTCGCGCGGCGGTGCCGCATCGGCGTTTCGTTCCACCGGCAGGAGGGCGATCGCGCGCTCTGGATGCTGGGTGGCGAGATGAAGTCGTGCGCGAGCGAGGATCGTGGCCGGCAGAGGCTGCGCCTCGTCGAGCACCCGCCGCGCGGTGCGAAGGTCTCCCGTGGCGGTCGCCAGGTCCGCGTGAATCGCGCGGAGCCTGCTGGTGAGGATGGCGCTTGCCGGACGTCCATGATGATCGCGCAACCCGAGGGTGAGCTCGTCGAGGCCGGCGGCAGCGTCGTCCGTTGTGAGGCGGATCAGAGCGCGAACCCAGAGGATGGTGGGCCAGTGTTCTACGACGAGGCCGCCGTTCTCGAACGGGTCGAGGGCCTGCAGTGCGTCGGATGGGTCTCCGCGCTCGAGGTGCACGATCGCGCTGGCGATGTTCCAGCCGACGCCGTAGAGCGAGCGCGACCAGGCTTCGAGGTACTCGGGAGAGATCGAGCCGAGAAGCTCCCCCGCGGTCGGCATCTCGCCTCGGACGGCATGCGCATATGCAAGAAGACTCCGGCGGTGGCGCGTGCGACCGGGGTGCGGGTCCTCGTCGAGGATGTACCCGACCGCGATCGCGGTGTCGATGTGCCCGGCGAGCATCTTGGTGATCAGAACCTGCTGGAGTCCGACGTGAACAGTCGATCCGACCCGTGCTCGAGGTTCCGCCCCCATGGCGGCGACGTGGTCGACGATGTCATCTCCGACGATCGCGGCCTCTTCGTATCGGCGCGTGGCCCGAAGACCGGCGAATCTCGCGATCAGGACCAGAAGTCGGTCGGAGGGGTTGGCGGCGGGAGCCCGAGTGCTCAGCTGCCGGATGCCGATATCGACCAGGTGCTGGAGTCGACGGGAGGGACGCGCTTCGCTCTCGCTGAGCATCACGGCGTGGCTGATCGCGAGAGTGCCGTGCTGTTCCAGCCTCTCCAGTGGCACGGTGTCGAGCAGGTGAATCACTTCTGCATTGCGGTGCTGGCTGAGTTCCGAGAAGTTCTCCGTGAAGAACGGCCAGACGTCCTCGTCCCGCCCGGCGGCGAGGAGCAGCCGGATGACGTCGACCGGGTCGCCCCACGCAGAGAGGCGGGATGCCGCGACGCTGCGTGCCCGGCGGATCTCGGTGTCGTCAAGTTCGGTGAGCAGCTGGCGTGTCAGGGATGCGGCGACGAGTGAGTGGAAGGCGAAGATGCGGCGACCGCTTCTGCTGTAGAAGCGGCCCAGCCCGTCTCGCTCGAAATCTTGCACCAGGGACCAGGCGTCGTCACGACCGCTGAGGGCTGCGGCCAGTGGCGCGTCGACCTCGGGCGAAAGCGCGACGAGACGGGCGACCTGCTCGTGCTCGACGTCGGCGAACGTCGGGAGCAGCTCCCGGGCTGCGAACGCGCTGACGGCGCTGACGATCTCTGATCGTTCCGCACTGCTAGCGCCAGGGCTCCGGTCACGAAGTGCCGTGAGCGCCAGCCGCGTCGCAAGGGCGTGCCCGCGAGTGACATCGTGCAGCACGTGCAGTTCATCGGGGAGGAGACGGCTCGTCACCTCGGGTGCCAACTCGGCGATCTCGTCGAAGGTGAACGCGAGTTCATCGGAACCGATCGCGCCGACGTCGAGCCGGGTGGCGACGAGAGGATCCTCGAGCCGGGTACGGGAACGTGCGGTTGCGACCAGTTCGAGCATGGGGGCTCGCTCGAGCACCCAGATCAACTTCGTCTGGGCGTTGTCCGCGAGCAGGTGCAGGTCGTCGAGCACCACTCGCACTCGCTCTCCGAAGGCGAACAGCGCCTCGACGAGCAGGCCCGGCACCATCGATACATCGATGGTGCCGCTGAGGAATGCGTTCAGCTGATCAGGTTCGGTCGATCCACGCTGTGCCACGACCGATGTGACGACACGATGCCAGAAAGAGTCGTTCGTGCCGCTGTTCTCGTCCAGTGCTATCCAGAACGTCGGCACGTCGTCACGTCGTTGCTGGACCCACGAGGCCACGGCAAGAGTTTTGCCAGCGCCGCCCTCTCCTCGAACGATCGCCACCCGGCCTAGTTGATCCAAGTGGTCAAGCAGACGCTGGCGGACGAGATAAGACCGTCGGGGCGCTCTCGAGGGCGCGTCGGGCGTCGCGCCCTGCTCACGTGCCTCGATCATCGTTGTCTCCACGTCTGGCCTCGATCAAGAGGCTTCGTCAAGAGGTCGACCGGGAAGTGGCCATGAAGTGCCGGCTTGGGGCAAGACCGGCGCCGCCGGCGCCAGCGCCAGCGCTCGACCGGACCCTACCCTAGCGGGCAGGAAGCATGGCGCCCCAGGCTGAGCCCGGCAGGCGCCGGGTCATACGATCGGTACATGCCCCGCACGCCCGCTCTCGTCGTCGCGGCACGTATCCTTCTCGTCCCGTACGTCGTCGCGCTGGGGCTGATCGTCTGGTTACCGGCCGAAGCCGCATCGGGCGCGACCGGCATCGTGTTCGAGTTCGCGCGGTTCGTGTCGGAGCAGTCGGGCGTCCCCCTGCAGACCAGCTATACGGTGTTCGAGTTCGTGGCGAATATCGTCCTCTTCGTTCCCTTCGGTCTGCTGGTGGCGATCGCGTGGCCACGCCTGAACGCGTGGTGGGTGATCTTGGCGGGCTTCTCGACGAGCGCGCTCATCGAGCTGGTCCAGTTGGTGGTTCCCGAGCGCGTATCGACGATCTCCGATGTGATCGCGAACACCCTCGGGACAGTCATCGGATGCTTCGCGATCCGCGGCATCCGATCCCTCTCGAAGGCCGCGAAAAAGTAACCCCAGACGGAGTTCTGCGGACGGGTCACGCTGCATTGCCCGCACCCGCCCTGAACCGTGCAGGCGGCGGATCGATCCCGCCGAAGGCGTAGCTGAGCACGGTGCGCGGTCTCAGCGCAAACGTCTCCCCCGATGAGCTTCGCAGGATGAAGTCGTCTTTGCCGTCGCGAGTGATGCGCCACTTGCCGTTGTGCAAAGTCATGTGGTGATAGCGACAGAGCAGGATTCCCCGATCGATATCGGTGCGACCATGATCTCGCTCCCACTCGTCGATGTGGTGGGCTTCGCCATACGATGCAGGTCGATCGCATCCGTGCCACCGGCATCCGCCATCACGCACTGCGAGCGCAATGCGCTGTTTCGGTGTGAATAGTCGTTGTTCTCGGCCCACGTCGAGCGGATTCCCGAACGTATCGATCGTCACGGGCACGAATCCGCTCTCGCACATCCGCTGCTCTGCCACCGCTTTCGGCACGGACATGGAATGGTCTTCGCTGTGCGCGACCGCGGCGGGGTGACCGTCGGCGTCGACGATCTGCACGAGCCGCACTCCGGCCTGACGCGTTCCGAACACGTTCTTGGCGTCTGCGAGAGTGCCGGCGCGGAGCACATCCATGATCAAGTCGTATGCGAGCTGGTCGTTCGTGCGGGTGTCATCGACGAGAGACGCCGCCCGCTCCTCCTCATCAGAGTCCACGAACCGCGGACCGCCTCGTCGCGGCCGCAACGCCGCGGAGAGCATGGTCTCGACAAACAGATCACCCTCGTCATCGAGCGCCATGCTCGCGTGCTTCTGTCCATCCTGATCTCGGTACGTGCGGAAGGATCGCTTCTCGAACCGCGCCAAGTACCGTGCCTCGGCGCCCTCCGGATCGAGCAGATCACGCACCGTGCGCGCCTGCTGCAGGAGTTCCTCCACTGTCCTCACGGCAGCTTCTGCGACGAGGTGCTCCGCGGCCTGCGCCCATGTCACGCGGATTTCTTCCCACGCTTCGCGTGAAGCTTCGCTCATCGCCCCCACACCGTCGATCGCCGGCGGCTCACCGAGCCCCCGCCGGATCGCGTCGAACTGCGCTGACGTCAGCGTTCCACCGCGCAGGGCGTGGTTCAACGGCTGGAACCACGGTCCGCGCGCAGCGCGTTCCTCGTCTCCCGGATGCAACCCGTTTGCCGGCAGACCGTCCAAGGGTGCAGCATCCGCCCCACCGCCCGCAGCATCCGCCCCACCGAACCATTCCGAGCGCCCGTCATCGAGCAGGGCCTCACCGACTCGCGCCTTGCGATTCGCGTCTGCCTTCGTCGACCCCGTCACGTTCTGGATCAGCGCCGCCGCCGACCGGTGGCCGCGCGACTGCGATAGCCCGGAATGCCCTCGATCGCGCGTCGAGCGCGCGGCGATCACGCCCGCCGCTACCACCTGAATCTGCTCGGCCTGCGTCACGAGATCAGATGCCTCTTGAAGAACTTTTACGACGTCAGCATCTGCCATCGCCATCAACGAGGCCTGTGCGTCTTCTGTCCCCTCACCGCCGGCAAGCTGCCCACGCAGGGTGGGGATCAGCGCCGCGACGTCGGTGAAAGTTGCCATACTTCATACTCTCAGCCACCACCGACATTGAAACAAAAGTTCGCAAATCTATGGATAACCAACTATGAAGCTCGACCCCGGTGCGGAGGGGGTGCACCGAGGTCGAGTTCTTCATCTCTCGCCGACGAGGCAGGCCTCATTCGGTCGTCTCTCGAATCGTAGGTTCGCCATCTGACATCGCGCTACGGGGGCATACCCCCTGATTCGCATCAGACCCTTCGGGTTTCAGCGAGCGCCGCCCCTAAAGCCGCCGCCGAGCAATAGTCACACCAAGGGTGACATCACTCGCACCCGACGCCGTCCCCATCACGGTCGAGCTTGCGACTGTAACCGGGATCGCCGGCATGGATCGGCGCCGCTCCCGCCGCGCGCACCGCATCGCAGTTCTTGTAGTACACGTCCGGCGCGGGAGCGGGCGCGGGAACCGGAGCGGGCTCAGCAGGCGCGAAGGGCACCGGCTCAGCCGGAGCAACCGGAGCAGGCTCAGCCGGCGCGACCTCGACAACCGGTGCGATCACCGCATACGCAGAGGTCAGCGCCGGCTCATCTGCACACGCCGCGAGCACTCGCGCGATGGCATCGCGCTCGGGCTGCGTGACCCATAGTCCGTAGGCGGCCTTCACCGAGACCTGACGCGCGACGTACTCGCAGCGGAAGCTCTTGTTCGACGGCAGCCAGGTCGCGGCGTCTCCATCGCCCTTCTGTGCATTGGCCTTTCCGTCGACGGCGAGCAGGTTGATCGGATCATTCGCGAACGACGCACGCTGATCAGCGCTGAGCGCCTGCGCACCCTTCTGCCATGCATCCGAGAGCGCGACGACGTGGTCGATCTGCACGAGTTCCGACGTGCCCTGCCCGCGCGAGAACCCGATGATGTTTCCCGTGAATGGGTCGTCCAGCGTGCCCGAGGTGACCTTGCAGGGTCCGGAGCGGACGACGCCTGTCAGCTGCGTGGCGAGCGTGTCGTTGCGGGTGTCGCATCCGTTGCGGTCCACGTCGAGCCAGCGTTGCCCGAACTCGTCGCGGTCGTATCCGGTCTTCGCCGCTCGTCCCTTGACCGGCAATGTCCCCAGCACCTCGAGCGCCGTGCGCCCCTCGGTTGCGGACGTGTCGGCGACCGTGCCCGCCTCGCCCGCGAATGCCACGAGTTCGTCGTCGGGAACAGCAGAAGCAGAAGGAGTGGCAGATGGAGACACCGAGACAGAGGGCGCAGCCGACGCCATCCCCGCAGGCTCCTCACGCGATGACCCGTAGACCCCGGCGCTGATATTGCCGGTGATGAGGAACGCGACGGCCGAGACAGCCGTGACGATCGTCGCCACCTTGCGGCTCGGGAACCGCAGCCAGGTCGGGGTGTTCTTGACGAGCGCGACGATCCCCGTGATGAGCACCACGAGCCACAGCGGGGCGAAGATCGGCGCGAGGATCACGCCGAGCAGGAGCACGCCGATCCCGATCAGGATCCAGGCCCAGATCGGCAGTCGTCGCCCCTGCGGGGCGGTCTGCAGAGCGGATGCCGCGGGCGGCGGCATCATCGACGCAGGTTGTTCGACCGAGTGCACGTGCGCGGTCCACGCCGCGCCGTCCCACCAGCGGACGTCGCCCTCATGGGCGGCCGAAGGGTCCGAGTACCACCCGGGAGGAGTCGATGTCATGTTGCCGTCCTTGAAGAGCGTCCGTGCTCATTCAAGCGCATAAAAACTATGCTGACGCAGCTCCGACCAGCCGCCCTCTCAGAACCAACCGCCCCGCCAACGGCCTGATGCCGCGCCGAGGACGTAGCGCTCAGCGGACGGGGAGCAGGTGACGCGGCGGCCCTTCGACGCGCGCGATCGCGATCTTGACTTCGACAAGTTCGTCGGCGACCCTGTCGATCCGCGCGCTCAGCTTCTCATCAAGCGCACTGATCTTGCCGTCGAGCCCGTCGATCCGCGCGCCGAGCTTGTGCTCCAGTCGGTTCTCGAGAAGATCCATCCGGTGCACCATCCAGCCGAACGCGCCGGCGAAGGCAAGCAGAATCGATACGATGCCGATCAGCACCGTGATCATCTCGACGGACATGTACACCCCTTCATTGTGCCTGACGGCTGCGCGATCCGGCAGTGCCCCGAGCGTAGCCGCGGCTTTCGACACCTCGAACACCAGAAGCCCGCAACGGGGGACAGATCTCCAATCTCAGCGATCGTGCAGAACCAGTTGAGTCAGCACTCCTAGGTGCACGAAGTCGTGATCAGATCTCGCACTCCGGCGCGGGCGGCTCCGGCCCCCTGCCTGCGGTGATGACCACCCAGGCGAGCCCGTAGGTCAGCGCCCAGAACACGAACCCGCGACGAACGCTGTTGCTCCATCCATGGGCGCCAGGAAATCGGCCTGCGTCTTCCGCCATTGCGGAACCACTCGAATCACGAGCAACATCCCCGCGAGACATGCCGTGATGACGCCCAGTACTGCTACGCTTCCCCGTCGTGCCCGTGCTTGATCAGTGCTCCGGCGATCATCCCGATCGGGATGCTGAAGACGATCCACGCCGCAACAGCCACAAGCACCCAGCCGGTCTCGTCCATGAGAATTCCGATCGTCGTGCTCAGAACCGTATGGCTGCGACGAGAAACGCCGCCACGGGGACCTCTCCCCTTTTACCGCTCCTATTCTTAATAGGGTGACTGAGATGATCCCCCACGGCATGACCCGGCGCGAACTGCGCGAACGGGCCGCAGCGCTCCACAAGAGCACAGAGCCGCGCATTCTGATGGTCTGCACGGGAAACATCTGCCGCTCCCCCATGGCTGAAGCCCTGCTCCGCGCGAGAATGGGCACCCCCGAAAAAGCCACCCACGCGGTGCGAGTGCACAGCGCTGGCACGCGCGCACTCATCGACAAGGCGATGACCGCCGACGCTCAGCAGCTCGCGGTCCGCAACGGCGCAGAAGAGAGCGACGTCGAGGCGCATCGCGCACGCTGGCTCGTCGAGCAGGTTGCTGAGGATGCTGATCTCATCTTCGCGATGGCGCGCGAGCATCGCACGACGGCTGTCGAGCTCGCCCCTCGCATGCTGCGCAAGACGTTCACGATCCGCGAGTTCGCGCGCCTCGCGAGTGCGCTCACCGACGATGAGGTCAAGAGCACAGCGGATACCGCGGGCACAGAGCCCCGCGCACGCCTCGCCGCCGTCACGGCACTGGTGACCCAGCAGCGGGGTATGTCACCGCATGCCGCTGACGATGATGATGTCATCGACCCGTACCGCCGCTCGCACGAAACCTATGAGCGCTCGGCTGCGCAACTCGTTCCCGCAGTCGACGAAGTCGCGCGCATACTGCGCGCGACGCTCGCCTAGCGCAGCTCAGGTCGTTCATCGCGTCCGTGCCCTATCGCGCGGTCACCCGGAACGATAGGTTCATCGCATGGACGACTACTCAGGAGCCGCTGCCGGAATAGGCATCGGCGTACTCATTTTCGGTTTCCTCGTGTACATCGCCACGCTCGCTCTCGCGTTGTGGATCGGCTACCTCATTATGCGCACGGCCGTGAAGAACGGCATTCTGCGTGCGGATGCGGAACGTGCACGGATGCACCCCGCCGCACAGCACGGGGCACCACCGACCTCCCCGCCCGGTTCCGGGTACTCGCAGTAGCAACAGAGAACTGGATTGGTCCACTCGCACGGTTCGTTGGATAGACCTATTGCCGCCAGTGAGCCGGGACGCTGGGAGGTACACCAGCCAATCGGATGGCTTCTGCCCCGGCCCTGTCGAATTTCATCCTGTCGAGCTGAGCTGACCCCGCCTCCGCGCGAGGTAATCTGCACTTCATGGGAACCATCGAGTACAACAGCTCACGCCCTCCGATCGAGGTTGAAGACGAAACCCTCGCGCACCTGAAGATCGTGATCGCAACGAAGCTCCGCCGTAACGAGAGTTTCATGATGACGTGGCTCCCCGATGAGAAGAACCCCGCGGGTCGCCTCACCATCTGGATGCACCCGAGCATTCCCCTCGTTCTCGCTTTCGAGAACGCCAAGATGTCGCCAATCGACCCGAAGAGACTCGCGCGCATGGTGGACCACCTCAACGCCCGCGGAGAGCTCGTACTCGACGAAATCGTCTGAAGCTGGTTGCGTCTAAAGAAGCCTCACCCGAGCTACGTCGCCCCGTTCCTTCTACTAGCGTGATGCTATGCCCACGGAATCGCCATCGCCCGCCGCGCGCAAGACCAGCGTCGCGATGCTCGTCATCATGGCGTTGCTCGTCGTGGCACCGATGATCGCGCTGAGCGCGTCGCCCCTGCGTGTGAACGGCAGCCTCTGGTACCTGGGCATGTTGCCCGCGCTCATGGGGCTCTTCACACACCGGCGACTCGCCCTCGCGGCGTCCATTCTCACCCCTCTACTCATGGGCATCGCCCTCATGCTGCGCGAGGACCCGATCCTCGGAGCGGTCTTCATGGCTGCCATCGGCATCGCAACGGGGCTGTCGGCGATGCGCGGGTGGCACGTGATGGGAGCGTTCGCAGGCCCGCTGGTTGCGTATGCCCTCATCGGAAACCTGCAGGTCACTCTTCCTGCCGGCACCGTCGTCGCCGATGCGTCGGTCACCTCGGGCCTGGCAGCGATGGCGTGTATCGCTGCGGGCGGCCTGTGGACGACGTTGATGGGCGCTTTCGTCATCCGGGCCAGCGGAGTGAAGACCCCGCGCTCGGTTCCCCGTCACACTGCACTCCACTTCGCCGCGGCGCTCGGAATCCTCATAGGCATCGCCGCGTACGTCTGCATGCAATGGCTCGACCCAGCCTCGTGGTGGATCATCCTGACGTTCTTCGTCGTCGTGCAGCCGTACTATTCCGACTCCGCGAGGAGGATGCTCGAGCGCGTGGGAGGAACCTTCGCCGGCGCGCTCATCGCCGTGATCGTCGTCGCGATATTGCACGGGGCTCCCGCGGTCATCACCGCCCTCGCTTTCGTACTCACGATCGGCGCCGCTTATGCCTATCTCAAGCTGCCCTATTGGGCCTTCGCGATGCTGCTGACCCCTGCCGTCGTGCTTCAGACGTCGGGGAGCACGCATGACCTCCTTTTCTCCATCGGCGAGCGCGCCCTCTACACACTGATCGGTGCCGCGGCAGCGATCACCGTGATGTCGGTCGGCCACATGTACCTAGGCATGCGAGCCAAGCAGAGCGCCGCATCCAACATTCACTGATCCCTGGCCCGGAACCCGGAAGAGAACTGTGCCTACGGCTCTATCACGGGGTCCGGCAACTCATCCCCGTAGAAGCGTTGCGTTCTTCGTTCTCACTCATGCGAGCAGACTAAGGCGGTGACGAGCGCTGCGCCCAGGGGCTTGCGCGGTGGAGCGGTCAGAGAGTGCAGCAGCGATGGCTCACTCTTCGCCAGCGCGGATCACACCTAACAGGTAAGTGAACACCAGCACTGCGCACAGAAAGATGAGTGCACCCCAAAGGGGTTCAAGCCCCCAGACAGTGCACGCGGTCCACGCCGCGCTGCACACTGTGACGATCGCCAAGAATCCGGAAAGCCGCCGGTGGTTTCCTGCTTCATTCAGAGACCTCGGACGAAACATGCTCAGCACCAGGGTGAACGCCGCTGACACGATCGTGATGCTGACGCTCACGACGTAGTCCCATACGTTCAGAATGACCATATCGATGTCGCTACCCGAGCAGCGTCCCGGCGACCGTCAGCAGCACGCCGGTTCCGTTGAACACGATGTGCACGAGGATGGCGGGCCAGATCCGCCCGGTGAAGACGACGAGCAACCCGCACACCAGCCCGACGAGAGTCAGACTCACTGCGGCGTCCGCCGACATCGCTCCAGCCAGATAGTGGGCGGCGACGAACAAAGCGGTGGATGCCACGACCGCGACGAACCCGCCGATGACGATGCCCGCCCGGTCATCGCCGGCGAACCGGCGCACGAGAGTGAAGATGACGACGAGCAGCAGCCCGCGGAAGAAGAGCTCCTCGATGACCGGCGCGACGATCGCCCCGCCGAGCAGGTCTTCGGCCCACCACAGCGGTGGCAGCGCTCCTTCGAGTGAGGGGTAGGAAGGCAACGCGCCTGAGCCTCCGAACGATACGGCCAGCCACCCTTGAATTCCACGCAGGATGCCGCCGAGCACGATGCCGTATAAGACATCCACCGCACGGAACTGCATCAGTCCGCGCGGAACACCACGGCGCAGCATCGCGAACAAGACCGCCGCCAGCAGCAAGGCCCACAGTACGAGCGTTCCGGCGAAGCCACCGAGCCATGCCCCGGCCAGCAGGCCGGCTCCGAGTGCCAGCAGAGCGATACCGAGAAGGTCGAGGTTCCATCGCCGCATCGACGATCCGCCGCGCCACCACGGGCGACGTCGCCCGGAGCGGGCGCGCACGCGCTCGGGCGCGGGAGTATCAGTGCTCATCGCCACCAGGCTACCGGTGCGCACAGGTATGCCGGTGGCCCGGCACAGCGGAGCACCTGTGGGACAATGACCCGGTACCCCGCGACCTTACGAGAGGCACCATGGAGCTCAGCGATTACATCCGCATCCTCCGCAAGAACTGGCTGGTGATTCTGGTCACGACGCTGGTCGGTCTCGCGGCTGCCGCGGGCTACTCTCTGACGCGTACGCCGATGTACGAGTCCCAGGCCGTCGTGTTCGTGCAGTCACAGGCCGGTGGCACCGCAGCTGAATTGCAGCAGGGGTCGAACTTCGCGCAGTCGCGCATCACCACCTATGTGAGCCTGGTACGTGAGCCCGTGGTCATGAATTCGGTCATCACTGAGCTCGGTCTCGACATGTCAGCTGATGATCTGGCCGAGAAGGTCGAATCCTCCAGTCCTCTTAACAGCACGCTGATCGAGATCACCGTCACCGATGCTGATCCCGTTCAGGCTGCTGACATTGCGAACGCTCTGGGTGCGAGCCTCGCGGCCGCCGTTGAGCGCATCGATACCCCCGCGGGGCAGGATGCCAGCCCGATCAAGCTCACTCGAGTGCGCGACGCTCTTGCAACGTTCACCCCCGTGAGCCCGAACGTGCCACTGAACATCGTTCTCGGCGTCCTCGTCGGCCTCGCGATCGGCATCGGCGTCGCGGTGCTGCGCGCCGTCCTAGATAACAAGGTGCGGTCGCCTCGCGACGTCGAGGCGCTGACGGATCGTCCCCTCATCGGTGCGATCCCGCACGATCCGAAGGCGAAGGAACGTCCGCTCATCCTTCATGCCGACCCGCATAGCCCTCGATCCGAGGCGTTCCGGTCGCTCCGCACCAACCTGCAGTTCCTCGAGATGGATGGCGGGCACACGTTCGTCATCACTTCGAGCATTCCCTCAGAGGGCAAATCGACGACAACGATCAACCTCGCCCTCGCCCTCGCCGACACCGGCAAGCGTGTTGCTCTGCTCGACACTGACCTGCGTAAGCCGAAGGTCGCCGAGTATCTCGGCATCGAGGGCGGCACCGGTCTCACCGACGTACTGATCGGCCGCGCACGCGTTGCCGACGTGTTGCTGCCCTGGGGGGGCCGCTCGCTGTATGTCTTGCCTGCCGGAAAGATTCCGCCGAACCCGAGCGAGCTGTTGGGCTCTGAGCGCATGCACAAGCTGCTCGACGCGCTCGGTAAAGAATTCGATGTCGTGCTCTGCGACGCCCCTCCGCTACTGCCAGTCACCGACGCCGCAGTGCTCTCGCGCGCGACATCAGGAGCGATCATGGTGGTTGCAGCCGGTCGCACCACGAACCACCAACTCGAAGGGGCTCTCGAGGCTCTCGAGACCGTCGGCTCGAAGGTCGCTGGCGTCGTGATGACGATGGTGCCGACGAAGGGCGCCGATGCATATACCTACGGTTACGGGTATGGCTATGGCGGTTACGGAACCTACACGCCCGATGCTCCCACCAAGGTGACGCCTAAGAAGAAGGCGGCTCCCTCGAAGGAGGCGATCACAGATCCCTCGACACCGGCCACAATGTCAGGTGACGAGTCAACGACCTTCGACGATCTGCTCAATCCTCGATGAGTCTGCAGCGTGAAGCGTAGGGAGCGCAGAGAAAGCGCGCCGAGACGATGGATAGTCGGCGCTGTCGTTGCTGTGCTTGCCACTGGTGCGCTCGCGCTGACCGCTCTCGCCTTTGCGCATGTGCGTTCTGCGCCAGAAGACGGCATCGTCGCCCCGATCCCCACGCTCACGCAGCCGAGCGATCAGACGGCGTCGCCGAGCCCTACGCCGACCGAGACCACCGCCCCAGCATATGACCGCTCGCAGGAACGTTTCTTGGCTGCCGCGTCGGACATCATCTGGCGCGGGGTTGCAGGCCAGTGCGGATCTGTCGAACCGCTGCTCGAGCGCTCAAGCGACGGAGGGGTGACGTGGACAGATGTCACACCGCGCTATCTCGGCATCGGGCAACTGATCACTTTGCTACCGTTCGCCGATGGTCAGGCCGAGATCGTTGCCGCGATGGGTGACAACTGTGACGTTCAAGCACTTCGAACTTTTACCCAGGGGCAGTTCTGGGAGTCGTACCCCGAAGTACTCGCAGCGTCTCAGTACGTTGATCCGGCTGATCCAGCGAGCATCGTGCGGCCTACTGGCGTGATGGCAGCACCGTGTGTCGATGCTCGTAGTTTGCGCAACGCCGGCGCGGTGCTCGCCCTCGTCTGTGAAGACGTCGCGTACGTGCTCGGCGAGGATGCGGAGTGGGTCGCGCTGGCGGCGACCGCCGCGACGGCCCTCGCTGTCGATGCCACAGATGTGGTCGTGGCGCATCGATCTGACGGGTGTACGGGAGTAGCGCTCACGCGCTACACCGACGCAGACCCGCAGGCTGCGCAAGACGCCGGATGCTTCGCCGATGCGGCCGCGCCACTGGCGCTCGCCGCGTCCGCTGCCGGCGTCACGCTCTGGAGCGGCGAAACCGTCGTAACTCAGTAACACACGAAACTTTGTGGAACCTTTGGTCTGGTAACGTGCATCCCGGGGAAGGATGCATTCAGTTTCATACTAGAAGGACACCTGTGACGTCGATCAGACGGACTAACGTTGCCTCCATTTTGGAGACCACTCCCCCACATCAGAAGGACTGGCGTCGACTGTACGCCCGCAACCTTCGCATCACAGATTTTTTCGTACTCGTTTGGGTCGTATTCGGCACCCAGATCGCCTGGCTGGGCTTCGCGGGTGCTTCCGTTCCGACGGACAACCTGCTCGGACTGCCGAATCTCTCCTATTGGACCTTTTCCGCTGGACTAATCGTCGTATGGATGTGGGCTCTGAGCCTTGTCGATTCTCGGAGCCATCGGGTGTTCGGCACCGGGACAACCGAGTACGTGCGTGTCGCGCGCGCAAGTTTCTCAGTCTTTGGCTGCATCGCGATCGTCGCATTCCTAACGAAAGTCGATGTCGCCCGGGGATACCTGCTCATCAGCCTACCGACCGGGATCATCACTCTGGTCTTCGTGCGCTGGTTATGGCGGCAGTGGCTCGTGTCGAACCGGCGAGCTGGCACGCACTCGGCCCAAGTCATACTGGTTGGGTCAGAGAGGTCCGTATTGAGCATCGCAGCCGAACTTCATCGGACTCCCGCCGCGGGCTATAAGGTGGTTGGTGCGTGTACGGCCACCGGCACAGTAGCCGCGGCCGTTCAGGGTGTGATCGATTTTCCCGTGCTAGGTCGGATCGATTCTGTTAGCCAGGCGCTGGAGACAACGGGCGCAGACACCGTGATCGTGACAAGCAGCGGAGACTTACCTCCGAACGGAGTCAAGGAGCTTTCTTGGGCACTCGAGGCAGGCAAGCAGCACCTCGTACTGGCGCCGAGCATTACCGACATCGCCGGCCCCCGGATACACACACGACCAGTGTCTGGTCTCCCGTTGATACACGTCGAGACTCCACGGTTCAGTTCGGGCCAACGCTTCTCTAAGCGCCTGACTGATATTTTGGGCTCACTGGCGCTCATTGTGCTCGCGTCTCCCGCGCTCGCCGCGGTGGCGATCGCCGTTAAGACAACCAGCACAGGGCCGTTGCTTTTCAAACAAGAGCGGATCGGCCTTGGTGGGGAAGCCTTTAAAATGCTCAAGTTCCGTTCGATGCGTGTTGGGGCAGACTCAGAGCTCGAAGGGCTGTTGACGAGCCAAGGAACGATAGAGCAACCTTTGTTTAAGGTAAAGAACGACCCGCGAATCACCCCTGTGGGAAGGTTCATTCGAAAGTACTCCCTCGATGAGCTCCCGCAGCTCTTCAACGTACTGAGCGGCACCATGAGTCTCGTGGGTCCGCGGCCGCAGATTGCTGCAGAAGTTGCGCTGTACACGGACGCCGCGCGACGTCGTCTGCTAGCAAGACCGGGGATCACGGGTCTATGGCAGGTAAGTGGGCGCAGCGCGTTGAATTGGGATCAAGCTGTGCGACTTGATTTGTATTACGTCGAGAATTGGTCCTTCATTGGAGACCTCGGAATTCTGTTGAAGACGGTGAAGGCAGTCCTCTCTCCCGGGGAGTCAGCGCATTGATCAAGTTCTCTGCCCGGCCCCTCCCGAGCGCATCACCAGGCGACCGTCGTCATGCGACCAGTACCGTCGCAACGCGGAGTCAGGTCCAGCTAAGCCGACGAGCACCGTCCAAATCATCCACGCGGAAATAACGAGAGATAGGAGAGGCGTGTCGAACCGCCCTTTCAAGCCGTTTGTGACCCTCACGGGCGAGTACCAGAATGTAGGAGACGGCGTGATTCGCCGTATTGCTTTGGATTGGGTTCGCGTCCCAGACAGTGACATTGTCGCTTACACCGGTGGAGCGCCCGATGACTGGATCGACCAAATGGCGCTATCCCCTTCTGATACGGTCATCCGGGGCGGTGTACGGGGGTTTTTCCCATGGATTTGGCGGATGGTGACTTGTAAGGCACGCCCCGTTTTGCTTACAGAGCCAGGCGAGATGACGCTCGCGCGGTATAACATGCCTCGCCAACTCGGGATCTTGGTCGCCGTGCTGGTCACACGCGCAAAACGCGGAATCGTCGTCCTGCCGCCCCGCGCTGTCACTCGTCGGACCGAGGCGTTGCCTTGGGTCCCGACGGTCCGAGTGCATCGAGCGATAAGCCGTCTGGCAACGTTCTCACTCTGGCGAGACGAATGGAGCTTGGCGAGAATTGGTTCCGGAGAAATCGTGCCAGACACGGCGTTCGGCGCAGAGATACGACACGCGATACCTCCGACCGAGCGCGACATTCTGTTCGTAAGCATGCGCGGGGCTCGCCCGCTACCCTCGAACGAGTGGTTTAATGCGCTTCGCGAGACCGCAGGTGTGTACGGCCTCGATATTATTGTGGCGGCCCAGGTAGAAGAGGACGATAGTAGAGCGGAGGAAATTGCGCTACGACTGGATGCAAATTTCCTGCCCTGGGATAGGAGCGGTATCGCGCGCGAGCAACAGTTGCGTGAAGTTTACGACAGGACGCGCGTCGCA
Organism: Microbacterium zouquanmingi; assembly: GCF_052266695.1. Classification (NCBI taxonomy): domain Bacteria; kingdom Bacillati; phylum Actinomycetota; class Actinomycetes; order Micrococcales; family Microbacteriaceae; genus Microbacterium; species Microbacterium zouquanmingi. Next base: position 385,484 of record NZ_JBQPQZ010000001.1, read on the forward strand.
GTCGCCGACCGTCTGCATGTGCTCATCCTCGCTGCGATGTCGGGAGCAGTTCCGCTGGAGATGGTGGACGCCCCCACGACCAAGATTTCGTCTCACTTCGCGACGATCGGAGTTCAATCCATAAGCTTCGATACACACGGGAAGCGTGCGCGCGAAATGTGCACTTGGCTGGCCGAACAGTACGACCGAGCGGACGAGGTTCAGGCAAGAATCGTGAACGCGAGAGGCACGATAACCGATCTGCAGCAGAGAATCGCGCAAGAACTCAAACTATGAAAGCAACTCCGGGCGGCACTCAGCGCACAGCGAAGGGCCTCGTAGTCGCGGGACAGGTGGCAGGAGGCTTGGCGCCCCTGCTAATGACGCCCATACTCACAAGGGCCTTCGACCCCAGCGTACTCGGCGCGTATCAGCTGGCACTGGCGATCGCGCTCGTCTTGCAGCCGCTGGCCACTTTACGGGTGGAGTTCGCACTGCCCGTCACGAGGGACCGGGGGTTTGCAATACGGCTCGTACGACGAGCAGTATTGATGACCGCGGCCGTGTGCGCTTTATTCTTGCTCGTAGGCGTTTACGGCCTCGTGGTCGGTATGGTAGCCGTAACGATGACCTGCGTCATGTCGGCCGCGCTCTTGGTGACTTACGCGACCGGCGCTGTCGACACAGCTCTGCTTATCCGCTCGCGGGATTTCAAGGCTCTTGCGTCACGAAACGTCCTTTTTGGCCTGCTGACGGCTGCGCTACAGCTTGGAGTCGTTTTCGTAGTCCCCCATGTGCTTGCGCTGGCCCTCTCAATAGTCTTCGGGCGTTTATTGGCGGTCCTCCTGACTCGGTCCCGTCGAGGCATTGAGTCGCTGGCAGGAGCGAGCGGTGAATCCATGTACGGGAGAAGGCGTATGTTTTACGCTGTACTCTCAGCACTTGGCGCGAGTTCTACGGCCCAGGGACTTCCGCTCTTCCTGGGTGCTACACAAAGCGTCACCTCAGTGGGGTATATTAGCGTTGCTCAGCGCATCACAACAGTCCCAGCCGCGCAACTCGCGCAGGCCTTTACTCAGCTCCTCCAGATCGAGACCTCGCAAGCTATTAAGACGGGCGAGCGCTCTCTTGCCGAAACGCTCAGGCGGCCGACGGCGATCACCTTTGCTTTCGCTGTCGCAGCTGGCGTCATCATCGCCATAGCCGGACCACCTCTAGTGGAACCCATGCTAGGACCAGGGTGGGATCAAGTCGCCGATCTCCTTCCAATTCTCGCGGTGCTGACTTTCACACAGCTACTTTCCGGCGCCCTGAGCCCCGTATTGGCGTTACTCGCGCAGGAACACTGGCTCGTTGCCGTTAACTTCACGCGGTTGATTCTGAGTGTCGGAGGCGCGGCAATCGCAACCACTCTTTCCTCCAACATCACCGTAATCGTTGCAGGATTCACCATCGGCAGTACGCTCGCGTTCTTGCTCCACATGTTTGTCGTTCTCCTTGGAGTTCGACGCTTCGATGGTGCGCGAAAGCACAACATTTCAGACGATCCGGACACCGAAAGCACGGAACCCAGTGAAAGTAATTAGTACCGTCCAGGGCTTCACCCCGCATCGAGTTGTGCGATGGGCGAAAGCGCGAAAGTACGATATAACCCTCGCAAGGGAGTACCTGGCTGACTACAGAAGGTACAGACAGCATGCTGTTGATAGCACCCGAATCGAACGACTGTCCCCGAGCCAACTTGAGGCCCAAATTACGAAAGATTACCACCGCATCGAGAAGGGTCTGGCGTTACCCTCACCTAGGCAACCTTTCGGACTGGATGTACTCGAGCGACTTGACGTCCTCATTCCCATGGCGCAGCGGGTCGCGCCATCCGCGCCGTACGTAGAACGCGCCCGCGTTGCACGTGATGCCCTCGACCGCTGGAACTCAAACGGAACCTCAGACGATCAAGTTGCTCCAATGATTTCGGCGGTCTCCAGTAGCGGCATATCCGATCCTATCCATCACTTATTCGTGACGCGGCGGTCAGTGCGCACCTTTGAAGCGACACCGGTTGACCCGGCTCAGGTCACGGAGGCAATTCGGTTAGCGCTAAACACACCTTCTGTTTGCAATCGCGCACCATGGAACGTGCGTATTTTTTCCGGCACCGAAGCGACCGATATTCTGCGCCATCAGAACGGGAATCGTGGATTTGGCCACCAGATCCCGGCTGTGTTGTTGGTTACCGTCAACGTGGGCCTGATGACAGGGACCGGAGAACGCAACCAGGCATGGATTGAAGGTGGCATATTCAGTTCTACCCTTGTTTGGGCGCTGCATTCAATGGATATCGCTACGTGTCTACTTAACCTGAGCCTTGAGACTGATCGTGCGAACGAACTTCGTGTGAATGCGGCCCTAGACGACTCGGACGTCCCGATCGCAATGATCGCGATCGGTCATGCAACACCAACCGCACGCGTGGCGGCGTCCACTCGAAGAAGGCTGGCGGACGTTCTGCGCTAGCACCGGAGATCATCGTGGTGGGTGCCGCGACCCCAGCGCGCCATCTCGATCGCGTCGAGGACCGTCTCTGTGCGCATGTGTGACGCGCACCGCCACCCCAACGATCGTCCTCGAGTACGCGTCGACGATGAAGCAGACTTACGCGACACCGGCCCATCGTCAGATCGATTACCCAGAGCCGGTTCGGGGCCGTCGCGGTGAACTCCCACTTCACGAGGTCCGGATGTCGCGCGGCCGCGGGATCGGGATGGGTTGTCTTCACTCGTTTGCTTCGTGTCGCGCCCTCGATTCCGACGTCACGCATAAGCCAGCCGGTCTGATCTCGACCGATGTCGATCCCGTTGCGACGGGCGGTCTTCCAGAGCTTGCGACCCCGTAGACGCAGTAGTTCGCCCTTCCAGAGCGAAACCAGTGCCGGCAAGAGTGCGGCGTCGTTCACCGCGCGCGCCGACGGGGCCCGGTCATTCGCGGCGTAATAGGTGCTCGGAACTACCTGCAGCACCGCTCTTAGCGCGTCCTGACGAACTCAGTTCCCGATGCGCGTCACGTGCCGGCACGCCTATCGGTCTCGCTGACATGACGCCGGCTTCCCTTCAGACGGCTATCGATCAACACGAGCAGAACGCAATCTGCGAAGCCACGCCCGAGGCTTGAGCACCACTCTTCTGAGCGAAGGGTACCCATCGCCGAGATACTTTAGAACTAGAGCCTTCGTCGCGAGTTTTGGGTCGACGGATGCAACCTTAAAGATGCGTGCGGCCTGCAGGCTTGACCGCGTGCGGTGCATCACTTCGCGTTGCGTTGAATCAGACGCAAGACGCAATGCCGTGCCGACGATCGAAAGATCGACGTCTAGCGAAAATCTCTCCATGAGCGTACGTCGACGTGCTGTGTCAGGAAGGCTTCGAGCCGCCCTTAAAACTGCATCACGCGAGTAATCCAAGTTTGCCAGCGGAGGATCCACTGAGTTCGTCACTGATCCGTCGCGAATCACGTGGTAGTAAAGCACGTTCGATATCAGCACTACATGTCGCGCCGAGGACAGGGCGGATGCCACAACACAAAGATCCTCTTGCGTGCGCATATTCGGAAATGGCTCGCGCCCCAAAAGCGCGCGGCGGAACAACTTATTCCACAAGTAGCCTCGCAGCACTCCGCGTAACAGAAGGTCAACCGCGTCGCTAGGCCCCACCGCAGCGTCATCATTGACGCCGTCAGTAACCTTTAGATCAACACCCGAGCCCAGTCGCCAACGAGCCCGGCATGCGACCACATCAGCAATACCACCTTCTGTCGCTTCGACGAGCACATCCAGAATGTTCGGCGCCCACTCGTCATCCCAGTCCACGAACCAAACGTAGTCGCCGTGTGCGACTGTCAGACCGAGGTTCCTGGCACCAGCAGGGCCAAGATTCTCCTCCGCCGTCAACAAGAATCGCGAGTCCCCACGGGCACAGAAGTCGGCAAGAACCGCACCAGTTCCGTCCGACGAGGCGTCATCAACGAAGATGAACTCGGTGTCGTCGCAACTGAGCTCCCCCAGCTGTCGCAGCGTGTGCTTGATCGCGTCGCCCGCGTTATGCACGGGAAGAATGACCGATACACGAACCATCACGAATCCTCCGTCTTAGCCAGCCGGGGCCGATCCTTCTTACGTGTCGGTGCCCGAAGGAGGGGCGCCGGTTCATGATCCTTCGTCAGGCAGGCCAGCAGGATCAGACTCGCCAGTATGGGAACGGAATGCCCGTCGACAGTACCCGGATTCCACATAACTTCGGTGATCCCGCTAATCAGGATATAGCAGAGCAATGTAAAGCCTGAAACGACTGTGGCATCGTTCAGGACAACTAGCCGAAAAAGACGCCAGAGCACGATGCCGTAGAGAACGCAGCCCAGCACCCCCGTCGCGAAAAAGAGAAGCACGAGTTGGTTGTGCGGAAAGTTAGTGGGCGGCAAAAGCCCGATGTTTTGGTACTGGGACCATCGACTTATTCCGAGGCCAGCCAACTCCGAGCCCTCCACCACGCGAAGGGTCCGTAACCAAATGCCTCCTCGGTTCGAGAAGTCGGCTGGTTCGGCTGAAGCAACAACGTACGTGCTCGTCAACATAAAAACGAGAACTACCCACGGCAGTACACCAGATCGCCAAGAATTAGGTGTCCTGGATAGCAAGTATCCGAAGACAAAAGATAGCCCAAGCGAAAGAGCAGCTGTGCGCGATGTTGCTGCGATAAGGACGACACCGCAGAGCACCAAGACCAGTACCCGTATTCGTCCCGCACCCGATACTGTTACAAGAATTGCCGCCACGGCAGCCACCTGCGCGAGATAATTCTCGGAGCCAAACGGCCCAGTAAATATTCCGTTAAACAAGCCACACTTGAACTGGTCACACGCACGCCATGGGTCGGACGAGAATGAGGCCAGCGAAGAGAGCCCCAGAAGCGCCCCACCAATGGCAGCTACGGAACGAGGAGAAATATGCGAAGCGCTGAACACTAGACCGAGAACTGCCCAGAAGAAGACAGGCCCTGCTCGAGCGAGGAGATCAACGAGCGACGAGCTCGGATTAGCAAGAGAATTTGTCAGAAATACCAGCGCAGCCATAACGGCCGGCAGAAACGCTGCGGGCACAACCCCTTGACGCCAGTAGTCCGGACGAACAATCAAGAGCAATATGCCCCAAGCGGAAGCCAGCACAAGGATCGATAACTGTACAACGGTGCGACTGCCCACAAGTTGCGTCTCGTAGGCAACCAAAGACACTGATATGAATAAGGCCAATGCCGTGGCACCTCGGTCAGAATGCTTGTCGCGCGTGAGGACCACGAGGCTCGCTAGGACGCATATCAGCGCCAATCCCGCGATGACGAGACCAACCTGCTGCTGCATCAAACTTTCCCGTCAAAGGCTATGCGCCACGATTCCAGAACGGCATCGGAGCTGAATATCCTGGAGCGCGCTTCGTCTGCGGCTGCGAAGACTTCGCTCGCCGGAGGAGTCGCTAGGATCTCTCCTATTGCATTCGCCAACTCAACAGCGGAGTCACCAACGAGCAGTCCTGGCACGAATGCGGGCACGATGCCCCGCGACACAGAGTTCGTCACGGCGACAACCGGTACGTGCCGATTCGCTGCCTCAAAGTACACGTAGCCGAAAGTCTCCCCGTGTGCGCAGTGAACGAGTAGATCGGCTCGCTCTAGGAGGCCCATGGCAGCGTCGTGCTCCAGAAATCCCTCGAACGACACATGGGCGCCTATCCCGAGTTCGTCTACGAGTCGCCGAAGAGCAAGCTCATTAGGACCCGATCCGACGATGCTCATGACCGCAGGCGAAGCGAGCTTCGCGAGAGCTTTGATCGCGAGTTCCTGGTTTTTCGTGTCGGTCAGCGAGCCGAGCATGATCAACCTCGCCGGATTATTGGCGCGCTCGGAAGTCGACCGTCCCAAAGGCTCCTCGATTACATTTGGAATCACGCGAGCATTGGCCACGCCCAGCGAACGAAGGTCCTGAGCCAACGGCTCGCTAACCCCAATAACTAAATCTGCTCGACGATACAGGCGCCGGGCGAGACCGGAAAGAACTTTTAACATTGCATTTGTTTGGATCTTCTCAGCACTTAAAGAGTGCTCCCAGACAATAATTCGCCTTTTATCGCGTCGATTCACGAGCAAGTACGGGATAGCCGCCCATGCTCCTACAAGAATTACTAGGTCTGTACCCGCAGAAACCCTTCGTGCTTTCGATGCTCGCCAGACGTTGAGGCGTTTCACTCCCTTTATTGGAGGTCCACAAATCACGGCATTCGGGAGCACTTTGAGGTCGCGGGCATCGCCTCCCATACAAACCACTTCGGAACTTACGCCGGATATCTCGAAGAGACGTTGCAGAACGACCAGGGCATTCTCAACACCGAGTCGAGGAGCCAGGTGCGAGGCGATAAACGATACGTTAGTCATTGGCTATCACCTGACGATCCGCATGGCGCTTTCGATACCACTTCGACTCAGTAGCCCTGCGGCTCCGATAACCACCGGACCTAGGGACGGCACCTTTCGTGCTCTTGTGATCGCCCGCAAGCATGTGCGCACCCCGTCCCAGGAGCGCGCCTGCAGCGCGTATCGCAATGTTTGCGCCGCGACGAAGTCTACGAACACTCGACCATCGCGCGGCTCCAAGACCTGCTCTGCCCAGCTAATCGACGCCCGCCAGTTCGAGCCGCTCGAGATTGATCCAGCGCTGCCGACGACGATGCTCACCAAGACCTCGGGACAATGGAAGACCTGAAAATCAGGATCCTTTGCGAGACTGAGAATCCAATCCCAGTCTTGGTGACGCGGCAAAGATTCGTCCCAAAGCACGCGCTTAGCCAAGTCCGCACGGACTAAGAGAGTGGAGGTGAACAGCGATGCGCGCAGTGCGCCTGGCCGGCGACGCACGAAAAGATAGCGCGCAGGGTCCTCGCCTCGCGCAATCAAACGAGAAGGAACGGCACTCGCAACCGATGCGAGCGACAGGGAACTCACTTGCGCCACTCGGGATGAGATCACGGTAGCGTCGTTCGTCACGGCTGCACTGAGTTGCTTTTGCAGTTTATCAGGCGTCCAATAGTCATCATCGTCCAGGAATGCGACCCACGTGCCGGAAGCTGCCGCTAGCCCTATGTTTCGAGCTCTTGCACCGCCTGCCCCGCCGCCAGTGAAAATGACCTGCGCTTCTGCGGCAGCCACGCGAACCGCCGGTGCGCGTGGGTCGTCAGTGGCCATGTCAGCCACCACAATTAGCTGCACATCGCTGATTGATTGTTGCCCCACCGACTCAATCGCTCGCTTCAGCTCGGGCCGACCCACTGAAGGGATCACCACCGCAACGTCGAACTCACTCACGTCGTCCTCTTCCTCATCCACGCTAAGCCAATCGCATCCGCCTACGATCAGCATGCGTCCGCGATCAGCATCCGGCTAGTGGCGCCGGGACGATTGTCGCAGATCAGCGCCGTACACTCGTCCTGGGGTAGGTAAAGCCAGTCCCAGGAAAGCGACGAACCTCACCACGACGACGTCCTGCTCTTCACGGACTCGTTCAATTCCAAGGAGCCCAGTGAAACTCTCAGTTATCGGTTGCGGTTACCTTGGTGCGGTGCACGCTGCCGCAATGGCGTCGATTGGGCATGAAGTCGTCGGCATCGACGTCGACGAGCGCAAGATCGCCTCGCTGTCCGCTGGCGAAGCCCCCTTCTTCGAGCCGGGGCTGCCCGAGATCCTCTCGGAGGGTATTGCGTCAGGCAAGCTGCGCTTCACGACCGACATGGCTGAAGCCAAGGGCGCCAAAGTGCACTTCATTGGTGTCGGAACCCCGCAGCAGAAGGACGGGTACGCTGCGGACCTCACGTACGTGAATGCCGCAGTTGACGCGCTGCTCCCATACCTGAGCCCGGGCGACATTGTTGCGGGCAAGTCCACTGTGCCTGTGGGCACCGCGGCCGAGCTGGCGCCACGGATTGAAGCTGCAGGGGCGACGCTCGTGTGGAACCCGGAGTTCTTGCGCGAGGGGTGGGCGGTGCAAGACACCATTGACCCGGATCGGTTGGTTGTCGGCGTCCCTTCGACAGGCTCAGGGAGCGGAGACGAAGCAGGCTCAGGGAGCGGCGACGGGAGCGAATCACGCTCTTCGACAGGCTCAGGGAGCGTCGATAGCAACGCGGCAGACGTGCTGCGGGAGGTTTATCACCCGGCAGTTGCGAAGGGGACGCCGTTCATTGTCACCGATCTTGCAACGGCAGAACTCGTAAAGGTCTCGGCGAACGCCTTCCTCGCGACGAAGATCTCGTTCATCAACGCCATGGCAGAGATCGCTGAAGTCACTGGCGCAGATGTCACCCAGCTTGCCGACGCGATCGGTCACGATGCGCGAATCGGACGGCGCTTCCTCGGCGCCGGCATCGGCTTCGGTGGAGGTTGCCTACCCAAGGACATCCGTGCTTTCGCTGCGCGCGCGGAAGAGCTCGGCCGCGGCGAGTCCGTCAGCTTCCTGCGCGAAGTCGACGCGATCAATCTCCGTCGTCGCGAACGTGCCGTTCAGCTCGTAGTCACCGCTCTGGGCGAAGACGTCGTCGGCAAGAAGGTGACCGTACTCGGCGCGGCGTTCAAGCCGCACAGCGATGACATCCGCGACTCCCCCGCACTCGATGTCGCTGTTCGCCTCAAGGGCCTCGGCGCTGAAGTCACAGTCACCGACCCCGAAGCGCTCGAGAATGCCAAGCGCCAGCATCCGCAGTTGAACTACATCGAAGAACGCGACGACGCCCTGCGCGACGCCGACGTCGTCGTCGTCGTGACCGAATGGGACGAGTACCGCCGCCAACTCTCACCCGAGCACGCGGGATCTCTGGTTGCCGACAAGGTCATCGTCGACGGACGCAATTGTCTCGACGCAGCCGCGTGGCGCGCAGCGGGATGGACGTACTACGGAATGGGTCGGCCGTAAGGCCCGACCCTTCGGCAGGCTCAGGGACCGATCGATCAGGGACCGACCGAGTCGACGGGCTATCGTGGCAGGGTGACTTCCGAGAGCCACGCCGCGCAGCGGCGACAACGCGCGGGGCGAGTGACCGCATGGGTGCTCGGAATCATCCTGCTGCTGGCGATCGCGGCCACCGCCTGGATCGGCGTGCGGGGCTTCCTTGCCTATATGCATCTGACGAGCGCCCAGGATTCGGCGAGTGACGCAGCATCCGCTCTCTCTGATCCGGCCAAGGCCGCCAACCTCATCGCCAACATCTCGTCGCACACTGCCGCCGCGCACGACCTCACCGACGACATCGTGTGGAAAGCGGGCGAGCAGCTGCCCTGGGTCGGGCCTCAGCTCGCCGCCGTCTCGACGGTCGCCGCCGCACTCGACGACGTCGCCTCACAGTCGCTGACGCCGCTTGCCTCGGCGGCAGCATCCTTCTCGCTCGACAGCATCCGACCGCAGAACGGCGCGATCGACCTCACGATCTTCACCGACCTTCAAGACGCGGCCAGCACCGGCGCCTCCGGCATCGGCGCCGCAACATCCGTGATCAACGGCATCGACACCACTCCCCTCGTCTCACCCCTTCGAAAGGCCGTCGACAAGGTCTCTGATCTGCTCACCCAGGTGCACACCGGAGCCGACGCCCTGAACCGCACCACCCAGCTAATGCCGGCCATGCTCGGCGCGGCCGGACCACGCAACTATCTCGTCGTCTTTCAGAACAACGCCGAATGGCGCTCGCTCGGCGGCATCGTCGGGGCGATGGTGCTCGTGCACACCGAGAACGGGCAGATCACTCTCGCAGGGCAAGCGTCATCGCAGGACTTTCCGCACTACGACTCTCCGGTCGTGCCGCTCACCGATGACGAGGTGCGGTTGTTCGGCACGCAGCCGGCGACGTACGTGCAGAACATCACCCAGATTCCCGACTTCACCCGCGACGCACCGATCATCAAGGCGATGTGGGAACAGCAGACCGGCACCCCCATCGACGGGGTGCTCTCACTCGACCCCGTGGCACTCTCGTACCTGCTCGAGGCGACTGGGCCCCTCACGCTGCCCACCGGCGACGAGCTGAACAGCTCGAACGCCGTGCAGCTGTTACTCAACGAGGCCTACCTGCGCTACGAAGACCCCGACGTGCAAGATCTGTTCTTCGCCGCCGCGGCTGGCTCGGTGTTCTCTGCCTTGACCGCGGGCGGCACCGATCCGGTGACGCTCGTCTCGGCACTCGGGCGCGCGGGCAATGAGGGCCGGCTCATGGTCTGGAACGCCGCGCCCGAAGAGCAGGCGATCCTCGACGGGACCACCCTGCAGGGAGCGCTCGGCCCCCTCGACCCAGACGTCACCGAGTTCGGCGTCTATCTCAACGACGGCACCGGCTCGAAGATGGACTACTACATGGAGGCCGCCAGCGATGCCGCGTGGTGCGATGGCGAAGCAGCGCTCAGCGTCACTCTGCGTAATAATGCACCGGCGGATGCGGCCTCACTTCCCAAGTACATCACCGGCGGCGGAAGCTTCGGCGTTCCGCCCGGGATCGTCGAAACACTCGCGTACGTGTACCTGCCCGAAGGCGCTGAGCTCGTGTCGACTTCCGTCGTGGGGCAAGAGAATCCCAGCTTCGGCGGCGGAACCGACGACGGCAGGCAGGTCATCGTGTGGAAGACCCGACTCGCTCCTGGCGAGCAGATCACTCTGAATGTTCGCGCAAACGTGCCGGGGAGTAACCAGATCGTTACGCGGATGACACCGACAATTCATAGAGATGACACGTCTCCATTTGCAATTACCTGTGAAGTTACCCAATAATCGGTATGGAATCGATTGGCGTTGGGCGCTCCTTCTTGTGCACCGGCGTATGAGTTGAACGGTGGCATCCTGCTACCGAGCAGGATCTACACAGTCCGGAGGGGACTCATGAAGCACACGTTTACGAAGGCAGCCGCAGTGGCCGCGCTCGTCGCCGGAGCAATGTTCGCTGTTCCGGTGGCGGCATCCGCCTACACCCCCGAGCCCAGCGGCGAGACCAGCACCTCGACCGTCGCCCCGGGTGGCACATTCACGTTCTTCGTTCAGGATGACGCGTTCGTCCCGAGCGAGCCCGTCTCGATCAGCCTCACGGGTGAGTACGCTTCTGGCGCATCTCTCGCGTTCGTGAAGTTCGCTGTCGAGACCAAGGCGCTCGGCACCACCACCGCTAACGCAGGCGGTGGCACCGACAACGTGCGGATCACTCTGCCGGCCAACGCCTCGGGCACCTACACGATCCTCGCGACCTCGCCGTCCAACCCGGTTGGCGCTGCCGCGACGGTCACGGTGGGCACCGCGACGAACCCCGGTGGCACTGACGACCTCGCCACCACTGGTGCAGATAGCGACGCGCTGCTCACCCTGTGGATCGGTGGCGGAGCGCTTCTGCTCGTCGGTGGCGGTATCGCCGTCGCAACGGCAGTGCGCCGCAACAAGCACCAGGCTGACGCAGCCTGACCCAGTTTTAACGGCGATGGCCGCGATTCCTTCGGGAGTCGCGGCCATCGCCTTTTTGCCTGCGTGGTGCGCTTACTTGGTTCTTACGCGCTGGTAGGGCTTCGCGACCGACTCCCCCACGGCCTGCGCCATGAGCTGCTCGGCCGTGTGGTTCTTGCGCGCGAGCTTCGCGATCATCTTGGTGAAGCGCGCCCCCTTGGCGAGGTCCTTCGCAGTGCGATCTTCGACCGCGTAGAACCACCGCGCACTCTCTGGCAGCAGAGAGAGGATGCCGTTGATCACGCGCCGTGTGCCCCAGCGAGCGATCGGACCCTTCACGTCAGGGTGGCGCAGCGTGTGCCCTGCAAGAGCGGCGAAGAGCGTCAGCGCCTTCGTGTTCATCTCTTCGTGGATGTACGCGTCGAGTTCCGCGAAGGTCTCGAAGTACGGGCCAGGAACGTGCAGGCTCTCTCCGCCTCTTCGGGACTCCTGAACGATCCGGTCCGAATCGGCTGTGGAAAGCCCCGGCCCGAACTCCTGGTAGCCGCGCACGGCCGACCAGATGTAGGTCCACCAAGTCCACCGCTGCCACGTGGGCTGCTTGGCGCTGACGACCTCACCCGTTTCGGGGTTGGTCCACGATGCGCGCTCGTGCAGCCGATCGACGTGCGCGGCCGCGGCATCCGCATGCGCCTTATCGGCGAAAATCGCGTCCCGCAGATACGCCGACGTGCGATCGAAGCGTGCCGCCATCTCTTCTGGACCGTCGGACGTGAGCGACACGCGCTCGAAGTGCACCATCATGCCCGGCTCGAGCATTTGCAGGAACAGCGCGTTCTTCGCGCCCAGCATCGTCGAGGGGTCGGAGAACACTCTCCATGACACGCTCTCGGGACCGTAATATCCCTCGTCGGCGCGAGGTGCGTCGGCGAGCTTTCGGCTCGGATAATCTTCGGACAAGGCAGCTCCTTATTTGGGGGTTTGGTCTACACGGCAGAGGTCCCCTCCCACGTGTTGTGGAAGGGGACCTCTGCTGTCTCTTACTTCGTTGTCGCCTTACGACGTCGAACCACAAGCGCGATTCCGCCGAAGGCGAGGAGCATCACTCCGAGAAGCGCTGCGTTGGTCATCTGCTCGACGGGAAGACCCGTCGTCGCCAGCGATCCCTTGCCACCAGCCGCCGTGGTGACGATCGTCTGGCTGACACTCGTTGCCTGGCCCGCGCTGTTCAGGCCCGTCCCGACAAGAGTGTGAGTACCCGCAGCGAGTCCCGCAGGAAGCTTCACCGTGAATGTCGCCACGCCATTGCTGTCTGCGATCGCACTGCCGAGCAGGATCGGCTCGGAGTACACGTAGAGGTTCACAAGCGAACCGGGTGCGAAGCCCTTGAGCACAACTGTGATCGTTGCCCCTGCGGCGGCATTGCTCGGAGCGGACGTCACCGTCGACCCGCCCGTGTTCGCAGGAGGCGTCGCCGGCGGAGCGCTCGCGGTCACGGTTCCGGTCGCCGCGGCACTCGCCGGCGAGTCACCAACCGCATTCTTCGCGATCACACTGGCCGAGACGGATCCCGCCGCGAGGTTCACGAATGCGCAAGACAGGGTCTCCGTCGTGCAGGTGACCGTCTTGGAGCCCTGTGTCAGCGTGACCTTGTAGCTGTCAGCATCCGCAGCAGCCGACCAGGAGACGAGCGCCTGCAGTTCGCCACCGCTCACCGTGACACCGGTCGGCATCGCCGGGGGAACCGGAATCAGCGTCCATACGCCGGTCAGCGTCATCGACTGCGTCACCGGGGAGGTGAAGTTCCACATCGCCGTACCGTCAGTCCACCCGTCGAAGGTGTAACCGGCGCGGGTCGGGGTCGTCGGCTGCGCCACTGCGTCGCCCTCGTCGACGGTCACTGCTGTTATCGGGTCGCCGTTAGCGGCGTCGAAGTTCACGTGGAAGATCTGGGTGACCTCCCCGCCGGATTCCTGGGCCTCTTCGAGGGATTCGTAGTGCACCGTGGTTCCATCGAGAACGACCGACGCGGCGGCGTGAGCGCGGGCGTCTGCTGTGGCCAGGACCTCGTACTTGAAAGCGGCGTGATCACTGTGGACGAGCTGCGACTTGCCATCGGCGACCAGGTTCCCTGCCGCGACGTCAGCGGTGAATGATCCGCCGCTGACGAAGTTGCTGAGGGCCGCGCCCGCCGAGTTCGTCGACATCACCCCACCCGTGAACGCACCGCCGGTCACCGTGACGTCGACGTCGCCCATCGGCACGTTGCCTTCGGGGTTCGCCACGTAGATCGCTGCGCCGCCGCTATACGCGCCCCCGTCGACCGTCACGTTGATGGCTTGCTTCGTGAGATGCTGCGCGATCGCGACGCCGACGTTGGTCGATGTCGCGCCGCTCGTCGCAGCGGCGAAGGTCGGCGTGCCGGTGCCAGCGCTGACCGTCGTGTCGGTCAGCGTGAGCGAGCCGGCGCGCACTTCGATTCCCGTGCCGGTGCCGCTGTCGGCGTCGATGGTGGAGTTGTGGATCGTGGTGCTGCCGGCTCCCGCGAGGTACATACCGAGCGAGTCGCCGTCACCAATGATCGTGGAGTTCGTGATGTTGAGGACGGGCATCACCTGGGTGGTGCCCGTGTTGATCGCCCCGTGGATGTAGACGGCGTAGTAGTAGCCGGTCAACGTCGCTCCGTCGATGTTGGCGACCATGCCGTTGTTGCCCCCACCTTCTGAGCCCGTGAGGAACACAGCGGGCCAGCCCTCGGCGGATACGCCTCCTGCGATGTCGACGACCGTGTAGTCCTCCACTGGGTCGACCGACCCGCGGAGTCGAAGGGGATCATCGTCGTAAGTCGTGCTGACGTCGATCGCCCCCGGGCCGTTGATGCTCAGGTGGACGTTTTGCGCTTCGAGCCTGTTGCTGCTCTCGGTCGTGATGGTGTGACCGGCGAGATCGAGCGTGAGCGTGCGGCCCTCGTCGAACCATGCGGCCCGATCGAGCGTTGTGTCGTCGAGCAGCGTGATCGTCGCTCCGTCGAGTGCAGCATCAGCTGCGTCAGCGAGCGTCGCGTACTCGTGCGTACCACTGGAATCGGTCACCGACGCAACACCACTGGCCGCAGAGGCCGCCGTGGGCACGAGGCCCAATCCCAAGACCGCAACCACGGTCCCTATTGCCGCGACATGCAGCGTTCTCATACGGGTCATTCAACCGCTCCCAGTCTTTCGCCCAGGCAGCACTGCCAGGGTTCGGGTCGTCCACCGTCGGCAGACCAGCGCAGTCGGGTACCGCGCGTAGGCCACACCGTAGCGCAGCCCCATCACCTCGTCAATCAATCGGGTGGTGGTGCGATGGCTGCGCGGATGCACCCTGCGGGAGTACTTTGGTCGCATGGTCACTGCGCTGGCGGAGTGGAGCGAGTTCAACGTCGCGATGGCAGGAGCGAGTGCCGCCCTCGCCGGACTGGTCATCGTCGCCGCCAGCGTCAACATCGACAAGATCATTCACGCCGGCACGCTTACTGCGCGCCTGGGGGCAGCGATCGCGTCGCTCGTGCTGGCCCTCGTGGCATCCGGGGCCGCGCTCATTCCCCGGCTCGACCTGCTCGGGTATGGAATCGTCGTGCTCGCGTGCACTCTCATCGCGGGCGCATTCCAGGTGCACGCCATGCGGGTCATCATGCGCGACACCGCCCCCGAGCAGCGGGCACGCGTCGTGAAGTCAGTACTCGGATACCTGCCGATCGTCGCGTATCTCTCAGGCGCAGTTCTGTTGATCGCCGGGGTCTCTTCAGGTCTCGTCCTCGTAGCCGCCGGATGCCTGCTCGCCATCGTCTCGGCGATCGTGGTCTCGTGGGTGGTGCTGGTCGAGGTGCTGCGCTGAGTTCTGTATCTCTGAGTTCTTCGGGCTCTCGTTCGAATGTCTGTGACCCCTGGGACTATGAGATATGGCCATTTTCAGCGAGTTGCGCGAGACCCTCGATGGGTTGGAATCGCGCATCGGCGACGTCGATATCGACGTCCTGCTGACGGCCATGCGCGGCCTCGACGACGACGAGATCGTCGCCGGCCTGGCAGAGGCGGCCGCCATCGCGAATTGTGCCGAGCGGATGCTGACGGTCGGCGCCGCCATCATCGCAGAGCGGTCGCAGCGCGAGGCCGGGCATTCCGGGCTCGCGGCCGTGCACGGCCATCGCAACGCGGTATCGCTGGTGCAGTCGGTCATCGGCGGCACGCGCGCCGACGCGGCACGTGCGGTGCGGTTGGGCGAGTTCGTCGCCGAAGGTTCGGATGCCGCGGCCGCGGTCGAGGCGAAAGAATCATCTGGCGGCGACGCGGATTCTTCCGGCGCCGGTGGCGATGTCGCCGGTGTCGATGTCGCCGGCGGTGCGGATGCTGCGGAAGGCGGCGGCGAGGCCGCTGGCGAGACGCGCGTGCGGATGCCGTGGCACGAGCCGTTGCGTCAAGCCCTGTTCTCGGGAGCGCTCACCACCGCGCAGCATGATGCGATCCTGCGCGGATTAGGGCAGCCACCCGTTCGAGGCGAGGCTGAGGGCCCGACCGACGCGATGATCGATGTCTGGTCACTGGCCGCGGAGCAGCTCGCCCGAGAATCCCACGACACGTCGGTCGAAGATCTCGCGCGCAGAGCGCGGCAGATGCGCGACTCGCTCGACCCAGAAGGGGTACAGGAGCGCTTCGAACGCTCGTACGCAGCGCGGTCGTGGCGGTCCTGGCGCAATGCCGAGGGGCAGCATCACACCCACATCGTGTCCGATGATGAGAATGCCGCCTGGCTCGATGCGATTCGAGACGCAGCGCTGCGGCCTCGTCGTGGCGGGCCGCGGTTCATGACCGATGAGGAGCGCGCCGCAGCAAGTGCCCTCGTCGACGATCCGCGCACGAACGACCAGCTCGCATACGACCTGTTCATGGACGTTCTGCGAGCGGGAGCCCTGGCAGACGCCTCAGATGTCTTCGGTGCCCGTCAGCCCGGTATTCGCATTGTCACGATCGATGGCGCCACCGGAGTGCATGACGCATTCGGGCGGATGCTCGCGAACGGACACCTCGAAGACGGCGGCGATGCGCTGCCCGGCGTCGTGCTCGACCGCAACCTCTGCGTCGTCGGCAGCCGGAACGTCACCGTCGACGCCGCCGGCAACCCTCTCGACGTGGGCCGAGAGCAGCGACTTTTCACCCCTGCGCAGCGGATCGCTCTCGCTGTGCGCGACGGCGGGTGTATGTTCCCCGAGTGCCGGGCACCCGCCTCGTACTGCGAAGCGCACCACTGCGACCATTGGAAAGAAGACCTCGGCCGCACCGACATCAACCGCGGCATTCTGCTGTGCCGACATCACCACATGCTGCTGCACAACAACAAGTGGAAGATCACGCGCGACGAGCTCGGTGCGTTCATGCTCCATCCGCGCAGACGCGGGAGCGGCACGGGCGGAGCCGGTCGCAGTGGCAGTGGCAGTGGCAGTGGTGACGGACGGGGTGATGATCCACCGCCGATCGTGCTCACCAGTCGGTCAGCCCTCCGCTGGGCGTGGGACCCGCCACCCGAACGGGCGGGGTGGCGAAGTCGCGCATCCGTCAGCTGACCGAGCGTCTAGCTGACCGAGCGTCGATGGCGACGCACGAGCAGACCGGCTCCAGCGATCAGCGCGAGCGCCGCGGCGATCGTCCAGCCGATCAGACCTGCGCCGTCACCACCGGTCGTCGCCAGCGCGCCGTCAGAGGCTCCGTCAGAGCCCTTGCCGTCCGTGCCCGCACCCGAGCCGCCAGAGCCGCCGGGCGTGCCGCCATCGCCGTCTCCGCCGTTTCCATCACCATCACCCGGGCCCGGGTCTGCAGCGGGCAACACCGTGAACAGCTGCACCGGCGAGACGTCGATCGCGCCGTACGGATCACTCGTGCGCACGTACCAGCCGCGCTCCCCCACCTCGGCCAGCGGCCACGTGGCCGACAGGATCGATCCTGACTCCACCTGCTCGAATGACGCGATCTCGTTCGCCGTGAGGATTTCTGCCGAGAAGGCATCCGTCCCCAGTATCCGCTCGACCGTCGAAATGCCGAGGTCTGCGAACGACAGCTCGAACTCCTGCGGGGCTGCCGCGAGCGTTGCGTCATCCGAGTTGTATTTGCCCAGCAGGCCGCCGTTCGCGGGGTCCTCCAGCGACGGGGAGAACGTGCGCACGATCATGCGCTCTCCCACCGTGTCGAAGTGCAGCAGGCGCAAGAAGCCCTGACCGCCCTCAGGAAGGCCCTGATAGTCGAACAGCATTGAGTAGACGTTGCGATCCATCACGCCATCGCCGTCGTCATCGAACTGATCGGTGCGGGTCAACGCGCTGTGGTAGTGCCCGGAGAACACCATCTTCACGTTCGGGTTGGTCGCGACGACCTCATCGAGGATCCGCTGCGGCGTAGCTCCCAGCCCACCCGTGGTGAGGATGAACTCATGCTGCGCGATGATCGCCACCCGATCGGGATACTGCGCGAGCACCTCGTTCATCCAGGCGATCTCGACATCGCCCGGACCCCACCCGGTGTAGACCATGATGAAGTCGATCCCACCCGCCGACAGCAGATCGTAGTGACTGCGATTGTTCTGGTCGCTGCCGCCGTACCAGGGGTTGCCCGCGAACCGATCCTCACCGAAGTACGTGCCGTAGTTCGTATAGTCGATCACCGAGTGGCCCACGTCATGGTTGCCGGCCAGCACACCGTACGGCAGACCGGCCTCGTCGAGGCGGCGGTACTCCGGGTCGGCGTTCTCCCACTGGTACGTCTGGTCGTAGTCGTCGACGATGTCGCCGGTGTGGAACAGATACTGCAGATTCAGCGTCTCGCGCTGCGCGAGCAGATAGCTGTGGATCGCCTGCTGGTGACGGTACCGGTCCTCTTCGGGAACGAGGTTCTCGTTGTAGTACTGGGTGTCGGACTCCCACCCGAAGGTGAAGTCGTACTCGGCGCGCGGAGTATCCAACGGGTGTCCCGGCGTCACGCCCGATTCGCGCGTGCTCAGATCAGTGCCCGCGAATCCCTCGGAGTGCTGGATCAGCACCCGCACGGCACCGTCGTGCGCGTGCGCGGTGACATCGATCGCCGCATCCAGCGTGAACGAGCCCTCATCGGCCGCGACGTGCCGGGTCTGCTCGGTCCACGCCGAGCCGTCTGCGGCGAGCGCGTACAGCACCACCGTCGCACCGGCGTTCGCGTGACCAGACCACGACACCCGCACGAGCGAGCCGTCGCCGGCGTCACCCGTGGCAACGTCGAAGAGCTGGTACGGGAACGCCTCGTTCGAAGACACATCTGCGGCGAGGCCGTCGGCGCTCGACAGCATCCGGATGTCTTCGTCGCTCAGTAGCTCGGGCTGCGCGCGATCCAGGCTCTGCGCGTCGTTCACCGTGCCCGACTGCAGTTCGATATCACCATCCGACAGGTCGACGCGACGGCCCTCGAGGAATGACACGTCGAGCACGTCTCCGGTCGGGTCTTCGACCTTCGCCTGCAGGGTCACGTCTCCTGCCTCGACCTCTTCGCCTTCGGCAGGCGACAACGCACCGGCGCTGGGCTGCTCGTCATAGGTAATGAAGCTCGTGGTGTATTCCGAAACGTTGCCCAGAGCATCCGTCGCCGTGATCGCGAGCGTGTGCGTACCTGCGGGCAGCACGACGGACGAGGTCTCGTACGGGAGCGGGATCTCGACTCCGTCGAGCATCGCGACCGTCTGCCCGACACCCGCTCCGGCGTCGGTCACCTCGGCGTCGATCGAGATCACGCCCTGGAATGCCGTGCCGTCGACGATCTCGGTCGTGACCTCCGGGCCGGTGTTGTCGACGTTCACGGTACGCGAGACGGTGTTCGCCGCATCCGTAGCCGCCACGACCGCCTGGCCGTCGTCGTGCGATGTCGTATTCCACTGGGCCGTGACCGCAGAGAATGCGTCATCCGGCAGGGTGAACCGTGCCTCGTAGAAGTCGAACTTGCCCGCGCTGTCGCCCATCGAGAGCACGGTCTCGGGGTTGTCGTACCCCTGCGGGAAGAGCGTGCGCCCGTCAGGGAGGATCATGCGCAGCCCGCGGATCACGAAGTCGTCGTTGTTCTCGAACTCATCGATCTCGGGGGCCTTCTTCGTGCCCGCCCAGACGCTGACGACCAGCTCGTCGCCCTGACGCACGTACGACAGCGGCACCGGGGTCGAGATGGTCTCCCAGTTCGAGTAGGTGCCCTTGTCGAAGATGTTCAGCACGTCATCGCCGATGCGCACACCGTTCTTGAAGTAGTAGTCGGTGTTCGACGTCTCGAACGCGAACACCGGCTCCGACTCGAGGCTCGTCGCGGTCTCGAGCGCATTGCCGTTGACGTCCAGGGCGATCTCTGCCGGGTACTCGTCTGACGCAGCAACAACCGTCTCGATGCCGCCCTTCGCGGCACCGCCGACGTACGCGCCGTCTTCGAGGCCCAGGCGCAGCGGCTCGGTGGAGACGCCCTTCACGTTGACGCGAACGGTGTCGAGCGTCGTCGTGTGCGTGCCATCGCTCGCCGTGACCGAGTACTCGAACCACGACTTGCCCGTGAGGTCGACTGCGGGGATCGTGTGGACGTACGCACCGTCGCCGGCATCCGACATGTTGACCGCCGGCATCTCGCCGTCGACGTCGTTGGCCAGCTCGAGCGTCACCGTGCGCGTCAGCACGTCGTCCGTGATGCCGAAGCTCAGCACGAAGTCCGCGGCCGGGTCGATCTCGCCCGCGGTGCGGTTCTCAATGACGGGAGCCGTGGTGTCGGGCGCGGGGATCATCAGCCCCGCGGGCACCTGGTCGGCCTGGATCGCACCGGGGGTCGCTGGAGTGATACCCAGAATGCGCTGCAGCGTCAGGTCGTCGTCGCTGGTGACGTAGCGGATGCCCTGATCGACCATCGTGTCATCGGCGCCGGCGAGGTTGTAGTGACCGCGGTTGATGGAGTGACCGGTGTTGGTGATGACCTCAACTCCGCGCGGGGTGCCGTTCGCCATTCCGCCGGAGAAGATCTCGACGAGGTTCTCGCCGAGCGTGAGAGTCGTGCCGAACGCGGCGTTAAACTCCGCTGCTCCGAGCTCGTCGTTCGGGCCGTTCTTGATCCACAGCACGAGCGTCTCTCCGGCCGGGATCACCACATCGGCGGGAGTCGCCGGCCACCGGCTCGTCTGCGTGTTGGTGTGCTCATCGACCGCGTAGAGGTAGTTGATCGAGTAGTCGCCGAAGTCGATCGGCTCGCTCGTGGCGTTGTACAGCTCGATGAACTCGAATCCGTCAGAGGCGCCGACGTTCGTCGAGTCGGGCAGCAGCTCGGTCACCTGCAGCGGCGCCGCGACCACCGAGGGATCGGGCTGCGGGTCGAACTCGGGCTCAGGC
The DNA here is from genome assembly GCF_052266695.1 of Microbacterium zouquanmingi. NCBI lineage: Bacteria > Bacillati > Actinomycetota > Actinomycetes > Micrococcales > Microbacteriaceae > Microbacterium > Microbacterium zouquanmingi. The sequence goes on from NZ_JBQPQZ010000001.1 coordinate 406,365, forward strand.
TCGGGGGCGTGTGCCGTGAGAGCGTCGGGTGAGATCACGCCCGGCGTCGGGGAGGCCGCTTCTTCGAGAAGCGGCATGCTGTGCTGGGCGATGTCGCCGGGAATGCGGAAGTGCGCGCTCAGGTCAATGCCGACCGAGCCTGCCGGATAGTACGACCAGCCGACGATCTCTTCAGCCTCGGCTACGTCTTTCACAACCCGGATGCCGCGGCCCCCGCCGTTCGCCATCCCGGCCTGTCCCTCGATCCGGATCACCCGCGTCTCGGCGGGTGCGCCCCAGTGGCCGCGGAACTCGTCCGCCGTGTGCGCGAAGGAGTCCAGGGTCGCGGTCGTGTAGCTCAGCCACATCACGACGGTCTCGCCGGGGGCGATCGCGGTCGGTGCGGCATCAGTGTCGGCATCCGTCGTCACCGTCAGCGCGACGTCACGAGTGCGGTCATCGGAATCCGCGAAGGAGTAGGCGAACGAGTACCCGCCGGTGGTCTCGGACGTCTGCAGATCGATCGGCTGGTTCGTGGTGTTGTGCACCTCGAAGTACTCGAAGGCGTCGGTGCCCGCGTTATCAGGTGCGATCTCGGTGACCATGAGCGGCCAGTTCGAAGCCGGCCCTGGCTGCGGCTCTTCGGGCTGCGTCGGCGCCGGACGCTCCAGCGCGATCGGCAGCACCGTGCCGGGGGTGCGCTCGGACTGCAGGCCGAGCACGCTGAGGCTTTCCGGCGCACCGGCCGTCTCTGGTGCGGCCGGCAGACGGAAGTGCACTCCGAAGTCATCGCCCATCGACCCCGCCGGATAGTGCGACCACGTCAGCAGCGCGTCATTCTTCAGAACCCGGATGCCGCGGTCTCCGCCATTGGCCATCCCCGCCTGGCCCGTGAGACGGACGACCTGGGTAGCAGCATCCACCCCGTGGTAGGTGCGGAAGTCATCGGCCGTGTGGGCGAACGAATCGACAGTGCCGCCGGTGTAGCTCAGCCAGAGAACAGCGGTCTCACCTGCGGCGAGTACCAGCGGCTCGGCGGTGAGCGCGACGTCGCGGCTGCGGTCGTCAGAGTCGGCGTAGGAGTACGCGAACGAGTAGCCCTCGGCCGCAAGATCGATTGCCGCGGCGGACGTGTTGTGAATCTCGACGTACTCGAACTGGTCGCTGCCGACGTTGTTCGCGACGATCTCGGTGACGATGATCGCGGGGGCGGCGGTGGCGGCTGCCGTCTTGGCGGGCGCCGCGGTGGCGGTCGCCGTCTTCAGCGCGTGCGGCGGGGCCGTGACGGATGCCGCGACCGGACTGACCGGAAGCAGCGTGGCGGCCAGCACGGTCACGCCGAAGATGGACGGGAGAGCAAGAGCAGGGCGGCGCAGGAGCACGTGGACACACCAATGGCTGGGGAAGTCGACAGGGACGTCCCGAAGCTATTGATGCGTCCGCAACGAGCGGTGTCGCACACACCCGACCTGCGTGGCCGTGAGGTTGCCGTCAGGTGAACTGGCACGCGCTACAGCGCGAGGCGCTCCTTGACGACCGCGGCAAGCCGGTCGGCGTAGGACTGTGCGGATTCAGCATCCGCCGCCTCGACCATCACGCGCACGAGCTGTTCGGTTCCGGACTTGCGCAGCAGCACTCGTCCTGAATCGCCGAGCTCGGCCTCGATGGCGGCGACGGCGCTCTGCACGCCCTCATCATCTGCGCAGCGTTCTCTGTCGACTCCGCGCACGTTGATGAGCACCTGCGGGTACACCGTCATCACGTTCGCGAGCTCAGCGAGGGTCTTCTTCTTGTGCGCCATCTCAGCGACCAGGTGAAGGCCAGTGAGCACACCGTCACCGGTCGTCGCGAACTCGCTCATGATGACGTGCCCGGACTGCTCACCGCCCAGCGCGAAGCCGCCTGCATTCATGTCTTCGAGCACGTAGCGGTCGCCGACAGCAGTCTGGCGCACGGCGATGCCGTGCTCTTCCATCGCGCGGTGCAGGCCGAGGTTGCTCATCACGGTTGCGACGAGGGTGTCCTTGACGAGGTGACCGCGCTCTTTCATAGCCACCGCGAGGATCGCCATGATGCGGTCGCCGTCGATGATGCGGCCGTCAGCGTCCACGGCGAGGCAGCGGTCTGCGTCACCGTCGTGGGCGATGCCGATGTCGGCGCCCAGACGCACGACGGCCTCAGCGAGGTTGTCGAGGTGCGTGGAGCCGACGCCGTCGTTGATGTTGATTCCGTCGGGCTCGGCGCCCATGACCGTCACGGTCGCGCCGGCGGCCTTGAAGGTCTCGGGTGAGACGCCGGATGCCGCGCCGTGCGCACAGTCGAGCACCACGTGGATGCCGTCGAGCGAGTGCGGGAGCGAGCCCAGCAGGTGCAGCTTGTAACGGTCTTCTGCGTCGGAGAAGCGCTGGATGCGCCCGACGCCAGAGCCGGTGGGGAGAAGCATCTCCCCCGCCATCGCGGCCTCGATGCGCTGCTCGACCTCATCGGGGAGCTTCACGCCGCCGCGGGCGAAGATCTTGATTCCGTTGTCCGGTGCGGGGTTGTGCGACGCGGACACCATGACGCCGAAGTCGGCGTCGTGGTCGCCGACGAGGAACGCCAGGGCCGGAGTGGGAATGACACCCGCGTCGAGAACGTCGACGCCGGATGCTGCGAGGCCTGCCGAGACGGCGGCCACGAGGAATTCACCGGAGATGCGCGGGTCGCGGGCGACGACTGCGGACAGTCGCTTGCCCTCGCCCTTGCGAGCCTCTGCAGTGCGGCCCTGGCCCAGGACGACAGCAGTCGCCTGGGCCAGGGTGAGCGCCAGATCGGCGGTGAGGATGCCATTGGCAAGCCCTCGCACGCCGTCCGTGCCGAAAAGCGGCATCGGAGTGGTGATCCTTAGCGCTTCGAGTACTGAGGCGCCTTGCGGGCCTTCTTCAGACCAGCCTTCTTGCGCTCGATGACGCGAGCGTCACGAGAGAGGAAGCCGGCCTTCTTGAGCGTTGCACGGTTGTTCTCGACGTCGATGCCATTCAGCGAGCGGGCGATGCCGAGACGCAGTGCGCCGGCCTGGCCCGAGTCGCCGCCACCTGAGATGCGCGCGATGACGTCGTACGCACCCTCGAGGTTCAGCACCTTGAACGGGTCGTTGATCAGCTGCTGGTGCAGCTTGTTCGGGAAGTAGTCCTCGAGCGTCCGGCCGTTGACCGTGATGGTGCCAGAGCCCGGGATCAGACGCACGCGGGCGATGGCCTGCTTGCGACGACCGACGGCAGCGCCGGGGACGTTGAGAACCGGACGGGGAGCCGTCTCGGTTGCCGCGGCCTCAGGGCTCGAGGTCGAGTAGTTCTGCGGAGTTTCGGTGGATTCGATGTCAGCCACGAGTATGTCCTTAGTCGTTACGGCGCTTACTGGGCGACCTGGTCGAGGGTGTACGGCTGGGGCTGCTGCGCGGCGTGCGGGTGCTCGGCACCGACGTACACCTTGAGCTTCGACAGCTGCTGACGGCCCAGGCTGTTCTTGGGGAGCATGCCGCGGACGGCCTTCTCGACAGCGCGGACGGGGTTCTTCTCGAGGAGCTCCTCATAGGAGACCTTCGACAGACCACCCGGGTAGCCGGAGTGGCGGTAAGCCATCTTCTTCTGAAGCTTCTGGCCGGTCAGGGCAACCTTGTCGGCGTTGATGATGACGACGAAGTCGCCGGTGTCGACGTGGTTGGCGAAGGTCGGCTTGTGCTTGCCGCGCAGGAGCGCTGCAGCGTGGGATGCCAGGCGGCCGAGAACGACGTCGTTGGCGTCGATGACGACCCAGTCACGCTGGATTGTCGCGGCCTTCGGGGTGTATGTGCGCGTCACAATAGTGCTGCTTTCTTGTTCGAACGGAGAGGTTCGTGAATCCCACTCCGGGGTGGTTCTCTTCGAAGCTCGCTGAGCTTGTGAAGCGGAACACGCCAGTGGAGGGCTCACGTTCGTGCGCCCAGCAGTAGGGCACCAAGGAGATAGCCTACGGCATTGCGTGTCACCCAGGCAAATGCGCGCTATCAGGACCGGCACCTTCGATGAGCTGGTCGAGCCCAGCCGAGTAAGTCGCGGGCGGCGGTGGTGGAGCCTTCGAGACCACCATCTTCACGACCGCAGACTCGGAAGAGGCGAACCGCAGAGTGTCCGCCGAGGCGAACGTGCCCTGCAACAGGTAGGCCTCGACCGCGAACCCGGCAGCGATGCGTCTCTGAAACTGGGTGAAGCGATGCGCCGAAGCTCCGCCGCGCGCGTCGATGCCGACTAGGTCCTCCTGGTTGACGAGGTTGGTCACATAAGCGAGCCGTGCGGCCTTCTTGGTGAGCGTGTTCGGGTCCCTCGCATCGGCTCCACCACTAACAGCGACGGAATCAGACAAGGGGCGGCACGGAGGAATCCGTACCGCCCCACAGCTATTGCCGTCTTGCTCAGGCCTCCAGCCGGCGACGCTTAATGATCAGCAGCGCACCGCCACCGATCAGCGCCACCATGGCCGCGATCAGACCCGCTGGGACGAGGCCTCCACCGGTGGTGGCGAGATCCGGGATCCTCTCAAACTCGTTGTCGAGCGAGATCTCGGCATCCACGCCTGGTTCGCCGGTCACTGTCACCACGACCTCGGTGCCCTCCCCGTCGATCGCGACGTCCGCGGACTCGCTCGACCAGACCGCACCCAGCCACTTGGCGTTCGCGGGCAGGCCGGTCGCGGAATCCTCGGTGAGGGCGACCTCGGTGCCCAGCGGCAGGCCCTCGATCACTCCCGGCGTTCCCGCCTTGAGGTCGAGCGTCACCCGCTGCTCTTCGCCCATGAGGTCGGTCCACGTCGCGATGACGGGGAACACGACATCCGCCGGGACGACATCCGAGTCGCCCGAGAGCGTCTTTCGCACCCATAGGCTGCCGAGCGACGCTGTGGCATTGTTCGTCAGCACCACGTCGACGTCGGTCGCCGCGCCGATCGTGATCGTCGCACTGCCGTCCCCGTGGAGCACGATGCCCACGGCATCCCAGATCGGAGCATCCCACGTGAATGCCGCGCCGTCGACCGGCGCGTGCTCGGTGAGCGTCACCTCGGTGCCGTGCGGCAGGTCGCCACCGAACGGCACGACCGTGCCGTTGGTCGGGACCGTGACATCCTGCGCGAACGGCTCGCCGTCTTCGAACCAGGACGCCGTCACCAAGACCTCATCCGGAACATCAGAGTTGTTCAGCAGGACTCCCGAGACGTCTTTCGCGAGATTGAAGGTGCCCGGCGCCCATGTCGCCTCGTTCGTCACCGTCACCAGCGTCGCGTCGGTGTGCTGGTCGGACACGATGATCTCCGCGCTGCCGTCACCGTTGTCGGTGACGCCATCGCCCGTAATCGTGATCGAGTCCCAGATGACCGTGTCGATACCGGGGCGCTCGCCCTCGGTGATCATCACGACGGTACCCGCGAGGAAGTCATCGCCGAGCAGCGTCGGCTCCACCGCGTTGATCGTGATGTTCTTCGACTGCTCGATGCCCTCACCGTCGGTCCAGGTCGCCGTGACCGGGAACTCGGTGTCGGAGTCGACCTCGCCCGTCGCTTCACCAGCGATGCCCTTGATCAGGCTGAGCCCCGCGACAGAGGTCGCCGCGTGGTTCTCGAGAGTGACGGTGGCGGCAGCATCCCGACCGATGGTCACGACCGCGTCGCTGCCTTCGACAGTCACTCCGGTTCCTGACCAAGTCGGCGACCCCCAAGCGATGCTCGAGCCGTCGCTGAGCGGCGTCTCGGAGAGCGTGACCTCGGTACCGATGAGCAGGTTCTCACCGAGCGGCAACGGAGTGCCATCGGTGGGAACCGTCAGCGTCTTCGTGCCCTCCGTGCCCTCCGCGTCCCAGGTCGCCGTGACGGTGACGCTGGCGGGGACGGCCGGATTCGCGGCCTGCTCGCCGGTCACGGTCTTCACGAGCGAGAAAGTGCCGACCGTGCGCTCGACCGAGTTGGTGAGAGCGACCGATGCCGGTGCCGACGCATGCGCGGCGGTGATGGCCACGCTCGCAGGGCTGAACACCGGGGTCCCCCAGGTGAGCCGATCATCATTAGCCGGGGCTGCCTCGCTGAAGGTGACGACCGCGCCGATCGGCAGGTCGCTCAACGTGGCAGGCGCGCCTTCGGTCAGATCGATCACGCGGTCCGGCTGCGCGGGGAAAGTCGCGCCCAGCGCGCTCGTGTCGATCTTCGCGGTGACCTTGTAGTTCTTCGCGTCATCGACCAACGCTGCCGCCCCACCGGTCACGGCCTTGACGATGCTCAGCGACCCCAGCTGCGCGGTGTTGGTGAGACCGACGGCGATGTTCTTGCCCGGGGCCAGGGAGACCGTGGCTACTGTTCCCCCATCGCTGACGATGACGCCGGCGCTCTCGGTGAAGACCGGAGTTCCGAAGGCGACGCCGGGGATCGAGGGGAAGGTCGGCTCGGTGATCTTGGCGGTCCAGCCAGTGCCGCGCGAGTTCGGTCCGCTGACCGCGTCGCCGTTCAACGGCACCTGACGGTCGTACTCGAGCTGCATCGTGCCGCTCGGGTCGAACTCCTGCACATGCACGGTGAACATCGCATCCGCTGGCACGAAAGCCGCACCCGGCGTATCGGCGATCAGTTTGCTGATCGCCATCGAGCCGCGCGGCACGCCCGAACCGGAGCCGCTCCCGCGATTGCTCTGCGTCACCGACTTCTCATAAGTTTTGCCGTTGACGGTGGCCGTGTTGCCGTATGTCGTGCCCGGAGCATCCATGCCGCCAGTCGTCGTACACGTCGTATAGCTGATGACGTACTGGTACTCGCGGCTGAAACCGGTCTGCGTCGTCTTGTCGGGCTGCACAAGAGTCGGCTGAGGGATCGTGAACGTCAGCTTCTGGCCGTCTTGGGCGACCGTGACCGTCTCGGTCAGATCAACGGTCTTGAGTCCGCCGTTGGTGATCTGGTCGCGTGCCTCGATCTTCAAGCCGAGCTGCGCGGCCGGGCCGCCGGTCAGCTCACCCGCCGTACACACCTGGTGCGCGTCGGAGAGCGTGTCGGTGACGACCAGGTCGCTCTCGATATCGGCCAGACGCTCACCCGGAACCGTGATGTCCCAGTTCATCGTCGTCTGCGGCAGGTGCTCGACGCCGTCGAGGGTCACGCCCTTGGTGTTGATGGAACCGTTCTTGCCCTCGGTGCGTGTCGGAACCACCGCTTCCACGGGGCGGGTGATGACTCCGTCTACATTCACGCTGTTGGAGTATGCCGTCCCTGCCGCAGGCAGATTCGGGTCGGTCACGCAGGTGTTGTACGTCACGACGTAGCGGTAGTCGGATGCCTTGAACTGCAGAGCCGCGGAATCGTTGATGTCGAACTGCACCTGGAAGACCTGCTCCGACTGAGACCGGATGGTCGGCGTCAGCAGCGCTGTGACATCGCGCTCCAACTGGGTGCTGGGTCCGTACTGCTCGGTGATCCTGATCCCGCTGATCGTGCCCGGCTTACCGTCCGCGGGCAGGCACAGTTCATGGCCGGCGCCGAGGGTCTCGGAGAAGGTGAAGCCGTCCTTGCCCTCGAGGTGATCGCCCGGGACCGTGACGGCCCACGCGATTTTGCCATTACGATCGCCACTGTCGAGGACGGAGCCCAACTTCGTGAGCTCCTCGTGCCACGACTGCGGGTTGATGCCGATGACTCCGGATGACGCATCACCCCAGATGTCGACCGTGGCCTCGTTGGTGTACTCGGTGGTCGCGGGGTCGATCTGCCCGTCGGGCGTGCAGGTGGCGTAGCTCACGCGGTAGGTGACGTTCGGGTCGAACCCGCCGTCGGGTGCGGTCAGCGCGATGGTGAAGTGCTGCGCATCGGTGCCGGGGACGACCGTGGCGATGCTCGACACGTCGACGACCTTGTCACCGCGCACGGTCTCGACCTTGAGCTGCGAGGGCTCGCAGAGGACGTGTCCGACGCCGAGCGTGTCCGCGATGTTGACCGTCTCGTGGCCCTGCAGGTTCTGACCGGGAAGATTGATCTTCCACGTCATCGACCAGTTGTTCGTGTTCATCTCACCGGTCTTGTCCCAGTTGTCAGGGATCTCGATGCCGTCGTCGATGCCGCCGCCGCCAGGGAGGACGATGGGAGTGCCTGCGCCGTTCAGGCTGAAGCTCAGCTCCTTTTCTGTCGTCGCCTCGACAGCCTTGACGTCGAAAGCGAACGTACCCTGAACGAGTTCGGGGTTTGCCTCGACCTCGTCGGTGAGCGTGCACACGACCTCATCGACCCCGGCAGTCGCCAGGCACGTCGCCCAGATCGCTGTCGATCCATCAGGACGCGGCCCGGTGAGATTGAACGGAACATCCGTGGGGATGTTGAGCTCCTTGGGGAGCCCGATCATGAAGGTGTCGCCCTTGTGCGGGTCAGCGGCAGACGCGTCCCAGGTTCCGCTGATCTCGATCGTGTCTCCGATCACCAGCTGTCCATCGACTCCCGTACCGCCACCCGTGGTGACCGCATCGACCACGATGGCGTTGTTCGCGGCCGCCATCGCCGTAGCCGGCAGCGCGACCAGCCCGACGGCGGTAAGCGTCACCGCGCCCACGGCCGAAACGATCCGTCGGATCAAACTCCCTCGACGTGCGGCACCGGTTTTATGGCGCGCTCGAATGTACTTCTCAGCCTGCACGAAGTGCTTCTCCCCTATTAGTCCCCAACAGGCGCCGTCAGCCGAAGTTTCTCCGAGACGACGCAAAGGTCTAATTTTATGAGTTAGTTCAGCGCAGGTACAAATCCGACCGCCGTCGCATGCCGATTTGAGAATACGCTGCGAATGCTCTACACCCAGCGGATCCTTACGGGTGCATTCACTCCGGGAACGGTGCGTCGGCACGGGTGAGGGCGCGCACGCGCGGCTACTCCGGGAACGGCACGCGCGAAGCGCGACCAGAGGGGGCGTTAACGAAGTCCGTCCCGGCGCGCAGGCGACTCTTCTCGATGTTCACGAGCGCGGACTCGACGGATGCCGCGAACACTCGCCCACCGGCATCCCCGGGGTGGGTGCCGTCACCGGCGAGGAGATCCTCATGCGGGGTGATGGCGCCCGACCAGTCGGCGATCCAGACGCGGCGGTGGCTGTCGGCGAACGCCTCGAGATCGGCGTTGACGCCGGGAATCCAGTCTCGTGGCGCATGCGCGTTGACGAGGATGATGTTGCGATCCGCACCGGCGATCTGCGCCATCTGCTCGAGCACATCCCTATCGACGGGACCGTTCGTGCCGAGTGCGACCACGACGTTTTCGCGGAGCGCGCCACCCGCGGCGAGGCTCTGCAGAATGTCCGGTCCCGCCCAGATCGACCGCGAAACTTCTGCGTCCACGGCGATGCCGGGGAACTGCTCGAGCAGTGCCGGCGCAGAGGCCAGCATGACCGAGTCCCCCACCGCGGTGATCTCGGTGCCGGCCGGAATCACGATCTGGTCTTCGGCCGGGGCTGGAGCAGGTGTGGGCGCGGGTGTGGTGGTGGCCTCGCCCAAGGCATCCTGTCCGCGAGTGATCGCGTCCGCCGCGGTTGTCGTGTGCGGCGCGCTGATGATCGCCGCGGTCGTGCCGCCGATGGCGACCAGCACGACCGCCATCGCTGCGATTCCGCTGAACCTGCTGAGCGGAGCGCCCGCGATCCGCCGACCGAGCGCGCGCAGCGCGAGACGGAATCCGTATCGGCGGAACGGCTGCTCCACGAAACGGTACGACAGCGCTGCAGCGGCCACTGAAACCACGAGCGCAGCGATTCCGGTCCACACCGGAATGCCCGCTTCAGGCCCGAAGCCCTGGGTGCCGACGAGCATCAGCACGAGCACCGGCCAGTGCCACAGGTAGATGCCGTACGAACGATCGCCGACCCACTTCAGCGGGGCGACATCGAGGCTGCGCCCGAACCACGAACCGGGCCAGATACCGACGAAGATGGCGAGGGCTGCGCCGCCGCCACGACGATCGCCGACAGCCCGACCACTCCCCCGAGCAGCGCAGCCGCGCGCGCATTCTGCGAACGCATCCATTCCCGTTCCGACATATTCGTGACGGCGAGCGCCAGCGCGATGCCGATGAGCAGGCCGAAGGCGTGCGCATCCGTGCCGAAGTAGGCGCGGGTGACATCACGGGACGCGACGAGCTGCGCCATCCACCACGCCGACCCACCCGCGGCGACGAGCATGAGTGCGACGCGCGGCCAGCGCCCTGGAATCAGCAGCACGAGCGGAAGAAGCAGCGGCCACACCACGTAGAACTGTTCTTCCACCGCCAGCGACCAGAAGTTGCGGAACAGCTCAGGCGCGGTCGCCGCGAAGTAATCGGTGCCGTCGGCGACCGCGAGCCAGTTGTAGCTGAAGGTCACCGCCCCCAGCACCTGACGCCCCATGCCCACCAGCAGGTCGCCGCCGAGCATCCAAGCCGCCGTCGCACAGACCGTGACGACGACCGCGAGAGCGGGGATCAGCCGTCGTGCGCGTCGCCGCCAGAAATCGACGAGGCGGCGCGGCGAACCGAGCCGCCCGAGCCTCGACGGACGCAGCAGAAGAGAGGTGATCAGAAAGCCGCTGATGACGAAGTCTGGTTCAGCATCTGAGGAGGGCGACTTCGCGGATAGATCGGGGCGAAACCAAAGCTCCAGCTTAGGCTGGGCCCGTGAGGATTCGTCTGGATATCGCCTACGACGGCACGCATTTTCGCGGGTGGGCGACGCAGCCCGGCCTGCGCACCGTGCAGGGCACTCTTGAGGCCGCTCTCGCACGTATCGTCGGCTCTGACGTGCGCTTCGTCGTCGCCGGACGAACGGATGCCGGGGTGCATGCCGCAGGGCAAGTCGCCCACGTCGATCTCGACGACGAGCAATGGGCGCGCATCGAATCGCGCCACGGGCGCGCAGCATCCGACCCAGCCGCGACGATCGCACGCCGCATGCGCGGCGTGCTCGGCGCGTACCCCGACGTCGTCGTGCACCGCTCCTCGCTCGCGCCGAAGGGCTTCGACGCGCGCTTCTCGGCGGTGTGGCGCCGTTATCGCTACCGGCTCGCTGACGACGCCGCCGGTTACGATCCGGCGCGCAGGCACGACACCACCAGCATCCGGGGCGTTCTGGATGCCCGGGCGATGGATGCCGCGGCACGCTCCCTCATCGGACTCCACGACTTCGCCGCGTACTGCAAGGCCCGCGACGACGCGACGACGATCCGCACCCTGCTCGACTACCGCTGGGCGCGGGATGCCGATGGCGTTCTCGTCGCGGAGGTCAAAGCCGATGCCTTCTGCCACAGCATGGTGCGCGCGCTCGTCGGTGCATGCGCGGCTGTCGGCGAGCAGCGCCTCGATGTCTCGGATCTCGCCGTTCTTCGCGATGCGTTGGAGCGCACGAGCGCGTTCAAGGTGCTGGCCGCACGCGGGCTCACACTGACCGAGGTCGGGTATCCCGCCGACGACCTGCTCGCCACCAGGGCGGAGCAGACCCGCGCGCGGCGCGACACCGAGTAGCGTGGCAAACGTGAAGGTCATCTCGTACAACCTGCGCAAGCATCGCGCCGCGACCGAGCTCGAGCAGCTCGTGGACCAGTACGCGCCCGATCTGCTGTGTCTGCAGGAGTGCGATGTCGACGCGCTGCCCGACGAGATCAGCGGTCTGGCCCTCGCCGATGCCACACACGGCAACCGCCTGGGACTCGCGCTGTACTACCGGAAGAACACTTTCCGGCTGCGGGACATCCGCACGTTCGGGCTGAAGAAGTCACTCCACGATCGGATGCTTAAGCCCGCGCACGAGCGCGTGCTCGGGGTACGGCTGCAGGACATCGACAACGGCCAGGAGTTGATCGTCGCATCGTTCCATGCGGCGCCGCTGACCGCGCTGAACTCGCTGCGGCGCAACCAGATCCGTGCCGCGCTGACCGAGCTCGAGTCGATGGGCGCAGGCCTGCCGCTGCTCATGGTCGGCGACTACAACTACCCGGTGTTCAAAGAGAATCTCGGGCAGACGGTCCGCGATCACGGGTACACCCTCACGCTCAGCGACGATCGCACCTACACGCGGTATCGGGTCTTCAAAGGGCACTACGACTTCGCGACTTCGGATGGGTTCCGCATCGACAGCATCCAGACCCTGCCTCAGCGATCGAGCGATCACCGCCCGATTCTGGTGACCACCACCATCGGTTAGCACTCTTACCCACTGTTCAGGTCGCAAAAGGGGTCGCTCTGACCTCACGAAAACGGCATAGTTCGCGACCTGAACTGGTTTCGGCGGTCAGCGCTCGACGAGAATTCCGTCCTCATCGGCATACAAGTGCTTGCCGACGCGGAACACGATCCCCCCGAATGCAAGGTCGACATCGATCTCGCCGGCACCGAGCTTTGCGCTCTTGCGAGGGTTCGTCCCGAGAGCTTTCACGCCGAGGTCGAGGTGCGAGATGGCGACGCTGTCTCGTATCGCCCCGTGGATGACAACGCCGGCCCACCCGTTGCGGACGGCCGACTCGGCGATCATGTCGCCCATCAGCGCGGTGCTCAGCGAACCGCTGCCGTCGATGACCAGCACGGCGCCGTCGCCTGGCGTGGCGAGTGCGGCCTTGACGAGCGCGTTGTCCTCGAAGCAGCGAATCGTGCGGATCGGCCCGTCGAAGGCCGAGCGTCCGCCGATCGAGCGGAACTGCATCGAGGTCGGTTGGAGGTCTTCGCCGAACTCATCGTAGAGATCTGCAGTGGCTTTGGTCATGCAGGCATCTTCGCATGGGCAGCTCTATCCCCCTGCAACTTGTGTGATCTACCTGGGAAGTTGCTATCTTGACCAACGTTGACTGTTCTAGCGGCGCTTGTCGCATACTCGGGGGGAATTGAACTTGAAATCGATACACCGCAGGTGGCTCACCACCACCGTGGCTACCGTGGGCGTTACAGCCCTCACTTTCGGCGGAGCGGTTCTTCCCGCATCCGCTGACGACTCGGCCGAGCCTGTCGAGCTCAACATCACCGCAGACAAGTACGAGCTCGCCGCCGCTCGCACCGGTGATTCCGCCGCAGAGATCGAGGCCAAGGAAACGGCCGAGCTGATCAGCGTTTCGGATCAGGGCTTCTTCTATTACGTCGACGAGGCGCACGAATCCCACGGCCTCTCGCTCTTCAACCTGCCTCAGGCTGAAGGCGCCCCCATCCCCAGCACCCCCGCCGCAGGTTCGCGTCCTGGCGCACCGGTCACCGTGTACCTCGACTTCGATGGCGAGACGCTGACGGGCACACAGTGGAACGCCTACGCGGAGATCCCTTCGCTGGCGTTCGCCGCTGGCACTGTGCCGGACAAGGCCGCTGTCTGGGCCGCCGTCTCCGAAGACTACGCACCATTCAACGTGAACGTCACGACCACGCGCCCGAGCCCCGACGCGCTGTACAAGACGTCCATTGGCGATAACGAGTACGGCGCTCACGTCATCATCACTGATTCCTACACCGACGTCCTTCCGGCCGCTGCAGGCTCCGGCGGTATCGCCTGGGTGAACGCTGTAGGCTCCGAGTACATGTCCGGTGCGCTCGTCTTCACCGAGGGCTCCGGCGGCGACGCCAAGAAGATCGCCGAGATCGCGTCGCACGAGTCCGGACACAACTTCGGCCTCGGGCACGACGGCATCGCAGGCTCCACCGACGGTGAGTACTACATACCGACGCAGGGCCTGTGGGCACCGATCATGGGCGCCGGCTACTACACGCCTGTGACCCAGTGGTCCGCCGGCGGCTACGCCGGAGCGACCAACACCCAGGATGACCTGGCGACCATCACCGATCGCGATGCGGCGGCTGCTTACTTGATCAACGTCACGCTGTCGGACGGCACCCCGTACGAGGGCAGGGTGTGTGTGCTCTCGGGTGACCCGGCGAACCCTCAGCCTGGTGACCAGTACCGCGCCTCGAATCCTGACGGCACCTGCGACCCGATCGGCGAACTGCTCACGCTCAACTTCACCTACACGGATCGCGCGAACTACGCTGCCGACACCGTCGGCGACACGCCCGCCACGGCAGCGGTGCTCGACAACGCTGACGACACCTTCGAGGCCGCAAGCGTCATCGAGACCACAACGGACGTCGATGTGTTCGTACTGACCACAATCGGTGGCGAGCTCACCGCCCAGGTGTCGGTCGCCGAGATCGGGCCGAACCTCGACGCCAAGCTGACCCTCACCAACGCAGCCGGCGCGATCGTCGCAGAGAACGACCCGGCGGCAGCGCGTGTCAGCATCAGCACGGCCTCGGGCCTGAACGCGTCGATCTCCGAGACTGGTCTCGCCGCCGGCGCATATTACCTGTCGGTCGAAGGAGTCGGCACAGGTGACCCGAGTACTGCGACACCCGACAACGCGAACGGCTACGTCAAGTACGGCAGCCTCGGCAACTTCACGCTCTCGGGCACTGCCGACGCCACCGACCCCATCGTGATCGAGACTCCCGCTGACGGTGCTGCTGTTGCAGGAGCATCCGAGATCGACGTCACCGGCACCGCAACTCCCGGCGCCCAGGTGACGCTCACCATCGCCGGCACGGTCGTCGACACAGTGACCGCTGACAGCAATGGCGACTGGGCCGCTGCTGTCACAGTGGGCCAGTACGGCAACACCGTGATCACCGCCTCGCAGACCATCGATGGCATCGAGATCGCCGGCACCGATTCGGTCACTGTGACCGCTCCTCCGGCTCCGGTCGCGGCTCCCGTGATCACGACGCCCGGTGCGGGATCGACGACGGGTGACACCACCCCGACGATCGGCGGCACCGGAGTTGCCGGCGCCACGGTCATCATCACGGTGCGGAACGCCGACGGCAAGGAGGTCTTCGCCGAGGCCCTCGTCGCGGCGGACGGCACCTGGTCTGTTGACCTGACCGGAGCGCTCGCTGACGGCACCTACACAGTCGTCGCGGTCCAGTCGCTGGGCGGGATCACGTCCGACGACAGCGCAGCGGTCGCGTTCACGGTTGCGGCAGCTCCCGGCGGCACCGGTGGCAACGGCGACGGCAATGGCAACGGCGGCGACAGCCTCGCTACGACCGGTGGCGACTTCAACGCCACGCCGTTCGCAGCGATGGCCGGTGTGCTGCTCCTCATCGGAGCAGGCCTGGCCGTCTACGCACGACGCAAGCACCTCTCCTCGGAGAGCTGAGTCGTCTGACTGAAGGGGCGGGGATCGGGTAACTGGTCCTCGCCCCTTTTTTTCGCCAGATCTCAGAAAGGATCCTTATGATGAGGGGCCGTTCGCACCACCGCAGGATGCCGCTCGCCAGGAGGCTGACGTGACAAACCAACCAGGACGTCGAAGTCGAGGACTCACGATCGCGCTGCTGATCGTCGCTGTCGTGATCGTTGTGGGAACCATCATCGTCGTCGTGTCCGCGACGCGCGGTGGCCAGATTTCAGCATCCGCCCGACCGTCCTCGTCTGCCCAGCCCGAGACTTCGGCGCCGGCCGATCCGAATACTGACACAGAAGAAGGCACCGTGCAGCCGTCGCCATCCCCGTTCACCGGAGCAGTCCTCCCCGAGCCCATGGGCGGCCAGGAAGCTATCGATGCTCTCGGAGACAAGATCGAGATCGTCGCGAAGCGCAACGCCATGACCGTCGAGGAGCTCGAGGAGCTCCTGCTGCGCGACAAGACCGCGCAGGTCTCGACGACGGGCTTCATCGTCTACATTGACACCTTCAAGAACGAAGGCTGAAGCAGGAGCGGGTCTTGGACCCGCGACCGCGCGATTATGCGTGGCAGCGCTGATCAGGCGCGACCGATGCGCAGCTCTCGCGGGGTCAGCCGATAGATGTCTTCCAGAGCCCTGCGCATACTGTCGCTCGATCCGAACCCGGCCCTCGCCGAGACGTCACCGATGGTCAAGTGATCGAACCGCGAGTCCTGCAGAATCGAACGTGAGATCCGCGCGCGTTCGCGGCGGATCTCACCGGCGATTGACGTGCCAGCCTCGGCGAAGATCACTTGCAGGTGCCGCAGGGACATGCCGACGGCTCTGGCTACCCCGGCTGGGTCGAGTCGAGGGTCCGAGCTGTCCGCGGAGATCGTCGCCATAGCGCGATCGCGCGCGGCGGCGCGGGGCGAGCCCGACGGCGGGTTCGTTCCCTGACGCGCGCGGAGGACTGACCCCGCCATCTCGAGCACCATCCGATCGACCGTCTGACTGTCGCCCGGCGACACCGGTTGCTCGCTCTCGACGGATTGCGTGAGAAACGCCCCCATCGCGCGCTCGGACACGCTGAGTTCGTCGAAGAATCGAGCGTCGTCGCCGAGCATCGGCACGAACTGCACCATCTGTTCGCGGGGCACCCGCGCAACGACGAAGCGCCAGTCGCTCACGAACCGTACCCGGTTGGGCAGGCCGCTTGACGCAATGATCAGCGGACTGCTCGACGCGACCCAGACTCCGGCGTGCAGATACTCGAACTCGCCCTGGTGAACGAAGATGATGTCGATGGTGGGCAAGTCAGGACGGATCGGTCGCCGTTCGATCTCGCTCGGGGAGCCGCTCACACCGATGACGAGGATCGCACCGAACGCACGCACCCTGGCGTTCATGCTCAGCTCACCGCTGACCCCGCGAACTCCGATCTTGGCGAGGTCGCGACTGCCGTACAGAGTGATCGAACGTTCTTCCAGGCCCTCTACTTCGGGGGCGGTCTGAGGGTACACCCGTTCATGCTACCCCTGAATGAGTGATCACCGGACAGCCCGACGAGCCACGCCGCTCCGCTGCAGGGAGCGGCGTGACGTGTCGATCACCCCTGGTCGTCGGAGCAGACGAGCCCGTCTTCCGGCAGGTCACCAGAGAGCAGGTAGCCGGTGATCACGTCGTCGACGCACACAGAGCGCCCAGTGAAGGAAGCGCCATGTCCCGCCCCTTCGAGGGTGACGAGCCTGGCATTGCCGAGCTGCCGGGTGAGCTCCTGCGCTCCCTCATAGGGGGTCGCGTGGTCGCCGGTGATCCCCACAACCAGCACGGTGGCATCGGGCGATCCGGTGAAGGTGTCGGTGATGTCGTCTCCGCTCCCGGGGAGCGCGTCGCAGCCAAGATTTGTGAACGGACGGAGGGATTCGTCCGTGATCTCGGGGCCACCATACAGCACGGGCATGCCCATCTCGTTGATGTGGTCAAGCAGACCGATGATGTTGGGATCATCGGGGAAGGAATGGCAACGCACGACCGTTCCCGCAAGACTGACACTCGCACCGCCGCCGGTCATCGCTGCGACGAGGTCGTCGATCTGAGCCTGGTCGCCCGCGAGCACGCCAGCGACCGTCTCGAGCGCTTCGGTACGCCCAGCGCCGCGCTTATACAGCGCCGTAGTGAGGTAACCGTGCAACGTCGAGCTTGTGAGCTCGGAGCCATCGCTGGCGAGGAGCGGCTCGGCCGCGAGTGTGTCCATCACTGCGAGGTATTCCGCCTCAGACGTGATCGGGCACGACGCCGCGTTGTATGCGGCGCCGCATTGAGCGAACAGTTCGACGACCTGAGTCGCGATCGCGAACTGCTGGTTGAACGAGCCGATCAGCCCAGCCCATTGCGCGGCCTCCGCACTATCGAGAACCATGCGTCCGACATTCTCGGGGAACAGCGTCGAATACGTCGCACCGAGCATGGTGCCGTATGAGTATCCGAGGTAGTTCAACGTGTCGTCGTTCACCAGATGGCGCATGAGTTCCATGTCTCGAGCGACCTGCGAGGTACCGATCGAAGCCGCGAGCGGCTGATCCGCGGCGCAAACGGCAAGGTTGATCTCGAAGACGTCCGAGACTCCATCGCACTCGAGAGGTGTGCTCCGGCCGATACCGCGCGGATCGAAGCCGAAGAGGTCGTACTGCGCCGTGATCTTATCGAAGCCGGGCGACAGGGCTATCCCGAACGTGTAGGCCAGCCCACTCGCACCGGGTCCACCGGGATTGCCGAACAGTGTGCCGAGCTTCTCGGCGTCGCCGGTAGCACCGCGCCGCGTCACCGCGAGCTCGATCGTCTCAGAATTGTCGGGATCGTTCCAGTCGAACGGCGCCGCGATCATGGCGCATTCGAAGGCATCAGCATCCCCGCCCATCGACTCCATCACCCCGACGAGGTCATCGGTCATACCGAAATCGGCGCCGCACTCTGCCCAGTCGATGGTCTGCGCGTACACTTCGGCGAAGGACTCGGCCTGCACATCGCTCGCTTTCGACTCCGCGCCCGTGGAACAGGCGGTCATTGCTAGTCCGGCGACGGCGAGCAGCGCGGCCACCCGAATAGTTCGCTTCGTCGTACTCTCACGCATACTGTCTCCCTCAGACGCACGCCTGTCATAGGCGATTTTCGTTATCCTGCCATCGTCCAGGACACGGAGCTGCCGCACAGCGACGAGCGCCGATCTCAGCGCGAATTGCGCGGGGGACGCGCGAATTGCGTCGCGCAGGACAGCCAGCCCTGCCGTTTCCGTAGGTGCGAATGCCAAAGTGGTGTCGCCGGCCGGAGCCGGACCGTGCCCCATCGGCGTATGAAACGGGTACAAAACCGGCACAGAAACGCGCCCGCCCCCATTGCGAGAAGAATTTCCCGGCTTAAGGTGCGTTCGGAGCCGGGAAATTCTTCTCGCAATGCCGGAGACGTGGCGGACTGGCCCCGCGACGACGCGCCCGACATACGACAAAACCCCCGACTTTCCGGGGGTTTTCATCTGTAGCAGGAGCGGGGCTTGAACCCGCGACCTCACGATTATGAGTCGTGCGCTCTCACCAACTGAGCTACCCTGCCGCACGACATCCGATCAAAAGAAAGGATGCTGCGAGCCCCGAGTCAGGATTGAACTGACGACCCCTTCCTTACCATGGAAGTGCTCTACCACTGAGCTATCGGGGCGCTGTCACCCGTGAAGGCAACCACACGAGAATACCATCACTTCGGCGTTCTCACGAAACCGGGACGACCCCGTCATAGCGACCAGCATTTTCCTGTAGCCACGGGAGCGGATCGATGGTCGCTCCATCGATGATCAGCTCGAAATGCAGGTGCGCTCCGAACGAACGACCGGTGTTGCCCACCTTGCCGATGACGTCGCCGACCTCGACCATCTGCCCCGCCTTGACGAGCAGAGATCCGTACTGCATGTGCGAGTAGTGGCTGGTGACCAGGTCGCCGTCGATCATGTGATCGATGTAGACGGTGACACCGTAGTTACCCCCGGTCTCGGTCGCGATCCGGACGGTACCGCCCGCAATCGCCTGAACCGGCGCACCATCGCCCGGGACGAGATCCAAGCCCTCATGCAGGCGCCCGTCGCGCATGCCGTAGCCGTAGCTCATGCCGACGCCCACCATGAAGGGCCACTGAATCGCGGCATCCGGATCGTTCGTGTAGACCGACGTCGAATAGTCGATGCCCTGCTCATGCGCGATGTCGATCAGCGACGCGGTCGAGAACTTATCGGCGCGTTCGATCGTGCCATTCTGCAGATCCGACGACGCGACGAACGCCTGGATCTCGTCCCCGCGGATTCCTGATCCGCGCTGTTCGGATGCTGCGACAAGCGACGCCGCTACCGAGGACTGCGCACTCTGAGCCGCAGCCACGGCCCCCGCCGGCAGCGTCATCGACACCGCGAGCAGACCGGCGACGCCCATGATGCCGACCGAGGCACCAACAGTGAGGAACCTGCTTCTCGTGCGCTCCTCCGGCATCGGCAGCGGCGCCGAGCGGAACGCGCTCAGATCCCGCGGCTCAGCTGCTCCGGCGCCGGTCACGTAGACGGGCAGACTCGGCGGGACGGCGAGGAACGCTCGGCATGCCGAGTTGAATGAATCGACTCCGTCTTCGCAGCTCGCCGGCTCAGCCTGCGACTGCTCGGCTCGCGCTCGCCTGATGCTCGCCCTCGTCAGAGGAGCAGGCTCAACGACCACAGGCTCGCGCTCAACGCTCTCGGGCGCAACATCCTCACCCTGTCGAAGCTCACGCAGCGCACGCCGCGACAGCGGCACGGCAGCGGTAGCGGCATCCACCGTGGCTTCTGCAGCGCGACGTCGCGAACGACGCGTGGGCGCAGGGCCAGCGAGGGAGGAATCAAAGGGCAAAACAGAACTCTCGGGCAGTCGTCAGCGGGGGCGCCTTCGTGTGGGTAGCACGAAGGTAACGATTACAAAAACACTACCTTGGCGACGTCGACAATGACATGCCTTTCACCATTACTTTTCGTCGGAAAGAACACTCAGCAGCCGCGTGTGCAGCGCGGGGCCGGCAGCGACCGTCATCGGACGAGCGGATGCCGCGTCCAGCCAGCTCACCATGCCGCCGGCCTCTTGCACGAGCAGCGCGCCCGCAGCGAAGTCCCAGGGATTGAGCCCGCGTTCGAAGTACCCGTCCAGACGCCCTGCTGCGACGTACGCGAGGTCGAGCGCAGCGGCCCCCATCCGTCGAAGATCACGCGCGAGCGGCATCACTTCGCGCACGGTGGCGATGTCGCCGTCGTGCGTCGCGGGGTCGTAGCCGAACCCGGTCGCCAGCAGCGCTCCCGCCGGGGTCTCTGTCGTCACCGCGAGCTTCTCACCGGCGAGCCAGGCACCGCCGCCATGGGATGCTTCGAACAGCTCCCCCAGCGCCGGCGCGTGCACGGCTGCGGCGAGCGCCTGCCAGCCACCAGGAACGGTACCGCCCTGCACTGCGGCGATGCTCACGTTGTACATCGGCATGCCATAGGCGTAGTTCACTGTGCCGTCGATCGGATCCACGACCCAGGTCACCCCGGTCGTCGATACGGCGGCGCCAGATTCCTCGCCCAGAAAGCCATCGCCCGGGCGCTCGGCCGCGAGTCTCGTGCGGATGAGATCTTCGACCTCGCGGTCAGCCTCGGTGACGATGTCTGCCAGGTTCGTCTTGGTCGCCGCAAGAGAGACGCCAGCCGCCCGGCGCTGCCGAGCGAGGGCTCCCGCTTCACGGGCGATGTCTGCAGCGAGCTCTCGCAGCCGTGCGGGGTCGACCGACACCACGCCGCTCACTGGTGCGGCGCCGGAGGCGGAGGCGGGAACGCGCCGGGCGCCGGGGGCGCGATCGGCGGCTCTTGTGGCGCAGCAGGCTGCTCAGGAGCAGCAGGCTGCTCTGGCATCGGCGGCACGGGTGGCACTGCTGGTGGCTGCGGCATCCGCTCGTGGGTCGCGTCGAGGTCGGCCTGCACGGGAGAAGCCTGCACGGGAGGGGTCTGCGGCGTGGGGAACTGCCACGCCGCTTCGCCCAGGATGCCATCGTGCGCGGCTGGCGCTCCGGCAGGAGGCACCGGGAAACCATCTGGACCGATCGGAGCATCCGGAGAGGAGACGAGGCCTACAGGCGCGTGCTGACCGGACGGCGCCTGCAGGGCGATCTGCGTCGGATACCCGGTGTAATACGCGTTCCAGTCCGGGGATCCGTCCGAAAGAACCGGCAGCGGAGTGACTCCATCGGCGTACGTCGGCCATTGCTGCGCCGCAGACCCTGCGGGGGCGGTGGGCGCCGCGAGGGCGGGAGCGTACGCCTGCACCGGCGCGTAACGGCCAGCCGACGCAGGCTTTTTCGGGGCGAACAGGGCGTTCAGCAGCGGAATCAGAGTCGTGCCGACAGCGGCGAGGATCGCGAGCGCGACCACGATGCGCCAGTACAGCTCGCTGTAGTCGAAGGTGTCTGGGAGCGTCAGGAAGATGACGAGCATCGCCACGAGCAGCACCAGCATCGCGATGGTGACGTAGTAGATGACGCGTGTGAACGTTGTGACGTACCGCTGCGCGGCGGGGGTGAACAGCCGCACGTGCAGCAGCGCGAGCTGCAGAACGCCCACGATGACGAGCAACATGAAGAAGCGACCAGCGCCGCCGGCGTACTCGTAGGGCTCACTCGGAAGCCAGATCTTGATGGCACCCGCGATGAGCGCGACGATCCAGGTGATCATGCTGGCAAGCGCCAGCCAGTCAGGGCGACGGGCCGCCAGACCTGCTTCGAGGATTGCGATCCCCGCGAATCCCGCGAGCAGGAGGATCGTGAGGAACGCTCGCCCGATGATGCCGTTCTGGTCGCCGATGAGCACCCACACGACGCAGACCAGCGCCGCAGCGATCAGGGCGCCGATGGCGATCCAGATCGCGCCACGGATCAGCAGTGACGCACCCGGCTTCGACTGGGCGTGATTGATCTCTGACATCATGATCTCCTCGTCGTCAGCGTTGCACTCATCCTCGCATGCGACGGCGTCTGCACGACGGGCATCCGGGCGGTTGTGAGTAACTCGTCGAGGATCTCAGCGAGCTTTCTTCGCCGACTGCGCAGCGAACGCCGCGACCCGCGCCTTCGCATCGGGCGTGTCGAAGGATGCCCCGATCGAACGGGCCTCTTCGGCGAGCTGGTCCGCGAAGCTGCGCGCCGGCTGCGAACGGACCAGCCGCTTCGCCTGCCCGTACGCGCGCGCGGCGCCCGCGAGCCAGAACCGTGCGATCTCCTCCGCGCGTGCACGCACGCGCTCGGCCTCGTCTGCAGCATCCGACCCGCTGACCACCTCGGCGACCAGACCCCATTCGAGAGCCTCTTCGGCGCTGAGCAGGCGGTCCTGCAGCACCAGCTGAAGCGCGCGGCGCTGGCCGACAGCATCCGCCAGATGCGCCGAGACCGACAGGTCGGGCGTGAGGCCGATGTTCGCGTACAGGCTGCCGATCTTCGAGCGTCCACCGATCACGGCGTAGTCCGTGCAGAGCAGAATGCCCAGGCCTCCGCCTGCCGTCGTGCCGTGCGCGGCGGCCACCACGGGGACCGACGACTCGGTGAGAGCCCGGATCCCCTCGTTGATGACACCGGCGAGCGCGGTGAGCGGACCGCCGTCTGCCATCGACGTGGCCATCTCGATCACGTCGCCGCCGGCGCAGAAGGACGGGCCGGATGCATCGAGCAGAATCGCCCGCACATCATCTCTCGACGTCGCCTCTATCGTCGCATCCCGCCATGCCACCGCGAGATCCTCGTTGAAGGCGTTCAGCCGTGCGGGACGGTTCAGAGTGAGGCGCGCGAGCCCCTCATCGATCGACAACAGGATGGCATCGCTCATGGGCATCTCCTTCGAAGCGCGGACTCCGTCAGCCTAGCCGCGACCGTGGACCCCGGCATCGTAGTCCGAGGAATACGTTCTTCCGTCGTGCGGATCCCCAACGTGACGCACAGCACGAGGCCCCACGTCTGCGTCGTGGGGCCTCGTTCGTTGTTCGAATCAGCCGAGCGGACCGTACAGAGACGGGGCAGTCCGCGCCTGGTTTGCCTGTTCGATCGCGTAGGCGAAGCCGAGCAGCTCACCCTCGGCGAAGTCGCGCCCGAAGATCTCGAGGTTGACGCCGGCGCCGGTGATGGTGCCATCAGCCTCGATCGCCTGTCCCATGGGGACGGTCACCGCCGGCATACCGGTGTTCGGGCTCAGCCGCAGGTTGTTGCCCACGGTGCCGTAGGGGTTGCCGCTGGGATAGACCATCGCATCCAGTCCCCGCTCATCGAGGACCCCGGTCATCTGCACCTTGAACGCGGCAAGCGCCGTGCTGTGGCTGCCGTCCGGCCCTGCCCACGCGAGGTAAGTCTCCTCGGTGACCTGCGCGCGGCTCTCGTAGGTGCGCTGACGCGACGTCACGAAGCGCCCGGACTCGACGATCTGCTCGATCGTGCGAGCCGCCACTTCCGGCGCGAGATATGCATCGACGTACTCAGTCAGATCGTGGCGGAATTCGTTCGTGCTCCCGCTTCCCTCACCGAGCACGCGCGAGAACCACTCCGGTGCGGCGATCTCGACGATTGTCGCACCCTGAGCTTCCATCAGCGCCTTCGTCTCAGCCCACAGACGCAGAGTCGTCGGGTTGGTGCCGAGCATCGACGGGATATACCCGATCTGCGCGCCCTCGAGCGCGTTCGCGTCGAGATACTCCGTGTACGAGACGGGCACGTGTCCTGCCTGCGCCGCCGTCACAGGGTCGTTCTCGTCGACGCCGACGACGGCATCGAGCGCGACTGCCGCATCGATCACGGATCGGGCCATCGGTCCGCCAGTATCCTGGGTGAGCGCGAGCGGCACGATCCCGTCACGGCTGGCAAGCCCCACAGTCGGACGGATGCCGACGAGCTGGTTGTACGACGATGGAACGCGGATGGATCCTCCGGTGTCGGTGCCGAAGCCGATGCCCACGAGGTTCGCGGCGATCGCGGCTCCCGTGCCACCGCTGGATCCGCCAGCGGTCCGTTCGGTGACGTAGGGGCTCGCAACGTAGAGTGCCGCGCCGGTCTCCTGGTTCGCCGAGAACTGCGACTCGAAGCCGTAGGCGAACTCATCGAGACTCGTCTTCGCGAGGAGCACTGCTCCGCTCTCGCGGAGGCCCGTGACCATCGTCGCGTCGTCGGCCGTCCAGTTGTCATCCCAGCATCCGCACCCGGCGGTCGTGGCCATGTCGGTCGTGTTGTAGTTGTCCTTGACGGCCACCGGCACACCCAACAGCATGCTCATCATGCCGTTCGACGCGCGCTCGGCGTCGGCGGCGGCCGCCGCCGAGAGCGCCGCGTCGCTCGTGCTGATGATCGAGTTCAGCGCGCGTCCACCCGCAGCGATGTCGATCAGCGTGCGGTCGTAGGCTGCAATCCGGGCGAGATACTGCTGCGTGATCGCAACCGAGGTGGTGACCCCGGCATTCATCGCAGCCTGCATGTCAAGGACGCTCGCTTCAACGAGCTCGAACGGGCCGTCGTCGTACACCATGCGCTGTGAGAGGCCAGCGAGGTCAGTGACGCTGAGCTTCCCATCGCCGTCGAAGTCCCAGCCCGCGAGCGCGTCCCATCCCACGGAGCCGGCGGTATCGCCCAGGCTGTCGGCGAGCACCTCGAGGTCCGCGACGGTGACCTGGGCATCCCCGGTCAGATCCTTCTCGGTGTAGAACGGCATGAGCAGTGCCGTCGAAGCGTCCGTCGTCTCCGCGCTCGCGGGCACGGTCGCGAAGAACGCGCCACCCATCGACACGATCGCAACGGACGCGGCGGTGAGTCGTTTCGCGTTACGCACTCGGTGATTCCTTCCCGCAGACTTCATCGACGAGGTGGGGATGCTTTCGGTCATCGGACAGCTCCCTTGCGAGCACGGCGGGCGAAGAGAACGATGCCTGCTGCGATGGCCGCGAGGGCCGCGCCGATCAGCACGCCGACCATCTCGGTGCTTCCACCGGTGGAGGCGAGGTCGCCATCGATCTTGTCGGTCGGGCTATTGCCGCCGCCTCCGCCACCTTCGGTGACGGGCGGTGTCGTCGGCGTCGGAGTGGGGGGTGTGGGTTCGGCGACCATCACCGCATCAACGGTCACATCCGTGAACGCCGTAGCGACGCCATCAGTGCCGACGAGTGTGAGTGTCGGTGCCGACAACGCGGCATCTCCCTCGGCCACGGCCGTGAACTCGAGCGTGGCGATGATGAGATCGCCAGCCAGCCCCGGGGAACTCCCCAAGCGCGTGTAGGTGAGGGCGACCGAATCCGTCGACGCGGCTGCGGCGCCGAATCCGCCGTCCGGATATTCGTCGCTGTCGGGTACGAAGGTGATGACGGACTCGTCGAACTCCACCTCTGCCTCGTAGGCGAACAGATCTGCGGAACCTGCGACCGTCACGGTGACCGCAAAGTTGTCGCCGACCGTCACGTCTGCGGGGGCTGCGACAGCCACAGCCGTGACGCTCGCGGCATACGCTGCGGGCGCGATGGTGAGTGCGGCGAGTCCGACGAGCACCAAGGTGGTGATCGTCGCCAGCCGGCGTCTGGGCACGGGGTGTATCGGGGTGCTTCGGGGCATGCCGGAGCCGTCCTTCCAGGGAACATGATGAAACGATCGAACGCTCACCCCATCGGAAGCGACCGCTTCAGGCACACCCTCTCAGGCACAGATGTCGCCGTGATGTCGGATTGTTGCCAGCAGGTTTCGCCTACGCCGCAGACGGTCCCACCCGGATGTTGATGCTCTTCATCAGCGGCTGATCGCTCTGCGCACTGAAGTCGTTCGGACCGATCAGCACGTTCATCTCGGGCATGTAGCCGGCCGCACTCCCCCGCGGCAGGTCATAGGCGATGGCACGGTAGCGGCGCAGGCGCCGCTCTGTGCCGTCCTTCGATGTGGAGACGATGTCGACGAAGTCACCCGTCGCGATACCGCGCTCGCGCATGTCCTCCGCATGCAGGAAGATCAGCTCGCGCAGGTTCTTCACCCCGCGGTAGCGGTCATTCGCGGTGTAGATCGTGGTGTTCCACTGGTCGTGTGCGCGCATGGTCTGCAGCACGAGCATGTCCTCTGCGGGCGGGCGCACATCGTGCAGCGGTGCGGCAGAGAACATCGCCCGCGCGGTCGGCGTGCGGAAGTCGCGCTCGCGCGCGGGCTGCGGAATCCGGAATCCGTTCGGTGTAGCAATGAGCTCGTTGAAGCCATCGAAACCGGGGAGGACTCTGGCCATCACATCTCGGATGCGCGCGTAGTCGGCGACGTACTCCTCCCACGGCGTCGCGCTGTCGGGGATGGTCGCCCGCGCCATGCGGGCGATGATGTCGGGTTCGGAGAGCAGACGATCGGATGCCGGCTTTCGCCCGCCGACCGACAGATGAACCATGCTCATGGCATCCTCGACGGTCTGCCCCTGCCGCCCGCTCGACTGGTCATCGCGTTCGGTGCGTGCCAGGCACGGCAGGATCAGGGCCTTGGCCCCGTGCACGATGTGGCTGCGGTTGAGCTTCGTGCTCACCTGCACCGTGAGCCGGCAACTGCTCATCGCCTCGGCGGTGAACACTGTATCGGGTGCGGCGGTGACGAAGTTGCCGCCCAGCCCCACGAACACTTTCACCGCCCCTGCGTGCATCTGGTGGATACTTCCGACGGTGTCGAGTCCGGGCCGGCGTGGAGAGGTGATGCCGCAGACTTCGTCGAGCTTGTCGAGCAGCCACGCAGGCGAGTGGTGGTTGATTCCGCAGGTGCGGTTGCCCTGCACGTTGCTGTGACCGCGGACCGGAGCGGGCCCTGCGCCGGGGCGCCCGATGTTGCCGCGCAGCAGCAGCACGTTGACGATCTCGCGGACCATGTCGACGGCGTGCTCATGCTGGCTGATGCCGAGGCACCAGCTCACGATCGCGCTGTCGGCCTTCAGATAGATGCCACCTGCCGTGCGGATCTGCTCCTCGCTGAGCCCCGACTGGATGACGAGATCGTCCCAGCTGGTGGCTTCCACCAGCGCGCGGTATTCCGCGAGCCCTTGCGCGAAGCGTTCGAGGAACGCAGCGTCCAGTGCCGCAGCATCCGTCTCCGCCGCCTCGAAGACGACCTTCGCGATGCCGCGCATGAGCGCCATGTCTCCGCCCGGACGCACCTGCAGATCAAGCGTTCCGGTCTCATGCGTCTTGAACAGCGCCATGTCGACGAAATCGTGCGGCACGGTCGTCCGCCGGGATGCCGCCTCGATGAGCGGGTTCACATGCACGACCTGTGCGCCGTTCTTCACGGCGTTCGACAGCGCCGTCAGCATCCGCGGCGCGTTGGAAGCGGCGTTGACTCCGAGCAGGAACAGCGCGTCGGTCTGCTCCCAGTCCTCGACGGTCGTCGTGCCCTTTCCCGACCCGATGGATGCCGTCAAGGCACGACCGGATGCCTCGTGGCACATGTTCGAGCAGTCAGGCATGTTGTTCGTGCCGTATTCGCGGATCATCAGCTGGTACAGGAAGGATGCCTCGTTGCTGAGCCTTCCCGACGTGTAGAAGCTCGCTTCATCTGGGCTGCCGAGACCACGCAGCTCCTCGCCGATCAGGGTGAACGCGTCATCCCAGCTGATCGGCACATAGCGGTCGAGCTCGGCGTCGTAGACCATCGGCTCGGTGAGGCGTCCTGCGTTCTCGAGTTCGTAATCGGTCCACTCGGCCAGCTCCGTCACCGTGTGCTTCGCGAAGAACGCCGGTCCTACGCGCTTGTGCGTCATCTCCCACGTGACGTGCTTCATGCCGTTCTCGCAGATGTCGAGCTTCAGGCCCTTCTGGTCGTCCGGCCACGCGCACCCAGGGCAGTCGAAGCCCTTGATGGGATGGTTCATCGTGAGCATGGCCAGCGCCCCGGTCACCGGCTGGCGCTCGCGGAGCAGTACCTGTCCGACCGACAGCGCCGCACCCCAGGCAGCAACGGGATGGGTGTAGTCCTCCTGCGACCACTGCTTGGTCGTTACCGGCCCGTACCCGCCCTGGCGCGGCACGTCCGATATGAGGCCGAAGGCAGTTCCCGGCCGCGGGTTCTCGCTGACGCTCGTCATGAGGCGCTTCCTTCTCTCAGCCATCCGGATTCTGCGGCATCGCTCACCGACACCCGTTCCGCATGCGTGTAGACGTTCATCGACCGGCCGCGCAGGAACCCGATCAGGGTGAGGCCGAGCGAGTCCGCGAGTTCTGCCGCCAGCGACGACGGCGCCGAGACGGCCGCAAGAATCGGGATGCCGGCCATCGTCGCCTTCTGGACGAGTTCGAAGCTCGCGCGTCCCGAGACCTGCAGAACGGTGCCGCGCAGTGGAAGGCGATTCTGAAGGACTGCCCAGCCGATCACCTTGTCGACGGCGTTGTGCCGGCCGACGTCTTCGCGCAGCACGAGCATCTCGCCGGTGTCGACATCGAACAGGGCTGCGGCATGCAGGCCACCGGTCTTGTCGAACGCGCTCTGATGCGCGCGCAGACGCACCGGGAACTCTGCGAGCGCCTCGGCGGTCACCGACGCATCGTCATGAGTGAGCAGATGATGTGAGATGGTCCGCACCGCATCGATACTCGCCTTGCCGCAGATGCCGCAGGAGCTGGTCGTGTAGAACTCGCGGCGCAGTTCGGGGGCGGGCGGTGCCACCCCGGGAGCAAGAGTGACATCGAGAACGTTGTAGGTGTTCTCTTCACCACCGGTGCCGGGGCCGCCGCAGTGGATTGCCGAGCGGAACTCGGCGCCTTCGGCGATGACGCCCTCGGAGACGAGAAAGCCGGCCGCGAGTTCGACGTCGTTGCCGGGAGTGCGCATGGTGACCGCGAGCCCAGTGCCGCCGACGCGGATCTCGAGCGGCTCCTCGACGGCGAGGGTGTCGACCCGGCGAGTGGGCGGATGCCCCAGTGCGATCTTCAGCACCGGTCGTCTGGTGACGATACGACCCATACCATCTCCTTCGTCTCCGTCGACGTGCTCGCCTGATCGGCGCGCTTGCGGAGTCGCTGTACGGCTCTCGCACCACCCAGTCTACGAAGCGGGAGCCTGCGCGGGGTCGCGGCTGAGGCTTCTGTCGCGAATGAGGAACCCGAACCCGAATGCGATGAAGAACATCAGGACGCCGTAGACCGCGGCAGGAAGGCTCAGCTCGACCGAGCCGAGGACGCTCTGGGCGATCACGATCGCAAGAGTGGCGTTGTGGATGCCGATCTCGAACGAGGTCGCGATGGCCTGACGTCGCCCGATCCGCAGCAGGCGCGGAACCAGGTAGCCGAGCGCCAGGCTGATGAGGCAGAAGACGATCGTGATCAGCGCGAGTCGCGCGAAGTTGTCGACCAGCAGGGCCCAGTTCGACGCCACCGCACCGGCGATCACCACGATGAGGATGATGATGCTCGCGATCCGCACCGGGCGGTCCATGCCATCGGCGAACCTCGGCCACAGCCGGCGGATCAACATGCCGAGCGCAACTGGGAGCAGCACGATCGCGAACACCTCGAGTGCCTTCGACCACTGCAGGCCCAGCTGGTCGTCGAACGGCTGGAAGTACATGATCGCGAGGTTCGTGATCACAGGCAGCGTGATCACGGCGATGACCGAGTTCACCGCCGTGAGCGAGATGTTCAAGGCGATATCGCCGCGGAACAGATGGCTGTAGAGGTTCGCCGTCGTCCCTCCCGGCGATGCCGCGAGCATCATCATGCCCACGGCCAGCACCGGCGGCAGCTGAAACAGCACCACGAGACCGAAGCAGAGCGCCGGCAGCACCACCAATTGGCACAGCAGAGCGATGAGCACCGCCTTGGGCTGCTTGAGCACACGGCGGAAGTCGGCGAGCGTGAGGCTGAGCCCGAGACCCAGCATGATGATGCCGAGGGCGACGGGTAATCCGATGGTGGTCAACGCTGATCCCATAGGACTCAGTGTGGCCGATCTCAGGGCTCGGTGTCACGCATTCGTTCGATCAGCGGGAGAATGCCTGGTGAAACGAAGAAAGCCCCGCATGTGCGGGGCTTTCTTCAGTGGTGGCAAGTACTGGATTCGAACCAGTGAATGCGATGCAGGCTGATTTACAGTCAGCTCCCTTTGGCCACTTGGGTAACTTGCCAGATGCACACCCGTCCAGCTTTTCCAGCCAACCGGGGGCGCGAGTATCAATCATACCTGCCAGAAGCGAGGCTAAGAAATCGAGCCCTCAGCTGCCGTGGACGCCTCTTTCTGCGTCGGCGAGAGAGCCTGCAGTGCGCAGCAATCCGCCCTCAGAACGACAGGTGGCCGCGGCGACTTCCATGGCGCTATCCAGCAGCGCTTGCCACTGTTCGGCGGACGCTGGACGCGCATCGACGAGGCCTTCGGCAACGCTCGCAAGAGTCGCATCCCCCGCCCCCACCGTGTCGATGATGGGGCCAGGCAGGTCGACGATCGACGCCGTGAGCGTGCCGGAATCCACGTCGAGCACCGCGCCTTCCTTGCCTGCCGTCGCGAGCACGGCTTCGGAACCCAGTTCTCGGAGTCGGGTGCGGAGCCGCTCGAGATCGCCGTCATAGAGAAGCCGTGCGTCATCGGCACCGACCTTGACGATTGCTGCACCTGAAGCCACACGCTCGAATCCGCGCACGAATTCGTCTCTGCTGCGGAGCATGCCGGTCCGCGGATTCGGATCGATCGCGACGCGTGCGTCTCCGAGGGCCGCGACGAGCGCATCGACTTCGACCGGGTTGTCGAAGGGGAAACAGCTGATCACGACGAGGTCCGCTGCGGCAATCGACTGCCGCGCGGGTTTGCCATAGCGGATGCTGCGCCGCTGGGCCGCCTCATTGAAGACGTAGGTCGGTTCTCCGCCAGCATCCCGCTGCACGACGGCACGCGACGATCCGCGCGGGGCCACGCTCTCGATCAGCTGCACGTCGTGATCGACAAGGTACTCGCGGATGTGCTCGCCCGCCTCATCATCGCCCACCATCGCGACCAGGCTCGTCTGGACGCCAAGGCGGCGCATGCCGACGGCGACGTTGAGGGCTGCTCCGCCCACCAGCTCCCGGATGCCGCCGGCGTCGTGGATCTCGTCGATCAGGGCATCACCGATCACGACGGCGCGCGGGGACGTCAGCATTCCCTCATTCTGCCCGTATCCCTCGTCCCGGTCGCAATATGTGTCGCTCTGCGCGGCTGAAAGCGGCACAATTCGCGACCTGAACGGGACTTGCCCGGCCAACGCGGGGGTGGGGACCACGAAAAAACCCCGCACCTCCGAAGAGGTGCGGGGCCTTCTCAATCAGTCACGCTCAGTTATAGGTACCAGGCGTCACGTCATCGGTCGAGAACGCGTCGAAGTCGACGTAACCGAAGTCACCCTCGGCGTACGCTCCGTCGGATGCGAAGATCCGGTTCGGGTAGCGCTCGCTCTTGGCCTCTTCCGTCGCCTCGACAGTGATGTCGCGGTACTTCGACAGACCGGTTCCAGCGGGGATGAGCTTACCGATGATGACGTTCTCCTTGAGACCGACCAGCGGGTCGCGCTTGCCCTGCATCGCGGCCTCGGTGAGCACGCGGGTCGTCTCCTGGAACGAGGCGGCCGACAGCCACGACTCGGTCGCAAGCGACGCCTTGGTGATACCCATCAGCTCCGAGCGGCCGGACGCGGGGCGCTTGCCCTCTGCCACAGTCTCACGGTTGATCGCCTGGTAGCGCTTGAGGTCGACCATCTCACCCGGCAGCAGGTTCGTGTCGGCGTGATCGACGACAGTGACCTTGCGGAGCATCTGGCGAACGATGACCTCGATGTGCTTGTCGTGGATCGGCACACCCTGCGAGCGGTAAACGCCCTGGACACCGTTGACGAGGTAACGCTGCACCTCGCGGGCGCCCATGACACGCATGACCTCCTTGGGGTCCAGCGTGCCGACCAAGATCGGCTGACCGACGGTGACGTGCTGGCCGTCCTCGACGAGAAGCGTTGCACGCCTCAGCACCGGGTAGATGACCTCTTCATCGCCGTTGTCGGGCGTGAGGATGACCTTCTTGCCCTTGTCGTTCTCATCGATCGTGATGCGACCATCGGCCTCGGCGATCGGAGATGCCCCCTTGGGCGTACGAGCCTCGAAGAGCTCCTGCACACGGGGCAGACCCTGGGTGATGTCGTCCGCCGATGCAGAACCACCGGTGTGGAAGGTACGCATCGTCAGCTGGGTACCGGGCTCACCGATCGACTGTGCGGCGATGATACCGACTGCCTCTCCGATGTCGACGGTCTTACCGGTTGCGAGCGAGCGGCCGTAGCACTGCGCGCAGACACCGACAGCCGAGTCGCACGTCAGCACCGAGCGCACCTTGATGTTGTCGACACCGAGGGCGACGAGCTTGTCGATCAGCACGTCTCCGACGTCGTCACCAGCCGAAGCGAGAACCTCGCCCGACTCGCTGACGACGTCAGACGCCAGCGTACGAGCGAACACCGAGTTCTCGACGTTCGCGTCGCGCACGAGCTCACCCTGCGAGTTCGGAGCAGCGATCGGGAGCTCGAGACCCTTCGACGTGCCGCAGTCCTCTTCGCGGATGATGACGTCCTGCGAGACGTCCACCAGACGACGGGTCAGGTAACCCGAGTCGGCGGTACGCAGAGCGGTGTCAGCCAGACCCTTACGGGTACCGTGCGTCGCGATGAAGTACTCCGCGACCGACAGCCCCTCGCGGTACGAGGAGATGATCGGGCGAGGGATGATCTCACCCTTCGGGTTGTTCACCAGGCCTCGCATACCCGCGATGTTGCGGATCTGCAGCCAGTTACCACGAGCACCGGAGGACACCATGCGGTTGATGGTGTTGTCCTCAGGGAAGTTCTCGCGCATCGCGACCTGAACCTCGTCGGTTGCCTCGGTCCAGATCTTGATGAGCTCCTGACGACGCTCGGCGTCGGTGGTGAGGCCCTTCTCGTACTGGGACTGAACCTTCGCGGCCAGCTTCTCGTAACGGCCGACGATCTCCTTCTTGTTCGGAGGAGTGAGGATGTCGCTGAGGGCAACGGTCACACCCGAGCGCGTGGCCCAGTAGAAACCGGCGTCCTTGATGCGGTCCAGCGTCGCAGCAGTCTCGACCTTGGGGTACTCCTCGGCCAGCTTGTTGACGATCTGCGACAGCTTGCCCTTGTCAGCGGGCTCGCGGACGAACGGGTAGCCCTTGGGCAGCGTGGCGTTGAAGATCGCCTGGCCGAGAGACGCGTCCACCAGGTGGTGCTTCTCGTAGCCCTCAGGGGCTTCGCCCTCGAGGAATGCCATGCCAGGGATGCGGATGCGGACCTTGGCCTGCAGGTCGAGGGTTCCCTCGTCCTTGGCCAGGATCGCCTCGGAGACCGAGCCGAACGCACGTCCCTCACCCTTCGCGCCTTCCTTGACCACCGTGAGGTGGTGGAGGCCGATGATCATGTCCTGCGAAGGCAGGGTGACCGGACGGCCGTCAGAAGGCTTCAGGATGTTGTTCGATGCGAGCATCAGCACGCGGGCCTCGGCCTGAGCCTCGACCGACAGCGGCAGGTGCACAGCCATCTGGTCACCGTCGAAGTCAGCGTTGAAGGCTGCACAGACGAGCGGGTGAAGCTGGATGGCCTTGCCCTCGACGAGCTGCGGCTCGAACGCCTGGATGCCCAGACGGTGCAGGGTGGGTGCACGGTTGAGCAGCACAGGACGCTCGCGGATGATCTCCTCGAGCACGTCCCAGACCTCGGGACGGGTGCGCTCGACGGCGCGCTTGGCAGCCTTGATGTTCTGCGAGTGACCGAGGTCGATCAGGCGCTTGATCACGAACGGCTTGAAGAGCTCCAGAGCCATCTGCTTGGGCAGACCACACTGGTGCAGCTGCAGCTGCGGGCCGACGACGATGACCGAACGGCCAGAGTAGTCGACGCGCTTTCCGAGCAGGTTCTGGCGGAAACGACCCTGCTTGCCCTTCAGCATGTCGCTGAGGGACTTCAGCGCACGGTTTCCGGTGCCGGTGACGGGGCGACCGCGGCGGCCGTTGTCGAACAGCGCGTCGACGGCCTCCTGCAGCATGCGCTTCTCGTTGTTGACGATGATCTCAGGGGCACCGAGATCGATCAGACGACGGAGGCGGTTGTTGCGGTTGATCACACGACGGTAGAGGTCGTTGAGGTCACTGGTCGCGAAGCGACCACCGTCGAGCTGCACCATCGGGCGCAGCTCCGGCGGGATGACCGGAACGACATCGAGAACCATGGATGCCGGGGACATACCGGTCTCCAGGAACGAGCTGACGACCTTCAGACGCTTGATCGCACGGATCTTGCGCTGGCCCTTGCCCTCAGAGATCTGCAGACGCAAGTTCTCCGCCTCGGTCTTCAGATCGAAGGCGGCGAGGCGACGCTGGATCGACTCCGCGCCCATGTGGGCCTCGAAGTACTGACCGAAACGGTCCTGCAGCTCGTGGAAGACGTCGTCCTCCGGGCGAAGTGCGCCGACCTCGAGCGTGCGGAAGTCTTCCCACACGCGCTCGAGCTTGGCGATCGCCTCGTCGGCGCCCTTGCGGATAAGGTTCATCTCCTTCTCCGCTGCGTCCTTCACCTTCTTCTTGGCGTCGGCCTTGGCGCCCTCGGCCTCAAGGGCCGCGAGCTCTTCCTCAAGCTTGGTGAGGCGCTCGGCGATCTTCGCGTCGCGACGATCTCCCAGCGTCTTCAGCTCGAGGCGGACGTTGTTCTCCTGCGTGGCCAGGTCGCGGTGACGAGCATCCTCATCGACCGAGATGACCATGTACGCGGCGAAGTAGATGACCTTCTCGAGGTCCTTCGGCGCCATGTCGAGCAGGTACCCGAGGCGTGAGGGGACGCCCTTGAAGTACCAGATGTGCGTGACGGGTGCAGCCAGCTCAATGTGCCCCATGCGCTCGCGACGGACGGAGCTCTTGGTGACCTCCACGCCGCAGCGCTCGCACACGATGCCCTTGAAGCGGACGCGCTTGTACTTGCCGCACGCACACTCCCAGTCGCGGGAAGGTCCGAAGATCTGCTCGCCGAACAGACCGTCCTTCTCGGGCTTGAGGGTGCGGTAGTTGATTGTTTCGGGCTTCTTCACCTCACCGTAGGACCATCCGCGGATGTCGTCTGCGGTGGCCAGGCCGATGCGAAGCTCATCGAAGGTGTTTGACTCGAGCACTAGTTCTCCTGTGTCTCAATAAATTTTTAGGGACCCGGTCCCTGAGCTTGTCGAAGGGTGCGCGTCAGATCTCGTCGATCGAGGCGGACTCGAATCGGCTGGAGATGTTGATACCGAGCTCTTCTGCGGCACGGAATGCCTCATCGTCGGTGTCGCGGAGGTTGACCGTCGTACCGTCAGCCGAGAGCACCTCGACGTTCAGGCAGAGCGACTGCATCTCCTTCATGAGCACCTTGAACGACTCGGGGATGCCAGGCTCCTGGATGTTCTCGCCCTTGACGATCGCCTCGTACACCTTGACGCGGCCGAGGATGTCGTCGGACTTGATCGTGAGGAGCTCCTGGAGTGCGTATGCCGCACCGTAAGCCTCGAGGGCCCACACTTCCATCTCACCGAAGCGCTGTCCACCGAACTGCGCCTTACCACCGAGCGGCTGCTGGGTGATCATCGAGTACGGTCCGGTCGAACGGGCGTGGATCTTGTCGTCGACCAGGTGGTGCAGCTTCAGGATGTACATGTAGCCGACCGAGATCGGTGCCGGGAACGGCTCTCCTGAGCGGCCATCGAACAGCTGTGTCTTGCCCGAGCGGCCGATGAGACGGTCGCCGTCGCGAGTCGGCAGAGTCGAGTCGAGGAGACCAGCGATCTCGTGCTCTTCTGCACCGTCGAACACAGGCGTTGCGACCTTCGTGCCGGGGGCCGCCTCGAAGGCGTCCTTCGGGAGCGTAGCCGCCCACTCGGGGTTGCCCTCGACCTTCCAGCCCTGCTTGGCGATCCACCCGAGGTGGGTCTCCAGCACCTGACCGAAGTTCATTCGTCCAGGGATGCCGAGCGGGTTCAGGACGATGTCTACCGGGGTACCGTCCGGAAGGAACGGCATGTCCTCGATGGGGAGGATCTTCGCGATGACACCCTTGTTGCCGTGACGGCCGGCGAGCTTGTCACCCTCGGTGATCTTGCGCTTCTGGGCGATGTAGACCACGACGCGGCGGTTGACGCCGGAGCCGAGCTCGTCGTCGCCATCTTCAGCGTTGAACTCCTTGACCGCGATGATCGTGCCCTGCTCACCGTGCGGAACCTTCAGCGACGTGTCGCGAACCTCACGGCTCTTCTCGTTGAAGATGGCGCGGAGCAGACGTTCCTCGGCCGACAGCTCGGTCTCACCCTTGGGCGTGACCTTGCCGACGAGGATGTCGCCGGGGCGAACCTCGGCACCGATGCGGATGATGCCGCGCTCGTCGAGGTCCTTCAGCAGCTCAGGGCTGACGTTGGGGAGGTCACGGGTGATCTCCTCCTTGCCGAGCTTCGTGTCGCGAGCGTCGACCTCGTACTCTTCGATGTGAATCGAGGAGAGCGTGTCGTCCTTCACGAGGTCCTGGCTGAGGATGATCGCATCCTCGAAGTTGTAGCCTTCCCAGGTCATGAACGCGACGAGCAGGTTCTTGCCGAGGGCGAGCTCGCCGTTCTCGGTGGCGGGACCATCAGCGATGACCTCGTTCACCTCAACGCGCTCACCGGCCGAGACGACGACCTTCTGGTTGTAGGAGGTGCCCTGGTTCGAGCGGTCGAACTTGCGCAGGTGGTACTCCTGCGTGCCGCCCTCGTCGAGCTGCACGACGACGCGGTCTGCGGAGACCTCGGTGACCACACCAGCCTTGTCGGCGGTGAGCACGTCACCGGCGTCGACGGCTGCGTAGCCCTCCATACCGGTTCCAACCAGCGGCGAGTCGCTGCGAAGCAGCGGCACAGCCTGACGCTGCATGTTGGCGCCCATGAGCGCGCGCTGTGCGTCATCGTGCTCGAGGAACGGCACGAGCGAGGTCGCCACCGACACCATCTGGCGCGGGGAGACGTCCATGTAGCCGATCTCGGCGGGCTCGAACATGTCGACCTCACCGCTTCCGCCCTTCGGGCGTGCGAGCACGTGGCTGTCGACGAATTTCTTGTTCTTGTCGAGCTTCGCGTTCGCCTGAGCGATGTTGAAGTCGTTCTCCTCGGCTGCGGTGAGGTAGTCGATGTCGTCGGTGACGACGCCGTTCTCAACGCGACGGTACGGGGTCTCGATGAACCCGAAGGAGTTGATGCGAGCGAAGGTCGCGAGTGATCCGATCAGACCGATGTTCGGGCCTTCAGGAGTCTCGATGGGGCACATGCGGCCGTAGTGCGACGGGTGAACGTCGCGAACCTCGACGCCTGCGCGGTCACGGGACAGACCACCAGGGCCAAGAGCCGAGAGGCGGCGCTTGTGGGTCAGACCCGCGAGCGGGTTGTTCTGGTCCATGAACTGCGAGAGCTGCGAGGTTCCGAAGAACTCCTTGATCGCGGCGACGACGGGGCGCACGTTGATCAGGGTCTGCGGGGTGATGGCCTCGATGTCCTGCGTGGTCATGCGCTCGCGGACGACGCGCTCCATGCGGGACAGACCCGTGCGGACCTGGTTCTGGATGAGCTCTCCGACGGCGCGGATACGACGGTTGCCGAAGTTGTCGATGTCATCGGTCGCGATGCGGATCTCGGCCTTCTTGCCGCTGCGGAAACCGGTGAAGGTCTCGTCGCCGCGGTGCAGACGCACGAGGTACTTGATGGTCGCGACGATGTCCTCGACGGTCAGCACCGAAGAGTCCAGCGGCTGGTTCAGGCCCAGCTTCTGGTTGATCTTGTAGCGACCGACCTTCGCGAGGTCATAGCGCTTCGAGTTGAAGTAGAAGTTGTCCAGCAGCGCGCGGGCAGCCTCAGCGGCAACCTGCTCGCCCGGACGGAGCTTGCGGTAGATGTCGCGAAGGGCGTCTTCCTTGGTGAGGATGGTGTCCTTGGCGAGGGTCTCTTCGATCGACGGGAAGCCGGCGAACTCAGCGAGGATCTCTTCGCTTGTCATGCCGAGAGCCTTGAGGAAGACCGTGACGGACTGCTTGCGCTTGCGGTCGACGCGGACGCCGACCTGGTCGCGCTTGTCGATCTCGAACTCGAGCCATGCACCACGGCTCGGGATGACGCGAGCGGAGACGATGTCCTTGTCACTGGTCTTGTCGGGCGTCTTGTCGAAGTAGACACCGGGCGAGCGGACGAGCTGGGACACGACGACACGTTCGGTGCCGTTGATGATGAAGGTTCCCTTGCTGGTCTGCAGCGGGAAGTCGCCCATGAAGACGGTCTGAGTCTTGATCTCACCGGTCTGGTGGTTCATGAACTCGGCCTCGACGTAGAGCGGCGCGGCGTAGGTCTTGCCACGCTCCTTGCACTCGTCGATCGAGTACTTCTCAGGCTCGAGGTACGGGTTGGTGAAGCTCAGCTGCATCGTCTCGCTGAGGTCTTCGATCGGAGAGATCTCCTCGAAGATCTCCTCCAGACCGCTGAACTCGTTGAGATCCTTGCGGCCGGCCTTCTTGCCTTCGGCGAGGCGGGCCTTCCACGTGTCGTTGCCGACGAGCCAGTCGAAGGACTCGGTCTGCAACGCGAGAAGGTCAGGGACCGTCAGCGTGTCGGAGATCTTGGCGAACGAGAGACGCGATGCGCCGCGCCCGTTCTTGTTGGTGGTGGATGTGGATGCGTTGGGAGCAGCAGCCAAGGGAATAACCTCCGTGAGCCCCGCAGGGCTTCTCGATTCCTTTGTCGTCAGGTGGAGTGCGCACTCGGATGCTCAGCATCTGCCGACCACCATATGAGGGCAGGGAGAACCGAGGCGCAAAGAACAACTATACGTCCGATTTCGCGACATGGCAAGCGTAATCCTTGACCAATTCCGGATGCTGCGGTAAAAGGCCCCCGCAAACCTGCAAAACCACGCCGAGACCGCGGCGATTCGCCGCGGTCTCGGCGTGGTTTTGCAGGTTAGTAGAGGAAGGGGAGGAGGAGCGGCGGGGTCAGGCGATGTTCAGTTCGTTGCCCGGAATCGAGGCGAGCAGTCGCCTCGTGTACGGGTCACGGGGGTTCGTGAAGATCTCTTCGCTCGTCGCAGCCTCGACGAGTGCGCCGTCCTTCATCACGCACACGTAGTCGCTGATCAGCCGCACGACCGCGAGATCGTGCGAGATGAACAGGTAGCTCAACCCGTACTCGCGCTGCAGGTCGCCGAGCAGCGTCAGGATCTGGTCCTGGACCAGAACATCGAGTGCCGAGACCGGCTCGTCGCAGACGATGAGATCGGGCGAGAGCGCCAGTGCGCGTGCGATCGCGACGCGCTGGCGCTGGCCACCCGACAGCTCGGAGGGATAGCGCCGCAGCATCGACTGCGGCAGCGCGACGTCATCGAGCAGCTGCCGCACGCGCTTGCGCCGCTCGGCACCGCTCCCCCGCTTGTAGAACTCCAGCGGTTCGGCGATCAGACGCTCGATCGTGAACATCGGGTTCAGGCTCGAGTACGGATCCTGGAAGATCGGCTGCACCCGCTGACGGAAATCCTTCGACTCGGCGCGAGTGAGCTTGGAGATGTCTTTGCCCTCGTACCGGATGACGCCGCTGGTCGGATCGATCAGTTTCAGCAGCATCCGCGCCGTGGTCGTCTTGCCCGACCCGGATTCGCCGACGATCGCGACGGTCTCCCCGCGCGGGATCACCAGCGAGACGTCGTTGACGGCGACGAAATCCTCGCCTCGCCCGCGCACCGGGTACACCTTGGTGAGGTTCTCGATCTCGACGATGTTGTCGGATGCCGCGCGAACAGGTTCTGCCCCCTCGGCAGGCTCAGGGGCCGAACGCTGAGCAGACGCCGTGAACGCCTCGGGTTGCAGGCGCGCGACGGCGACGGACGGGGCCGCCGCGACGAGCGACTTCGTGTACGGATGCTGCGGGTCCTCGAGGATCTGCCGCGCATCGCCCTGCTCGACGACTTTTCCGCGGTGCATGACGATCACGCGCTCCGCGCGCTCGGCGGCGAGCCCGAGGTCATGGGTGATCAGCAGCACCGCGGTGCCGAGTTCCCTCGTCATCTGACCGATCTGATCGAGGATCGTCTGCTGCACCGTGACATCGAGCGCACTCGTGGGCTCGTCGGCGATGAGGAGCCGTGGCTTGCAGGCGAGCCCGATCGCGATCAGCGCACGCTGGCGCATGCCTCCGGAGAACTCGTGCGGGTACTGCTTCGCGCGCTTCGCTGCATCGGGGAGCCCCGCGGCCTCCAGCGCCTCGACGACCTTCTTCGAGACGTTCTGGCGGTTCGCGAGTCCATGCGCGAGCAGCGTCTCGGCCACCTGCGTGCCGATCTTCGCGACCGGGTTGAGGTTCGACATCGGGTCTTGAGGCACCAGTCCGATATCCCGACCCCGGATGCTGCGCAGTTCACTCTCGGACGCATGAGAGATGTCACGCCCGTCGAGCCGGATGCTGCCTCTGGCGATGTGTCCGCCACCCGCGAGGAGTCCGATGATAGCCATCGCGGTGGTCGACTTGCCGGAGCCCGACTCCCCCACGATCGCCACCGTCTGGCCCTCGGAGATCTCCAGATCGACGCCCTCGACGGCGTGGACTGTGCCGTCCAAAGTGTGGAAGTCGACAGCGAGCCCCTCGACCGACAACAGCGGAGTGCTGGCCTTCTGTGCTTCTGTCATGTCAGCGCGCCCTCGTCTTCGGGTCCATGGATTCTCGCAGCGCCTCACCGAACAGCGTGAAGCCGAGAGCGGTGACCGCGATGCAGATGCCGGGGAAGAACGCCAGCCACGGCGCGATCGCGAGCTCGCTCTGCGCGTAGGTGAGCATCCGCCCCCATTCCGCCGTCTCGGGGCGCCCACCGCCGAGGCCGAGGAAGGAGAGCGCTGCCGCATCGATGACCGCGGTGGCGAGCGTCAGCGTGCCCTGCACGATGACCGGGCCGATCGCGTTGGGCAGCACGTGCGACATCGTGATCCGGCCGCGCCCGAGGCCGAGGGTCTGCGCCGAGAGCACGTAGTCGCTGGATCGCTGCTGCAGCATGGATGCCCGCAGCAGTCGCGCGAAGATCGGCACCTGCGAGGCACCGATGGCGATCATCACCGCGAACGGCGTCTGGCCGAGGATCGCAGCGATCGAGACGGCGAGCAGCAGGTTCGGCACCGACAGGATGATGTCGACGATTCGCATGATCAGGGTGTCGACCCAGCCGCCGAAGGTTCCGGCGAGCAGGCCGAGCACCATTCCGCCGACGAGGCCAAGGGCGGTGGAGACCACACCCACCAGCAGAGACGCTCGCGCGCCCCAGATGAGTTTGGAGAGCACGTCGCCGCCGAAGCGGTCAAGGCCGAGCGGGAAGCCGGGAATCTCACCGGGACCGGGGATGTGCGTCGGTGTGATGTCGCGTGCACCGGGGAGAGCGGTCTCCGGGTATGGCGCCAGGAGGGGAGCCAGGATGGCGACCGCCACGAAGAGGAAGACGATGACCGCGCCGATCCATGCGGTCGGGTTTCCACGCAGACGCCGGAAGACGTCGTGCCAGAAGCCGCCGGGGCTCTCGCTCATATCCGTCTGCAGCATCGTGACGGTGTCGAGGGCGCCGCCGCCCTGCGCGGGAGGAAGTGGAATGCTCATTGGACCCTCACTCTCGGGTCGATCAGGCTGTAGGAGACATCCACCGCGAGGTTGATCAGCGCGTACGCGATCGCGATGAAGATGATGAACCCCTGCAGCACGGGGAAGTCGCGCGTGAAGATCGCGCGGGCCAGGAACGATCCGATACCCGGATAGGCGAAGACCGTCTCGGTGAGCACCGCGCCCGATATCAAAAGGCCGGTCTGCAGACCGATCGTGGTGACCACCGGCAGCAGGGCGTTGCGCAGGATGAAGCGTCCGCGCAGCGTGGAGCTCGAGACGCCCTTGGCGCGGCCGGTGCGGACGTAGTCGGCGTTCTGCACCTCGAGCACACTCGCTCGGGTGATGCGCACGATGATCGCCAGCGGAATAGTGCCGAGGGCGACCGCCGGCAGGATCAGGTGCAGGATGGCATCCCACGACGCATCGAACTCACCGGTGATGATGCCGTCCCACACATAGAACCCCGTGGGGTGCGTGGCGTCGATCCGCGGATTCTGCCGACCGTCGGCGGGGAGCCACCCCAGCTGCACCGCGAAGATGTACTTCAGGATGAAGGCCAGGAAGAAGACCGGGATCGTGATTCCGACCAGGCTCAGCACGACCGCGGAGTGGTCGCTGAACTTGCCGTGTCGGCGCGCAGCCCAGTAGCCCAGCGGAACGCCGATGCCGATCGCGATGATGAGGGCCGCGATAGACAGTTCGATCGTCGCAGGGAAGCGGCGGAGGAACTCTTCCAGCACTGGCCGGTTCGTCTGGATCGAGGTGCCGAAGTCTCCCTGCAGGAGTCGGCCTATCCAGATGAAGTACTGCTCGATAAGAGGTCTGTCGAAGCCGTAGAGCTCGTTGACCCGCTCGATGGCTTCTGGTGTCGCCTTCTCACCGAGGAGAGCGACGGCGGGTCCGCCTGGAAGGGCCCTGACCCAGGCGAACAGCAGGATGCTGAGGCCGAACAGGGTGGGAATGAGGAACAGCAGTCGCCTGCCGATGGTGCGCAGCAAGAAGTACTCCGTCTGATTCGGGTGCCGGCACCGCCCCGTTTCGACCCTTTGACAGGCTCAGGGATCGAAACGGGGCGGTGAGAGCGGCGTTACTTCGTGAGGACGATCTCGTTGAAGACCTCGTCGTTCACCGGGCTCGCGGGGAAGCTCTCGACTCGTGAGTCGAAGGCCAGCGTCGGAGCCGGGTGTGCGAGCGGCACACCGGGGATGAACTCTGCGACCATCTCATTGATGCTCTGGTACAGACCGGTCTGCTCATCGAGATCCGCGACGCCACGCGCCTCGGACAGGGCGCCGAACAGGTCGGGGTTGTCAAAGCCCCACTCCGAGCTCTGCGCACCGAAGAAGACGCCGACGAAGTTGTCGGTGTCGTTGTAGTCGCCGGTCCAGCCCAGCAGGTGGATGCCGTGATCTGCCGTGCCGGTGGTGCGGTCGAGGTATTCGACCCACTCCTCCGAGACCGGAGTGGTCTCCACGCCTGCTTCTGCGAGCTGCGTCGACAGAACGGTGAAGATCTGCTCGGGGTCGGGCATGTACGGACGCGAGACGTTCACGGGGTAGTTGAAGTCGAGCTTCAGCGGGTTGGCCTCGTCGTAGCCGGCCTCTGCCAGCAGCGCCTTGGCCTTGTCGACGTCGTAGTCGTAGGTGGTGATGTCCTCGTTGTAGCCGTTGACGACCGGCGGGATGAACTGCGTCGCCTTCTGCGTGCCCTCGGGCAGCACCTGCGAGATCAGGGCATCCTTGTCGATCGCGTAGGAGAGCGCCTCACGCACCTTCGGGTCCTGCAGCTCAGGGATCTGCTGGTTGAACGCCAGGTACAGGATCGTGAACGGAGGACGCGACACCATGTTGAACCCGGCCTCCTCGAGAGCCGCCGTGTCAGCGGGGCCGACCAGGTCGTACCCGTCGATGTCGCCTGCCTCGAGCGACTGACGACGAGCCGTCGGGTCATCGATCGTGCGGAAGATGATCTCGTCGATCTGGCCCTTGTCGCCCCAGTATTCGTCGAAGTAGGTGAGCGTGAGCTGCTCGCCGCGCGCCCAGTCCTCGAACTTGAACGGACCGGTTCCGGCCGGGTGGCCCTCGGCGTACTCCGACATCTGCGGAGCCTCAGCCGAACCGCCGACCTCGTCAGCGCCGAACTCGTTCATCGCGCTCGGGCTCTGCATCGAGAAGGCCGGCAGCGAAAGTGCGGGGATGAAACCGGCGAAGGGTTTGTTCAGCTCGACGGTGACCGAGTAGTCGCCATCGGGCGTGCAGGACTTGTACACGGCGTCTTCAGGGCTGTCGGCGTAACCGTGGAAGAGCTTGTTGTAGTAGTAGCCGAAGGCTTCGGATGCGGCAAGCCCGGTCCAGTTGTACCAGCGGTCGAAGTTCGCGCACACGGCCTCGGCGTTGAACGGGGTGCCGTCGTGGAAGGTCACGTCCTCCTTCAGCGCGA
Organism: Microbacterium zouquanmingi; assembly: GCF_052266695.1. Classification (NCBI taxonomy): domain Bacteria; kingdom Bacillati; phylum Actinomycetota; class Actinomycetes; order Micrococcales; family Microbacteriaceae; genus Microbacterium; species Microbacterium zouquanmingi. The sequence continues at coordinate 450,692 of NZ_JBQPQZ010000001.1, forward strand.
AGGTGTGCGACATGCCGTCCTCAGCGGACTCCCATGACTCAGCCAGCAGCGGCGCGGGGTCGGCAGTGCCTGGCTCCGTGCCCACGAGACCCTCGAAGATCTGCCGGGAGACGCGGAAGGTCTCGCCGTCCTGCGCGAAGGCAGGATCGAGGCTGGCCGGGTCCGAGGAGGCCGCGAACACGAACGTGCTGTCGACGTCTCCTCCACCGCCATCACCGGAGTCGTCGCCGCGTTCACTGGCGACGCAGCCGGAGAGCAGCATCGCCGCGATTGCGGTGCCGGTGACGGCGATGAGCCCTCGCCGTCTGCGCATAGATGTAGTGATCATGCTGTGTACCTTCCCTGTTGGGGCGCTTCCTTGCGCGTTCTGGGAGCAACGTCGCTCTCGTGACACGTGATGCATTGACGCTACCCAGACCGCTCCCGGAATCCAAACGCATTAATGTTGCGATCCGGTATCAGCCGAGTAACAAGCGCCGCACCCGGCGCCCCATCTCAGCGAGAAAGCAGGAGCGCGCGGGCCGCCTCAGCCCCCACACGACTCGCCGCGGCGACCTCCACGACAGGCAAAGACAGCGGATGCTGCGACGCGAGCCCCACGTTCACCACGACCGCTTCCCGGTCACGAGCGGCGGCGAGCTCGACGAGCGCACGCTGATCATCGTCCACGTCCGGGCGGTCGATCAGCACCACGAGTCGACCCTCCGCGGCGACCGCGGCATCGAGGGCAGCATCCCGCTCGGCATCCGTCGCGCGGGCGACATCGAGCCGCACACGGAAACCTTCCCCCGCCAGCGCTTCAGCGACGTATGCGGCGGCACTGTCGACGGCGAGCGTCGAGCGTCGACGAGCGTCGATGACCGAAAGAGCGGATGCCGCGGCATCCGCCTCGCCTGTCATCCGCAGTGCGCGCGTGACGATCGCTGCGCCGTCGAACGCCGGCGCCTCGACAGGTGCTGCGGCACGGAGCTTCGTCGACAGAGCGCGCACGCGATCGCGGGCCTGCTCGACTCGCTCGCGGGAGAGCGTCCCATCGCGCAGCGCAGCGACGATCGCGTCGCGCACGGCGAGGAAGTCGCGCTCGTCCTGGTCGGATGCTGCGGCATCCCCCGGGTTCGTCGGGTTGCCGATGCAGAGCAGATCCGCTCCGGCAGCCAGAGCCTGCACAGCCCCACCGCCGAGTCCGACCGACTCGCGGATCGCCGCCATGTCGAGCGCATCCGTGATGATGACGCCCTCGAATCCCATCTCTCGCAGACGCCCGAGCACCGCAGGATTCAGCGTCGCGGGCTGGTCGCCCCATGCGGGAACCACGATGTGCGCGGTCATGATCGTGTCGACGCCGGCGGCGATCGCGGCGAGGAAGGGCTCCAGATGGACGTCCTCGATCTCCGACGGATCGAGCGTGATCACCGGCAGCGCGTGATGCGAATCGAGATGCGTGTCGCCGTGGCCGGGGAAGTGCTTTACGCACGCCGCCACGCCCCCGTCTTGCAGGCCGCGCACCGTGGCTGCGACATGGCGCGAGACGAGCTGCGCATCGGACCCGAACGAACGCACACCGATCACGGGATTACGCGGATCCGTATTGACGTCGGCGACGGGTCCGAGGACGACGTCGACGCCGACCGCGCGGGCGCGCCTGGCGAGCTCCGCACCGGTCGCCGCGCTCGCGACCGGATCGTCGAGGATGCCGAGCTGCGCTGCCCCTGGAAGCGTTGACCCGGTGGCGACCTCGAGGCGGGTGACACTGCCGCCCTCCTCGTCGATGCCGATCAGGGCGTCGGGGTTGGCCGCATGGATCTCGGCACTCAGCTCCACGAGGGCGGGTGAGATGTTCTGCCCGAAGTAGACGACGCCGGCCAGATCCTGCGCGAGCGCCTCGCGCAGCCACGCGGGCGCGTCCGTGCCGAAGAAGCCCGGCCACAGCACGCTGTTGGCGAGGCGAGTGAGCTCGTCGGTCATCCCTTGACTGCCCCCGCGGTCATCCCGCTGGCGAGGCGCCCCTGCACGATGACGAAGAAGATCATGACCGGGATCGTGATGATGGTCGATGCCGCCATGATGCTGCCCCAGTCGTTCGAGTGCAGACCGAAGAACGACTTCAGGCCGATCGCGACCGTGTACTGGTCCTGGGCACCGCCGAGCATCGTCATGGCGAAGATGAACTCGTTCCACGCCGTGATGAAGCTGAAGATCGAGGTCGCGACGAGGCCGGGCATCACGAGCGGCAGCAGGACCGAGCGGAACATCCGCCACCAGCTGGCGCCGTCGAGGTACGCGGCCTCCTCGAGCTCGACCGGGACGGCGGCGACGAATCCACGCAGCATCCAGATGCCGAAGGCGAGCGAGAGCGCGACGTACACGATCATCAGACCGATGATGCTGTTGAGCAGACCGAGACTCTTGACCTGCAGGAACAGCGGGATCACGAGCGCCTCGAGCGGCACCATTTGCACGATGAGGATCATCATGAGGATCATGGTGCGGAACTTGAACTTGAAGCGGGCCACGGCGACGGCGGCGAGCAGGCACACCAGGGCGCTGACGAGGACCGTCACGAGCGCCACGATCGCGGAGTTGCGCAGATACGTGCCGAAGCCGCCCTCGTTGAACACGAAGACGAAGTGATCGAGCGTCCACTCCTCGGGGATGAAGGAGCGGCCGCCGCTGGAGGCATTCGCATCGAAGGCGCTGGAAATCATCCAGTACGCGGGGAACAGGGTGAATGCGAGGACAACGGCGACGGCGACCCCGATGCCTGTGCGGGAGAGGATGGACTTCTTGTTCGGGTTCACAGTTCGTCCTCCTTCATGAGCGAGCGGATGTACACGATCGTGATTCCGATCAGCACGAGAGTGAGAAGCACGGCGAGCGCCGCGCCGAAGCCGTAACGGTTCTGGCCGAACGATTCGACGTACGACCAGACGCCGAGGTTGAGCACGGAGCGGTTCGATCCGGATCCGCCGGGCATCAGGTAGACCTGCGCGAACACCTTGAAGTCCCAGATGGTCGACAGGATGATCACGACCGCGAAGACCGGGCGCAGTGTGGGGAAGACGATCTGCCAGAAGCGGCGCCATGCGCCTGCGCCGTCCATGGCCGCGGCTTCGAGCATCTCCTTCGACACGCCGAGGAGACCGGCGAGAATAGTGATCGCGACGAACGGGAAGCCGTGGTGCACGACGTTCAGCAGAACGATCGCATAGAAGGACCACTGGTTGGTGAACCAGTTGACCGGTCCGTCGATGAGTCCGAGATCGAGCAGGACGCTGTTGAAGATTCCTCGGTCGGCATCGAAGATGAAGGTCCAGACATATGTGCCCGTGACCGCGGGCATCGCCCAGGCGATCATGATGCAGCTGGAGACGATCAGCCGCCACGTCTTGCCAAGGCGCTGGAGCAGAAGAGCCACCAGGGTGCCGATGGCGACCGTGGTGATCACCGCGACAACGGCGAAGCCGACGGTGTTGGGCAGCACGACGGTCCACAGCGTGGAGTCGGTGAGTGCCTCGATGTAGTTGCCGAAGCCGATCCAGTTGTTCTCACCGGTGTTGATCTCGCGAAGACCGTAGTCCTGCAGCGAGAAGATGAACACCTGGATGAGGGGCCAGAGCATCAGCCCCGCGAGGATGATCAGCCCCGGCGCAAGCAGCAGCCACGGCCGCGACTTCGCGATCAGAGTGAACCGATTGGATCGGCGGCCACCGGCCACGGAGGCGGGGTTGTTCCCCGCCTCCGTGGGTGTCGGCAGCGGTGCATGCACCGTCGACATCAAGAGATACTGCCTAACTCTTCGTTACTGGTATTCCAGTCTTACTGGTTGAGCAGCTCGGTCATCTCAGCTGCGGCATCCTTCGTCGCGGTGGCGACGTCCTTCTGCCCGCTGAGGATCGACTGCATCATCGCGTTGGTGGTCTTCTTCGCCTGGACGGCGCCGAAGTTGGGGGTGACCGGCACGGATGCGCCGCCCTGGACCATCTGCTCGGCGAACGGTGCGACCAGCGGGTCGGTCGAGGCCAGGGCCTCTTCCATTGCCGATGCGACACCCGGGAAGTAGCCGGTCTGCGCCGCCCACTGCTCGGCGAACTCACCGGTGGTCATCATCTTCGTGAACTCCCACGCGAGGTCGGCGTTCTTCGTGTTGTTGAAGATCGACAGGTGCGATCCGCCGAGGACGGAAGGAGCGATGCCGCCATCCTTGCCCGGGATGACCGCGGCGCCGATCTTGCCCTCGAGGTCGGGGCCTGCCTCGACGAGCGAAGCAGGAGTCCACGAACCCGACAACATCATCGCGACGTTGCCCTGTGCGAAGTTGTCGCTGAGGTCGGTCTCCTTCCAGGTGGTGGCACCTGGGGAAGAGAAGCCGTGCTTGGTCGCGAGATCCGTGTAGAACTGGATGCCCTCCTGCGACTCGGCGCTGTCGAGCTCGCTGGTCCACTCGCCGCCGTCTTCGGTGGCGACCTCTCCGCCTGCACCCCAGACCCAGGGGTAGACCTGGAACTCGGCGTCGCCGGGAACCGGGAATGCCATCATCTCGGGATGCGCGGCCTTGACTGCTTCGCCCGCGGTGACGATGTCGTCCCACGTCTTCGGAGCCTCGAGCCCGAGCTCCTCGAAGATGTCGGTGCGGTAGACCAACGCGCGAACGCCCGCGTACCAGGGCATGCCGTAGAGCTCTTCGTCGTAGGTTCCGGCGACGGCGAGACCCTCGACGAGGTCATCGCGGAGGCCGTCTTCGGCGTCGACGTACTCATCGAGCGGAAGCAGTGCGCCGGCGTCGGCGAACTCTGCAGTCCAGGTGGTGCCCGTCTCGGCGACGTCGGGGGTCGTGCCACCGGCGATCGATGTGACGAAGCGGTCGTGTGCGTCGGCCCACTGAACCTCTTCGATCTCGACCTTGGCGCCCGTCTTCTCTTCGAAGGCCGCGGAGACCTCGTCGTAGAAGGCGGTGGCGTCGGGGTTGGTGCCCTTCATGATCCAGACGTTGAGGGTCTCCCCTTCGCCATTCGATCCGCTGTTGCCGCTGTCGCCGCTGTCGCCAGCACAGCCGGCCAGACCCATTGCCGCCGTGACGCCGAGCGCCACGATCGGAAGAATACGCTTCTTCATCAGGTGAATCTCCTCATTGAAAACTGCCTTCGGCCGCACGATTGCACGCCGCCTCCGAAAAAGTATTTACCACTAACAAATTCTATGCAAATCCAGTCCGCGATCGTCACACAGCTGTAACGTAGGCTCCTTGTCGTGGGAAGAACGCGCGCTCGGGATGCCGAGAATCCGACCGCTCGCCTCGATCACGGCGGCATCGCGAGCATCGTGCCGTCCGAGTTCACCTCGGGGTTCGAGCTCGTCGTCGACGGCACTCCTCAGTCGCACGTCGACCTCGATGACCCCACCCACCTGCACTTCGAGTACATCGTGCGGATGGGAGCGGTGATCGATCAGCTGCGCCCAGGCCCGGTGACGGCGGTGCATCTGGGTGCGGGGGCGCTGACCATTCCGCGCTATATCGATGCGACCCGACCAGGATCGCGCCAGCAGGTGATCGAGCTCGAGGCACCTCTGGCCACGCTCGTTCGAGAGCACCTGCCGCTGCCACGTGCAGCATCCATTCGGATTCGGATCGGCGATGCGCGCGAAGGCGTCGCTCGCCTGCCCGCAGCGCTCATCGGCGCGTGCGACCTCGTCGTCTCGGACGTGTACTCCGGCGCGCAGACGCCCGCACACCTGACCAGCGTCGAGTTCTACCGAGAAGTCTCGGCTCTGCTCGCGCCCGCGGGCGTCCTGCTGGTGAACGTCGCCGATGGCCCCGGTCTCGCGTTCGCGCGCCGCCAGATCGCGACCGTTGCCCACGTGCTTCCCGAGGTTGCGCTACTGGCCGACGCCCAGGTACTCAAGGGCCGTCGATTCGGGAACCTCGTGATCGCGGCATCCGCCTCTCCCCTGCCGACCGAATGGCTGCCCAGGATGCTGGCGGCGGGCCCCCATCCGGCCAAGATCGCCCAGGGTGCAGAGGTCGACGCTTTCGCCCAGGGCGCGCGGATCGTCACGGATGCGGATGCGGTGGCGTCCCCGAAGCCGGACGCATCGATCTTCCTCCGCTGAAATCAGACTGCGGGGCGCGCCGACCGCTCTTCTCAGCCGGTCACAGGCAGACTGGAGACGCGCGAGAGGAGAGCACATTGGGTTACATCAAGGGGTACGACTCAGAGACTCTTCGTGAGACGGTCGATCGGATCGAGTGCGGCGAGAGACTCGTTGAGATCGAGTCGCAGCGAAGCCTTCCCGCCATGCTCGAACGGGTATGGCTTTTGAAGGTGCTCGGCAGCCTCGACGAGGCGCTTGCCCTCGCTGATGAGACCGTTCGCCTCGCGCGCATGGCGGGCACCCGCAAAGATGTGCTGCGCTCGCGCGTGCTGCACGCGACAGTCCTGCAGTATCGCGGTGCATACGCTGCCGCAGAGCAGGAGCTGACCACCTGCATCACCGAAGCCGAGGGACAGGGCTGGGGCGGAATCGCCGCCTTCGCGCACCAGCATCAGGGCCGCAACGCCTATGAAGCGGGAGACTTCGAACTCGCCCGCGAGAGCTTCAAGCAGGAGCTGTTCCTTCGCCGAGAAGCGGGAGCGGCCGACTCCAAACTCGAAGTCGTGCTCCTCGCCATCGAGGCCACGGAGAAGCGCCGCACCGGGCAGCTCATCAGCAGCTGAGCGGGCAGCAGCGGATCGGACGCGCGATTGTCTGAGCCGTGTTCTATTCTGAGCGCATGGCGGATCTGAACCGAGTGCGCGTCTGGGGCGAGGCGCTGATTCGCATGCACCTCGACGAGTCGTGGGCTTTCGGCTTCGACAACGCGAAGCGGCGCGCAGGTCAATGCGACTTCCGCGCGAAGCGCATCACTGTTTCGCGCTATCTCGCCGCCCGCTTCGACGATGACGAGATCCATCAGGTCCTGCTGCACGAGGTCGCGCATGCCCTTGCCGGTCACCGTGCCGCGCACGGATCCAGCTGGAAGCGCATCGCCCTCGAGATCGGCTACGTCGGCGGCACCACGCACCAGGGTGAGACCGCCGTAGAGCTCGCGCCCTGGATCGGCACGTGCCCAGTCGGCCACGTCACCTATCGGCACCGCCGGCCGAGCCGGGCGACATCGTGCGCCAAGTGCTCGAAGACCTTCAACCCGCAGTTCGAGTTCAGCTGGGTGCGCCGCGAGATCACTCCCGCCGCGAAGCTCGCCGCCCGCACCCCGCGCTGAGTCGGCTACTCGAACGCGACGAACGTCTCGCCTACGAGCACCGGGACCGCGTCGGTGGCATCGACCTCGGATGCCGCAGCAGCCTCGGTGGGAGCGACTCCCGAAGCCAGCATCTTCGCGGTGGACCCGACGCCGTCGGCGATCTCTTTGGCAGACCCGGATGCCGTGAGCAGGTGCCGCATCGCCCGCCGGAGGCCACGCGCGGATTCGCAGGCTGCGGCGGCTTCCGGCGAAGTGTGATCCGCGCCGAGGTCGCTGAGCGCCGCGATGATCATCCCCGCGCCGAGCTGGTCTTCGACGGCGAAGCGGACGTCTCCGGCATCCGTCAATTCACCCGCGGCGATCACGTTGACCGATGTGCGCGTCTGACGCCGGTTCTGCACTTCCAGCACCGCACGAGCAACCGCAGAGGCGTTGCGCAGCGATCCGACCAGCACCGTCGCATCCCCTGCCGCTGCCGCCGCGACGGCTGCGCCGTTGCGGGACCAGCTCACGGCATCCGGGAGCGAGATGCTACTGCCGGATGCCACGGCATCCGTCACCGTCGAGGAGAAGCGCAGCACATCGACCACGACCACGATGTCGGCCGGGGCGAGGCGAGCGAGACCCGCGACTCCCCACTCGAAGCGGACCTGATACGACGGCTGGGAGAACGGCTGCGACATGCGTCTCAGCCTAGAGGCGGGTGCCCTCGTGGCGACGGCGTGTGTCGCACTGTCACGAGCCACCCGAGTGGTCAATCCACCGCGAGCGCTTCGACCGGCGCCACCCTGGTTGCCAGCCTCGTCGGTGCTGCGGCAGCGACGAGAGTCAGCACCGCGGTCGCGACGACGATGACCAGCACGGGCACCCACGGAACCGCCGGAGCTATGAGCCCTGCCGTCTGATCGAAGTGCGGCGGCATCCTCACCGAGCCGAGCAGTGACTGCGCGGCGATCCAGCCGTACAGCACACCGAGCACGAGCCCCGTGGCCGTCGCGGTGAGGGTGATATGCAGCGCCTCGAGCAGGATCATCCGTCGCACCTGCACGTTCGACAGGCCGATCGCGCGCAGCAGTCCGAGCTCACGGCGCCGCTGCACGACACCGATTGTCAGCAGGTTCACGAGCCCCACCGCAGCGATCACCGCCGAGATCCCGACGAGCACCATCATCACCGCGGCGAAGCCGTCCATGATGAGTGCGAACTCCGAGTCGAGTTCTCCACCCGCCGCCTTCGTCAGCAGCACCTTGACCGACTCCAGCGCGACGGCGAACATCGTCACCAACGTCACCCCCATCACCACGCCGATCGCCATGCGGCTCGAGCGTTCCGGATACCGCAGCGCGTTCTCCGCGGCCAACCGCGCCGTCGCCGACTTCCCGAACAGGCGTCCGACCAGGCGCAGCAGCGGCGGCATGACGAGCACTGCGCCGATCGAGAGCCCGGTGAATGACAGCAGGCCGCCGAAGAACGCCACGATCACACCGAGAGGGGTGACGAGGCCCGCGAGGACTCCGAACACGAGCAGCGCGAGGCCGAGGATGAGCAGCAGCAGAGCGCCGACGTGACGGGCGGGGCGGGCTTTCGCGTTGTCGTGCGATCGCTCGACAGAACCGCCGATCGCCTGCAGCGGGGTCACCGACAGCACTCGGCGTGAGCCGACCCACGCTGCCAGCCAGGTCGTCAGCACCACGCCGAGCGCCGGGATCAGGACCGCCGGCTGTACGAGCGACGCCTCCGGCACGGCACCGAGCAGCCGATCGGCGAGAAGCAGGCCGGAGGCTGCAACCAGCAGCCCCACGACCAGACCGATCAGCGCTCCGAGCGCGCCGACGCCGAAACCGTGGCCTGCGACCTCGGCGCGCTGCGAGCGTGCCGTGGCACCGATGAGTCGCATCAGCGCGATGCGACGCGTGCGGCCGGCGACGATCGTCGCAAAGGTGTTCGCGGTGACGATCGCCGCGACGTAGAGGGCGACACCGACGAGGAGGACGGAGAGGATCGCGACGATCACCGCGAGGGTCCCGCTGTCGCCGATGTACGGGTCTGCCTTCAGCAGCGCACCGATGTAGGCCGTCGCCTCGACGAGCACCACCCCGAACGCCGACGACAGTGCGGCGACGAGAATGCTCGCTCCCATCCCGCGCTCGCGCAGCCAGCCGAACCGTGGCCCTGTGGCCGTCGATTCGGGGACGGACGTCATCACGGCGCTCATGCGGCGGCCTCTGCCGCTTCGGAAGCTTCAGCCGCCAGCATGTGCGACGCGATCTGCTCGGCGCTCTGGCGGGGGTGGTCGGCGACGATGCGACCATCGCCGAGGAAGAGCACGCGGTCGGCATGGCTGGCGGCGATCGCATCGTGGGTGACCATCGCGATCGACTGTCCCTGCTCGCGGCTCGCCGTGGCCAGCAGCGCCAGCACCTCGCGCCCGCTGCGGGAGTCGAGGTTGCCGGTCGGCTCATCGGCGAAGACGAGGTCTGGGCCGGTGGCGAGCGCGCGGGCGATCGCCACGCGCTGCTGCTGCCCGCCGGAGAGCTCGTGCGGACGGTGATTCAGTCTCGCCGCAAGCCCCAGCCGTTCGACGAGCGCATCGATTCGCGCGCGTTCGATGGCGCTGGGCCTGCGCCCGTCGAGCTCGAAGGGCAGCAGGATGTTGCCGAGCGCATCGAGCGTGGGCACGAGGTTGAACGCCTGGAAGATGAACCCGACGCGGCGACGGCGCAGGATCGTCAGCTCGACGTCGTTGAGGCCGGTGACGTCGGTGTCGCCGATCCACGCTCGCCCTTCGGTCGGAGCATCCAGCCCCGCCATGATGTGCATGAGCGTGGACTTGCCCGAACCGCTCGGCCCCATGATCGCGGTGAACTGGCCGCGGCGGATGCCGACGCTCACGTCGTCGAGCGCCTTCACCGCGCCGTCGCCGGAGCCGTAGGACTTGGTCAGGTGCTGGACCCGGGCGGCGAGCCCGAGGTCGGTGGTCGTGATCTCCATGACTTCGACGCTATTTCGGCGCTGTGCATCGCCGCATCGCCCGCGCGGAGCATCCGTCTACATCTCGAGGATGATCCGCAACCCTGCAAAACCACGCCGAGACCGCATCGTGTAGCCGTGGTCTCGGCGTGGTTTTGCAGGTTTGGAGGGAGGGAGGGAGGGGGTCAGGCGAGGCCGTGCTCGAAGGCGAACACCACCAGCTGCACGCGATCGCGTAGCGAGAGCTTTGTCAGAATGCGGCTGATGTGCGTCTTCACTGTCGCTTCGCTCAGGTACTCACGCCCGGCGATCTCGGCGTTCGAGAGGCCCCTGGCTGCGAGTGCGAAAATCTCCTGCTCGCGCTCGGTCAGCGAGGCGAAGCAGTCCGGTACCGGCCGCGTCTGTGGAGTGAAGTGGGCGAAGAGCTCACGCGTGGCGGATGCCGCGATCACGCTCGATCCGGAATGCACAGTGCGGATCGCGGCGAGCAGGAACTCCGGCTCGGCATCCTTCAGAAGGAACCCACTCGCGCCCTGACGGATCGCCCGTGCCGCTGCCTCATCCAGATCGAACGTGGTGAGCATCACGACCCTGGGCGGCTGGGGCCGCGAGAGGATCTCGGCCGTCGCCGTCAGGCCGTCCATCACCGGCATCCGAATGTCCATCAGGACCACATCCGGGCGGTGCGCGGCGACTGCGCCCAAGGCTTCCTGCCCGTTTCCTGCTTCGCCGACGACCTCCATGTCGGGCTGCGAAGAGACAAGCATGCGGATGCCGGCACGGAACAGCGACTGGTCATCCACCAGCAGCACTCGGATCATTCTTGTCCTCCCGCACCGATGGTGCTCCCGATCGGTAATGTGCCGCGCACGACGAATTCTTCGCCGTCGCGAGAAGCGGTCAGTGCGCCGCCGATCAACTGTGCGCGCTCGCGCATGCCGACGATGCCGTGACCGCCGGTCGCGGCGGTCTGCGTCGAGGCCACCGAGTTCTTCACCTCGAGGTCGACGCGGTCCGCCATCCACGCCATTCGCACGTCAACATTGTCTCCCGCACCGTGCCGGATCGCGTTGGTCAGAGCCTCCTGCAGGATCCGGTACACGGCGAGCTGCACCGCCGCGGGCGGCTCCCCCGGTGGCATCGGATCGACTGTCACGCGCGGCTCGAGCCCTGCCTGTCGCACGTGCGCGAACAGCTGCTCCAGGTCGGCGATCGTCGGCTGGGGTCCGTCGCCCTGGCGATGACGCAACTGGGTCAGCAGCATCCGCACGTCTGAGAGCGCGGCGCGCGCGGTCTGCGAAACCGTTCCGAGCGTCTCGATCGCGACGTCGGGCGCGGTTGCCGCCGCATACCGCGCACCATCGGACTGCGCGATGATCACCGCGAGGGAATGCGCGACGACGTCATGCATGTCACGCGCGATGCGCACGCGTTCCTGCTCTTCGGCGGCGGCGAGCTCTGCGATGGACTGCGCCGCCCGGCTGGCGCGCCAGCGCAGCACCATTCGCCATCCGAAGCCGCCGAGCCACGGCGCGCCGAGAACCAGGATGCTGATGATGCTGAACAGCACGACATTGACGGCGCTACTCAGCGCGCTCACGCCGGTCAGCAGTCCGTTCACGTAGACCATGTATGCACCGGCGATGACCCCGCCCACGAGAACGGATGCCAGCCCCGCCCAGAACGTCCGCGTGGCCCCCCACGCAGCAGTGGCGTAGAGAACTGCGAGGATCGCGACGTTGATGGGCAGTGGAGCCAGGCCCGCCGCCATCTGTACGACCGCTCCGATCCAGGCTGTTGCGAGCGCGAGGCCCGGGGCGAGCCTGCCGATCGCAACCGCACCGCACTGCAGCAGTCCCGCGATGAACACGACGGCGACCGACACTGATTCGGAAGCGATCGTGCTCATGCTGCCAGGGGCATAGAACACCAGAGACAACGGAGCAACCACGGCGAACAGCACGAAGGCCCCGACGATGTCGAGGACGAGCGCGGCGGGAGACAGTGGACGGGTCACGCTTTCACGCTACGCGAGCGAGTGGTCTGCGGCATCCGCCTGGAGATGTATCTGGTGCTCAGACGCGGCAGAGGATCTCGCCGTGCGGCAGGAGGAACCAGCCGTCACCGTCATCCGCCCACGCGCGCCATGCGTCGCTGATTCGTGTGAGGTCCGCTCTGGTCGCCATCGCAGAATCGACCAGCTGCCGCGCAAGAGCCGACTCGAGAATGCGATCGGCCCACATGCCGCCCCACCACGCGCGCTCCTCGGGCGTCGCGTAGCACCAGGTGGATGCTGTCGACGTGATGTCCTCGAACCCGGCGGCGCGTGCCCACGAGAGGAGTCTGCGACCAGCATCCGGTTCGCCGCCGTTGGCGCGTGCGGCCTCGCGGTACAGGCGTAGCCATTCATCGAGCTCCGTCAGCAGCGGGAACCAGAAGAACCCCGCATAGTCGGCGTCGCGCGCGGCGACCACACCGCCCGGTTTTGCGACGCGGCCCATCTCGCGGAGCGCCTGTACGGGGTCCGCGACGTGCTGCAGCACCTGGTGCGCGTGGACGACATCGAAAGTGTCGTCGGGGAAGCTCAACGCGTGCACGTCTTCGACCGCGAAATCGATGTTCGAGACGCCCTGCTCTGCGGCGAGCGCCCGCGACAGCGCCAGCTCGGCATCGCCGATCTCTGTCGCGGTGACGTGTTCGACCGCCGCGGCGAACTCCATCGTGATCGTGCCCGGCCCCGCGCCCACGTCGAGAAGGCTCATGCCGGGTGCGAGATGCGGCCTCAGATACTCAGCAGAGTTCGCGATCGTGCGGTTGTTGTGCGAGCGCAGCACCGACTCGTGGTGTCCGTGGGTGTAGGTGGCCATTCGCTCAGTCTCGCACCATCGCCGCAGTGGGCATCCGTCGGTGGGCAGGGGCGCGGCGGGCGGGCGCTCACGGGTGAGAGCGTCCTTCAAGCGCGCGGGATGGAAAACGCGCCGGAAAACGTGCTCCCAGCCACGAAATGCATCCTGCGCGACCGACGCGAGTGAGCGCACGCCCGCCCGCGGGTCAGCGGAGCTCGGCGGCGATGCGACGAATCGCCTCGCGGTCGGGCTTGCCCGAAGACAGCGTCGCAAGCTGGTCGACGAAGATCAGCCGCGCGGGCCTCGCCGGCTTCCCGAGCTCCTCCGCCACCGCCTCGCGGGCCCGCTCGAGCTGCTCGGCTTCGCTGCGGCGCAGGGCCTCGCCGCGCGCGGCGACGATGACGGATGCTTCGCCCCACCGCTCATCATCGACGCCGACGACCACGGCAGACGTGAGACCAGGGATGCCGCGGACGATGCGCTCCACCCGGTCGAGTGAGACGTTGACGCCCCCGGAGACGATGACGTTGTCCGCCCGCCCGTGCACGCTGACCGTGCCGTCTTCGACGATCCCGAGATCGCCCGTGCGATACCAGCGAATGCCGTGCACATCCCGCAGGAACGTCCGCGCTGTCAGCGCGGGATCTCCGAGGTAACCGTCTGCGAGCATGGCACCGGCGATCTGCAGCTCTCCATCGACCGTGCGCACCGCGGCAGTGTCGAGCGGGATGCCGTCATACACGCATCCGCCGCTCGTCTCCGTCGAGCCGTAGGTGCGCACGAGCCGCACGTCCAGCTCGGTCGCGCGATCGCGCACCGGCTGCGGCAATGCCTGGCCTCCGACGAGAATCGCCCGATAGGCCTGGAGCGCTGCGAGCACGGTCGTATCATCCGCCGCGTCGAGCAGTGACGAGATCTGTGCGGGGACGAGAGACGTGAACAGCGGTTCCGCCGAGATCATGGGGAGCGTCGCCTCGGCGAACGCCCGCGGCGAGAACCCACCGTCGAGAACGACAGGGTTCGTGCCCGAGAGGATGGACCTCACCAGCACCTGGAGCCCCGCGACATAACCGGCGGGCAGCGCGAGTAGCCAGCGCCCAGAGCCGATCCGGTTCGCTGTCGCTTCGGCTCCGGCACGCAGAGCCTCGCCGCTGAGCACGACCCGCTTGGGGATGCCGGTGGAGCCGGAGGTTCCGAGCACCACAGCGGTGCCGTCTTCAACCTCGCCTGGCTGATCCCCCAGCATCCCGAGCCCGAGTGCGGGGCCGCCGGCGAGCGCGCGCGCGAGGTGCTGCTGCAGCAGAGTCGCGTCGTCAGCCGCGGTAGTGACGAGCTGGGTCATTCGGGCCTCCCCGCGTCAGAAGTGGTACGGGAACGACGACCAGTCGGGATCGCGCTTCTCGAGGAACGAGTCGCGGCCCTCGACCGCCTCGTCAGTGCCGTAGGCCAGGCGCGTCGCTTCGCCGGCGAAGATCTGCTGCCCCACGAGTCCGTCATCGACAGCGTTGAACGCGAATTTCAGCATCCGAATCGCCGTCGGCGACTTCGTCAGCACCGTGCGCGCCATCGCGAGCGCCTCCTTCTCGAGCTCCTCGTGCGGCACGACGCGGTTGACGGTGCCCATCTCGTAGGCACGCTGCGCCGAGTACTCCTCAGCGAGGAAGAACACTTCGCGGGCGATCTTCTGCCCGCTCTGGCGCGCCATGTACGCCGAGCCGTATCCGGCGTCGAAACTGCCGACGTCAGCATCCGTCTGCTTGAACTTGCCGTGCTCTGCCGAGGCGATCGACAGATCGCACACGATGTGCAGCGAGTGTCCGCCGCCAGCCGCCCACCCGGGGATGACCGCGATGACGACCTTCGGCATGAAACGGATCAGTCGCTGCACCTCGAGGATGTGCAGGCGCCCCAACGAGGCAGAGGATGTAGCGCCCTCGGTTGCTGAGCCTGTCGAAGCATACTTGTAACCATCACGCCCTCGGATGCGCTGATCACCCCCCGAGCAGAACGCCCAGCCGCCGTCCTTCGCACTCGGGCCGTTGCCCGTGAGCAGCACGGCTCCGATCTTCGGATCCTGACGGGCGATGTCGAGCGCGCGATACAGCTCGTCCACGGTGTGCGGGCGGAACGCATTGCGCACCTCCGGACGATTGAACGCGATGCGAGCGACGCCGCCGTCGTGAGTGACGTGCGCGGTGATGTCAGTGTAGGCGTCGGCACCGGGCGCGAGCACCCATTCCGCGGGATCGAAGAGATCAGAGACCATGGCTCCAGCCTATGCCGCGACCTGAACGTGTGTCGCGTCAGCGAACGAGCGTGCGGTCGTCAGCCGCGCTGCGCGCGACGCGCCTTGCGCCAGCCGTCGATGATGTCCCAGGCGGCGACACCGATGATAACCGCGCCTGTGAGCACCGCCAGGATCCGGAAGATACCGCCTTCACCCGCTGCCTCGGCGTCTCCGGCTGCGAAGCCTTCTCCGCCGGCATCCACCACGAACGCAAGGAAGTCCGGGTTCATCAGCTGGCCGGTCACCAGCAGGTAGATCGCACCGGATGCGAACACGATGGCGAGCACGGTGTTGAACACGGCCAGGCCCGAATGCCATCCGCGCCCTGCGTAGACGGCGATCGCGAGAGCCGCTTCGAGCGCGATAAGCACCAGAGCCCCGCCCAGCCACCAGGGCCACAGCTCCGGATTCAGGAACGGCATCGCCGCCGTCTGCCCGCCCAGTCCCTTGGTCACGTCGAGGTCGCCCGTTGAGAACACCACGAATCCGACGAAACGGTCCCACAGCAGCGCCGCGGCGGCGAGCCCCAGGAACACCAGCGAGGCGATGAGGTCACTTCGACCCGCACCGCTCTCGTGCGGCTCCGGCAGAGAATCCACCGACCATTTCACCCCCGTGTCGGCCCCGGTCCGCTCCAGGATGAAGAACACCAGAGTGGTCCAGAAGCAGAGGTGCACGGCGACCGAGAGCGTCACGGCGATCGTCTGACCGATGATCTCGCCGACAGGCGCGTTCGAGATCGTCAGCCCGAGCGCCACGGCTGCCGCGACGCTCACGGGCACGATCCACAGCAGCAGCTTCAGCAGTCGCCACCACGTGAGAAAGTACTTCGGCCCGATCAGGTGCAGCGGACGATCGGCGAAGCCGGCCGCAAGCACCGCGGGGTCACCGAGTTCGGTGAGGACGGCGCGCTCAGCATCCGTTCGCTTCTCGCCCTGGTCAGCGCGCGCCTCGACGGCGGCGCTGATGGAGGCTTCGAGCTCGGCGCGGACGTCTTCCTGGGTGGTGGGGTCCAGAGACTTCGTGACGGCGGCGATGTACCGCTCGATGAGTGTTGCAGCCATGATCAGTTCTCCTGTTCAGGGGTGTCCAGGGGGAGGGTCGCGATCGCTTCGGTGAGCGAGGCCCATTCGGTCGTGAGCGCATCAGCCAGGCGGATGCCGGCACCAGAGGTGCGATAGAACTTTCGAGGCCGGGCCTCTTCGGTGTTCCACTCGCTGGTGAGATACTCCTGCTTCTCGAGACGGCGAAGCAGCGGATACACGGTGTTCGCGTCGGTCGCGAACCCATGGCGCTCGAGGTCTTCGAGCAGGCCGTAGCCGTAACCCGGAGTGCGAAGCAGCTGCAGGCAGGCGAGCACGATGGTGCCGCGCCGCAGCTCTTGCAGGTGCGTATCGAGCGTTTCGTTCATGTCGATCACATTACTGTGCGTCACACACTATTGTCAATGACACATTGATGAGACTGGATCGAGGGTACCGTTGCAGGATGCTTCAGGTCACGCAGATAGACCCCTTCGACCGCGCGTCGGTCGATCTGTGGTGGAACATCTACGCCGCCGCGGAACGCGCCGATCGCGGAGCGGACACGGCCGTGTGGACGCGCAACGAGTCACGGCACGAACTGCAGCAGCGCACCGACACCGTCGAGCGCCGCGCCTACCTGGCGATCCTCGACGGCAACGTCGTCGCGAGCGGACGACTCGCATTGCCGCTGCGCGACAACCTGCGTTCGGCCGCCCTCGGCGTCCACGTCGCCCCCGACCTTCGACGACGCGGCACCGGAACGGCAGTGCTCAGCGCCCTGGAGACTGCGGCGCGCAGCGCCGGGCGCAGCATCCTCACCTCGAATGCATCGTGGCCCTACTCTGCGGGCGACGACGGCACCGGCATCCCGGGTCGCGAATTCGCGCGGCGCCACGGGTATACGCTCGCACTCGGCGATGTGCAGAGCCGTCTGCGTCTGCCGCTGGATGCGGAGCTGCTCGGTGACCTCGAGCACGACGCGACGGCACACAATTCCGGCTACACGCTGCGCTCATGGATCGGCAATATCCCGAAAGATCTCGTCCGCGACTGGGCCGAGCTGGATGCCTCCCTCGATACCGAGGCGCCGGTGGGAGACCTCGACATCGAACCCACGACAGTCGACGTCGATGCGGTACGCGAGAACGAGGTGCTGCTCGCGAGACAGAATCGGCGCAGCTACGGCACCGCCGCGCAAGATGCCACCGGCCGCGTGGTCGCCTACACCCAGCTAGTCGTCTCGGGCGATGACGGCAACGCGTACCAATGGGGCACGCTCGTACGGCGCGAGGCCCGCGGGCACCGCCTGGGCATGGCTGTCAAGGTCGCAAATCTTCGGATGCTGCAGCAGCACGCGTCCGCGGTCCGCTCACTCCACACGTACAACGCCGGCGTGAACACTCAGATGCTTGCGATCAATCGCGCACTGGGCTTCGCCCCCTCCGAGCACTTGGCCGAGTTCCAGAAGAAGCTGTAGGCCCGCTCGCCCCCGTTCAGGTCGCGAATCGTGCCGCTATGCGGACGCCAAACCGGCGCAATTCGCGACCTGGACGAGGGTTCGGGGCAGAATGAGCACATGACAGCCGACATCGCCGATCTGCTCAGCACAGCGCGCGTGGTGTCGCTGCCGATGACAACCCGCTTCCGCGGGGTCACCACCCGCGAGGCGCTCCTGTTCGAGGGCCCGCAGGGGTGGGCGGAGTTCTCTCCGTTCGTCGAGTATGCCGATGCCGAGGCATCCGTCTGGCTTTCCGCGGCCATCGACTTCGCCTGGAACACACAGCCCGCGCCGCTGCGCGAGAGCATCCCGGTCAACGCCACCGTTCCCGCCGTCGCCGCCGGTCAAGTCGCGCACATCCTCGCGCGCTTTCCCGGATGCCGCACCGCGAAGGTCAAGGTCGCAGACCCGGGGCAGCACCTCGAAGACGACATCGCCCGCGTGCGCGCCGCGCGCGAAGCGCTGGGGCCCGAGGGGCGGGTCCGCATCGACGCGAACGCCGCCTGGAACGTCGACGAGGCAGAGCGGGCGCTGCACGCTCTCGCCGAGTTCGACCTCGAGTACGCCGAGCAGCCGTGCGCCACGGTTGAAGAGCTCGCCGAACTGCGCGCGCGCGTGAAGTACATGGGCATCCCGATCGCGGCCGATGAGAGCATCCGCAAGGCCGAGGACCCACTGGCCGTCGCACGAGCTGGCGCCGCGGACCTCATCGTCATCAAGGCCCAGCCGCTGGGCGGCATCCGGCGAGCGCTCGACATCGTCGCCGAAGCCGGGCTGCCCGCCGTCGTCTCCAGCGCGCTCGACACTGCGGTCGGCCTGAGTCACGGCGCGGCGCTCGCCGCAGCCCTCCCCCAGCTCGAATTCGACTGCGGCCTCGGCACCAGTGCGCTCTTCATCGAGGACGTGGTCGATCTGTCACCTGCTGACGGCGCGATCCAAGTCGGCCGCGTGATACCTGACTCTGCACGACTCGATCGGCTCGCGGCCTCCGCTGATCGTCAGCAGTGGTGGCTCGACCGCCTGCGTCGCAGCTACGCGCTGCTCGCGGCATCCGCCAACTGACGCGAGAAACATCCTGCAGCATCAGAAACGTCTTGGAAGCACCTGTGTCAGGCAGAAGGACGTTTCTCGCCAACGGGCGGCACGGCGGGCGGCACGGCGGGCGGCACGGCCGGCGCGATGATCAGTTCGACGACCCGAGCAAGCGCCTCAGCGCCGACGCGGTGCAACTGCTCGCCGTCGTGACCTGCGATCGCTCCGCGGGCCATGCTTCCTTCCCACTGCACCATCAGAATATGGGCCGCGGCAGGAACCTCCACCCGCAGGGCGAAGAGGCCTGAGTCAACGATGCCCTGGATGATGCCTTCGATACTGCTCGCAAGTGCATTCTCCTGGGCGAGATACGCCGCCGCGAATGTTGCATCGCGCAGCGCATGTATGCGGATCTCGCTCATCAGGAGGACGCTCAGTCGATCATCCTCGCCCGAGTCCATTACACGCTGCACGAGCTCGGCAGGATCGGCATCGGCAGACAGGATTCCTGACTTCACGAACTCATCGATGCGCGCGCGCACTGTGGTGATTCGCTGCTCGGCGACAGCGGCTGCCAACTGCAGGAACAGCTCGTCCTTCGACTCGAAGTTTGAGTAGAACGCGCCGCGCGTGAACCCCGCACGCTCGCAGATCGCCTCGACACTCGCCCCTTCGAGCCCGACTGCCGCGAAGACCTGGGCTGCGGCTTCCAGAAGGCGCGCACGCGTGTTCTCGCGTCGTCTCGTCACGGGGGTCGTCATGGCCTCACTTCACATCCTGCGCACAGTTTTCGCAACTCGAATAATCGTAGGATACATATGTGTATCGGATACATCTCTGTATCCAGTCTCCCACGCCTGCTTCTCGGAGGATCCTGTGTCCACACTCCTATCGTCGCTCGGACGCTGGTCATTCCGCCACCCGTGGCGGGTGCTCGTCGCCTGGCTCCTCATCCTCGCGGCGGCCGGTGGCGGTGCAGTGGTCCTGCAGCAGGGCACCGACAACTCCTTCACCATCCCGGGCACCGAAGCTCAGGAGGGCATCGAGCAGCTCTCGCGCTCCTTCCCCCAGGTGAGCGGCACGAATGCCCAGTTCATCATCGTCGCCGCAGAAGGCGACAAGATCACCGACGACGATTACCGCGAGCCGATAGAGAAGGCCGTCACCGAACTCGCTGACTTCGACGATGTCCTCGCGGCCACGTCTCCCTACGACGAAATGATCGAGGGAATGATCAATGACGGCAAGACCGCAGCCATCGTGCAGTTGCAATTCGATGGCCAGTCCACCGACGTCTCCGACGAGACGAAAGACACCCTCACCGCGGCAGTAGATGCGCTCGGCGCTGAGCTTCCCGCCGACTCGCAAATCAAACTTGGCGGAGACCTCTTCGCGATCTCGATCCCCGGCGTGACGCTCACCGAAGCCGTCGGCCTCGTCATCGCTCTGCTCGTGCTGATCGTCACGTTCAGATCGTTCGTGATCGCTGGTCTCCCGCTGCTGACCGCTGTTCTCGGTGTCGGCATCTCGATGGCCGGAATCTTCGCGGCCACCGCTTTCGCCCCGGTCTCCTCGACGACGCCGCTGCTGGCGCTCATGCTGGGCCTCGCGGTCGGCATCGACTACGCGCTGTTCATCATGGCCAGGCACCAGGATCAGGTGCGCGAAGGCACCGACCCGGAAGAGTCCGCTGCCCGCGCCGTCGGCACCGCGGGCTCCGCCGTGGTCTTCGCCGGCATCACCGTGCTCATCGCGCTGATCGGGCTCGGCTTCGCCGGCATCCCGTTCCTCACCACGATGGGCATCGCCGCGTCGGTCGCGGTCGCGGTGGCTGTCGCGATCGCCGTCACCCTGGCCCCCGCTCTGCTCGGATTCCTGGGGGGCAAGGCTGCGGGCCGCCCGAAGAAGGAGCGCAAGACGCGCGCACCGCGCCGTCAGTTCAGCGAACGCTGGGTCGGCGGGGTGACCAAGCATCCGGTCATCACGACTCTTGCGATCGTGATCGGCCTCGGAATCGTCGCTGTCCCGGCCCTCAGCCTCAATCTCGCCCTCCCGAACGCTGGTGTGCTCGCACCCGACGACGAAGCTCGACAGAGCTATGACCTGGTCGCCGATGAGTTCGGCCCTGGCTTCAACGGTCCCCTCGTCCTGACCGGAACGATTGTCACCTCCACCGATCCGCTCACCCTGATGGAAGACCTCGGAGATGCTGTCGCGAAGGTCCCAGGGGTCAAGGAAGTCGCTCTCGCGACACCGAATGAGACCGCAGACACCGGCATCGTCCAGGTGATCCCCGATACCGCGCCGGATGACCCGGCGACGAGCGACCTCGTCCGTGAGCTGCGCTCGCACCACGACGAGTGGCTCGAAGAGTTCGGCATCGACGTGAAGATCACCGGCTTCACCGCCGTCGCGATCGACATCTCCGACCAGCTCGGAGCGGCCCTGCTGCCGTTCGGCATCTTCGTGATCGGGCTGTCGCTGATCCTGCTGACGATCGTGTTCCGCTCGCTCTGGGTGCCGATCACGGCAGCCCTCGGCTACCTGCTGTCGATCATCGCGGCGTTCGGAGTCGTCGGCGCCGTGTTCGAGTGGGGCTGGCTCGCCGATGCTCTGCACGTGGCGAAGGTCGGACCGATCATCAGCTTCATGCCGATCATCCTCATGGGCGTGCTGTTCGGTCTCGCGATGGACTACCAGGTGTTCCTCGTCTCGCGCATGCGCGAGGACTTCGTACACGACCCCGAATCGAAATCCGCGACTCGTGCAAAGCGCCGTGCCGCAGCCCTCCGCGCCGTCCGCTCCGGCTTCACCGGATCGGCCAAGGTCGTCACTGCCGCGGGGCTCATCATGTTCGCCGTCTTCGTCGCGTTCGTGCCCGAGGGCGACTCGTCGCTCAAGCCCATCGCGCTGGGCCTTGCCGCCGGTATCGCGATCGACGCGTTCCTCGTGCGTATGACCCTGATCCCCGCGCTCATGGCGATCCTCGGCGAGCGCGCCTGGGAGATTCCGCGCTGGCTGGAGAAGATCCTTCCGAGCGTCGACATCGAGGGTGAGGCCGTCGAGCGCGAACGTCACCTCTCGGGGTGGCCTGGTGACGATTCGGTCGTCGCCGCCGACGATCTCGTGCTCAGCGCGGATGCTCCGATCGTCGAAGGACTGTCGCTGCGCGTGGCTCCCGGCGAGGCCGTCATCGCGGCCGGTCGCGATGCCCGGGTCCGCCGCGCGGTCGCGCTGGCGGTCGCGGGGCGCCTGACTGCGGATGCGGGATTGCTCCGCGTCGTCGGACATCTGCTGCCGGGCCGCGCGGCCTGGGTGCGCGGGCACGTCGGCAGCGTGCTGGTCGATGATGCGGATGCTGCGCTGCTCGACCTGCGCGAGGCGCTGCGCGGCAGGTCACGCCTCGTCGTCATCGACGGCATCGACCGGTTCACCGGCGGACAGCGCGATCAGGCGACGACGATGCTGCAGCGCGCTGCGGCATCCCGTCCGCTCGCGGTCTTCGCGACAGCATCCGACCCTGACATCGCCCGCACGCTTCTCGCGGAGGCCGGCTGGCCGACCGCTTCCGTCCTCGACGTCGCGCAGACGTCGAACTCCCACAACGACCTCGAGGTGGACGCATGAACCTCTCCATCGAGCGGGCACGATCCCGCAAGCCCGTCACCCTGCTGACGATCATCGGCGTACTGCTGCTGCCCGCGATCATCGGCGGCATCCTGGTCGCGGCTCTGCAAAACCCGACCGAGCGCCTCGACAGCATGACCGCGGCCATCGTCAATCTCGACGAGCCGGTGACGCTCAACGAGCAGTACACGCCCCTCGGACGCCAGCTCGCCGCTGGCCTCGTCGAGGGCTCCGATGACATGGACTCGAACCTCACCTGGGTCATCTCGAACGAGAAGGATGCCGCGGCGGGCCTCGCCGACGGCAACTACCAGGCGATTGTCACGATTCCGGCAGAGTTCTCGGCAGCGGCGACCTCCGCGGGCCAGACGATCGCGAACGGCAGCGGGACGCCCGAGCAGGCCACGATCGAGGTCACAACTCCCGATGACGGCCTCGTCGCCGACGACCTCATCACCTCGCAGATCGCATCCGTCGCGGCCTCCACCATGGGCACCATGCTGAGCGAGGCGACGATGGAGAACGTGCTCGTCGGCTTTACGACGATCGGCGATCAGATCGGCGAAGCGGCCTCCGGTGCGGACCAGCTCGCCGGCGGCGCGCGCACCGCCGCCGATGGCGCAGCTGCGCTTCCCGACGGCGCGACGCAGCTTGCCAGCGGCGCATCTCAGCTGGGTTCCGGCGCGTCGGACCTGGCCTCGGGTCTGGGGACGATCGCATCGGGCACGCGGGATGCCGCGAACGGCGCGAGCGCGCTCGGTTCGGGGTTGACGGGTGGGG
Organism: Microbacterium zouquanmingi; assembly: GCF_052266695.1. Lineage (NCBI taxonomy): Bacteria > Bacillati > Actinomycetota > Actinomycetes > Micrococcales > Microbacteriaceae > Microbacterium > Microbacterium zouquanmingi. The sequence goes on from NZ_JBQPQZ010000001.1 coordinate 473,997, forward strand.
CTGCGGCTCTGGAGCAGTCCGGACTCGTGCCGGCACAGTTGTTCACCGCAGCCGATGGCGCACAGCAGGCGACCACGGGTGTCTCAGCGGGGCTCGCCGGCCTGGATTCTCAGTTGAAGGACCTGCTCGCCACCTGTGACTTCACGGGGACCCCAGAGTTCTGCCAGGATCTCGCCACGGCGTCGGGGACTGCGAGCGCACTCACGGAGCCAGCAGCCCAGGCAGCCCAGGCCGCCGCAGGAACAGCATCCGGCCTCGCGATCTTCAACACTGAGGCGACGGCGACGATGGCCGGTCAGCTCCGATCCGCGGGTGAAGGCGCAACCGGGCTCGCCACTGGCCTCACCCAGCTCGCCGATGGCACGTCTCAGTCGTCCGCCGGAGCATCCGCTCTGAGCACCGGAGCATCAGGGCTCAGCGAGGGTGCAACGGCGCTTGCCGACGGAGCCGCCACGCTCGCCTCCGGACTCGATGAGCTCGCAACGGGCACCGCCGATCTCGCTGGCGGACTGCGCCAGGCCACCGAGCAGCTTCCGTCATTCAACGACGAGGAGTCGACGTCGCTGGCATCCGTGATCGCCGACCCCGTGTCGTCGAACGCGCAGGTGAACATGATCTTCGGGCCGACCGCGATTCCGCTCCTCGCAGCGGTGGTGCTGTGGCTCGGCGGCCTGGCCTCGTTCATCGTGATGCGCGCGCACACCGCCCGCACGCTCACCTCACGTCGTTCATCGGCGGGGCTTGCCCTGCGGGCTCTCTGGCCTGCGGCGGCGATCGGAGCAGGCCAGGGCGTGCTCGTCGCGCTGATCGTGCAGATCGTCGCCTCGTACGATCTGGCGACCTGGTGGGCCTTCGCGGGAACTGCCGTGCTCGCCGGCGTCGCATTCGCCGCGGTGAACCAGGCGCTGGTGGCCATCTTCGGCGGTGCCGGACGCTGGATCAGCGCTGTCATCGCGGTCACCGCCGTGGCAACGGGACTCATCTCGACAGTGCCGGGGTGGCTCGCCTCCATCGGCGCCGCGCTCCCGACCGCACCGGCCTTCACAGGGCTGATCGCCGCGAACGGCGGAGCTGTCGCAGGGCTCGTCGTCTGGGCGGTGCTGTCACTGGTCGCGACGACGATCGCCGTCGCCCTGCGCCGCACGACCTCCGTCAAGGCGGTGCTCGCCACGGCGTAGCATCCGGACAGCGAAAAGCCCCCTCCCGCACACAGTCAGCGTGCGACGGAGGGGGCTTTTTCGAATGTCTCAGGCGCGGCTGAGCGCCGCCTGCTTCAGCTTGTCGAACTCTGCTGCGGTGATCGCACCCGAGTCGAGCAGCTCCTTCGCGTGGGCGATCTCGGCCGCCGGGGTGGGCGCACTGCCCGACACCGAACGGATGTAGTCGTCCGTTGCCGACTGCGCAGCAGCAGCCTGCTTCTGCGCGCGCTCCGACATGCCGCGTCCGCGTGCGATGAGGTACACGATCGCAGTGACGAACGGCAGGAAGATCAGGAAGATGAACCAGATTGCCTTGGCCCAGCCATTCAGCTTGTGGTCACGGAACAGGTCGGTGATGATCGAGAAAAGTGCCATCAGGTAGGCGACGAACACGAAGATCGTCAGGAACCACCAGATGACGTCCCAGATCTGGGTCCAAAATGTCATGCCGTTCACTCCTTGTTTAGGGCGGGAGCATTAGGCATGCTCACTCGCCCCCTGAGCATATCGGCAGTGACGGGTCAGCTGAGGCCGCTGTAGGCGTGCAGCCCCTTGAAGAAGACGTTGACGATCGTGAAGTTGAAGATGACGGCAGTGAAGCCGATGATCGACAGCCACGCCGATGGCGTTCCCCGCCATCCGCGGGTCGCACGTGCGTGCAGGTATCCGGCGTAAAGCACCCAGATGATGAACGTCCAGGTCTCCTTGACGTCGAAGCCCCAGTAACGGCCCCAGGCATCCTGCGCCCAGATGGAACCCGCGATGAGCGTGAAGGTCCAGAGGATGAAGCCGACGATCGCGAATCGGAAGGCCGTGCCCTCGAGGCGGTCGGCGCTCGGCAGCGTCGCGAGGAAGCCAGGACCAGGCTTCTCAAGCGCTTCTGCCAGGCGGCGCTCGCGCCGGGTCTGCATGAGCTGCAGAATCGACAGCGCGCAGGCGAGAGCGAAGAACGCGGTGCCGAGCGACGCGACGAAGACGTGGATGACGAGCCACACGCTCTTGAGCGGATCCATCAGCGGCACGACCCCGACGTAGAAGCTGAGCGACGCGGCACCCAGCAGAACGACGACGATCCCGAGGATGAACGTGCCGAGGTAGCGCAGATCGACCCGGAGGTTCACGAGCAGATAGACGAAGACGATCAGCAGCGTGCCGATCATCGCGAACTCGTACAGGTTCGCCCACGGCACGCGCTCAGCGGCGATTCCGCGCAACACCGTCGCTGCGAGGTGGAACACGAACCCGAGCGTCGTCAGAACGGTGCCGATCCTGGCCATCACATATCGCGGCTTCACCGGCACATCGGATGCGTCGCCCGCCGCATCCGCACCCGATGAGGAAGACCTGTCGACAACCGGCGCCCCGGCGCCGACCAGCGCCGCCTCGCTCTCGCGGACGAGACGCGCATCGGAACTCACCTCGGAACGCCGAGCGAGATCGAAGGCGTAGGCGATGAAAGCCGCTGCGTAGATCGCGATCGCCGTCCAGACGAACAGGATCGAGAGAGAGTCGAGATCGGGCATGGTGCCAGTCTACTTTCGGGTTGTCGCGGAGGAAGGGGCATCGAGCAGCCGCGCGTGACCTGTGACCAGGTCGTCGACGGCGCCGCCGAGAGTGGGATCCTCGCCGCGGGCGAGGCCGGCGTACTCCAGCCGCACCTCACCACCCGCGACGGATGCTTTGACCCACATGCGCCGGCGCGGAATGAACAGCGCGAGCATCAGGCCGGCGAGCGAGAGGAGAGCGAAGACGAGCACCCACACGGCGGATGCATCGTGGTGCACCTGCAGAGACGCGAAGCGCTTGACCGACTGGGTGAAGTCGGTGGCGCCCGCGGGCGCTTCATCTTCGAACGTGATCGTTCCGCGGCCGCCCGGAAGCTCGGCAGTCTCGCCCGGCTGCAGCTCGATCGAGGGCGCATCGCCCCCGTCGCCGGCGATCGGGGTGAGCTCATCGGTGTCGAGCACGTAGACGGACTTCGGCGTACCGTCATCGATGCCGAGGTCACCCTCGTAGACGCGGAGGGTGAGCAGAGGGGCGAGCAGATCGCCGTGCGCCGACGCGAATGCACCGTTGTCGTTCTTCACCGCGCTGGGGTAGAAGAATGCGGCGATGCCGAGCTGTTCCGGCATCCCATCGGTCACCTTGATGACGCCGAGCGAGGTGAGCGCCGTGTCCTGAGGCAGGAACGGCACCGAGTTGCGGTAGACGACCTCGTCGTCAGCGTTTCGGACCGTGATCGTCGGCGCGTAGCCGTTGCCGAGCAGATAAACGTTGTTGCCGGCGATATTGAGCGGGTGGTTGACGCGCACGGAGGCCTCGCGCGTCTCACCGTTCTCTCGAATGGTCATGTTGGCCGAGAAGTCCCCCGCCTGACCGGATGCCGCCGACCCGTACTCCTGATACGTCACATCGAACGAGTCGAGGGTCATCGAATACGGGCTGAGCGCGTCATCACTGACGAACCGGCCGCGGTTCATCGATTCGTAATCCAGGAGCGTGTTGACGAACGTCTGCCCCTCCACGACCACCCGCTGACCGGTGTAGGCGAAGCTTCCCCCGACCCCGACGGTGACGAGCACGCCGACGAGCGCGATATGGAAGAGCAGGTTGCCGGTCTCGCGCCAATAGCCGCGCTCTGCCGAGACCGAGTACGTGCGCCCCGCCTTGGTGGTGAGGTCGTAGCGCTCGACACGGTAGCCGAGGGCCTTCAGCTGCTTCTGTGCGACATCGATCGAACGGGATGCTTCGGCGTCAGCATCCGCCTCATTGCTCCCTGAGCCTGTCGAAGGGCGTACGGTTTCGCGGTAGTCCTCGAGACGCTGCAGACGAGCGGGCGTCCGCGGCGGGCGGGCGCGCAGAGCCTTCAGATGGTGCTTGACGCGTGGGATGACGCAGCCGACGAGCGAGATGAACAGCAGCAGGTAGATCGCGGAGAACCAGGGCGACAGGTAGACGTCGAACAGGCCCATCGCGTCGAGCACGGGGAACAGGTCGGGGTTGTCGGCCTCCCACTGGGTGACGCCGTTGGGGTCTGCCATCCGCTGCGGGAAGATCGAGCCGGGAATCGCCGCGATCGCAAGCACGAGCAGCAGGACGATCGCCGTGCGCATCGAGGTCAGCTGACGCCAGCCCCAGCGCAGCCAACCGACGAACCCGAGGCGCGGCTGGATGATGGTGCTGTTATCGCCGTCGATGTGATCAGACGGGCGGAGCGGGTCGGAACTCGTCACAGCATCCTTCTTGGGAGCGGGGGAATCAGAGCGGGAGCTGGACACTGCCCATCACCGCCGTGAGCCTCGACATGAGGTCGGTCCACAGACCAGAGACCATCAGCACGCCCAGCGCGATCAGCAGAACGCCGCCGATGATGTTGACGACGCGGATGTGCCGGCGCAGAAACCCGATGGTCTTCGTCGCCCAACCGAAGCCGAGCGCGACCAACAGGAACGGGATGCCGAGGCCAAGACTGTACGCGAGGCCGAGGAGGGCTGCCCGCCAGGGGTCGCCGATGGTCCACGCGACGCTGGTGATCGCGGCGAGGGTCGGGCCGATGCACGGCGCCCAGCCGATGCCGAGCGCGAAGCCCAGCAGCGGGGCACCGATCAGCCCGGTCTTCGATGTGACGTGCATGCGCCACTCGCGCTGCGCGAAGCCGAACATCCCGAGGAAGACGAGCCCCATCGCGATGATGACGCCCCCCAGGATTCGGGTGATCAGCTCGCCCCACTGCAGGAAGAAGACGGATGCTGCGCCGCCGATGACGGTGAACGTGATGAACACGATGCTGAAACCGAGGATGAACAGCAGCACGCCCAGCACCAGGCGGCCACGGCCAGTCTGAGCAGCGTTCGCGGTCGTGCCGCGCGGCGCCGCCGCTCCCCCGATGAATCCGAGGTACCCGGGAACGAGCGGGAGCACGCACGGCGAGAGGAACGAGACGAGGCCCGCGAGCATTGCAACCGGGATGGCAAGCCAGAGGGCGCCGGATCCGATCAGTTCCTGGGTGTTCACGCGCCCTCCGCGAGCGCGTCTCCGACGAGGGTTGCGAGGATGCTGGGTCCGTCAAGCTGCCCGATGATGCGCGCTGCGACCCGGCCCTGATTGTCGAGCACGAGAGTCGTCGGCGTCGCCTGGATCGGCGTCGCGCCCGCGAAGGCGAGCTTGGCCGTGCCACTGTCGACGTCGATGAGGCTCGGATACGTGACCCCGTAGGTCTTGGCGAAAGCCTTCGCCGTGTCGGGCTGGTCGTAGGTGTTGACGCCGATGAACGACACCTCGTCGTCGGAGTACTGCTGCCAGACCTCTTCGAGAGCACCCGCCTCAGCACGGCAAGGGGCGCATCCGGCGTACCAGAAGTTGACGACTGTGACGTCGCCGGCGATGTCTGTGCTCTCGAACTGATCGCCCTCTTCGGTCACCCCACTGAAGACGACCGGTTCACCGCGCTCTGCGACGGGAATCTCTTCGACCGCGCCATCGGCGGAGATGTATCCCTTGCCGTCACCGTCGAGATACTGCTGCGCGACGGGGTCCGCTGCGCAACCGACCAGCGTGACGGCGAACACCGCGGCGAGCGCGGCAGAAAGCAGCAAGCGGGGGCGGGGCATATTCCCAGTTTACGCAGGGGTTTCTATGGGTGATCTGGAAGGTGCAGGTGCCGTGATCAGAACTTCGCGAGCACGTCCTCGACGCCGGAACGGAACCGCGGGCACGTGGTGATGTCATGCGCAGTGCAGCGCACGGCGTGCTCGGTCATCTCTTTCGAGCGGCGCATCTCCTCCATCCGTCGGTCAAGATCAGCGAGATGAGCGAAGAGCACTTCATGGCGCCCACTCCGGCCGTCATCGAGCAGGATCGCGATCTGCTCGAGGGTCATTCCGGCGGCTTTGCTGCGCTGGATCACGGCGATGCGGACGATCTCTTCCTCGCCGTACCGACGGCGTCTGGCTTGATCGCGCGCCGGACGAAGAAGTCCGACCGATTCCCAGTGCCTGAGCACATTCGTGGGCAGATCGACTCTTTCGGCGACCTCTCCGACGGACCAGGGATGAGAAGAGCTTGACTTCATGTTGACATGAAGTCACAGACTGATCGAGAAATCAAGCTCACGAGAGGAACACCATGTACGACGCGATCGTTATCGGCGCCGGACCCGCGGGTCTCCAGGCGGGTCTGACCCTGGGACGGATGCACCGCAAGACGCTCGTTCTCGACTCGGGCAAGTACCGCAATGGCACCGTCTCCCACATGCACAACGTGCTGGGTGACGACGGGACGGCACCAGCGGACTACCGCGCACGGGCGCGCACGCAGCTCGCGGAGTATCCAGATGTGGAGCTCAGTCCCGGCACCGTCGCTCGCATCTCCGGCGCCATCGACGGCTTCACAGTCCACTTCCCCGACGGACACAGCGAGGACACGCGCCGCATCGTGCTCGCCACCGGCGCCATCGACGAGCTGCCCATTGTCCCAGGGCTCACCGAGCTCTGGGGGCGGCGCGCCTTCGCCTGCCCGTTCTGCGACGGCCACGAGTTCGCCGGCAAAGAGATCGGAGTCATCGGCGCAGGCCCCCGCGCCGGGCACCTGATCGGGATGCTCGGGAGAATCGCCTCGCGCATCACGGTGTTCCCGCTCGCCACCGATCTTCCCGGCGACCTGGCCGGGCTCGAGTACGCCGATGTGCAGGTCGCGCCGGTGGTGGACTCGGCGACTGCAGCAGACGAAGGCGTGACCGTGACCGCCGGTGACCAGGAGTTCGCAGTGGCGGGTCTGTTCGTTGCCGCGGGAACGTTTCGCCAGAGTGCGCCCTTCATCGCGGAGCTCGGACTGCGCATTCTCGACAGCGGGGGGATCGAGATCGACGACTTCGGGCATACCTCGGTCGCAGGCATCTCGGCGGCGGGAGACCTCGCGCACCGCGCCTCGATGCCAGGGCCGATGCCGTCGGTCCTTCAGGCCGCAGCGGCAGGACAGCTGGCAGCGTCCGCGATCGTGCAGGAGCTGAGCGACTGAGAGGTCAGACTGCGCCGAGGTCGATGCCGGCCGCGGCGGGCTCGGCGTAGTCGACCTCGCGCCACACGTCGCCCACACGTTCGAACGAGGTGATGCTGGAGAGCGCACAGCGGCGCGTCCGCGGGTCGTGCGGCAGACGGAGCCCCGCGACATGCAGGTGCGTGATCCAGATCGGCGCCTGGTGCGAGACGATCACGATGTCGCCGTTATCGGTCTCGTGCCAGACGTCGTTCATCGCGGCTTCCATGCGCTCGGCGATGGAGATGTACGGCTCCCCCCAGCTCGGCACCGCGGGACGACGCAGCTTCCACCAGTTGCGCGGGTCACGCAGTGCACGACTCATCCGCTTGCCTTCGAACAGGTTCGTCGGCTCGATCACCCGCTCATCCAGCACCGGGTCGACCCCGAAGATCTCGGCGAAGGGCTCGGCAGACTCCTGCGTCCGCTGCAGCGGAGAGCACCGCAGAGCCGTCACCGAGCGATCGAGGCCCTCGAGATACTCGGCGGCGGCTCGCGCCATGCGGCGCCCGTCTTCGCTCAGCCGGTAGTGCGGAAGCCGCCCGTAGAGGAGCCGCTGCGGGTTGTGGACCTCCCCGTGACGAACAAGGTGAAGGCGTTCGGCCGGCACCTCACACCTTTCGGTACTGCGCGGAGCCGAAGCCGATGATGAAGTTCCCGATCATGGGGATCAGCCACAGCAGGAAGAAGGAGAACACTCCACCCTTGCCGAAGTTCTTGCCCTGTTTGACGGCGACGACGATCGCGAAGACGATGTTGACGATCGGAATCAGGTACAGCAGAACGAACCAGCCGCTCATCCCTGCGATCTTGACGAGGAAGACCAGGTTGACGATCGGAATAAGGGCCAGGATGCCGGGGTACCCAGCCTTCGTGAACACCTTCCACAATGCCACCGCGTAGAGGATGTAGAGCACCAGTGTGATGATGCCCGCACTGCCGGAGAACACTTGCTGGGTGTAGTCATTGAGGTCCATGGCCATGAGTCTAGAGGTGCACTCGCTCCTGAGTGCGGATGCCGCGATGCGCCCACGTAGACTGGCTGGATGCTTCGCACTCACACGACCGGCTCACTGCGAGCCGAGCACATCGGCCAGACTGTCACCCTCACGGGTTGGGTCGATCGTCGTCGTGATCACGGAGGAGTCGCGTTCATCGATCTCCGCGATGCCTCAGGCATCGCCCAGGTGGTCATCCGCGATGAAGAGGTTGCGCACCCACTGCGCAGCGAGTTCGTGCTGAAGGTGACCGGTGAGGTCTCGCAGCGCCCTGAGGGCAACGCGAACTCGAACCTTCCCACCGGCGACATCGAGGTCATCGCGACCGAGGTCGAGGTCCTCAACGAGTCCGCTCCCCTGCCTTTCCAGGTGTCCACCGGTCTCGGCGACTCCGAGACCGTCGGCGAGGATGTGCGATTCAAGTACCGCTATCTCGACCTGCGACGCCCGGCCGCAGCATCCGCTCTTCGTCTTCGCTCGAAGGTCTACAAGGCCGTGCGCGACGTTCTCGACAGCCGTGAGTTCGTCGAGGTCGAGACCCCGACTCTCACGAAGTCGACGCCAGAGGGCGCCCGTGACTTCGTCGTGCCCGCGCGTCTGCACCCCGGCAGCTGGTACGCCCTGCCGCAGTCGCCGCAGCTGTTCAAGCAGCTGCTCATGGTCGGTGGCATCGAGAAGTACTACCAGATGGCTCGCTCCTACCGCGATGAGGACTTCCGCGCCGACCGTCAGCCGGAGTTCACGCAGCTCGACATCGAGATGAGCTTCGTCGACCAGGAAGACGTCATCGAGATGATGGAAAGCGTCTTGGCGGCGATGTGGAAGACGATCGGCGTCGACCTGCAGACCCCGCTGCCGCGCATCACCTACGCCGACGCGATGGCGAAGTACGGCTCGGACAAGCCCGACCTGCGCTTCGGGCTCGAGCTCGTCGACGCGACCGAGTACTTCTCCGAGACGACCTTCCGCGTGTTCCAGTCGGAGTACGTCGGCGCAGTGGTCATGCCCGGTGGCGCATCGCAGCCGCGCAAGAAGCTCGATGCCTGGCAGGACTGGGCCAAGCAGCGCGGCGCCCGCGGCCTCGCGTATGTGCTGTTCAACGAGGACGGCTCGCTCGGCGGCCCCGTGGCCAAGAACCTGTCCGATGCGGAGCAGGCGGGTCTTGCGGACTTCGTGGGCGCGAAGCCGGGCGACTGCGTGTTCTTCGCCGCAGGATCGGCGAAGGACTCCCGCGCACTGCTCGGCGCCGCACGCGTCGAGATCGGCCGCCGCCTCGATCTGCTCGACCCCGACACGTTCGCGTTCACGTGGGTTGTGGATGCTCCGATGTTCGAGCCCGCAGCGGACGCTGTGGCCTCGGGCGACGTCGCCGTCGGAGCCGGCGCATGGACCGCTGTGCACCACGCGTTCACCGGCCCGAAGCCGGAGTTCGCCGACACCTTCGACACCGACCCGGGATCGGCGCTCGCCTACGCGTACGACATCGTGTGCAACGGCTCTGAGCTCGGCGGCGGATCGATCCGCATCCACCGCGAAGACGTGCAGAAGCGTGTCTTCGAAGTCATGGGTATCTCGGAAGAGGTTGCGAACGAGCAGTTCGGCTTCCTGCTGGACGCGTTCAAGTTCGGCGCCCCGCCACACGGCGGAATCGCGCTCGGCATGGACCGCGTGCTGCAGCACCTCACCAAGACCGAGTCGATCCGCGAGGTCATCGCGTTCCCGAAGACCGGCAACGGCTTCGACCCGCTGACTTCTGCTCCCGCCGCCATCACCGACGCGCAGCGCGCCGAGGCCGGCGTGGACTTCGTTCCGGAGGCTTGACCCCCTTCTACCGTCGCTGAGACCCCATCCTGCCGCCGAGACCCCGTCGTATTGACGTCTGCACGACGAGGTCTCGGCACAAAGGTGGGGTCTCAGTGTTGCAGGGCGGCGAGCCCTGGAGCGATGTTCTCGTTCCACACGTCGAAGCCGAGCTTTCCGATGAGAGCCACCACGACGACGAGGAACACGATGCGGATGAACTTCGTCCCTCGGGCGATCGCCATCCGCGAGCCCAGATAGCTGCCGGCCACGTTCGCCACCGCGAGGATGCCACCGAGCACCCACAGCACTGACCCGTGCGGGATGAACAACAGCAGCGCGCCGATGTTCGTGGCGAGGTTGACGATCTTCGCCTTGGCGCTGGCCTGTAGAAAGTCGTATCCCATGAGAGCGACGAGCGTGATGACGAGGAACGTCCCGGTTCCAGGGCCGATCATGCCGTCGTAGAAGCCGATCGCAAGTCCCGCGGCACCCGCCATGATGTGGTGCTTATGCCCCGCGAATCGCAGCTTCGTCGCCACGCCCATCTCGGGCTTGAACACCGTGAAGATCGCGACCGCGAGCAGCGCGACCACGATGATCGGCTTGAACGCCTCGGGGGGCAGCACGGTGGCGACCGCTGCGCCTCCGAACGAGCCCGCGAGCGCGATTGCCGCCATCGGCAAGGCCGTGCGGATATCGGGCTTCGCTCGTCGGTAGTACGTGGCGCTGCTCGTGGCCGTGCCGAAGACCGAGGCGAGCTTGTTCGTCGCGAGCGCCTGCACCGGAGCGATTCCCGGGATCAGCAGTAGCGCCGGCAGCTGCAGCAGCCCACCACCGCCAACGACAGCGTCGATCCAGCCGGCGCCGAAGGCTGCGAGGACGACGAATATCAGCATCCCCCAGGTGAGCTGTTCAAGCCCGAGCAGCTCACCGATTTCCATTGCATCATTATCGCGCGCTGCGGTCGTGTCTCGATGACAGACTGGGATCATGCTCGATGCTCTTCCGCTGCCGCATCCGTTCGAATCTCGTGTCGGATCCGCGGTGCTCCGCCGTGCCACGGGCGACGACATCGACGCACTGATGGCGCTGCTCTCCGACGACCCGATCAGCGCCGCACGTGGTGACGTCGCATCCGACGCGGATCACGACGCCTACGCCAGCGCACTGCAGGATATCCTCGCCGAACCGTCGAACGACCTGCTCGTGGTCGACCTCGATGGCACCGTCGTCGGCACGCTGCAGCTCACGTCCATCCCCGGGATGGCGCGCCGGGGTGCGCGCCGCCTGCTCGTCGAGGCGGTGCGGGTGCGCAGCAGTCTGCGCTCGTCCGGAATCGGTTCGGCTGTCATGCGCTGGGTATCGGATGCCGCAGCTCCCGCCCTCGGCGCGTCCCTCGTGCAGCTCACGTCTGATGCCGCACGCACCGACGCGCACCGGTTCTACGATCGCCTCGGGTACGTCGGCTCACACGTCGGTTTCAAGTACGACGTTCCCCGCCCCGCACACTGATCTGAGAGTTGCTTTGCGCGGCGAGGCTCTGCCTGCCAGCGCGATTCTCGCACGGCAGGCCGATTCTCGAGGCCACGCTGGGTCGGCGTTCACCTTCAGGACTCTGCGCGTTCATCGCGCCCGCGAGAACCGGTAACTCTCGCGCCGTAGCGTCCAGTGGCATCCCGACACCGACGCCCTGCGCGCCGAACCTCCGAGAGGAACCCACCCTGATGGCAACAATTACCCGCCGTGCACGTTTCATCGCCGGCATCGCCCTGGCTGCATCCGCCGCCATGGCGCTGACCTCCTGCGCCGCCGACAGCAGCGCCGGAAGCAGCGACGCCGGCGACTCTTCCGCCGCCGCATCCGCCACGTCCCTCGCCGACTTCGGCAGCTTCGAGGATCTCGAGGCCGCAGCCAAGGCCGAGGGCCAGCTGAACGTCATCGCCCTCCCCCGCGACTGGGCCAACTACGGCGAGATCCTCGACCTTTTCGCCGAGCGCTACCCGGAGATCACGATCAATGAGGCGTCTCCCGACGTCTCCAGCGCCGAAGAGATCACCGCAGCCGAGACGAACCAGGGCCTCGACACCGCCCCCGACGTGTTCGACCTGGGACTGGCCGTCGCGCTCGAGAACACGGACGTGTTCGCGCCATACAAGGTCGAGAACTTCGACGAGATCCCCGACGCTCTGAAGGAGCCGACCGGCCTCTTCGTCGGCGACTACGGCGGATACATGTCGATCGGCTACGACTCCTCGAAGTTCGACGAGCCCACGTCGCTCGACGATCTCAAGGGCGCTGACTTCAAGGGCGCCGTGGCGATCAACGGCGACCCGACTCAGGCTGGTTCTGCTTTCGCAGCCGTCGGTCTCGCCGCGGTGCAGTCCGGTGGCGACCTGGATGACTTCACCCCCGGAATCGAGTACTTCGGAGAACTGCAGAAGGCCGGCAACTTCCTCAAGGTCGATGTGACTCCTGCGACGATCACCAGCGGTGAGACTCCGGTCGTCTTCGATTGGGACTACTTGAACGCCGCTGCCGGTGCCGACAACGCCGATTGGAAGGTCGTCGTGCTCGACGGCGTCGGCTACGCCTCGTACTACAACCAGGCCATCAACAAGGATGCTCCGCACCCCGCCGCCGCCCGTCTGTGGCAGGAGTTCCTCTACAGCGACGAGGTGCAGAACCTGTGGCTGAAGGGTGGCGCCCGTCCTGCCCGTATGGAGGCCATGACCGAGGCCGGCACGATCGACGCCGAGCTCGCTGCGGCTCTCCCCGAGGTGCCCTCGGAGACCGTCGTCCCGACCGAAGAGCAGTCCACGGCAGCGGGCACCCTGCTCGGCGAGAAGTGGGCCGCGGCCGTCCAGTGACAGCGATCATCACGGGGGCGGGTGCTCCCGCATCCGCCCCCACCACCGCCGGGCCCGTTCCCACGGCCCGGCGGTCGGGTCTGTCGTGGGCGTGGCTGGGACTCGTGCCCTTCGGCGCCTATGTGCTGCTGTTCCTCGGCGTGCCGACGATCCTTGCGATCGGCTCGGGCTTCGCAGGCGAAGACGGAGCGTTCACGTGGACGAACGTCGCAGCCCTCGCGGATCCCGTCGTGCTGAACACCTTCGCGAACTCTGCGTGGGTATCGCTGCTCACCTCCGTCGTCGGCGCCGTCGCAGGCGCTGTGGTCTGTTACGGCATGCTCGGCATGAATCCGCAGGGCGCGGTGCGCCAGAGCGTGGATGCTGCGGCCGGCGTGCTCGCGCAGTTCGGCGGCGTCATGCTCGCGTTCGCGTTCATCGCGACGATCGGCGCCCAGGGTGTCATCACGGTGTTGCTCCGCGACTCGTTCGGGGTCAACATCTTCGAAAACGGCATGTGGCTGTACGAGGTGCCTGGCCTGATCTTCCCCTACATCTACTTCCAGGTGCCGCTCATGGTGATCACGTTCATGCCCGCGCTCGCAGCACTCAAGCCGCAGTGGTCCGAGGCGAACCTCACTCTGGGCGGTACGCGGCTCGGCTTCTGGACTCGCATCGGCGTTCCGGTGCTCGCGCCGTCGTTCCTCGCCAGCCTGCTGCTGCTGTTCGCCAACGCGTTCTCTTCGTATGCCACGGCGGCCGCTCTTGCCAGCCAGGGGTCGCAGATCGTCCCCCTGCAGATCCGCGCAGCTCTCACCAGCGAGACCGTACTCGGCCGCGAGAACCTCGCCGGCGCCCTCGCGCTCGGCATGATCCTGGTCGTTGGCGTGGTGATGGCGCTGTACTCGCTGATCCAGCGGCGCGCTGCGAGGTGGCAGTCGTGAACAAGATCGCTCCCTCCCGCGTGACGCGCTGGATCATCGGCATCCTGATCGGCGGTTTCTTCGCGATCCCGCTGATCTCGACCTTTCTCTACACGCTGCGCGGCACCGACGGCGAGCTCTCTTTCGAACGCTGGGCGACGCTGCTGGACCCCGCGGCGTCCTCGGCGATCAAGCCGATCTGGACGGGCCTGGGCAACTCGCTGATCCTCGCTCTCGTCACGGTCCTGATCGTTCTCTTGCTGCTCGCGCCGACCATGATCCTGGTGAATCTGCGGTTCCCGAAGCTGAAGCCGTTCTTCGAGTTCACGGCGCTCCTGCCGATCTCGATCCCCGCGATCGTCATCGTCGTCGGGCTCTCGCCGATCTACCTGCAGATCGGGCGCGCTCTCGGCACCGGCACCTGGACGCTCGCTTTCGCTTACGGCATCACGGTGCTGCCATTCGCGTACCGCTCGATCCAGGCATCCATCGATGCCGCCGATCTCCGCACGCTCGCAGAAGCGGCAAGGTCGCTGGGTTCGAGCTGGCCGACCGTGGTGGTGAAGGTGCTCGCACCCAACCTGCGACAGGGGCTGCTGTCGGCGTCGCTCATCTCGATCGCCGTCGTGCTCGGCGAGTTCACGATCGCCTCTCTGCTGAACCGTCAGGTGTTCCAGACGGCGATGGTCGTCGTCGGCAAGCAGGATGCCTATGCCCCCGCGATCTTCACACTGCTCGCGCTGCTGCTCTGCTTTCTGCTGCTGCTCATCATCGGCCGCACCGCGCGCGGCAACCGAAAGGCCTCACAATGACCATCCCGCTCCCCCCGACCAAGGACAATCAGCTGCTCGCAGAGGCCGGCGAAGGCACGCGCGTGCAGCTCCGAGGCATCGAGAAGAGCTACGGCACGAACCGCGTGCTGCACGGCGTCGACCTCGACATCGCCCCCGGTGAGTTCGTGTCGCTGCTCGGCCCGTCCGGCTGCGGAAAGACCACCGCGCTTCGCATTCTCGCAGGGCTTGAGAACGCCGATGCCGGCGCCGTGCGGCTCGGCAGCCAGGACGTCTCGCGCGTGCCCACCAACAAGCGCGATATCGGCATGGTCTTCCAGGCGTACTCGCTGTTCCCGCACCTGAGCGTTGCGGATAACACTTCATTCGGTCTGCGCCGGCGCGGCGTGAGCAGATCCGCAGCGGGACGCCGCGCACTGGACGCGCTCGCGCTGGTCGGTCTCGACGGCTTCGCTGACCGCTTTCCACACCAGCTCTCGGGCG
Source organism: Microbacterium zouquanmingi (assembly GCF_052266695.1). Taxonomy (NCBI): domain Bacteria; kingdom Bacillati; phylum Actinomycetota; class Actinomycetes; order Micrococcales; family Microbacteriaceae; genus Microbacterium; species Microbacterium zouquanmingi. The sequence goes on from NZ_JBQPQZ010000001.1 coordinate 489,073, forward strand.
GGCAGCAGCAGCGCGTCGCGCTCGCGCGCGCCCTGGTCACCGAGCCGCGAGTGCTGCTCCTCGACGAGCCGCTGTCGGCGCTCGATGCCAAGGTGCGAGTGCAGCTGCGCGATGAGATCCGCCGCCTCCAGCTGCGCCTGGGCATCACGACGGTGTTCGTCACGCATGATCAGGAAGAAGCGCTGGCCGTCTCTGACCGGATCGCCGTCATGGATGCCGGACGCATCGACCAGATCGACTCTCCGGAAGAGCTCTACCTGCGCCCGGCGACTGCCCACGTCGCTGCGTTCGTGGGGCTGTCGAGCGTCGTGCCTGGCGCCGCCTCAGGGGACAGCGTGTCGGTGTGGGGACGATCGCTTCCCCTGAACTCCCCGGTCACCGGCGAGGTCGATGTGCACCTGCGCCCCGAGAACCTGCGCTTCACGGGGCAGGCGGATGCCGCGACCGGCGGCGTGGTCGAGGAGAGCACGTTCCTCGGCAGCATCCGGCGCACTCTGGTCAAGACCGATTCGGGCGAGCTGGTCCGCGTGCAGCACGACGCGCACCAGCATCCGGCCTTCGGCGACCGCGTCTGGCTGGCGATCGCGCCGGTGCCGGTGGCTGCGCGCGCGCGTTCCTGACCGCGGGGCGCCCGCGGCGCGGAAGGGCGAGCGGATGCCGCAGGCTCAGAGCACGCGCGAGAGGAAATCCTGTGTGCGGGGATGCTGCGGGTTCGCCAGCACCTCGCGGGGATCGCCCTGCTCGAGGATGTGTCCGCCGTCCATGAAGATCAGGCGGCTGCCGACCTCGCGCGCGAAACCCATCTCGTGAGTGACGACGAGCATCGTCATCCCCTCGTCCGCAAGAGAACGCATGACCTGCAGCACCTCGCCCACGAGTTCGGGGTCGAGGGCCGACGTCGGCTCGTCGAAGAGCATCATGTCGGGGTTCATGCACAGTGCCCTGGCGATCGCCACACGCTGTTGCTGGCCGCCCGAGAGGTGCCCCGGGTACGCATCGGCTTTCTCGCTGAGTCCCACGCGTGCGAGCATCGCGAGTGCGACCTTCTCGGCCTCTGCCTTGGTGCGCTTCTTCACGCGCCGCTGCGCGAGGGTCAGGTTGCCCATCACATCGAGGTGCGGAAACAGGTTGAAGCTCTGGAACACCATGCCGATGCGGGTGCGCACACGATCGATGTCGGTGTCTTCATCGGTGATGTCGATGCCCTCGATGAGGATCTTGCCGCCGGTGGGCTCTTCGAGCAGGTTGATCGAGCGCAGGAGCGTCGACTTGCCTGAGCCTGACGGGCCGATCACGCACACCACCTCACCGCCGGAGACGGTCAGATCGATGTTCTTGAGCACTTCGTTGTCGCCGAAAGTCTTGACCAGCCCACGGACCTCGATGGCCGGAGCGTGGATGTCGATCAGATCGGTGCTCATCGCTGCCTCGCCATTCGTCGCTCGAGCCACGCGCTGAACCGCGTGAGGGGAATCGTCACGACCAGGTACAGCAGAGCCGCCATGATCAACGGCGTCGCGTTGCCGTTCTGCGTCGTCGCGTCGCGTGCGAACGTGGTGAGCTCCTTCGACCAGATGAAGCTTCCCGCGATGAACAGCAGCGAGGTGTCCTTCAGCAGCAGCACGAACTCGTTGGTGAGCGGCGGGATGATGATCCGGAAGCCCTGCGGAATGACGATCCAGAACGTGGTCTTCAGCGGGGACATGCCCAGCGAGCGAGCAGCTTCGGTCTGCCCCTTCGGCACGGCCTGGAGTCCTGCACGGATCGTCTCTGCCATGTACGCCGAGGCGACGAGGATCAAGCCGACGAGGCCCAGCACGACTGGGCCGCCGAGGTCCTGGTTTCGCACACCGACCGCGATCGGAAGAATGTAGGCGATCGCGAAGATCGTCAGCAGCGCCGGGAGCCCCCGGAACAGCTCGATCCAGACCGTGGCGATCCAGCGGAACGGTGCGATGACCGACATCTTCATCAGCGCCAGCACGACACCGAGCACGAGCCCGCCCGCGAATGCCACCGCGGTGAACCACAGCGTATTGACGAGACCGACCGTGACGATGCCCGGGAGCATCTTGAGCGCGACCTCAGGGTTGAGGAACAGCGGCCCGAGCCGCGCCCAATCCGCGGTGACCAGCGCCCATACCAACAGGGCGGCCAGCACCACGTACACGGTGTAGCGGTAGAGCTTCTGTTTCTGCGTGCGCCTCAACGCCATCGTCAAGGTCCTCCCGACCCGCTCGTTCCTCCGGGTCAGTTCGCGGTGAAGTACGTGTCGTAGATCGTGTCGTATTCGCCGCTGTCGCGCAGCTCCTGCAGTGCGGAGTTGACGGCCTCGAGCAGTGCTGTCTTCTCACCCTTGGCGAAAGCGAAGCCGTACTGCTCGTCGGTGTTGTATTCCTCGACGATCTTGTAGTTCGAGTCGGCCTTCTCGTGCTCGAGGTTCACCGGCTGGTCCTGCAGGATCGCATCGATCGTGCCAGCCTGGATCGCGGGCCACAGCTCACCGTCGGACGGGAGCTGCAGAAGCTCGGCGCCCGGTGCGTTCTCCGAAGCGTAGGCCTCGCCGGTGGTTCCCTGCTGAACGCCGACGATCTTGCCGTCGAGGTCGTCGATCGACGTGATTCCGGAATCAGTGGGGACCAGCAGCGACTGCAGCGAGTCATAGTACGGGTCGGAGAAGTCGAGGTTCGCCTTGCGCTCGTCGGTGATCGTCATGGCGGATGCTCCGATGTCGCACGTACCCGACGCGAGAGTCGTGCCGGACTGCAGAGCGTCGAACCCGACGTCCTGCACAGCGAGCTTGAGGTCGAGCTTCTTCGCGATCGCGTCGAGCAGGTCGATGTCGAAGCCGGTGTAGCCGGTGCCGTTGTCGCCGCCCTCGAACTCGAAGGGAGCGTAGGGGATGTCAGAGCAGATCGTCAGCGCGCCCGCCTCGACCAGACCGTATTCGTCTCCCGCGGATGCCGGAGCATCAGCATCGCCCCCCGCATCGTTTCCTCCGCCAGCACAGCCGGCAAGAGCAAGAGTGGCGCTCGCAGCGAGTGCGATACCGAGAATGAGGTTACGGCGACGGGTCATGACCGCTCCAAGCTGAGGGGGCCGCGTGGCCCGCTGACGGGTGTGGAGTTCATCCTGACACGGCGCAGCGCATTTTTCCCAGCATCCGCGGATTACGTTTGCATTTCGCCCGCGCGCTTCGACAGGCTCAGCGAGCGGATCGGCTCAGACCTCGAAGTCGACGGCCACTCGCGATGCCACAACCGAGCGGATGTAGACGGCGACCTCTTCGTGAGCCGGATGCACGGCATATGCTTCGAGATCTTCGACGGAATCGAAATCTGCGACGACCGTCACGTCCCAGTTCACGTCGGGATAGATCGCATTCGCGCCCGCGGAGATCGAGCGGATCTGGGGCACGACGCCGTCCAGGGCGTTCAGGCGGCGGGCCATCTCGGCCGCCTGAGCGCCGCGCTCCGCGGCATCCTCACTCGCGAGCTTCCAGGTGACCACGTGACGAAGCGTCATATCTTCTCCAGCCTCTGGCGCAGCCGATCGGGCGATACCCGCCACTGCGCGTGAAATTCGTCGTCGATCAGCACGACGGGGATCTTCTCCCACCACAATTCATACAGGGTCGGATCGTCGTCGATCGACCGCTCTACGATCTCGATGTCGTCCGCGGTGTCATCCGGAAGCCCCGCGACGACCTCTTCGACGATTCCGAGCGCCGTCGGGCACAGGTGGCATCCATGCCTGCCGATGACCGTGATCGTGGTCACGCCGTGGGGACCTCAACCGGACGACCCGCTGCGATCCACTCGCCGGTGCCGCCTTCGACGTTCGTCGCGTCGTAGCCGCGCGGCTCGAGCGCCTGCACCACGCGTCCGGAGCGCGCGCCAGCCTGGCAGATGACGTCGAACGCCTCGGCAGGAAGCTCATCCAAACGGTTTCCGATCTCAGACATCGGAATGTTCACTGCCCCGGGCACGTGCCCGGCGGCGAACTCGTCCTTCTCGCGCACGTCGATGAGCGGCGTGCCCTCACGCGCAGCGAGCTCGGCGATGGTGATCGACTTCATGGATTCCTCGATTTCCTCGTCGCAGAGACACAAAACGCCCGTCCGTAGACAGGCGTTCGTGTAGCCGCTTACTTCTTGTTGCGGCGCTGGTGGCGAGTCTTGCGAAGCAGCTTGCGGTGCTTCTTCTTCGCCATGCGCTTGCGGCGCTTCTTGATGACTGAACCCACGGAAACCTCACTAAGTCAGGGGCTGGGCGTCACAGAAAATCGGACACCCGGGTACGGGCACGGAAAATGCCTCGGATCAGTTTAGCAAACGCGAAGGCATGCGAAGTCCATGATTCACATTCACTGGTTGCCAGCGTCAGCCGACGTCGGCAATGGGACGCTGGAGCGCTGCGGTGACAGCGCTCTCAGGGACACGGTAGCTGCGGCCGAAACGGATCGCCGGAAGGTCGCCGGAGTGCACCATGCGATAGACAGTCATCTTGGACACGCGCATGAGCTCTGCGACCTCTGCGACGGTCAAGAATCGAACCTCGGGAACATCGGGCATCGCATGTACCCCTTTCTGCTGATGCCCAACTCTATGGGGAAGTCGGGACGCGTGTAAACCCATGTGGCGAATGTGATCCATGTGACAACAGCACCGCCGTCGCCTGCTCAGGAGGTGCGCGACAGAGCCGCGCGCGGTCTGCACACGAGGGGTTCGGCTTAAGCGCCCAGACGCTTGAGCGCGGTCGTGACGACATGCTTTGCGGATGCCGCGGCGCGACCGACGACCTCGGCTGCGTGACTGGCACCATCGGGAATCGGCAGGAAGGAGAAGTCGATCTCCGGGGCGCTCTCGCCGAATGCATCGACCAGGAACGGAACCAGCCAGTCGTCGACAACCTCCAGCGGCTCGACCTCGATGCTGTAGAACCGGCGCTGCCCATCTTCGCGGACGCTGACCAGTTCGGCATCTCGCAACACCTTGAGGTGCTTCGAAACGGTGGGCTGGCTGACCCCGAGCTCGCTCACGATCTGTGAGACGCTGGTGCCGGCGTCACCTTCAGTGGACCGTCGAAGCAGGAGCTGGAGGATGTCGCGCCTCGTGCCGTCCGCGATCACGTCGAAGATGTCCGTCATGATGATCAGGGTAGTCGTCCCGCGGCCGGAGTACCATGACGAAGGCTCGTCGTGATCGGCGTCGAGCGACAGCAGACGACTTCGAGGGGGCCGTGTGTCGAGCATCGACTGGTCGACTTCGCCCCGCGCGCGCACGCGCGACCTGTGGCACTTCGTGCGCCGCGTCATCACCTCGTCGCCCTCGCGATTCGCGATTCTCATCTTCGCCTCGCTGATTCTGCTGTTCACGGCGCTGTTCTCGCTGCCGATCGCTTCAGCCGCCGGCACCGTGACCCCGCTGAGCGATGCCCTGTTCACCGCCGTCTCCACGATCTGTGTGACGGGTCTGGCAACGGTCGACATGGCAGCGCACTGGTCACCGTTCGGACAAGTGCTCATCTTCCTCGGCGTGAACATCGGCGGAATGGGCGTGCTCACCCTGGCATCCGTTCTCGGTCTGGTCATCTCGAAGAAGCTGGGCCTACGCGCCAAGCTGCTGGCCGCTGGTGACAGCAACCCGCTGCGTGCGCACGGCGGCGTCGTCAACGAGGGCCAGACGGTGCGCCTCGGTGAAGTCGGTCAGCTGCTGATCACGGTGGCGATGTCGCTGTTGGTCATCGAACTTGTACTCGCGCTCCTGCTGTACCCGGGTCTCGTGATGGCCGGCGTCCATCCGCTGACCGCGCTCTGGGAAGCGCCGTTCTACTCGGCGATGGCGTTCACGAACACGGGCTTCTCGCCGAACGCCACCGGAGTCGTCGAATTCGTCGACGATTACTTCGTGCTGACCGTGCTGATGGTGGGAGTGTTCCTGGGCAGCATCGGCTTCCCCGTCATCTACGCCCTCGCCAAACATCGTTTCCATGCGAAGCGCTGGTCGCTGCACTCCAAGCTCACCCTGATCACGACCACGATCCTGCTCGTCCTCGGCGCTGTCGTCTTGGTCATCCTCGAATTCGACAATCCCAAGACGTTCGGGTCGATGGATGCGGCAGACACGACGTTCCAATCGGTGTTCCTGTCGACGATGACGCGCTCCGGCGGATTCAGTGTGATCGATATCAGCGACCTGAACGGGTCGTCCAAACTGTCGATCTCAATGCTCATGTTCGTCGGAGGCGGGTCCGCTTCCACTGCCGGCGGCATCAAGGTGACCACGCTCGCCGTGCTTGCCATCGCCGTCTGGTCAGAGGCTCGTGGTCGCCAGAGCGTGCAGGCGTTCGGTCGTCGCATCCCGAGCGACGTGCAGCGCGTCGCTCTCAGCGTCGTCGCGTGGGGAGCCACGATCGTCGCCCTCTCTACCGTCGTGATCACCCAGATCACCAAAGCCTCCACCGAGGATGTGCTCTTCGATGTGATCTCGGCATTCGGCACCGTCGGACTCACGACCGGACTGACCGAGAGCCTCCCTGATCCCGCTGTCTACGTCATGGCCTTGACCATCTTCATGGGGCGCGTTGGTACAGTGACTCTCGCCGCGGCGGTCGCCGCGACGACGCGAACGCAGCTGTATTCGCTGCCCGTCGAAAGGCCGATCGTTGGTTGAATCCCTCCGCAGCGATGCCCCCGTCCTCGTCATCGGGCTCGGGCGCTTCGGTGCCGCATGTGCGGGCGAGCTGGACCGGCTCGACCGCGAAGTGCTCGCCATGGACGAGAGTCTCGAGCTCGTGCAGAAGTGGTCCGACCGGGTCACCCACACCGTGCAGGGCGATGCGAGGAACATCGACGCGCTCAAGCAGATCGGCGCGCAGGACTTCCAGGTCGCGGTGGTCGCGGTCGGTTCGCTGATCGAAGCATCCGTTCTCATCACCGCCAACCTCGTCGACCTCAAGGTCCCCCAGATCTGGGCGAAGGCGGTGTCGCAGTCGCACGGCAAGATCCTCGCGCGCGTCGGCGCCAACCACGTCATCTACCCGGAGCGCGAAGCCGGCGAGCGCGTCGCGCACCTCGTGAGCGGACGGATGCTCGACTTCATCCGCTTCGACGACGACTTCGTGCTGGCGAAGATGTACCCGCCGAAGTTCATCCGCGGCGTGAGTCTGCAGGACTCCGGGATGCGCACGAAGTACCGGGTCACGGTCGTCGGCGTCAAGACGCCGGGAAAGCCGTTCCGCTACGCCGAGGCCGACACCGTCATCACCAACCACGACCTCATCATCGCGTCGGGTACCAACAGCGACATCGAGCGTTTCGCCGCGCTGGATCGCTGACTCACTCCCCGCGGGCGAGTTCCTTCGCGCGTTCCAGCGCAGCATCCGTCGCTCTGGCGAGCACCTCGTCGAGGTGGGCGTCCTGCAGGACCGCAACCGCGCGCTCGGTCGTGCCCTTCGGGCTCGTCACGCGTCTGCGCAACTCGGCCGGGTCCGCATCGGATGCTTCGAGCAGTGCCGTCGCACCGATGAAGGTCTGCTCTGCCATCAGGCGCGCATCTGCTTCGTCGAATCCCTTGCCGACGGCAGCCTTGGTCAGTTCCTCGATGAGCAGGAAGACGTAGGCCGGTCCCGAGCCGGAGATGGTCGAGAGGGCGTCGATCTTCTCTTCCGGCACTTCGACGACAGCTCCGACGAGCTCGAACAGCTGCCGGACGAGGGCGAGATCATCGGCCGTGGCAGCCGCGCCGCGAGCGAGGCCAGTGACGGCCTTCCCAACGGTCGCCGGCGTATTCGGCATCGACCGGATGACTCTTGCCCTATCCCCCAGGCCCTCAGCAAACGTTGCGAGAGTGACGCCGGCGGCAAGGCTGACGACGATCGCGTCGTCCCGCAGGACGGGCGCGATCTCACGAAGCAGATCGGGGACCATGGCCGGCTTCACACCGACCAGAATGACGCGAGCGGATGCCGCGGCATCCGTGTTTCCCTCCGGCGAGGTCTCCAGAGCGATAGCCGTGACGTTCGCCAGCCCTTCCAACGCGGCGGCCTTCTCAGCTGTGCGGTTCGTAGCGATGATGCCACCGTCGACGGGGACGCCCGAAGCGACGACGCCGTGCAGAATCGCACCACCCATCGATCCTGCGCCGAGAAATGCGAGAGAAGGAAGAGACGGGGTCATGCCGCAATCCTACGCACGGCATCCGACCCCGCCGTAGTGCCTCATGCGGATCACAGCCGCCGGAACTAGACTCGCGGCATGAGCGGATCCGCCAGCAAACACGACCTCGACCTGATCATGGATGCCATCCTGGGATGCTCCGAAGTCGAGAAGCTCATCAGCCTCAAGACCTTCTTGATCAAGCCGGATGAGCTCCTCGTCACTGCGAAGATCGCGCTGCCTGCGGAGAAGACCGTCCGCGATGTCGCGGACAGCATCGATGAGATCGAGGAGCAGATCCGCAAGACCGTCCCCACCGCGCGGACGATCTGCATCCAGCCGGACATCTACCGACCTTCGCTCGATCCTGAGCCCTCGACCGACGTGTTCGTGCTGAAGTCCGCGGACTGAGCGTCGGTTCGACGCGTCAGCTTTTTCGGCGGCTTGGCGCCTCAGCGCCTCAGCTCGAAGAATTCGCGAAGCAGCACGGTTGCGGCATCCTCTTCGACCCCGCCGACCACTTCGGCACGGTACGGGAGCCTGCGGTCCCGCAGCACGTCGTACATCGAGCCTGCCGCTCCCGCCTTCTCGTCCCATGCGCCGAAGACGACGCGGCCGATCCTCGCCTGGAGGATCGCTCCCGCGCACATCACGCACGGTTCGAGAGTGACGACGAGGGTGTGACTCTCGAGATTCCATAACCCGAGCGCTTCGGCGGCTTGGCGGAGCGCAACGATCTCGGCGTGCCCGGTGGGATCATGCGTCTCTTCGCGAGTGTTGCGGCCCTCGCCGACGATCAGGCCCGCCTCGTCGATGACGACGGCACCGACCGGCACCTCTCCGGCTGCGGCTGCTGCTTCGGCCAGCTCGAGGGCGCGCCGCATTGCGGATTCATCGGCGCGTGTCATGCGTCGAGCCTACTTGCCCACCGCGCCGTACCCGTGAGCCCCCGTGCAGTAGATGCCGCACGCGGATCGTGCGGATGCCCCGGGCGCATTACTCTGTAATCATGCGTGTTCACGTCGCCGACCACCCCCTCATCACTCACAAGCTCACGGTGCTGCGCGATGAGCGCACCCCGTCACCAGTTTTTCGCCAGCTGACCGAAGAGCTTGTGACCCTGCTTGCCTACGAGGCGACACGGAACGTCAAGGTCTCGCCGATCGAGATCACGACGCCTGTCACGAAGACCATGGGGGTGAAGATCTCCGAGCCGCGCCCGATCGTCGTGCCGATCCTGCGCGCAGGCCTCGGCATGCTTGAGGGGCTCGTCAAGCTCCTCCCCACCGCCGAGGTCGGCTTCCTCGGAATGGTCCGCGATGAGACCACTTACGAGCCGACGACCTACGCTGAGCGTCTTCCTGAAGATCTCAGTGACCGTCAGTGCTTCGCCATCGACCCGATGCTCGCCACCGGCGGCTCACTCGCAGCGGCGATCCAGTTCTTCTTCGACCGCGGCGCGAAGGATGTCACCGCGATCTGCCTGCTCGGCACACCCGAAGGCCTCGAGGCGATCGAGAAGCTCGTCGGGGATCGCGATGTCACGATCGTGCTCGGCGCGCTGGATGAGGGCCTGGACGAGAACCGCTACATCGTCCCCGGCCTCGGCGACGCCGGAGACCGCCTGTACGGCACCGTCTGAGCTCGCTCGGCGGAATCCTCGGGCGCCCGAATCAGCTCAGACACTATTCGCGCGGCTCTTTCTCATTCGCGCTACTGAAGCTTCTGCAGCGCCAACGACCTTGGACAGCGCGGAGCAGGTTTCGACAGCGCGAAGCGGCAGCTCTCAGGCGCGGTCGGCGCCGACGAGGCGCGCGAACGCGCTGAGCCGTGCCACGCCGTCGGGAGTGCGCGGCAGGTCGTCGAGCAGTGCGGGCGAGTAGATCAGGTATGCGGCGACCTGAGCGCGTGAGATCGCGACGTTCAGCCGATTCTGCAGCAGCAGGAACTCCGGGCCGCGCGGCGCATCCCGCCCGCTGGATGCGGCGAGTGTCGTGATCGACACGACAGCTTCTTTGCCCTGGAAATTGTCGACCGTGCCCACCGGCACTTGACCGAACCCTGCCGCGGCCAGCGAGTCAAGGACAAGCTGCTTCTGCGCGTTGTACGGCGCAACCATGATGATGTCGGCCTGTTCGAGACGGCGCGGCGCGGCATCCTTATCGGTGAATTCCCGGCCCAGCAGGTCACGGACGATCCGCACAACTTCTTCCGCTTCCTCAGCCGACTGCGTCGCGTTGCCGCGGTGTCGCAATGGGAGCACGTGCACGCCCGGTTCGACTCCGTCGATCGCGCGCTGTTCAGTACCGGATGCTGACGCTAGCTGCCCCGCGTACGACAACCGTGACACGGGTTCTGCGACAGCCGGATGCATCCGCCAACTGCGGTCGAGGAAGTACCCGTACTCGGGCTTCACGACAGCATCGCCGTCCATCACCCAACCGAGAGCCGAGGTATCGACCGGCTCGGGGTGGGCCCCTTGACTGACCTGCGGCAGCTGCTGCGGGTCGCCGAGCAGCAGCAGCCGCTTCGTCCCAGCGGCCACGGCGATCGTGGAGGCGAGCGAGAATTGGCCGGCCTCGTCGATCACGATGAGATCCAGCGCACCGCGCTCGACCCGGGTGATGTTGCTGAAGTCCCAGGCGGTTCCGCCGACGACGACGCCCTGCCCCTCGCGTTCGCGGAGGAACGAGGCCATGCCGTTCTTCGGAATCGGGGTGTAGACCGGATCGCTCCCCTTCTCTTTGGGGCTCTTCGCCACCTGTCCCGCAGGGACTCCGGCGGCGACGACTCGCTCGAGCAGCGTTTCGATGATGGCGTGCGACTGCGCAACGACGCCGACCCTGAAGCCGTACTCGTTCACGAGCCGAGCGATGACGTGAGAGCCGGTATAGGTCTTGCCCGTGCCAGGAGGACCCTGCACCGCAAGGTAGCTGCGATCGAGGTCGCGCACCGCGCGAACGATCGCATCGATCACATCGCCGTCGGCGGATGGCAGTCCCGCACCCGAAACAGTGCGCGGGGGAACTCTGCGGAGGATGTCGGTCGCCGCGCCGGCGGGGAACGACGGAGCCGCCTGGTGCACAGCATCCGCCCACTCATCGATCGCACCCTGCAACGACACCACGCGAGGTGGTGCGGCCGGAGTGAGGGCGAGCGGCAGTTCGTCCCACGTCTGACCGTCTACCGCGTTCTCTGCAACCACGTAGCCGTCTTCGAGCACGTCGACGATCTTGACCATGCGCGGAACGTGCACTGCCCGCGATGGGACATCGAGGACGAACGGTGCGGGGAACGGGTAGAGAGCGAACGGCTCGCCTCCCTCGTTGAGCGTTGTCCCTGGCGACACCTCGCCACGGATCTCGATCTCGCGCGACATGACCCGTCGCCCCTCTTCGACGCTCCAGTCCCGGCGGACCACGGAGGCTGAGGCATCCACTCTGACGACATCGCGGGTCTGATCCCACATCGAGAGCGGTTCGCGCAGCCGCTGGAAGTGCGCCACCCAAAAGCTCTTCGCCTCACGCGGGAAGTAGTCGATCGCCGCGGCCGCAACCCGGTGCGCCTCACCATCTCCCCCGCGCGCGACGTCACTGTCCGCATCGGCGAGCAGCGCCACCGAGCGCGGAGACGGTTCGTAGACCACTGCGTCCGATTCGTCAGGCGGTGCGGGATTGACGCCCTTCTCCTTGGCGATCTCGATCAGCCAGTTGCGCAGGCGCCTTGTCGATACGCAGTCGTAGCGGTTGTAGTCGGCGAGATCGGCGAGCACGGCATCCGCTTCATCGGTCTGCCCCACAGCTGCGAGCTGACGAGCCGCAACGTACTGCACGATCGAGTCGTCACCCTTCTGCACGTCGCTTGTGCGCACCTCTTCACCCATGTACAGCGGCTCGAGCTTCTTGATCGAGTACGACCGAGAGCCCACCCGCACGGTGCGCAGGACGAGCGGATAGAGATCGACGAAAACACCCTCACGCAGCAGCTTGTCGACCTCGCCCTCTCGGATGCCGTGGCGCGACGCCATTGCGACCAGGTGTGAGGTCTCATACGGCGCGTAGTGATAGATGTGCATGTCGGGGTGCGAAGCCCTGCGGACATTCACGAAGTCGAGGAACAGCTCGAGCGCCCGCTTCTCGTCGGCGAAGTTGTGCGCCCAGAGCGGTGTGTACTGATCGTCGTTGTCTACCCAGCCGAACAGGTAGTCAATGCCCCACTGCACCTGTCCGTCTGGCGCGGGCTCGGTGTAGAGCGGATCGCCCTCGAAGTCGAAGAAGATATCGCCCTGGCTCGGCCGCGGCAGCGTGTGGATGGCCTCTGGGTGATACACGTCGAAGGTCGGGGCGTCGTCGACATCGGCCCGCAGCTGCAGGCGCGCCTGCGCCCGAAGCGAATGAAAGATGTCGGCGTTCATACCGCGAGGAACATCTACGGCCTCGGCTAACGCATCGATCGTCTCGATGCCTGCGTCGCGCAGGCGCGTGCGCTGCACAGGGCGCATTCTCGCGACCATGAGCAGGTCGCGCGAGGCATCGACCTGCTGAGTGCAGGTCTCGCAGCGACCACAGGCGGTGATCTCGAGGTCTCCCCGGTCATCGCCCCAGGCCAGAGGCGGGCCCGCTGCCCCCGCCGCAACATCGCGATCGGCGATCAGGGCGCGCAGACGCGCACGTCGCACGTGGAACAGCGGCAGCAGATCGTTGACGGCGTGCGTGCTGATCGTTCCGTCACCGAGGATCAGGTCGACCTCGTCGGATCGCGGGATGCCGAGACGGTCGAGCTGGTCGACATATGCCGCAAGTTGCATGAGCGCCGTGACGCGTGCGGTTCGGGCGAGCTTGGAGTCCTGTACGCGCCAGCGGCCGTCATCTTCGCGGAGCAGGAAGTCAGCGAATCCGACGAACTCATCCGTCGCGAACGCGGCTTGGAAGAGCAGCTTGGCGTCGGACCGAAGTGCGGCGAGAGTCTCTGCAACGACTGCCGACAGCTCCTCAGGTTTGGCCGAGTTCACCTTCGGCACTTCGTGGACAGCATCTGCCCCGAAACGCTCGCGATATTCGTCGAGCACCTTCACTTCGTGGGCATCACCGAGCGCAGCGGCCCGTTTGAGGGTGGCGTCTTCAGGCTCTTCGACCACCGGCACACGACCGAGCTTCGCGTCGATCGCCCGCGCCCACGCGAACTCGCATTCTGCCGCCGCTTTCAGGTCGCTGGCGCTGAAGATGACGCGCTGCGCCTGAGTGTCGATCCGCATGCTTCGAGAGTAGCCGGGGGCTCAGACACTGGACGTGTGCGGCGTCAGCGCCACCACGCATCGTCTGGAGTCACCGGCAGATGGCGCTTGTGCTGGGAGGCCAGGTACTTCTGCTCGATTCGGCCGGCGGCATCAGCATCCACGGGCTTGCCCTCGAGATAGTCGTCGATCTGCTCGTAGGTGATTCCGAGTTCGTCCTCGTCGGCACGGCCCGGCTGGCCGTCGAGGAGGTCGGCGGTGGGCACCTTCGTCCACAGGCGCTCCGGCGCGCGCAGCTCCTGCAGAAGCCGCTTTCCCTGACGCTTGGTGAGGCCGGCGAGCGGCAGGATGTCAGCGGCTCCATCACCGAACTTCGTGTAGAAGCCGGTCACCGCTTCGGCGGCGTGGTCGGTGCCGATGACGAGATGCCCCTCGTGGCCCGCGAGCGCGTACTGCGTCACCATGCGGATGCGCGCCTTGATGTTGCCACGATTGAAATCCGAGATGGATGCCCCGGCAGCCTGCTCGAGGTCCGTCTCGACGCCGTCCACACCGTGCTGGATATTCACTTCGACAACGCGGTCAGCAGCGACGAACTCGATGGCCGCCACCGCATCGGCCGCGTCATACTGCACCTTGTACGGCAGGCGAACGGCGATGAAGTCGGCCGCACCGCCCTCCGCGCGCACGCGCTCCACAGCGAGTTGGGCGAGCCGGCCGCCGAGGGTGGAGTCCTGTCCTCCCGAGATTCCAAGCACGAACCCGGATGCTCCCGTCTTGGCGAGATAGTCGACGAGAAACTGCACCCGCCGTTCGATCTCGACCGCGGGGTCGATCTCCGACTGCACACCGAGGGTCTGCGCGATCTCCTGCTGAAGCGTCATGCATCCAGTATCGCCCGCCCGGTGTTACGACGGTATGACCTGGCGCCGCGCACCCGGGCATACGCGAGAATCGAAGTACCTCGGCCTCACGTGAAAGCGAGCACAATGACTCTCCTCGGTAGCAGCGACCTCGATGTCTTCCCCCTTGCCCTCGGCGGGAACGTGTTCGGCTGGACGGCCGACCGCGACTCCTCCTTCGAGATCCTCGACGCGTACACCGCGGGTGGCGGAGATTTCATCGACACGGCCGACGGGTACAGCGCCTGGGCGCCGGCCAACGGCGGGGGTGAGAGCGAGACGCTCATCGGCGAATGGCTCGCCTCGCGCAAGCCATCCGGCGTCACGATCGCGACCAAGGTGAGCAGTCACCCGGAGTTCCGCGGGCTCTCCGCGTCGAACGTGCGTGCCGCTGCCGAAGCTTCGCTGAAGCGCCTCGGCGTCGATTCGATCGACCTGTACTACGCGCACTTCGATGATCTCGAGACCCCACTGGAGGAGACCGTCGCCGCATTCGGACAGCTCGTCACCGACGGTCTCGTGCGCAACATCGGCGTCTCGAACTATTCGGCCGACCGCATCCGCTCGTGGACCTCGATCTCGCAGGAGACGGGAGTCCCACTGCCGGTCGCGATCCAACCGCACTACAACCTCGTGCACCGCGAAGATGCTGAAGAGAGCATCATTCCCGTGGCTGAGGAGTTCGGAATGAGCCTGGTGCCGTATTACGCGCTGGCCAGCGGATTCCTCACCGGCAAGTACCGGTCTCAGGATGCCGCGGGCACGTCTCCTCGCGCCGAAGGAGCCGCGAAGTACGCCACTGAGCACGGTCTTCGCATCCTTGCGGAACTCGAGCGCATTGCCGGGGAGCACGAGGCATCGATCGCCTCGGTTTCGCTGGCGTGGCTCCGCGCACAGCCGACGGTTGCGGCTCCCCTCGCGAGCGCCTCTCGTGCAGAGCAGGTCGCAGACCTGCTTGTAGGCGCGACACTCGAGCTGACTGCCGACGAGGTGCAGGCTCTGAACACCGTCTCCGAGTGGAGCCCCGCGAACGTCTGAGCCCGCTCAGCGGCTCGGCCTCTCAGTCGTTCAGCGGCTGCGGATGCGACTCGGGCCAGCCTGAGTCTGCTCGACCACGAGCTGCGCGGGGATCTGCTCCTGCATGGATTCGACGTGGCTGATGATGCCGACTGTGCGCCCGCCCGAGCGCAGCTCGTCGAGCGTGCGCATGGCGACTTCGAGGGTGTCGGCATCCAGAGAACCGAATCCTTCGTCGATGAACAGGGTGTCGAGCTGGATGCCGCCTGCCCGTGCCGTGACGACCTCGGCGAGGCCGAGTGCGAGCGCAAGTGAGCTGAGGAAGGTCTCACCTCCCGACAGTGACTGCGCCGGGCGCGTCTGGCCGGTGAACGCGTCGAACACCACGATGCCGAGGCCGGATGCTGCGCCGCGAGCCGCGAGCGCATCGGAATGCTGCAGGCGATATCTGCCCGCCGACATATCGCTCAGGCGCCGGTTCGCCGCATCGACGATCTCTTCGAGCTCGGCCGCCAGAACGAACGTCTCGAGCGTCATCTTGTGCGTGTTGCCCGCGCGCCCTGCGATCGTGTCGGCGAGGCCGCGGAGCACTTCGAAGTCCGCCTGCTGTTCTGCGCTTCGCGCATACGCAGTCTGCGCAGCCTCGATCAGACTGCTGAGCTGCTCAGCGGTGGCGTCCGCCCGCCCGGCGAGATCGACCAGGGTCTTCCAGGTCGAACGCGCGGTCGCCGCGGCCTCTTCGACGCGAGTGAGGTCAAGCGGCTCCTCCGGGAGAACGCGCATCTCGAGGGCGAGCAGGATTTCGCGCTCCTTCGTGCGCTGCACAGTGTGCGCGGTGACGCGCGCGTCAAGCGCCTGCTGCTCGGATGCAGCCAGGAGCGCCCCACGCACGCTGGCTGCGTCAGCGAAGTCCGAGGTGGCAAGGGCCTCGATTTGCGCGGTCTGCGCATCGGCGAGCACGGCGGCACGACGAACCTGCTCGTCGAGAGCATCGGAGAATACGCGCGCCGTGCGAATGAGATCGGCCACCGCCGCGATACGCGCGCCGACAGACTCCGCATCGCCCCGCGCTTCGGCGATCAGTCTCTGTGCCTCATCGCGGCGCTGGGCGACGAGTGCGAGCGCCTCGCTCGCGGCCGCCCGCGCAGCGGCCGCGTCTGTCCGCGCCTTCTCGAGCTCGGCGGACTGCGCGGAGAGCTCCGTCAGTTTCCGCTCGGCCGCTTCGAGAGCTGCGACCGCCTGCTGCGCCGCGGTGTGAGCGTCGACCGCGGCCGCCAGCTCTGCGAATGCGATCTCGACCGTGCGCTCTTCTGCGCGCGCGGCGGCACTCGCCTGTGCTGCCCGAACCTCGGTCACACGGTTGTGCGCTTCTCGTTCGACCTCGACTGCAGCGTCCCGCTCGGACTCGGCGTGCTCGATGTCGTCTGCCGATACCGGATCGCTGTGCGCTGCCGGGGACGGGTGAGCCGTTGACCCGCAGACCGTGCACGGCTCGCCCTCGGTGAGCGCTGTGGCGAGCTCGCCGGCGAATCCGTCCAGACGTCGTCTGCGCAGCTGCGCGAGCGCAGTCTGCTGCGCAGCCAGAGCGCCAGAGGCTTCGGCCAACGCCCGTTCGGCGGCAGCACGTTCGGCGTCCAGGGACTCCACCTGCACAGCGGCTTCGCGTCTTGTCTGCGCCGCAGTCAGCGCGGCCGCGACGTCGTCGATGCGATCCGCGCTGCGCCGGGCTGCATCTCGTTGCGACGTCAGCTCCGCGAGGCGGCCCGGCTGTTCTGCGTGCGCGGCTTCAGCAGCCTCCGCACGCGCAGAGGTCTCATCAACTCTGACCTGTGCGGCGGCGAGCTCTGCAGCCAGAGCATCCGTGTTCTGCTCGAGTCCTGCGGCGTGCCGCCAGGCACCGATCTCTTGAGTGCGATCGGCCGCCCACTCCTGCAGAGCGGATGTGCTCGGGTCGTCGAGCTCAATGCCCGCAGCCTCCCAGGCCTCGCGCGCCTGGACCTGCTGTGCGACCGCCGCATCGTGCGCTTCGAGTGCTCGCTCGGCCGCGGTGATCGTCGCGCGCAACGCCTCGGCCTCTCGGGCCCGCCGCAGCCGCGTGCTGGCCTCATCGATCTCAGGCTGCTCCGCCTCCAACCGCGCCACGGCTGCCCTGGCGCGATCACGTTCCTGCTGCGCCTTCTGCTCGTCCCGAAGAGTCGCAAGTGCGGCATCCGCCTCGGTCAGTCGTTTCTCGGCCTCATCGCGCTCGGTGCCCCGGCGCTCGACCTGGTACGCCGCACGTGCCAACGCATCGTGCAGCGCTGAAAGTCTCAGATCGGTCGTGACCGGCTGCCCATCGGCGTGGCTGTGCTCGCCCCACAGCTCGGCCGCGGTGACCACCCGCTCGGCCTCATCAATGCGCGCGCCCACGGTGGCGGCGATTCCGGCGAGCGCAGACTCGGCTGCGCGTCGTCGGGTCTCGAACCTCGACTGCACGTCCTCGAAGCGCTCCGTGCCGAACAGCCGTCGCAGCAGCGCCTGGCGTTCTTTGCTGTCGGCAAGCAGGAACCGGGCGAACCGGTTCTGTGCGAGCAGGATCACCTGCAGGAACTGCTCTCGGCTCAGCTGCAGGATCTCATCGAGTTCATCGGCGACCCGCTTCTCTTTGGCAGCGAGCGTGATCCACTCATCTGCCTCGAGAACGTCGAGCTGCACCCCCGACGCCTGCTTCGTCAGCCCACCGCCACGCTTGGCTGGGCGCTCGTACTCGGGTGAGCGGATCACCCGGTAACGCCCAGAGGTGGTGCTGAACTCGACGACCACTTCGCTCGGATCGCCCGGTTCGCAGTGATCGCTGCGCAATCGCTTCTCGCCGCCCTCGTAGCGCGGGACGGACCCGTACAGGCCGAAGCAGACAGCATCCAGGATGCTCGATTTGCCGGCGCCGGTTCGTCCGGCGATCAGGAAGAGGCCATCGCCCGCGAATCCGTCGAAGTCGACGATCTGCCTCGTGCGGAACGGACCGAAGCCCTCGATCTCGAGGCGGTGAAGGCGCACTAGACCAGAGCCTCGGCGAGTACGCGCTCGTCGAGCACCTCGCGGATGAGCTCGCTCTCGCGCTCGCTCGGCCCCTGTCCTGCGCGCACGTGTTCGAGGAATGCCTCGATCCGATCGGTGTCGGTGACGGCGGTCTTCAGTCGCGCAGAGTAGGAGTGCTTTTTCGTCTCGTGCACCGAGGCCGGAGTGTGCTGCACCATCGCACAGTGCGGGAAGTGCTCTTTCAAACGGCGCATCGGCTCTGCCTGCGGCAGTGCGTCGGTGTAGACAGCGCACACCCAGTCGTCAGCGTGCTCAGCGACGTTCTCTGCAGAGCGGATCTCGTCCAGAGTGCCGGTGAGTGTGACCAGACGCCGTGGCACCGGGAGGGCGAGCCACTGGATCGATGCGAGCCCGGAAGCATCCAGATCGATCAGCCAGGATCCGCGCTCTTTGTGCTGTTCACCGAAGCTGTAGTGCAGTGGCGCACCCGCGTACCGCACTCGATCACTGATCGCCTGCCGTCCGTGGATATGCCCGAGAGCGACGTAGTCCGGCCCGTCGAAGACCTCGAGCGGAACGACATCGAGTCCGCCCTGTCGCACTTCGCGCTCAAGGCCGACCGTGGCATCGACACCGGCTGCGAAGCAGTGCGCGATCGCAACCGAACGCCCCTCGTGCGTGCCCATTCCGGTACGGACGAGGCCCATCGCGTGGGCCATCGTCTGCGCCTGCGTCTTGAGGGCGACCCCCCGCCAGTGGCGCCGCACGATCGCCGGCTCGAGATAGGGGATGCCGTAGAAGTGCACCGGACCGGCCTCATCAGAGATCGTGACCGGCTCACCCACCGCCAGCGGGTCGGTGAGCACGTGAATGCCCTCACGCAGCAGTCCGGCTTGGAAACCGAGACGAGCCGCTGAGTCGTGGTTGCCGCTTGTGACGATCACCCGCGCACCCGCGTCGTGCAGTGCAAGAAGCGTCTCACCGAGAAGCGTGTATGCAGGCCCCGCGGGAGTCGCAGAGTCAAACACGTCGCCGGCGACGATTACGACGTCGACGGAGTTCTCTCGCACCTGCTCGACCAGCGTCGCCAGCACCTCGGCCAGAGCATCCATGGTCGAGTTGCCATGGAAGGTTCGGCCGATGTGCCAGTCGGAGGTGTGCAGGATTCGCATATTCACACCGTACGGAGAGCCTCGGACATTCGCTCAGAGGCGTGCCGCGGCATCCGGATCAGCGCACCGTCGAGAGCGTGTCGGTGTCGTCCGACAGACGCGCGACGGGCGCATCGTCCGAGATGGGTCCGAGCGGCAGCAGATCCTCCTTGCGCCCGCGCACCATCGTGATCGCGATGGCTGATGCCGCCAGCATCCCGATCGCAGCGGCGACGAAGACACCGCCGTAGCCAGCAGTCAACTCCGAAGGGCCGACCTGCGCTTGTCCGGCGACGACAGCCGCGTACACCGCGGTGAACACCGACAGACCGATCGATCCACCGATCTGCATCGCCGAGTTGGTGACCGCAGATGCGACACCCGCATCATGCGGTGCGACACCGGTGAGTGCGACGTTCTGCAGCGGGATGAAGACGAACGCCATGCCCATTCCCATCACCAGCAGCGCTGGCGCGACCTGCACGAGGTAGTTGCCATCCGGAGTGATGAACGACAGGTAGAGCAGCGCGGCCGCGACGACGAGCGGACCGCCGATCAGCATCGGGCGCGGACCCATACGTCCGAGAATCTTCGTGGCGAGTCCTGCGAGAACCATTGTGCCCAGCGGCAACGGAAGGCTCGCGACGCCCGCTTCCAGCGCACCCATGCCGAGCACGATCTGCAGGTAGAAGGTGAGATACAGCGTCGCGCCGATCATGACGCTCCCGGCGACGGCCTGGATGAGGAAGGCCCCACCGCGCACCCTGTGCGTCACCACGCGCAACGGCAGCAGCGGATTGCTGACGCGCGTCTCCACCCATACGAACACGGCGAGCAGCACGACCCCGAGCACGATGAACGTGATCGTGAGCGGACTCGTCCAGCCGGTTTCGGCGAGGCTGAAGCCGTAGACGAGCGAGCCGAGGCCCGCGGTCACGAACAGCGCACCCCAGAGGTCGTAGCGGTTGTCTCCGCCCGCTCTGCTCTCGGTGAGGAACAGCCCACCGCCGATGAGACCGACCACGACGAAGAAGAGGTTGACCAGCAGGCACCAGCGCCAGTCGAAGAACTCGGTGAGCAACCCGCCGAGCACCATGCCCACTGCGGCTCCCGCACCCGCGACCGTGCCGAACACGGCGAAGGCCACATTGCGCTCCTTGCCGGAGGGGAACAGCGTGGTGAGCAGCGCAAGGGCAGCGGGCGCGAGCATGGCGGCGAAGACGCCCTGCAGTGCGCGCCCGAGGATCAGCTCCCACCCGGCAGCGGCCATGCCCGCGTACAGCGATGCCAGGCCGAACCCGATCATGCCGACCATGAAAGTGCGCTTGCGTCCCCAGAAGTCGGCGATGCGACCGCCGAGCAGCAGGAGTGCTCCGAACGCGAGAGCGTACGCCGTGACCACCCACTGACGCAGATGATCGTCCATGTTCAGGGCGATCTGCGCCTGGGGCAGGGCGATGTTGACGATCGTGCCGTCGAGGACGACGACGAGCTGCGTCAGCGAGATGACGAACAGTGCCCACCACTTGGCTTTGGGATGAGAGCGCAGGGGATGGGAGCGCAGGGATGACGACATGGAAAAACCTCCGGTGTCTGGTGAGGATGCCGGAGGTTTCAAGCCTCGGACCAGCGCTCCCGAAGGAGCCGCTGACCACCTCAGCTGACGGCGCTGAGCAGACCTAAATTATATCGCCTGGTGCTGGGCAGATGCTGACGGACCGCTGCGCGACGGGCGGGGCCGCGTAACAGAAGGTCACATTTTCTGCGGTCAGTGACGACGCAGAATGCCAGCGCGCTCCGGATGCTGCGTGAACCACTCTGCGACGTACCAACAGACCGGATCGACCTTTCGATCGCCACGGCCCTCGAGGTCGGCGACCGCGCCCTCGACAACGCGCGCCGCATAGCCGTGGCCGCGGAAAGTCGGCACAGTGAAGGCTCTGGTCATGGCGATCGTCTTGCCGTCATCGCGATAATCCAGAACGCTGACGAGCTGTCCGTCACGCATGAGCGTGTAGCGCGAAGCATCCTTCTCATCTGTGAGGAGGAACCCGTCGACCATCGTGGAATTCGTCATGACTCCACGCTAGGCCACCCCGTCACATCGGGACTCGTTTTGACACCGTGGGACATTCTCAGACATAATCCAACCCATGACCACCAACGCACGCCCTTTGTCCGCCCAGGAGGCGAACAGGACTGCCGGGATGATGATGCCCGGTCGCGTTGGCATGTGTTGCCGAATGTGTCGCTGAACCTTCAGCCATACCGACCGGCTCGGCCCTTCGCCATCTGCGACGCCTGAGCCACCGAGCACCCACCTGCGTGCTCGTTCTCGGCCCTCCGGGTCATTCCTGCAACGCATCCGAGCCGCATCGGCTCACCCTCCCAAGGACTCATCATCATGTCGAACATTGCCCTCCTCGAGCGTCCCGCAACCCGCGCGCCTCACCTTCGCGCCGTTCCGCCGATCACCGCTGCAGCCGCCGCGACACCGACGAGCCCCGCTGATCTTCCCGCTACCCGTTCGCCGCGCGGTTTCGCCCTCTATGTCGGTCTCGACGAGATCAAGGCTGCCGAAGCCGGAGTGAGCCTGCCGCTTCTCGTCGATGCACTGCGCCGCACTCTCGCTGAACTCGCACCCGGCGCCGAGACCCACGCCACCGTCGCCCTGGCACCTCACGGCTCCGGCGGTCGCGACCTCGACGTCGTGCGCCTCGCACTGCAGGAGCCCGGCGCCGTCGCCCGCGCCAAGGCGGCCACCGAGTCCGAAGAACAAGACGAGGACTACGGCGTCACTGTCGACATCTCCCGCAAGCGCGTGCTGATCGACGGCGACTCCGCCGCATTCACGTACAAGGAATTCGAACTTCTGCAGTACCTCGTGCTGCGTGAGGGACGCACGATCGAGCGCTCCGAACTGGTCGAAGCGCTGTGGCAGTCCCCCGACGACGAGACCCCGGGCGAGCGCACGATCGATGTGCACGTGCGTCGCCTGCGCGCCAAGCTCGGCCGCTATGAGGACATCGTTCGCACTGTGCGTGGAGTCGGCTACCGCTTCGATCGCCACGCCGACGTCGTCATCCGCTACGGCCACGGCACCCCCTCCCCCGACCGCTTCTGAGGACGCTGCACAGCGGCTGTCAGTGCCGCGGCGTAGGGTGTTCGCATGACGACGACAGCGGATGCCACAGCACCCGCACCGGCGACCTCATCCGCCCGCGCCACCCCGCTGACCACGATCTACCGCCCCGTGCACCCGCTGCACCTCTTCCGCACTGCGGGCGTCCTGATGCGCGGGCCGAAGGATCCGACGATGCTCGTCGACGGCGGGACGCTCTGGCGCGCGGCCCGCACTCCTGATGGCATCGCGACCCTCGCGCTGCGCCAGTCGCCCGAAGGGATCCACGCCACCGCCTGGGGACCAGGATCAGACTGGGCGCTCACGCAGCTCCCCCGACTCTGCGGCGCAGACGATGATGCGACCGGATTCGACGTCTCTGCCCACCCGGTTCTCGCCAGCGTCGCTCGGCGCACCGCCAGCACGCGGCTCACCCGCACCGACCTCGTCTTCGATGCGTTCGCGAGTGCGGCGCTCGAGCAGAAGGTCACCTCTTACCAGGCGTTCGGCGCGTGGCGAGTACTCGTCACGCGTTTCGGCGGCCGCGCACCAGGCCCCACTCCGCGGGCGATGTTCGCTCCCCCGACGATCGACGAGTGGCGCCGCATCCCCTCGTGGGCGTGGCATCGCGCCGGTGTCGAGCCTCCGCAGTCGCGTGCGATCGTCCGGGCTGCGGAGCGCGGGCAGCGCATCGCGGATGCCGTGATCGCCGCCGCGACCGGCGACGATCGCGACCGCATCCTCACGAGCCTCCCCGGCATCGGCGCATGGACGTCCGCCGAGACGCGCGTCCGCGCGCTCGGAGACCCGGATGCCGTCAGCGTCGGCGACTACCATCTCGCACACCAGGTCGGCTTCGCACTCACCGGATCACGCGTCGATGACGACGGGATGCTGGAACTCCTCGAACCCTGGCGAGGAAACCGTCAGCGGGTCATCCGCCTCATTCTCGCCAGCGGCATCGTCGAGCCCCGCCGTGGACCGCGCCTCGCCCCCGAGGATCATCGCCGCCGCTAGGCTGACACCATGGCAGGAACGAAGAAACAGCGCTGGACCTGGCTCGGCGGCACAGTCGTGCTCGTCGTGCTCGGAATCGTGATCGGGCTCATTCTGCAGAACGTCTGGCTGGGGCTTCTGCTCGCGGCCATCATCTCGGTGGGCTGGCTGCTCGCCGTCGAGTCGCGCAAGGGCGGCAACGTCGGCGTCAACGACGAGTCACGCGGCATCGAGCTCTAGCCCGGCAGAGCCACGCTGCCAGGGCCTCAGTAATACACGGCCAATCGCCCGCGCGGACCATTGATCACTTCTACAGGGGTATCGAAGACGTCGCTGAGCACAGCGTCCGTCATGATCTCGTCGGGGGTGCCGAAGCGCACGACGCGACCGTCCTTGACCGCGCAGATGTGGTCCGCGTAGTGGCCCGCGAAGTTGATGTCGTGCAGCACGATCACGATCGTGCGCCCGAGCTCCGCGGCCGCACGACGCAGATGCTGCATCATCTGCACGGAGTGGCGCATGTCGAGGTTGTTGAGCGGTTCGTCGAGCAGCACGTAGTCAGTGTCCTGCGCGAGCACCATCGCGACGTATGCTCGCTGTCGCTGCCCTCCGGACAGCTCGTCGAGGTACCGCCCCTCGAGGTCTGAGAGTCCGAGGAAGTCGATCGCCTCGCTGATCACCCGCTCGTCCTCGACGTTCAGCCGCCCCTTGGAGTGCGGGAAGCGCCCGAACCCGACCAGCTGGCGCACGGTGAGCCGCGTGATGAAGTGGTTCTCCTGGCGCAGGACCGACACGATCTTGGCGAGGTCCTTCGACGGCGTGCGGACGACGTCGTATCCGCCGATCTCGATCGTTCCGGCATCCAGCCCGAGAAGGCGACCGATCATCGTGAGCAGCGTCGACTTTCCGGCACCGTTCGGTCCCACCAGCGCGGTCACTCCCCCGGCCGGGATCTGCAGGTCGACCGGACCGATCGAAACCTCGTCGCTGTATGCCTTGCTGACTGAGGTGAGAGAGATCACAGTCGACCCTTTCTGAGAATGACGATGAGGAAGAGGGTGCCGCCGACGAGTTCGATGATGATCGAGACGACGCCCTGCGCATAGAAGAGGTTCTTCATGACGAAGTAGGCGCCCGAGAGCACGACGAATCCGGTCAGCACGGCGATCGGGAAGACGTAGCGGTGGTCGTACGTGTCGGCGAATTGATATGCGAGAGTCGCTACGAGGAACCCGAGGAAGGTCATCGGGCCGACCATCGCGGTCGACACGGCCATCAGCACCGACACCAGCACGAGCGTGCGGATCAGCTCCCGGCGGTGATTGATTCCGAGTCCCATCGTGATGTCTTTGCCGAGTGCGAGCAGGTTCAACCGGCGCGAGCCGGACCAGAGCAGAATGCCGGCGGCCAGAGCCAGCGGAATCGCAATCGGCAGCTGCTCCGGGTCAGCGTTCGAGACGCTGCCGAACATCTGCGCCGTGAGCACATCGAACTCGCTCGGGGTCAACAGGCGCTGCATGAACGCAGAGACCGACCCGAGACCGCCTCCGATGATGATGCCGATCAGCAGCATGACCTGCAGGTTCGCGTAGCGCCCGGACAGCAGCCAGCCGTACAGCAGCACCGACAGCCCGACCATGATGGCGATCTGCAGCACGAACTGCACGTTGCCCTGAAGCGCGACGAGGCCTGCGATGCCGAAGAAGTACACACCCGCGGTCTGCACAGAGATGTAGAGCGCCTCGAACCCCATGATCGACGGCGTGATGATGCGGTTCTCGGTCACCGTCTGGAAGCTCACCGTCGCCACCGCCTGGCAGAACGCGACGACCGCCATGACGACGATGCTGGTGCCGCGCATCTGGGCGATGCGCCAGAAGCCCTCGGTGCCGACCGGCATCGGGTTCTCCCAGGCGAGGAGCCCGAACGCGAAGCCGACGGCCATCACGATCAGGATGCCGAGGATCACGAAGTACTTGCGACGGGCGCGTCCGTTCGGCAGGGCGCCCGCATGTCGTGGCGCGGCCTGCGCGAGGGCCGGTGCGGCCCTAAGCACGACGACGCTGCTTCAACAGGAGGGCGATGAAGACGATCGCACCGACGACGCCGAGGATCAGCGACACCGGCACCTCGAACGGCATGATGATCGTGCGCCCGATGATGTCGCAGACCGTCACGATCGCGATGCCGAGCAGGCACACCCACGGCAGGTTGCTGCGCAGATCATCGCCGCGGACCATCGAGACGATGTTGGGCACGATCAGCCCGAGGAACGGCAGATTCCCGACGATCACGGTGACGACGCCCGTGGCCACAGCGATGAGCGCGGTGCCCAGCAGCACGACCCGGTTGTAGTTCAGGCCCACGTTGGTCGAGATCTCCTCGCCGAGACCTGCGACAGTGAACCGGTCGGCGACGATGAAGATCACCACACCCACGATGGCGACGATCCACAGCGCCTCATACTGTCCGCGCAGCACCGAGGTGAAACTGCCGGCGAACCACACGCCGAGACTCTGGAGCGTGTCGGTCTGCAGCGCGATGTAGGTCGAGATCGAGCCGACGACTGCGCCGAGCATGATGCCGACGATCGGCACGATCAGCGAAGACCGCAGCGACACCCGCCGCAGAAAGAGGAAGAACACCATCGTGCCGATGAACGCCGCGATGACAGCGCCGGTCATCTTCGCCGCGATGCCCGCTGTCGGCGCGAGGATCATCACCGCGAGCAGTCCGAGGCCTGCCCATTCGGTGGTTCCGGTCGTGGTCGGCTCGACGAAGCGGTTCTGGGTCAGCAGCTGCATCACCAGGCCCGACATTGCCATCGCGGCGCCCGCGAGCATCAGTGCGATGGTGCGCGGGATGCGCGTGATCGCGAACATCTCCGCCCCGTCTTCGGCGCCGAAGACGTCGTAGACGCCGATGAACAGCGAGGCGACCAGCAGGAGCGCCACAACGGCGATGCCGATCAGCAATGCGGGGTCGAACAGCCTCCCGCGCGTACGCGAGAGGCTGTCCGGTGTCGTGCGACTCATCTCAGGGACGCTCAGCGCGCCTCGAGTGCGTCCGCGAAGCTGTTCAGGAACTCCGTGTACGTCTGGATGCCCTCGTTCGTGTACGTGTCGGCGGGCATGTAGACGATGTGCCCCTCGCTCACCGCGGTGACGTTCGCGAGCGCCTCCGAGCGCTCGAGAATGTCGGATGCCGGCGAGTAGTTCGGGTCATCGGAGGCGACAGCGGCGTCGCGATCCATCACCAGGATCCAGTCGGGGTTCGAATCAGCGATCGCCTCGACCGCGATGTCGTCGCCCTGATGGTCGTCGCTGGCGTCGGCGACCTCAAGAGCGGGAGTGAGCTCGAGGAAATCGAATACCGGTCCGAGCGTGCGGCCGACGTGCGGTGCGAGATAGCCGATCTCTCCGCCGGAGGTGGTGACGGCCATCACGCTCTCTCCGTCGTAGGCCTCCTTGACGCGAGCGATCGCGTCGTCGAGCGCGTCCGTGAGCTCCTTCGCCTCGGTCTGCTTTCCGAAGATCTCGCCGAGGACGGTGGTCTGGCGCTTGAGCTCCTCATCGAAGGGCTCACCCTCGCGGGGGTCGAGTTCGAGAACCGTGGCATCCGGCGCGTACGTGACGAAGTCGTCGTGGAACTGGGCGAAGCGCTGGCCGTTGATGATGAGGTCGGGTGCGACGGCGACGATCGCCTCGAGGTTGGGTTCGCGGTGGTTGCCGAGGTCGATGATCGACGAGTCCTCGGTGTACGAGATCGTGCTCGGCATGAGAGCCACGGCACCCGCCGTCAGCTCGATGCCCCAGGAATCGAGCGTCTCGAAAGTACGGTTGTCAGTCGCGACGACGGAGGTCAGCGGGAGGTCGAGCGTGTGCGTGCCGTTGTTGTCTTCGATCGTGATCGAGGTGGCTTCTGCCGCGGAGGTGGGCTGCTCAGGTTCTGCGGCAGGTGTCGAAGCGCAGCTCGCGAGAGCAAGTGCAGAGACGAGAACGGCGGATGCTGCGGCGTACACGCGTCGCGATGACATAGAAAAGCTCCTCTTGCTGTGGGGCAGATGGTCGAGCTGGTTAAGGTAAGCCTTACCTTTACCAGGACTTAGTCAGGCTAGCCTAAGTTCATGACCACTTCGAAATCGTCTTTCTCGCTGGAGCGAACGCCTCTCGAACTCCAGTTCCGCACGGCGACTCTCACAGCGCGCGAGGTCCTCTCTCCGAACTATGTGCGCGTGCGGCTCGAAGGCGACGACCTGTACGGGTTCACGTCGCTGGGAAGCGACGATCATATGCGCCTCTTCTTCCCTGATGAGGTGCCGGATTCGGTCGAGGCGATGCGGGCATCCCCCAGCCGCGAGTACACGCCGCTGGTGTGGGACGAGAACTGGCTCGAAGTCGAGTTCGCGATCCACGGCGACGAAGGCGTCGCTGCTCGTTGGGCAGCGACCGCCCCGGTCGGATCGCCGATCGGTGTCGGCGGGCCGCGCGGCTCTGCGGTGCTCACCGGGACGCCCGGCTCGTGGTTCTTGGCGGGCGACGAGACGGCGATTCCCGCAATGCGCCGCTTCGCCGCACTGATCGGTGATCAGCCCGCGCGCATCGTCATCGAGGTTCGCGGCTCAGAAGACGAGATCGCGATCGATGCTCCGGTGCAGGTCGAGTGGCTGCACCGCGGCGATGCACCCGCAGGTTCCGCGCTGATCTCGTTCCTCGAAGGCCTCGAGGAATCGGATGCCGTCGGCGAGGACCCGTTCGTCTTCGTCGCCGCCGAGCAGTCGGTCGTCAAACCCGGCCGCGCCCTGCTCACCCGTTGGGGCGTCGACACCGATCACGCCATCGTCAAGGGATATTGGAAGCGCGACGAGAGCGAGTACCACGCTCCGCACTGATCGCGCGCGGGACCGACCGATTCACACGAGCGGCGCGGCCTCGAGGTCCGGGGCGCGATCGGTGAAGGCCTGCTTCGGCACGAACAGCAGGAGCACCGCCGCAGCGAGCGCAGTGACGCCGCAGACGATCCACACGGTGAAGTAACCCTCGAGAGACCCGGCGGTGCCTGCGGTTCCCCCGGCTGTCGCGGCCACGCCGTTCAGCAGCGCGATGCCGAACACGCAGGATGCGATCGCCCCACCGACGGTCTTGACCGAGTTGGTGAGGCCCGTGGCGACGCCGGTCTGCGTGTCGGGCGCGGCGGACGCTGCGGCCGCCGGCAGCGCAGCCACCAGGGCACCGGAACCGAGCCCGACGATCACCATGTTGGTGACGACCTGCAGGTACGTGTCGTGGAGCGGCAGGAAGAGCAGGAATCCGACACCGACGAGGATGGACGCTCCGAGCAGAGTGATGCGGGGAGTCGCGAGACGGGCGATCACGGGGAAGAGCAACGCTCCGGTGATCATGCCGATCAGGTAGATGCCGATGATGAGCGAGGTGGCGAAGCCGCTCGTGCCGAGCCCGTATCCGTAGACGGACGGATCGGTGCGCGCGAACGTCGACAGCGGCGCCTGCGCACCGAGCACGCTGACGCCGAAGAGACCGGCGGTGAGGAACACCGGCCCGAGTGCGGGCGAGCGGAACATCCGCACATCGATCAACGGATCGTCGTGACGCAGCTCCCACAGCACGAACGGCACGACCAGCACCAGTCCGAGCACGACGACGGCCCAGGACCACAGGTTCGCCAGTCCCCCATCGAGCCGCAGCAGGCTGAGGCCCCCGGTGAAGCAGATCAGCGCCATCGAGATCAGCACGAGTCCGACCGTGTCGAGCACACCGCCGGTGGAATCGGGCGATTCCTTCACTCCGAACAGGATGACGAAGAAGCACACCACGACCAGCAGCGCCGGGATCAGCAGCACGGTCGTCAGCGGCAGCACATCGATGAGTGCGCCGCCGACAAGCGCGCCGATGATGGCTCCGCCTTCGAGAGCTGCGACCAGCATTCCCGCTGCCCGCGCGGTGATGACGGACCGCCCTTCCATCCGGCGCGACCGTGACCAGATCAGTGCAATCTCCAGCGGCAGCCACACGACGTAGAAGCCCATCAGAGTCCACGCGATAAGGAAGACCCAGAATGAATCTGTGAACGGCAGGGCGAGAGCAGCGGCAGCCGTGAGCGCTGTGGAAATCAGTAGCATCCGCTTGTGACCGATCATGTCACCGAGCTTCGCGAAGGCCGGAACGACGAGTGCAGACAGCATGAGCTGGGTGCCCTCGAACCAGTTCACATCAGCATCGTGGATCTGCAGGTGCCGCGCGATGTCCGACAGCATCGGAGTGTAATAGCCCTGCAGCACGCCGCTGGTGAACTCGACGAACGCGAGGAATCCGACGACGGCTGCGAGCGCGCCGAGAGTGACTTTGTGCGACATCTGTGTCCTAGTTCAGTTTTTCGAGCAGCGCTCGGTGGAACTTCTCGCCCCGCTCGAGCGTAGCGATCTCGACGCTCTCGTCGACGCCGTGGATCGCAGCGCGCTGCGCGTTGGACATCTCCAGAGGCGCGAAGCGGTAGACCGTCGGGGTGAACCGGTGGAAGTGGCGCGAATCGGTCGCCGCCATCATCACGTACGGCACCGGCCGCACACCCGGGAAGGCGTCCTCGAGCGCACGCCCCAGCAGCGCGAACTGCGCGTTGTCGGTGGGCGATTCCGGAGATGGCTCGCTGCCTTCGAGGACCTCGATCGAGACGAGCGGGTCGCGGATCCGGCGGCGCACGCGCGTGAGGGCGCCCTCGACGCTCCCGCCGAGCGCGATGCGCAGATTCACCGTGGCGGATGCCTGTGAGGGGATGACATTCGCCGCTGTTCCCCCG
This sequence comes from Microbacterium zouquanmingi, assembly GCF_052266695.1. NCBI lineage: Bacteria > Bacillati > Actinomycetota > Actinomycetes > Micrococcales > Microbacteriaceae > Microbacterium > Microbacterium zouquanmingi. The sequence continues at coordinate 519,481 of NZ_JBQPQZ010000001.1, forward strand.
GACTGCATAGTGGGCGCGATCGTGGTGCGCACCATGGCGGCAGGCTCGCCGCCGAGCGTCGCGAACACCCGGCCAGTGAGCGGCGGCACGGCCGCGAGCACCTTCAACAGCAACCGCGATGGCCCAGAGGTCTGCTCGGAGAACAGCGACAGCATCCGAGGGATCGCCTTCGGCGTGCGCGGACGGAACGTTCCGGGACCGAGACGATTGACCGCACGCGCGATGCGACGCACCGCGGTCAGCGTGGGCGGCGCGGATGCGTGTCCGCCGTCGCCGCGCGCGCTGAGCTTCAGGGTCAGCACGCCCTTCTCACCGACGCCGATCATCGCGGCCCGTCCCTGCACGAATGCCAACGGCGCGTCGACGACGGCGCCGCCCTCATCGAGGACGAGCCATGGCACGATTCCGCGCTTCTCGAACGCACGCGAGATCTCGGCGGCAGCGGCGCCGAAGGTCTCCTCGTTGCCGCCGAACGAGAGATAGACATCGCGGGCGGGCGTGAAGCCTGTTGCGAGCAGGTTCTCGACCGCTTCGAGCACGACGATGAGCGGGCCCTTGTCGTCGAGGGTGCCGCGGCCGAACACCCGACCGTCGGCGATGACGCCGGCGAAGGGCGGGTGGGTCCACGGGTCGGACTCGTCGACGGGCACGACGTCGTAGTGCGCCATGAGCACGAGCGGTGCGGCGTCGGAAGCGCCCTTCCAGTGGAACAGCAGACCGAGATCGGTGTGCCGTTCGAGTGCGAGATGCGCGTGGGTGAGCGGGTACAGTTCGGCGATCAGGGCGACGAAATCGTCGAACGGACCCATGCCGCGCTCTTCGAGTTCGGCGGACACAGTCGGCAACTGGATCATGCGGGAGAGCCGCTCGGCGATGCCAGAGCGGGCGACGACTGCGTCCATTTGTTCATGCTATCTGTGCGCATCGGTCTCGCTGACGCCGAAAACGCACCCGCAGTACAGTCGAGTCCATGCGGATAGCCATCGCAGGTGGAACAGGAGTCGTCGGCACACCGACGGTCGAGGCGGTGCAGTCAGCCGGGCATGAAACCATTGTCCTGGCGCGTTCACGGGGCATAGATCTGCTCACCGGCGCCGGGGTGGATGCCGCGCTCGACGGCGTCGATGCGGTGATCGACACCCTGAACGTGACCACGTTGAGCGCAGACGCAGCCGTCGAGTTCTTCACGAGGGCCACCGGCAACCTCATCGCGGCATCCGAGCGCGCCGGCGTCACGCACGTCGTAGTGCTGTCGATCGTCGGCATCGACCGGATCCCGGTCGGCTACTACGCCGGCAAGCTGGCCCAAGAGAGCACCGGATATCGCGGATGGGTGCCGTCCGTCAGCATCCCCACCGCGCAGCTGAAGGGAATGCGCGAAGGTCTCGCCTTGCCGGGCCCGGATGCGGATCTCGGCAGCCAGACCTTCGCCGACTGGCTCGCCGCGCGGTCAGCCTGACGCTCAGGTCGCGAACTGTGCGGTGAGCCTGTTCCGCTTCGCCCCTCGCGCGGGCCCCGGTGGCAGCTCGGGCTGCATCGGGTGCTGGTCACCGTGCTCGGCGTCGGCGTGTACGCGCTACTGGTTCTGCTGCACCCGGCAGGACTGTGGATCGCCCTTCTGCTGGGCATCATGCAGTTCTCGGTCGAGCTGGTCGTCGTGCGTCACTACGCGCTCGCCCTGACCATCATCACCCCGCTGGTGTTGCTGCTCACGGGAGCTGCGACAGGCGACATCGGCTCCATGGATGTCGCAGTGGAACGCATCATCGACGCCATCGTCGGCGCGGCTTTGGGCGCAGCACCCGGGGTTCTGCATCCGCGCGCGAACGCGAAAGAATAGGTGGCGGCATCCTGACGGCCTGCTGGCGGGTCATCGGCGTCACCGTGACGTGGTGCTGACGTAAGGGGTACGGGAAGCATGAAATCCATGAACAACACACGAATCATGGAGCTCCGCCAGTCGCAGGGCTGGACGCAGGAACGACTCGCCAACGAGAGCGGCGTCGGGCTGCGCACCATCCAGCGGCTCGAGGCCGGGCAGGACGCCAGCCTGGAGACGCTCTCACTCGTCGCCGAAGCACTGCACGTACCAGTGAAGGAGCTCTTCACGTCGATCGACGATGCCGCGATGAGCAGCAAGGTCGATTTGCTGCAGGACCGCACCGACGAGCAGCAGGCAGCTCGCGACCGGATCAGCGGCGCGTGGCGCTGGCTCTATATCGGCGTGGGCGTCGTACTCACGCTGGTCAGCTTCACTTTCCCGTACGGCCTCGTGCTGTTCCTCAGCTACTGGGTGGGCGGGTACATCATCCTCGTGGCGATCCGACGCATCTATCTCGAGCCGCGCCTGGATGAGAGGTATCCGCTCTCGCGTGCGCAGCCCTCGCGTCGTGAGCGACGCAGGGCCACGGTGCGGTAGCGCCAGAACCGGTGCCGCGTCCGCCTCATCAGACTGAGGGGATGCCTGGCACCGGATGCAGCGTGTCCGGAGCGCGGGCGGCCAGCTCTGCTGCGGTGGAGAGAACGACCCGCCGCATGGCACGCGCGGCGACCGTTGGCGTCACATCCGACCTGTGCGCGATGCCGATCGTGCGAGTGAGCACCGGGTCGATCAGCCGCACCGAGCGCAGCGCAGGGCGATCGACCAGCACTGTCGCCGGCACGACCGCGACCCCGATCCCCCGCTCGGCGAAGCGGAGCACAGCATCCATCTCGCCGCCCTCGACCACCACATGCGGGCTGAGCCCCGCCGCGCGGAATGCCGCGTCGGTCACAACGCGCAGGTCGTAGCTCTCTGCCAGAGCGATGAACGGCAGGTCGGCGAGATCAGCGAGCGAGACCTCACGCTCGGCGACCGGAGGGACGTCTGCCGATGACACCACGACGAGGTCCTCACTGATCAACGGCTCGGTCACGAGCACTGGACCGGTGATCGGTGAGCGCTCCGAGAGGGTGATCAATGCCATATCGACGTTGCCGGTCGCCAACTGTTCGATGAGCAGATTCGTGCCGCCCTCGACCAGTTGGATCTCGATGCCGGGGTGTGCGGCGCGGAAGGTGCGAAGCACTTCGGGCACGAGGCTGATGCACAGCGTCGGCGCCGCACCGAGGCGCACGCGTCCGCGCTGGAGCCCGGCGAGTTCCGCCATCTCAGTGCGAATCGCATCGGCATCCGCCAGCATTCGACGCGCCCGCGGAAGCAGCGTCTCGCCAGCCGCGGTCAGCGAGATGTTGCCGCGGGCGCGGTGAAACAGCTCTGCTCCGAGTTCCTGCTCCAGCGTCGAGATCTGCCGACTCAGCGACGGCTGCGCGAGGTGCAGTCTCTCGGATGCGCGGGTGAAATGACCGAGTTCGGCGACGGTGACGAATCCTTTGAGCTGTTCCAGATTCATACTCTCAGCGTATCGTCGCGGACTTTGCAATGCGCTGGAGTGATCGCCCGGGTGCTCAGCGCAGCTTGCGCCGATACACCATCACGGCGATACCGTAGGCGACGATCAGGATGCCGATGAGCCACGCCAGCGCGACCCAGAGGTCTGCGCCAACCGACTGCCCGCCGAAGAGCGCGCGGATCGAGTTCACGATCGAGGTCACCGGCTGATACTGCGCGAACCAGGCGACCGGCGCGGGCATGGTGTCGGTCGGAACGAACGCAGAGCTGATGAATGGCAGGAAGATCAGCGGGTAGCTGAAGGCGCTCGCCCCATCGACGGTTTTGGCCGAGAGTCCCGCGATCACCGCGAGCCAGGTCAGCGCGAGAGTGAACAGGATGAGGATGCCGGCGATGCCGAGCCATGCGCCCAAGGATGCTTCCGTGCGGAAGCCCATGGCGAACGCGACGGCCGTGACGATCGCGACCGAGAGGACGTTTGCCACGGCGGAGGTGATCACATGCGCCCACAGCACGCTTGAGCGCGCGATCGGCATCGACTGGAACCGCTCGAAGACCCCGCCCTGCATGTCGAGGAAGAGCCGGTACGCGGTATACGAGATGCCCGACGCGATTGTGATCAGCAGGATGCCGGGGAGCATGTACTCGATGTACGGCACGTCTCCGCCAGTGTCGATCGCGCCGCCGAACACCCAGACGAAGAGCATGAGCAGAGCAATCGGCGTGATCGCGGTGGTGATGATCGTGTCGGGGCTGCGCAGAATGTGACGCAACGAGCGCCCGGTGAGAACACGAGTGTCGCTGAGGACGTGACCGGTCATGTCAGTTCCTTTCCGAGGACGGCGGCCCCACGAGTGCGAGGAAGACCTCTTCCAACGAAGGCTTCTTCTCGACGTACTCGACTTCGGCTGCGGGAAGCAGGCTCTTGAGCTCTGCGAGCGTGCCGTTCTGAATGATGGTGCCCTGATGCAGGATCGCGATTCGATCCGCGAGCTGTTCTGCCTCATCGAGATACTGCGTGGTCAGCAGCACGGTGGCGCCGCCATCGGCGAGATTTCGCACGGTCTGCCAGACCTCGATGCGCGACTGAGGGTCAAGGCCTGTGGTCGGCTCATCGAGGAAGACCACGGGCGGTTCACCGACCAGGCTCATGGCGATATCGAGACGGCGGCACATGCCGCCCGAGTAGGTGCCGACGCGTCGAGCGCCGGCATCCGTCAGCGAGAGTCGGGCGAGCATGTCGTCCGCGATCTTGCCGGGGCCCGAGAGGTGGCGCAGCTTGGCGACGAGAATGAGGTTCTCGCGCCCGGTGAGCACCTTGTCGACAGCAGCGAACTGCCCGGTGAGGCTGATCGACTCGCGCACTCGCCCTGGCTCGGTCGCGACGTCGTGGCCGTTGATCACCGCCCGACCCTCGTCAGCCTTCAGCAGCGTGGAGAGGATGCGGATGAGCGTCGTCTTTCCCGCTCCATTCGAGCCGAGCAGGGCGAAGATCGATCCAGCCTCGACCGTGAAATCAACACCTTTGAGGACATCGAGATCCCCAAACGACTTGGTGAGGCCGTCGACCTGGATCATCATTGCTCGCGCTCCGATTGGTCTCGGCCGGCAGCATCGTCGATCGCGTCGGCGAGGCGCTGGCGCTCCTTGTCTGCCCAGTGCGTGCCCGCATACGCCTGGGCGAAGGTGTCCGCGAACTCCGAGGGGTTCTCCCCCACGATCTCGCGGACCGGTGTGCCGTCGACTGCGGCCTGCTCCCACAGGTCGGCGAAGTCGTCGAACATGCGAATCATGGTCTCGCCATCGGTGACGCCACCTGATGCGAGAAGGTACCGATGCAGCGCCTTCGCAGAGGCGCGATAGGGCTCAGGCAGAGCGTCGATGCGCGCCATGCTCTGCTTGTACTGCTTCTTCTGCTCGAGCGAACCAGTGAGTGTTTCGATCCATTTCGCGGTCATGATTGCTTCTCCTCTTCGAGCTGCGTGTCGGTGATGTTGTGGTGGAGGTGATCGATCCGTCCGACGAGAAAACTCCAGGTCTCCCAGAAGTCGTCGAGCTGTTCGCGGCCCTTGGCATTGATCGAATAGACCTTCCGGGGCGGCCCTTTCTCAGACGGAACCTTCTCCACGTCCACGAGCCCGCGCTGCTCGATTCGCACAAGCAATGCGTAGATCGTGCCCTCTGCGATCTCGGTGAAACCCTCGTCGCGAAGTCGCGCGGTGATCTCATACCCGTATGCAGGACTCGAGGACAGGATCGCAAGCACGATGCCCTCGAGCGTGCCCTTGAGCATCTCGGTCATCTGATTACCCACTACGCCCCCTCTACTCAGTGATGTTGACTACCTGTAGAAAGTAACACTAAGTACCAGTACTTAGCAAGAGTAAGTACTGGAGTAGCGCTCACACCCGGCATCCAGCGGTCACGGAGGTCGCGCACAGCATCGATGATGCAGAATCGTTACCTTGTGCGCTCGCCCCGAGAGCGCACACATGCCGCTTCGAGAGCGGCCCCCACCACGTTTAAGGATCGTTACGTTCGTCATGTCTGAAACTTCTTTGACCCCTTCGGCCCGCCGTCGCCTCGTCGCACTCACTCTCGTCGCCGGCGCGGCCCTCGGCGTCCTCGCGACCGCTGGCCTCACAACGGCAGTGCCGGTTGCCGCCGACGTATCCGGGCGCACAGCGGTCACGGATCGCAGCGAACTGCGCGCCGAACTGGCCAGTGCTGCCGCAACCGTCGAGCGTGGGCGCGATGCCGTGGCCGCGGCATCGGCGGCCGTGGCTGAGGCGAAAGCATCCGGTTTCGATCTCGGCACCATCACGATCGACACCACCGGGCTGGCCAATGTCCTGGGCGCCCTCTCCAGCGATGAGGCGGTCGGGCCCACCCGCGCCGTCCTGACGGCCAACACGCTGGTCGAGACGGAAATCGCCACCGCCAATGTCGCCGAGCTGCGCGGACGGCTGGATGCCGCGATCGCGCAGAAGCAGGCCGAAGAGGCCGCGGCCGTAGAAGCTGCCGCACAGGCCGCGGCGCTTGCCACAGCGAACACTCCCGACGGTGCCCGTTCGGTCGCGGCGACCATCGCCGCAAGCGAATACGGCTGGGGAGCCGACCAGTTCTCTTGCCTCAACTCGCTGTGGAACAAAGAATCCGGCTGGGACTACCAGGCGTACAACCCGTCCGGCGCGACCGGCATCCCACAGGCACTCCCCGGCGACAAGATGTCCAGCGCAGGCGCCGACTGGCAGAGCAACGCCACGACCCAGATCCGCTGGGGCCTGGGCTACATCGCCAGCGTTTACGGCACGCCGTGCTCGGCCTGGGGCCACTCGCAGTCGATGAACTGGTACTGAGGCAGACCCCTCTTTCTGTCAAGGCCCCTTCGCTCTTCGCACCGTGCGCCTATCGTCGCGATCTACGACGGTGCCGTCGCCAGCCAAGGCGGTGCCCTAGACCTGCAAGGGAGAAGACGATGCCTCGCGATGCCGATTCACGGCTGAAGGATCCAGAGCTCTATGAGGAGCTGAGGGATGACGGCGCGTCCAAAGAGAAGGCCGCGCGCATCTCCAACGCGACCGGCGGTACGAAGAAGGGTCGCTCCGAGGTCGGCCGACGCGGTGGAGAAGCGGGCGACTACGACGACTGGACGGTCGACGAGTTGCGCAAGCGCGCCAAAGAACTCGGGATCACCGGGTACTCCGACAAGCGCAAGGCCGAGATCATCAAGATGCTGCGCAACCACTGACAGCTGCGGTCGCGCGCGTCAGCTATCACCGTCTCAGGATGGCGTCAAGCCCCACGACGGGACGGTTGTCGCCCTGCCACGCTCAGGAATGTCGAAAGGATGAGCTCTTGCTCGTCCGACACACACTGCAAGGAGAACAACCATGAATATCGCTCTCATCATCATCATCGTCGTTGCCGTCATCCTGGCAATCGTCGGTGGACTGAACGCCGCTCTCAACTGGTTGCTCTGGGTAGCGCTGATCGTCGGAGTGATCGCGCTCATCGCGTTCCTGTTCCGAGTCATCGGCGGTCGGAACCGCGTGTGACCTGCTAGCGGAAGGAGTGCTGCTTTGTCTTCGAAGCTGACTGCACTGATCATCACCTGCACGCTGAAACCGTCTCCCGCCGAGTCCAGCTCGGAGGTGCTCGCACAGCAGATCTCCGCCTTCCTTCATCAGCAGGAGGTGGAAACGACGACTATCCGAGCCGTCGACCACCAGATTCTTCCTGGTGTCGAGAAGGACATGGGCGGCGGCGACGAATGGCCGGCTCTGCGCGAGAAGGTTCTGGCCGCCGACATCATCGTCCTTGTGACGCCGACGTGGCTGGGCCAGCACTCCAGCGTCGCCCAACGCGTGCTCGAACGTCTCGATGCCGAGTTGAGCCAGACCAGACCAGATGGCCGGCCGACCCTGTTCGACAAGGTCGCGGTCGCTGGCGTGGTCGGCAACGAGGATGGTGCTCACCACATCGTCGGCGTGTTCTATCAGGCACTGAACGATGTCGGCTTCACTGTCCCGGCTCAAGGTTGCGTGTATTGGAACGGTGAAGCGATGCACGGCACCGACTACAAAGATCTGCAGGAGACGCCCGAGGTGGTCATCACCGCGATGTCCACTGCGCTGACCAATGCCATCCACCTGGCAGGGCTGCTTACGGAAGCCGGCTACCCGAAACCCGCCTGAGATCTGACACGCGACCCGATCGCCCCCTCTTACATGCGGCGGCGATCGGGTCGCGGCATCTCCCCCTGTGACAGGCGGACGCCCAGTGGTATATCTGAATCATGTCGCTCAGTGAGCTCTACCAGCAGGCACGTGCAGACACACCAGACAAGACGGCACTCACCTTTCGAGATACGTCGCTGTCCTTTCGCGAGCTCTCGGATGCCGTCTACCGATCAGCCAGGCGACTCATCCACCTCGGGATCGGGCACGGCGATCGCGTCGCGATCTTCATGCGCAACCGATCCGAGTTCATCGAGCTGTATCTCGCGTGCTTCCGCATCGGAGCCATCGCCGTCCCGCTCAATCACCGCTTCCAAGCCGATGAGGTCGCGTTCGCCTGCAATCACTGCACCGCGGCGCTGCTCATCACCGACGGACCGCTGTATCCACGCATCCAGGGTGTGCAGGCCGAGATCCCGACCCTCAAGGCGATCTATCTCTACGGCGACGTGCCACCGGAGGTGACCGATTCGAGATGGGACGCTGTCGACACCACGGATGCCGCAGAGTGGCCGACCATCACCGACGACGATCCGGCCATGATCCTCTACACCTCGGGCAGCACGGGCAAACCGAAAGGCGTCGTGCATACGCACGGGTCGATCCTCGACACTGCAAAGGGTCGTGCGGCGACGCAACAGCTCTCAGCCGAGGACATATCTCTGGCCGCCACCGCCATCTGCCACGGCGGCGGATCGATCGGGGTCACATTCCCGACGCTGTACGCCGGTGGCAGCGTCGTGATTTTGGAGGAGAGCGAACCGGGCCTGTTCCTGGAGGCGCTCGCGAAGCATCGTCCAACGCGCACACTTCTGCTTCCCGCGCAGCTGCTCGACGCGGTCGAATCTCCCGAGGCTTCCGACGTGGACTTCAGCAGCCTGCGCGAAGTGCAGTGCGGCGGCGACCAGATCTCCCCCGACCTTTACACGCACTTCTCAGAGGTCGAGAGTCTCGAGCTGAATCAGGCGTACGGCATGACCGAGTGCGAGGGATGCAGCATGAACCCGCCGTTCGGTCTCATCAAGCGCGGTTCGATCGGACTGCCCCGCGAAGGCGTGGAGTTCCGCGTGGTGCTCAGCGGGAAGGACCTGCCCGATGGCGAGGTCGGTGAATTCCTTGTGCGGAGCAGGTCGGTGATGGCCGGATATTGGAACGACCCTGACAACACGGCGGCGGTGATGGTCGACGGCTGGCTGCGCACTGGCGATCTCGGCAGCCGCGATGAAGAGGGCTATCTGCATTTCGCCGGTCGTATCAAAGAGGTCATCATCAAGGGCGGCTCGAACATCGCGCCCGGCGAGGTGGAGGATGTGCTCAACGCGCATCCAGATGTCGAGTTGAGCGGGGTCGTCGGTTCGCCCGATGAGCGACTCGGCTCGCTCGTGCATGCGTTCGTTCAGCCGCATCCGGGTCTTGACGCTCCCCCGTCTGAGCAGGATCTCATCGCGTTCGCGTCTGACCGACTGGCCGCCTATAAGGTGCCAGATCGCTGGACCTTCGTCGACAATCTGCCCAAGAACAACGTGGGCAAGATCGACCGCAAGTCGCTGCACGCGCGGGCTGCCGAACTCGATGGGAAGGACCCGAACCGCTCTTGAGCTGGTGACAACCAGTACCCAGGTACTGGTCACTCAGCAGAACCCGCACCCCGCTCCGATGCCGCCCTGAGGGCGCCGTTCCTACGCTACTGAGCATGCGAAAGGTACTGAATTGATTGCCGCCGAAGCGCTCGTGAAGCGCTACGGCACCAAGGTCGCCGTCGATGCGATCGACTTCACCGTGAAGCCCGGCCAGGTGACGGGGTTCCTGGGGCCCAACGGCGCGGGAAAGTCCACGACGATGCGAATGATCGTGGGGCTCGACCGGCCCACCTCGGGGACGGTCGAGGTGAATGGTCGCGTGTATCGGGAGCATCCGGCCCCGCTTCACGAGGTCGGCGTTCTGCTCGATGCGAAGGCTGCCCACCCAGGGCGCTCGGCCTACAAGCACCTGCTCTCCATCGCGGCCACCCACCGCATCGGAGCATCCCGCGTGCGTGAGGTCCTGCGCCTCGCCGGTCTCGACTCTGTCGCGGGCAAGCGCATCGGCGGGTTCTCCCTCGGAATGGGCCAGCGGCTGGGCATCGCCGCCGCGCTCCTCGGCGATCCCGAGACGATCATCCTCGACGAGCCGGTCAATGGGCTTGACCCCGAGGGCGTGCGCTGGGTGCGGAACCTCATGAAGAGTCTTGCCGCGGAGGGACGCACCGTGCTCCTCTCTTCCCACCTCATGAGCGAAATGGCACAGACCGCTGATCAACTGATCGTGATCGGACGCGGCAGGATTCTGGCGGACGGGCCGATCGACGAGATCATCTCGCGCGCGACCGCATCGGTGATCCGCGTCAGAACGCGGGAGGCGGCGCGCCTGATGGCGGCGATCACCGACCCTGATGCCACCGTGTCTGTCCTGGCAGACGGCGCGGTCGAGATCTCCGGACTGACCGCAGAACAGGTCGCCATCGCTGCCGCTGGCGCAGGTGTCGTCCTGCATGAGGTGGTCACGCTCTCCGGTTCGCTCGAAGAGGCATATATCGCCCTCACCGCCGGTGAGGTCGAGTACCGATCGTCTATCGCCGCAGGAACAGGAGCACACCGATGACCACTCTCGAGAAGAAGCGTGCGACCTTCGTTCCGCGCGCGGAGCGCCTCACGTTCGGTGGGATCATGCGATCCGAGTTCATCAAGATCACCAGCCTTCGCTCCACCGTTGGCCTGCTGCTCGCAATCATCGTCTTCGGGATCGGGGTGAGTGCTGCGCTGGGTCTGACGATGGAGGGTGCGGGGCTGCCCGACCAGCCGTCGGCAGGTTTCATGCTCGACCAGGTCACGCTCGGCACCGTGCTGTTCGGTCAGCTCGTCGCGGCCATCCTCGGCGTGCTCGTCATCAGTGGCGAGTACTCAAGCGGCACGATCCAACCGACGATGATCGCCGTCCCCGCGCGCTTGCCTGTGCTCTGGGCGAAGACGCTCGTCGTGTTCGCCATGGCGACAGCATCCGCGCTTGTCGCGACTTTCGGATCATGGGCCGTCACTTATCCGATGTTCGGCGCGTTCGGTCTCGAGATCGGGCTGACGGAACCGGGCGTCGTGATGTCGTTCGTCGGCGGGTCTGTCTACGTCGGCCTCTCGGCTATTCTCGGGTTGGGCATCGGGACTCTGTTGCGCGGTGTCGCCGCAAGCGTCGCCACCGCGATCTCGGTCATGCTGCTGCTGCCCATTGTGCTGTCGGTTCTGCCCGCATCTCAGGCGGTGCGCAACCTTCAGCTGCTGTCTATGTCGAAGGCTGGAGACGCGATGAGCAACCCGAGTGACGGCGCGGCGGTGCAGGTGGACCTCGTGAACGGATATGTCAGTTCAGGGGCAGGCTGGGTCGTCGCGATCGTCTGGGCTGCGATCTTCCTCGCACTCGGTGCGGTCAGGATGCGTCGGGGGGACGTCTGAACGCCCGGCTCGCAGATGCCATCGTCCTGGTGGCATACGGGGTCGTTGCGCTGGGCCTGACTGTTCTCTCCCTTGAGCCGCCGTACGCCACGCCCCTATGGGTGATGATCCTGTTGGCAGCCGGCGGTTTCACAACGCTGGCTCTCCGTCATCGTCGCCCGTATGTGGCCTTCACCGCGGCGATGGCGCTCGCCGTCCTCTCGCTTGCAGTGGGATCGGGGGCGGAGACGCTCATCGCGCTGATCGCGATGTACTCCGCAGGTGTGAAGTGGCGCGCCGCGGTCACGTGGATGCTGTTCGGAGTCGCGGCGCTGTGCGGTGCGCTCGGAGCGCTCGCGCTGACCATGCGCGGCACTGTCGGCCCGCCGATCCTCGGGTTGCAGCCGCCGATCGCGCCTCGTGACAGCCTGCAGGACTGGGCGAACTTCTTTCTGATCATCATCGTGGTGCTCTTGATCGCGACGCTGCTCGGCACCAGTGTGGGCCACCGACGGCGGTACATCAGGGAGCTGGTGCACCGTGCGGATCAGCTGGCGCGCGAGCGCGACCAGCAGGCCGAGACAGCACGGGCACGAGAGCGCGAGCGCATCGCGAGAGAGATGCACGATGTCATCGCACACAGCCTCTCGGTGATGATCGCGATCTCCGACGGCGCGTACCTGGCCGCCGACACCCGCCCAGCAGAGGCGAAGGAAGCGATCGGTCGCGTCGCCGAGACCGGCAGGAAGACGCTCGGCGAAGTCCGCCGGTTGCTCGGTTCGGTGCGCGCCGATGGTTCCGGAAATGAGCATGCTCCCCAGCCGGATGCTTCCCAGCTCGCGTCCCTCGTGCAGGAGTTCGTCACAGCGGGGCTCCCTGCACGACTCACCATCACCGGCCAGGCTGTGCCAGACCCGGCCCTGGGCCTGACGGTCTACCGGATCGTTCAGGAGTCGCTGACCAACGTGCTGCGCCATGCGCGCGACGTCGAGGCGGTGACGATCTCGGTGGTCTGGCAGAGGGAAGAGGTGACGATCCTCGTTCAGGATGTGTCGTCGATTCCGTCCACGCCATCGGATGCCGGGCGCGGAGTGCTCGGGATGCAGGAACGGGTTGCGCTGTACGACGGTGAGGTCAGCGCAGGGCCATATGACCGCGGATGGTGCGTCTTCGCGCGTCTGCGATGGGAGGATCGGTAACCATGACAGACGATATCCGGGTGCTTCTCGTCGATGACCAGGAACTCGTGCGTTACGGCTTCCGACTGATGCTCGAGGCGACCGACGGCATGGTCGTCGTCGGCGAAGCGGATGACGGAGCAAGAGCGATCGGGGCGGCCGAGCGACTGCAGCCTGATGTCGTCGTGATGGACGTGCGGATGCCAGGTATCGGCGGCATCGAGGCGACCAGGCAGATCACGAGCCGGCATCCCGATACGCGTGTCCTGGTGCTCACCACCTACGACCTCGATGAGTACGCCTTCGGTGCGCTGCATGCAGGGGCCGCAGGCTTCCTTCTCAAAGACACCCGGCCGGACGGTCTTGTCGCGGCGATTCGCGCGGTCCATGCCGGCGACGCGGTCGTCTCGCCCCGCATCACCGCGAAGCTCATCGAGGCCGCCGCTCCCCATCTGGGCAGCCCTCGTGAGGAAGACGCCGATGACGCCCTGTCAGCGCTGACCGCACGCGAGCGCGAGATCTTCGCGCTCATCGGTCGCGGACTGACCAACAGCGAGATCGCCGCGAATCTTCATCTGAGCGACTCGACGGTGAAGGCGCACGTCGGACGAGTGCTCTTCAAACTGGATCTGCGCAATCGCGTGGAAGCCGTGATCCGCGCCTATGAACTCGGCGTCGTGGGGGCGTAGAGCTCTTCCCATGTGCTGATCCAGTCGTTCGCGCCGGAGGGATACAGCGGCATCGTCACGTCGGCGTCATCGAATGGCCGCCAGACGACAGGGACGACCGAGCCGTCGGACTCAGTGAGCGTGCCGCCCTCGCCGGCTATCACCGGATCCAGGCGCCCCGAGTACAGGGCGACGATCTCGTGGCCGAGTTCGCCATTGAACCGGAAGATATTCTCGACGATGCCAAGGTGGGTGAGGTCGAGGATGCGCGCGCCTAGTTCCTCGTCCACTTCGCGGACGATCGCTTCCCGATGCGTTTCGCCCAGCTCGACGCTGCCCCCGATCAGTCGGTGGAACCCCACCGGATTCTCGAGGCTGGGAGCATTGACGCTGACGAGATGCCTGGCGCCATCAGCGCTCGGGACGATGAGCATGGCTTTCACCCGGATGTAGGAGCGAGCGATCGTCATGCCTCCATCATCCTCGGCTAGCCTCGACTCATGCCACTCGTGCTTGTCACCGGAGCCGCTCGCGCCAACAGCATCGCCGCAGGGAGGTCGTGACCAGCGACCTCGAATCAGGGGAACGCCCAGTGACATCGCGAGCGTGACGTCTTTCCTCATCTCAGAAGAAGGCCGCTGGATCAGCGGGCAGCTGCTTCACGCAGATGGCGGCTTCTCCGCCCGCTTCTGAAGATTCGTCTGCGCAACTGCCTCCTCGATCAGGTCGTCAAAGTGACCTGTGGGGATGACGCCGCAGTTGACGAGACCCGCGAGTCCCCGGAGAGTGGCGAGGAATGTCACAGCAACGCGCTCAGGCTTTCGCCCTAGGAGCAGATCCTCAGCCGCACATCGGTGAAACACCTGCGATATCGGCGCAAATGCGGCCGCGGCGCTAACACCCACAGCTTCGCCGTCTGCTCCGTGCTTGTGGGCGAACATCAGCTCGGACGGCGCCTCCGCAGCTTCCCTCAAGCCTGCCCCGAGCCGAACGAAGCCCTCGACAGCCAGCGCGTCGAGAAGTTCCAGCCTGCCGGCGAAGTACCGGCGCGGGGCTGCGTGGGTGACCCCGATAGTGGCGGCCAGTTCCCGCAACACCTCCTTCGAAGCGCTGACCGGCTTCCGGATTCACACGGCGCGAGGCCTCGAGCAGCTCGCCCGCAGGCTCCGCGCCGATGGATCAGTCAGATCCGACTTCACCGTTCACGACATCATCCTCATTCTCACCGCGGTCCGAGCCGCAGCGGTCGTCCACGGCACGAAACCCGAGACATCGACCAGACGGATGCTCACTCAAATTTTCAACGTCTAGAATTTCGCCTTATGGAAGACCCCCCTAGTCATAGTCCCAAGCCTCTTGATGTTCCGGCCGCGTACGCGTCCGCCACAGTCGGGAGGCGCCACGCATGAACGAATGGGTGATGCTCGGCATCGGCCTCGTTCTGACAGTCGGAACCGGGTTGTTCGTCGCGAGCGAGTTCGCACTCGTCAACCTTGACCGAAACGATTTGGAAAACCGGCAAAGCCGCGGAGAGAAGCGACTCGGGCCCACCATCAAGGCCCTGAGAATCACATCGACGCACCTCTCCAGTGCGCAGCTCGGTATCACGCTCACTACGCTGCTGACGGGATACACATTCGAACCAGCGGTGAGCTCGCTCCTTTCGGGGCCTCTGAGCTCTGCGGGCCTCGCCCCGGGACTGGTGCCGGTTGTCGGCACGATCGTCGGGGTCGTGCTTGCCACGCTGTTCTCGATGATCATCGGCGAGCTTGTGCCGAAGAACTTCGCGCTCGCGCTACCGCGCGCCACGGCGAAGGTCGTCATTCCGTTCCAGGCGGCGTTCACGATGGTCTTCAAGCCCTTGATTCTGATGCTGAACAACACCGCGAACGCCATCATCCGGGCCATGGGTATCGAGCCCAAGGAGGAGCTCTCCGGCGCGCGCAGCGCTGACGAGCTTTCGTATCTGATCCGGCACTCCGCGCTCTCCGGCTTGCTCGAAGCGGACGATGCGGTGTTGTTGCGCAGGACTCTCCGGTTTGCTGAGCACGACGCCTCGGATGTCATGACGCCCCGCGTGCGCATGGCGAGTGTCGGCATAGACGACACCGCTGCCGCGGTTGTCGCGCTCTCGCTTGCGACTGGGTTCTCGCGGTTCCCGGTCATCGACGGGACGCCCGACAGTGTCACCGGTTTCGTGCACGCCAAGCAGGCGTTCGCGGTTCCGATCCCGGAGCAGGCATCCATCACTGCTCGAGCCCTGCAGACCGAAGCCCTCCGGGTGCCGGAGTCGATGGGCGCATCCGCATTGTTGACGCTTCTGCGCGCCGAGCGGCACCAGGTTGCTGTCGTCGTGGATGAGCATGGCGGCACCGCCGGTGTCGTGACGCTCGAAGACCTTGTGGAAGAAATCGTGGGTGAACTCGAGGACGAGCATGACCGGCACCGTACCGGATTCACTCGACGCGGTCGCTCGGTCACGTTCGATGCCTCGTGGCGGCCGGACGAGCTCCTCGATCGCCTGTCGATCGAGGTGCCGGAACACGGCGACTACGACACGATCGGCGGTTTCATCACCGACACCCTCGAACGACTACCGGAGCTCGGCGACGAGATCACGATCGCGACGGGGACTCTTCGTGTCGAGCACATCGACGGTACGCGCATCTTGCGTGTGCGGTATCTCCCGAATGACCCCGACAGGGATGCGAGCACGATGAGCCGTCACGACCGAACCGTCGAACAGCTGAAGGAGGAGATGACTCATGAGTGAGTACCTGCCCGGAATCCTGTGGCTGTTCGTTCTCCTGATCGGCAACGCGTTCTTCGTCGGCGCTGAGTTCGCGGTGATCTCGGCGAAGCGCTCGCAAATCGAGCCCCTCGCAGAGCGCGGCAGCAGGGCTGCGAAGACCACGCTGTGGGCGATGGAGCACGCGACGCTCATGCTGGCGACCAGCCAGCTGGGCATCACCGTGTGCTCGCTGCTCATCCTGAACGTGTCGGAGCCCGCGATTCACCACCTGCTGGAGATCCCGCTCGGGCTGACACCACTGACCCCAGAGGCGATCAGCGTGATCGCATTCGTGGTGGCGCTGGTCCTGGTGACGTTCTTGCACGTCGTGTTCGGCGAGATGATCCCGAAGAACCTCGCGTTCTCGGTCCCGGATCGCGCTTCGCTGCTGCTCGCACCACCCCTTGTCGTGGTCTCGAAGATCTTCAACCCGGTGATCTGGAGCCTCAACGGCATCGCGAACGGCATCCTCCGGCTCTTCAAAGTCGAGCCGAAGAACGAAGCGACGAGCACCTACACGCTCGATGAGGTGGCGGGCATCGTCGAGCAGTCGACCCGTGAGGGAACGCTAAGTGACGCATCAGGCACTCTTGCCGGGGCATTCGAGTTCACGGAGAAGCGCGTCTTCGACGTGGACGTGCCGCTCGAGGGCATGGTGTTGCTACCAGTGAACGCTCGACCGACTGATGTGCAGGAGGCTGTAATCAAGCATGGCTTCTCGCGCTACGTCATCTCCGACGAGTCGGGTGACCCTTCAAGCTACATCCATATGAAGGACGTCATGGATCTCATGAGTCCGGAATTGTTCACCGCCCCCATTCCGGAGAAGCGGCTTCGACGCCTCCTCTCAGTGTCGAGGGATGCGGAGCTCGAAGACGCCATGGCTGTCTTGCGGCGCCGAGGAGCACACGTCGCCAAGACACTCGACGCGGAAGGTCAGGTCACGGGTCTGCTCTTCCTTGAAGACGTGCTCGAAGTACTCGTGGGTGAAGTAAACGCGGCCGCAGGAGCCGAGTGATCTGACAGAGCATCGGCGAGCCAGATTTGAAGGTCCCCACCCGCACGGTGGGGACCTTCACTCGTCCATACGCTCGGGAGGCCGTCGTCGGATAGCGGCCGTGGAGTAGCCATCGCATCTGACGATGGAGAGGGCATGGTGAGGCGCCGTCCGGAATGTCCCCCTGGGCGCCAAGACACAGCGACGCAGTTCTTCTACGTGCTTGAGGGCGCCCCTCAAATACAAACCGCGGAAGGTACCGTGGAGATCGCTCCCCGAAGCGATGTCGAAATCCCGCTCGTGATCAGTTCGTGGAGCACGCTGGGTGACCGGCGTCCTATCGACCGCAGCCACAACAATCAACAGCGTCGTGATGGCCGACATGGCGGCGAGCCCTGTGGCGTGCGACAACATCGCCAGAACAACAGCGAGCGCGGTGATTGTGATGTACACGCACTCCTTCAACCGTGCAGCGCGCTCATCTGGGGCCTGGCCGACCCTCTTCCCCCGGACGCGGATCGGGACTTTGTCATGCAGCGCCTCGGAGTCGTAGAGTTTTCGTCGCGGTGAGCCAGGCAAGATCAGACGAGCGCGGAACTTGTCGGAAGGAAGCCCTCCTGCGGGTGGGTGACAGGTGCGGTGAGCATTCCTGCGCATGCATCTATGAGGAAGTTCGCCATACCCGCCCAATCGGCGGGCTCCGCGCTAGAGTTCAGCTGTCTTTCATAGTCAGCACACGCTCGGAGCACCAATTGTCCGACGACGGCTGATCGCGCGCGCTTCACCTCGTCCGATATCCCCTCCGCAGGAAATACCCTGACAGCGAGATTGCTGTTGTCACCCGTTTCCTCGACGTGCACCCTGACCATCTCCGTCGTCGAAGGAGTCGTCCCCATCTGCGCGAGAAACTGTGCATGCCAGCTAGGGCGTGGCAACGATGACAGCAGGTCGATGTAGGGCACTAGCCGACAACGCAGGATGTCATGGGCGCTCGGTTCCGCGCCGAGCTCGGCGATAAGCGCATCGCGCCCGCGGGACGTAGCCTCCGCGTGGCGGCGCAACAGAGCGCGGAGAAGGTCCTCGCGGGTTCCGAAATGATAGGCAACCGCGGAGTGGTTCGACGCGCCTGCGCGCTCTGCGACACGGCGGCTCGAGACGGCGTCGACACCGAACGCTGCGAACAGCTCTTCCGCGGCGTTCATAAGAGCCTCGCGCGCCAGGCTGCTTCGCGCCATGCCACCCCGATCTCTATGAATGCACTGAGTGTGTGCATGATTCATCATACAACTCTAAGTCACGTGACTTAGAATTGCGTGGTCCTGGTCGATGATGATCACGCCGACGACCGACATCACCCCAGGAGCGCAACCTATGACAACACCACCTCTGTCCCGCAAGGAAGCCCGAGAGGACTCCGAACATACGCCGGATCCTCAGATCCAAGACGGCACGGATGCGAAGGCGGCCCAGCGCGCGAAGGCAGAGGGGATCGTGCGCACGGCAATGATCTTCATCATGCCGCTGATCATCGTGGGCATGATGATCACGGGGTACCTCGCCACGATGCACTCCCCTGCGCCGCACGACATGCCGATCGCCGTCGTCGGGTCCAGCTCTGCGACCGAATCGCTCACGCAGGCGCTGGAAAAGGCGGAGGAGGGTGCTGTCGCGGTTCAGAGTGCCGATACTGCACTTGACGCTCGCGAACAGGTCATCTCCCGAGACGTCGCCGGCGCCATCGTGATCGACGGCTCCGCTGCGACTGTTTACACTGCCAACGCATCCGGAGCAACCCAGGCCACGGTAGTCACGTCATTGGTCACACCGGCACTTCTCGCCGAAGGCCTGACCGTCACCGCCGAGGACCTCGTACCACTGCCCGACAACGATATGGCAGGGCTGGGTGCGATGTTCCTGGCCACTGCGCTGATCATGGCGGGATACCTCCCGTTCAGCGTGCTGCGTTCGAACTCGCCCGAGCTTTTGAAGTTCCGCCGGATCGTCCCGCTATTGGCCGGTTGGGCCGCGCTGATCGCAGGCCTCGTGTGGGTTGTCACCGGCCCGGCGCTCGGTGTCGTGACGAGCGATCACTACGTCGGAGTATTGGGCGTGGCGTGGCTGGGCGTGTTTGCTGTCAGTTGCGTGCAGTTGTTCATCACGCGTGTGTTCGGCCCACTCGGTGTCATCGCAGGCATGTTCTTGCTGATGGTGCTCGGGATGCCGGCATCGAACATGAGCATCTCGGTTCACATGCTGCCGTCGTTCTTCGGGTTCCTGCACGATATTTTGCCCATGGCCGCCATCGGTGAAGCCATGCGTTCGGTCCTTTACTTCGACGGCGTCGGCGTGGCCGCGTACCTGCTCGTACTGGCCATCGGAGCCGTCGCCGGCCTATTGGCCACGGCCGCATGGGACAAGTTCCGAGGTCGCCGACACCCGGAAGGCGTGCCGACCGACGTCAGCATGCCTTCTCTACATGGCGGGCCGCGCCCCAAGAACAAGATCTGGCGTTACCTCTCCCTGCTGTTCTTCCCTCTGGCTATGGTCATCATGATGATCGTGACAATGCTCGGCGCCATGCATCAACCGACCCCGCGCGACATGCCTGTCGCCGTCGTTGGCGCCACAGTCGAGCAGGCGGAAGAGACGATCGCGGGACTCGAGGAGAACATGAGCGGTCTCTTCGCGTTCGCCCCATACGCGGCCATCGATGAGGAAGAGGTGACCACCCTCGTTGAGAACCGTGACCTCGTCGCCGGACTCGTGCTGCCTTCCCAGAATTCACCCGAGTTCACACTGATCGCGAACGAAGCCGGCAGCACCAGCGCATATCAGGTCGTCGCTGCCACGTTCAACCAGGTAGCCGCGGCACAACAGATGCCGCTGAAGATCGACGACGTCGCGCCCCTCCCCGACGTTGACAGTCAAGGCATCGTCACCATGTACATCGCGATGGGATGGATTCTCGCGGGATTCATGGTCGTCGTCGTCGGCGCCAACGCGGCACCGGCCACACGTCCACTGCGCAGGATGCTGCCACTGACTGGGATCTACGCGGTCTTCATGTCAGCGGTCCTATGGCTCATCGCTGGCCCCATTACCGGGGCCGTCGAGGGTCACTTCCTGGCCCTCTGGGGTGCGGGCATCGTTGCGATCTTCAGCGTGGCGATGTTCGCACTGGTTCTGGAGCGCCTCATCGGCATGCTCGCCACCATTCCCGTGGTCGGCATACTCATGCTCCTAGGCGTCCCTTCCTCGAACGCCGCCCTCTCCATATACATGGCACCGGAGTGGTTCCGCACACTGTACGACTTCCTTCCGATGCCAGCCGCCGCAGAGACCGTACGCTCGATCCTGTATTTCAACGGAGACGTCGTCACGCACCATCTCCAGGTGCTGAGCCTCTGGGGCCTGATCTCGCTCGCACTGGTGTTCGTCATCGACTCGCTCAAGCCGGTCCGCACCGAGCACGACTTCGGTGGCCTCGCGATACCATCGGCCACAGCTCTGCCCACGCCTGCAGTCCCAGCGACAGACGAGAAGCTGATTCTCCCCTCAACAGAGGTGGCCGATGGAGCGGCGATTGCCGACGAACGAGCACCAGAACCAGCAACGTTCTGAGTCTCGAAACCACCGATCCGCGGGAGACCGAAACTCGCCGGGCCGCACCTTCCGATACTTTTCGTGAGATCGGACACTTGATGTCCGATCTCATGAAAGTTGTCAGTCGGTGAGACGCGACACCCCTGAAAAACGGGTGAGTGCTGTGACGCCGAGGCCGCCAGTTTTTCTCACGAAGCATGTCGGTAGTCCCGTTTTGCCCTGACGTCTCCGCCAACCTGCCGCAAACATCCGGCGGACCATTTCGGTGCAACAGGTTCCGGCAGGGGGGATCGGCAGCTACCTGATCGGCGTGTCTGCCCGCACCTGGACCAAGATCGTCATTCCACCGAAAACGATCGCTTCCGGGCGCTTCTCCAGCCTCCTCATGGCGAATGGGGGGAGCTCGATTCTTAGCGGACCTTGATCTGGCCAAGTTCCTGGGTTGCACGAGTGAGTGCCACATAGAGACGGTTCCAGCCGCGTGGTTCGGCGGCGATGCCGTCGGGATCGATGACGAGGGTGGCGTCCCATTCCAGACCTTTGGATTGGGTGGCAGTGATGACCGGGATTCCTGGCAGCGCGGCCTGCAGCTCAAGTACTCTCGGGGCAGCGGCAATGACGCCGATCGTGCCGCCTGCCCAGCGTTCGGTGAGTTCTTCGTAGGTTTGGGTGATCTCGGCGACCAGTTCAGACTCGGCGACGTCTCGTGCCCAGGGGTCGACACCGGAGAAGCGCACAGCGTTTGGTGGCTCGTTGACGCTGCCGGCCTTTTTGAGGATGGGGCCGGTGAGCGCCATGACTTCGGCTGGCGTCCGGTAGCCGATGGTGAGTTTCGCTTGGGTCCAGCGTTCGCCAAAGACGGCGGTGACCGCTTGCGCCCATGTTGTGTGCTCGTGGGGCGTTTCGGCCTGGTCGATGTCACCCACCGCGGTGATGGAAAGCTGTGGGGCTCGCCGGGCAACCATGTGCCATTGCATCTCGGACAGTTCTTGCGCTTCATCGACGATGACATGTCCGTAGATCCAGTCGCGGCGCGCTGCGGCCCGTTCTGAAAGGAACGTGTCAGACGTCGGGTGAACCACGGTCTCTCCGATCAGGTCCGACATGGCGTCGAGCAAGGGAATGTCGCTGCTTGCCCATCCGGTCTTCGTGGCGACGACGGCCCGTCGCTCGTCATCGCTTAGCTCGGGGACGAACTGTTGGAGCAGTTCTTCATCGTCCAGCAGGCGGCGGAGTTCCGCTGCGGGATCCAGGGTCGGCCAGATGTCCGCGAGGGCCGCGGCTACGCGGGGGTTGTCGGCGATTTCATCGCGGAGCTTGTCGAGCTCCTGCTCGGTGAGTACGCCGTCGACCTCGCTACCTTCGTCGTCGCGGTCCACCTTCTGGAAACTGGTCCTAGCGTGTACGACGCCTTCGAGGCCCTCGTCAATTCTCGCGAAAATGTCCTCAAACCGCTCGGCGATCGCGTGAGTAAGTCGATCGTGCATTTGCTCGTAGAACCACCTCTGGGCGGCATGGTAGCTGCGCCCGGACGTAGCGGTCGTGATGAGGCGTTCCACCAGGTCCGCGGGGATTTCGTATTGTTCGCCTTCCCAGCCAAGCATGACAAGCGTTCCCTCGGGTGTGCGCGCAGCCACGTATCGCTCGAGGGCGGGTTGCCAGAGGGCGCGCCCCTTGATGCCCTCGACGATGCGCGGCTCATCTGCAGTGACTGCCACTCCGGGGATGAGTGTATCCGGCGTTGCCGCGACGATGGCCGTCTCGCCAAGAGCAGGGAGCACCTGGGCAATGTAGTCCAGGAAGCGTCGTGATGGTCCGAGCGTCAGCACGCCGCGTGCGGCGAGCTGCGGGCTTGCGAACAGCAAATACGCGGCCCGGTGGAGCGCGACAACCGTCTTGCCCGTGCCTGGGCCGCCCTGCACCACCAGCGGTCCCCGAACCCCCGCGCGCACGATCTCGTCCTGCTCGCGTTGGAGTGTGGCTGCGGCGCTGGTCATCTGTCCCGTGCGTCGCTCGGACAGGGCGCTGAACAGCGCGCCCTCACCGACCAGCCCGCTGCTGCTCTCACCGTCTAGCGGTTCGTCGTCCACCCCTGCGACGGTGGTGCCTTCAATGCGGATGTGTCGGCGATGCGCCTGTCCAAGGGGCTCGACAGGTGTCGCCATGTAGAAGGGTCTTGCCGCTGGTGCGCGCCAGTCGATGACCATTGGATCAGCGTCGTCCGCTGCTGACGAAACTCCAACACGACCGATGCGTAGGGTGGTGCCATCAAGAGCGTCAAGACGACCGAAGATCAAACCGTTCTCGGCATGTGTCAGCTCGGTGCGCTGGCGAACCATTCCTTGGCGGCGGGCGTGGCCGACTGCGTCATGCACGGAGGTGGACAGCTCGGTGTTCAAATAGTGAAGTATCTCTGCTCGGCGCGCGAGGGTGGCGTCAAGGTAGTCCTGCTCTTCGGTGATCGCAGCTTCGCGTGTATCGAGAGGCGAAACAGTCTCGTTCAGCACCGGGTCTCCTTCAATGCTCTTGCCCCAGCAACGCCCGCTAAACGGCGGAAACATGGCGGAAGTCGGAACCGCCAATTGGGCAAGATCACTAGTAAATCAGCACCACTTGGAAAAACCTAGTACTAGGTATCTCGTAGCAGATCGTGTCAAATTCAGTTACGCTCAAGCCATGGCAATCCGATCGCGCCTCGTGAGCACTGAACGTGACGCCGGATTGCAGACAGCCTTTGGCATTCTGGGCAAGAAGTGGAACGGTCGAATCCTTGCCGCCCTCCGCGGGGGTCCCATGAAGTTCACAGATTTGAGACGAGCGGTTGGAGCGATCACGGACTCTGTTCTTTCCGATCGCCTCGTCGACCTCACCAACGCGGGACTCATCGAGCGAGCGGAAACGCAAGCACGCCCTGTCCACATCGCCTACTGCCTCTCACAGCGAGGCGAGAATGTTCAACCCGTTCTGGACGACCTCGCGATATGGGCTGTAAAGAACCTCGAGGTCGAACTGCCGCGAAACTGAACCTACGGGTTTCGATGTGTCTCGCAACCTCCCCGTCTCGAACCCATAGGTTTCGCGACAGGTGCCATCCCCCACGCCGTTTGCGGAACAGACTGGTGCGTCTCCGCGAGATCAGCCGGAAACCTTGCCGTTTGGTGGTTATGACGAACGGTTGTGGCAAGCATTCCGAGCCCTGGCTCTGGATTACGCCGTAAACGATCGTTAGTGGGAGGCACGGGAAAAGAGCATCGTTCTTATGCCGTCGTCAGGTCGGCCACATCGCTCAGCACGGCATCACGTGAGCGCCCGTACTTGGTAAGCATCTCTTCGGGGGAACTAATGAGGGCCTTCCACAGCGCCCATGCCGCTCCTCGCAACCATGCATCCTCCGGTAGCTCTAGCCGGTCGTGCAGTCGATCACGTTCGCGAGAGCTGCAACTCAACCATGCGAAGGCCAGGTCGCAGGCGGGGTCTCCAACGCACGTCTGTCCGAAGTCGATAAGCGCCGCCAACTGGCCGCTGCTGTCGAACAACATGTTGCCTGGCGCGACATCGCCATGGACCCACACCGGCGGCTCGGTCCACACTGTGGCCACGGCCGCTTCCCAGAGTTCCCGACATCCCTCAGCGTGGCGTCTGGCCAGGAGCGGGAGCCGGCCCTGTATCTCCTCGCCAACCGCGCTGATGTGACAGCCGCGGTAAGCAGATGCGCTTCCCGCCCATGGGCCGTGGACCGTGTCGCAGGCCTGCAACTCCCTCAGGGCGTCGCCCAAGCTACTGATGGCGCTCGCTCGCTCGCGCGTTTCAACCGCGGTTAAAGTGTGCCCCTCAATCCACTCGCGAACGGACCAAGGTCGGTTGAATGCCGCCGAGGGGGCCCCGGTCGCTACTACGCGGGGGGTCGCGACGCGAAAGCTGGAGCCGAGGATCGCGAGGGTTTTCTCCTCTCGAACTAGGCCGGCGACGTAGCCGTCAGCGCTCGGGAGGCGGACCGTCATTCGGTCACCAAGCCGGAAGGTGCGGTTGTCCCACCCCTGAACTTCCACCGGGCGGATCGGCAACTCCGACCACTGAGGGAACTGCTCCGACACAAGGGAGCGAACCAACGAAGAAGTGATCTCTTCGGAAGCGGCGGCCATCGCGCCAGCTTATTAGACGACCCCGCGAGCATTCGGAGATTCGCGCAAACGCCCGAAACTGATCGTTGTCGGTCGTGACCCCGGTCGCCTCGCACTTCGTTGGCGCGCCGCACCATCCGCCAACCGAACATCGCTTACCAAGCGATGCCGACGAGCGGAACCACGAATACAGACGCGCCACCTTCGTGAGACGCTCCGACACCCTTCCTGAGAATCCGACACTTTTCGTGAGATCGGATACAGAGCATCCGAAAAGATTCCGTAACCAAACCGTTGCATTCGTTACCGCGCCGTTATACAGTGATCACACGGTGAATGTTTGCTGTGGCATTCACCGCATGTGATTGCAGGACACTCTTGGTGCAAGGGACAAGGGCCGGTCGGGAGCCTCTCCGACCGGCCCTTCACCATTCCGTTACTCTTAGTGTCATGACGGACCGTAAACTCGCGCTCGAGGCGTGGGAAGGCCTGTTCCGCGCGCAACATGAACTGTTCATGGCGATGGCTGCGGACTTCGAGAACACGCCGATCAGCCAAGCCGAGTACGACGTGCTCCTCACCGTCACTCGTGCACCGAACATGACCGCGCGACTGCGCAACGTCACGACGAACATGCTCATCAGTCAGCCGAGCGTCTCGCGCCTCGTCGACCGCATGGTCGGCCGCGGCCTGATCACGAAAACCTCCGACCCCGAAGACGGTCGCGGGGCCGTGCTGACCGCGACGGATGCCGGAGCGCGAAGCTTTCGCGAGGTAGCCACCGCCCACAGTCGCTCCATCGCCGAACGCATGTCCCCTCTCAGCGATGAAGAGCTCTGCGAGCTGCGAAAGCTGACAGACAAGCTCCGCGGACGCTGATCCCACAGATTCCCCGAGGCCCAACGGCTGCGACACCATCTCTGGCATAGTCGTGTGTGCAGTCCGCGCACGAGCGGACTACCGGAGGGGGAAACTTACATGGAGATCGCCGGAGCTATCGGCATTCTGGTTCTCGTCGGCATCGCTGTCGTCGTCCTGATCGTGGTCGGGCTGATCGTGCTGTTGTTCGCACGCAGCTGGATCAAGGTCGCCCGCGCCGACGAAGCGCTGGTCATCTCGGGACGCAAGCAGCGAGTGCAGCGCGCGATCATCAACGCCGATGGCACGAGCAGTTCTGAGAGCGTCGACTCGCCTGTGACCGTCATCGTCAACGGCAAGTCGCTCGTCAACCCGATCACCCAGCGCCACGAGATCATCTCGCTGCGATCACGTCAGGTGTCGCTGAACGCCGAAGCGCAGTCACTCGACAGCGTGACGCTCAACGTTGATGGTGTTGCAATCGTGAAGATCGGCTCCGACCCGCTGTACGTCCGCCGCGCCGCAGAGCGCTTCGCCTCGCAGGATGCCGCGATCGAACAGTTCACCACCGAACAGCTCGAGGGTGCACTCCGCGGCATCGTCGCGACGCTCTCGGTCGTCGAGCTCATGCGCGAGCGCAAGAAGTTCTCCGACCAGATCGCCGCCGACGTCTCTCACGAGCTCGCCGAGCAGGGGCTGATCCTCGACTCCTTCCAGATCAAGGGCATCACCGACGCGGTCGGGTACATCCAGTCACTCGGTGCGCCGGAGATCCAGTCGAAGCGTCAGTCGGCAGAGATCTCGCAGACCAACGCCGACCGCGCGATCAACCAGAAGATCATCGCCAACCAGGAGTCGAACCTGGTCGAGCAGACGGCTCTCGACACGAACACCGCGAACGCGAACGCCGGCATCGGCCGCGCCCGCGCCGAGGCTGAGCAGGCCGAACACCTCGCCCGCGCCCAGGCAGAGCAGGCCGTTCTGCAGCAGAACGCCGAGAATCGCCAGGCCCAGTTGGATGCCGACGTCAAGCGCGTCGCCGACGCACAGCGGTACGAAGCCGAGACCCGCGCCCAGGCAGATCTCTATACGCGTGAGCGTGCTGCTGAGGCCGCCGCGATCGAGCAGGTCAAGCAGGCCGAGGCACGCACCCGCATTGCCGAGCAGCAGGCAGAGGCCGACCGCGCCCGCGCCGCCGGTGAGGCCGCCGCAGCCGAGTCCAAGGCCACCGGTGAGGCCAACGCCCTGCGTGCTCTCGCCGACGCCGAGGCAGAAGCCCGCCGCCTGCGCGCGAACGCCGAAGCCGATGCCATTCGCGCCGAGGGTGAAGCTCGCGCTGCCGCGACCGAAGCAGAGGCGAAGGCCATCGCCTCGAACCAGGAAGCCTTCCTCTCGCAGCGCGTACTCGATGTGCTGCCGTCGATCATGAGCGAGTTCGCCAAGGGCTATGCCACGATCGGCAACGTGTCGATCATCGGCAGCTCCGGCGAAGACGGCGCATCGAACGTCGTCGGCGCCGACAACGCGAAGGCGTTGAAGTCGGTCTTCGACAGCGTGAGCTCCGCGACGGGCCTCGACCTCGCCGCCATCATCCAGGGCCAGGCAGTCGGCCGCGGCATCGGCGACGGCATCGCGGGCGCCCAGACCATCACCAATGCCCAGACCGCAGCGTCGAAGCCTGCGAAGGCGCCGAAGACCAAGACCGCAGCATCGGCATCTGCTCCTACCTCGACGCAGGCCGCCTCGGAGTGATCCCCAGAAGGCGTCGACCCGGATTCGTCCGCGTCGACGCCTTCTTCGTGCCCGGTCGCCACTCATGCCAGATGCTTTGCGCCGGATATGAGCGCGCATAGCCGTCCATTTTCATCTCGCCTGGCACCCCACACCGCCCACACCACACGCCGAAGGTGCCGCCCCGACGCGGCGAGAGGCGAAGATAGACACGTGAGCAGCATCCCGTTCGACATCGCCGCGATCGGCGCAGGCCTGGTCTTCGCCGCCGCGGTCGGCGACCTCGACTCTGCGCTCGGGCGAAGCCGGGCCGCGGTCATCAGCGCGCCGCCCGGCACCGGAAAGACCACGCTCGTACCCCCGCTGCTCGCGAACCGTGTGCACGGTCGGGTGATCGTCACCCAGCCCCGACGGGTTGCCGCCCGCGCCGCCGCACGCCGGCTCGCACAACTCGATGGCTCCGGGCTCGGCACCCGGGTCGGCTTCACCGTCCGCGGCGAGCGCTCCGTCAGCCAAGAGACGCAGATCGAGTTCGTTACCGCCGGAGTGCTGCTGCGGCGCCTGCTCAGCGACCCTGGGCTCGACGGAGTCGACGCAGTCGTCATCGACGAGGTGCACGAGCGCGCCCTCGAGACCGACCTGCTGATCGGGCTGCTCACCGAGGTGCGCGAACTCCGTGATGACCTCACGCTCGTCGCGATGTCCGCGACGCTGGACGCCGAGAGGATCGCCGCTGTCTTGGGCACCGATGAGCCCGCTCCAATCGTCACGCAGACCGTGCCGCAGCATCCGCTCCACGAGCGTTGGGCACCCAGCCCGATTCCGCGTCTCGATGAGCGCGGCGTCACCTGGGGCTTCCTTGATCATGTCGCTGGCGTCGCGGCATCCGCTGCGCGAGAACTGACCGGCGCAGATCCTGCGGCCGACGTCCTCGTGTTCGCACCCGGTGCACGTGAGGTCGCCGAGATCGCGCAGCGTATCCGCACGGCTGGCCGCGACTTCGACGTCCGCGAATTGCACGGGCAGATGCCTGCGCGCGACCAGGATGCTGTCATCAGCGGGCGTGCGCCGGCCGAACCGCCACGCATCATCGTCACGACCTCCCTGGCCGAATCGTCTCTGACCGTGCCCGGCGTCCGGATGGTCGTCGACACCTGCCTCTCTCGCGCTCCGCAGCGCGATGCCGCCCGCGGCATGACCGGACTGGTCACCGTGCCCACCTCACGGGCCTCAGCGATCCAGCGATCCGGACGCGCGACGCGACAGGGCCCAGGAACCGTCATCCGCTGCGTCGACGAGCGCACTTTCGCGGCAGCTCCCGCGCGTCCCGCTCCCGAGATCGCGACCGCAGATCTCACCGATGCGGCCCTGCTGCTGGCATGCTGGGGGTCGCCCGGCGGCGCAGGACTGCGGATGCTCGATCCGCTCCCCGCCAACAGCCTGAGCGATGCCACCGCCGTGCTGTACAGCATCGGGGCGATCGACGACGAAGGGCGCGCGACCGACGAGGGGCGAGAGCTCGCCCGCATCCCGACCGATCCCCGGCTCGCTCGCGCACTGCGCGACGGCACACCGCTCGTCGGCGCCCGATTCGCCGCCGAGGTCGTCGCGCTGATCGGCGGAGACATCCGCGTCACAGGTGGCGATATCGCCTCGGCTCTCGTCGATCTGCGCAAACGCAGGGCACCGGAATCGCGCCGCTGGACGCAGGAGGTCGCGCGTTTGCTGCGCAACGCGTCGTTCGCGAACGATGACCGCACCGGAGCAAGCACGGACGACGTCGGCCTGATCGTCGCGCTCGCTTTTCCCGAACGGATCGCACGGCGAGTGGAGCGCACGGCGAGCGGAGCAACTTTTCTGCTGGCCTCGGGAACCCGCGCGGGGATCACGGGCCCCCTCGCCGACGCGAAATGGCTCGCGGTCGCCGATGTCACTCGAGCGCAGGGACGCGCGGCAGCAGGCACCGGGGCGGTCATCCGCGCCACCGCAGCGATTTCCGAAGAGCAGGCCGAGTTCGCGGCAAGTCACCTTCGCACCGACCGTGTCGAGGCAGAATTCACCGGTGGACGCGTCGTCGCACGTCGCGAGCGCCGCATCGGAGCGATCGTCCAGGCGTCGGTTCCGGTGCGCGCGCAGGCCGATATGGGCGGGCGGGCCGCCGTGCGCCGAGCCCTCACACGCCATGGCCTGGACGTCTTCGCCTGGTCGGATGCCGCTGATGAGTTGCGACGCCGCCTTGCCCTGCTGCACCGCATACTCGGATCGCCCTGGCCGAATGTCTCAGACTCAGCACTCCTCGATGACCTCGAGACCTGGCTCCGCCCAGAACTCGATGCTCTCGCCAGCGGTCAGCCGGCGGCCCGCGTCGATCTCGCCAGCGCTCTGCGGCGCCTGCTGCCCTGGCCAGCAGCATCCGCCTTCGATTCTCTCGCCCCTGAGCGACTCGAGGTGCCCAGCGGATCGCGCGCCCGCATCACCTACCCGCCGCTGGATGACCCGACAGCACGACCCTTCGTCGCCGTCAAACTGCAGGAGTGCTTCGGATGGGCAGAGACCCCGCGGCTCGTCGGTGGACGCGTTCCGGTGCTGTTCCACCTGCTCTCCCCCGCCGGGCGCCCGCTCGCGGTGACGGATGACCTCGCCTCGTTCTGGTCGGGCCCCTACTCGCAGGTGCGCGCCGAGATGCGCGGCCGCTACCCCAAGCATCCGTGGCCTGAAGACCCGTGGCAGGCGGCACCGACGCGGCATACCACTAAGCGCGCCACGCGCGAGTAGGCGCTCAGCACTCGATGACGTTGACCGCGAGACCGCCCTCGCTGGTCTCTTTGTACTTGGTCGACATGTCTGCGCCGGTCTGCCGCATCGTCTCCACGACAGCATCCAGCGACACATAGTGCTCGCCGTCGCCGCGCAGCGCGAGACGCGCGGCAGTCACAGCGGTGGATGCCGCGATCGCATTGCGCTCGATACAGGGAATCTGCACGAGCCCACCGATCGGGTCGCAGGTGAGGCCGAGATGGTGCTCCATCGCGATCTCAGCGGCATTCTCGATCTGCCGGGTCGTGCCGCCCATCACCGCGGTGAGCCCGCCGGCAGCCATCGCGCAGGCCGAGCCGACCTCCGCCTGGCATCCGCCTTCGGCACCCGAGATCGACGCGTTCGCTTTGAACAACGACCCGAGTGCAGTTGCGGTGAGCAAGAACCTGCGGATGCCGCGGCGTCTGTTCGCTTCGGCAACGGCGACGGAATCGATCTCTGTCGAAGAGTCAGCTTCCCTGCGTGAAGCGCCGGAGAATCCGAGCAGGGCGCTGCCGACGAGCTCGCCATACGGGGTGACGGCGTTTCCTGACCCGAGTCCGGAGTCGGCCAGGAACCGCCACCAGTACATCGCGACCGCGGGGAGGATGCCGGCCGCGCCGTTGGTGGGCGCCGTGACGACCCGGCCGCCGGCCGCGTTCTCCTCATTGACCGCGAGCGCGAACGCGCCGAGCCACTCTCCGGGGATCGCAGCGGACCCGTGGGCTTCGATCCCGTCGAGCTGCTCACGGAGCGCGCCGGCGCGGCGCTTGACCTTGAGGATGCCGGGGAGCACGCCGTCGGCGTGCAGACCCGCATCCACACAGCTGGCCATCGCGTCCCAGATCGCATCGAGGCCTGCGGCGACCTCGGCCTCCGATCGCAGTGACATCTCGTTCTCCCGAGCGACGTCGGCGATCGTGATGCCGCGCTCATCGCAGATCGTGATCAGAGACGCCGCGTCGGGATAGTTGAGCGGGAACCCGCCGGCGGCGATCTGCGCCTCTTCGCCGTCGCGGCGGATGAATCCTCCGCCGATCGAGTAGTAAGTATGCTCGACAAGCGACAAGCCGTCAGCCGCATGCGCGCGCAAGGTCATGGCATTCGGATGCCCCGGTAGCCGTGTGCGCGGAGCGAACTCGATATCGCCCTTGGCGAAGGGCACGGCATGAGCACCAGCCACGAGCAGGCTCTCCCCCTCGGGATACGACGTCCACGCACGGCTCACGTCGGCGGGGTCGCACGACTCGGGTTCGAGTCCGCGCAGGCCAGCGACCACAGCATCCGGCGTGCCGTGGCCGATGCCGGTGGCGCCGAGCGATCCGTACAGCGTGCAGGTCACCCGGGTGATGTCCTCGAGTGCTGCTTCACCGGCCAGCCGGCGTGAGAAATCGAGAGCTGCCCGCATCGGACCGACTGTGTGCGAGCTCGACGGCCCCACCCCGATGGAGAACAGGTCGAAGGCCGAGACGTACGCAGTCACACCACCAGGCTAACGCTGTCGTCTGAGAGGCAGCCGACGTCAGCCGACGAACATCCGCATGAGTCTGACGACGAGCACACCCACGGACACGACCAGTCCGAGGTACGCCAGGATGAGGCCGAGGATCGCCATCCAGAGGAGGGGGCCGCGGCGGCTGACAGAGCGATGGCCGATGACGATGGCAACGACGCTCACCGCGATCACCACAAGGTAGCCGACGACACCGCTGGGAATGACGTAGAACGCCAGTATCGCGACTAATCCGGCCACCAAGGCGACCACATGGCTGACCCGTTGGGCCGACAGTTGTTCGGTGTCAGTCACCTGAGAAGCATATCGAACTAAAAACCCCCGCCGCTTTCGCGACGGGGGTTCACTACTGTCTCAACACAGTGTGCGCCACAAGGGACTCGAACCCCTAACCTTCTGATCCGTAGTCAGATGCTCTATCCATTGAGCTAGTGGCGCATTCTCTCGGCCTGCTTCGTTCAAACGGGCCTCAGCAAGAATACATGACGAAGGACCGGAACGCGAAACGAGCGTCAGGAGGCCGTTTCGCGCTTGCGCTTCGCCCGCTGCTGCGACGAAAGCGCCTGCAGATCGACCAGGCGAAGAGCCTGCATCCTGGCCTCTCGCATCGTGGCGTAATCGGGGTCCTGGTCCGGACGCATGCCTTCGACGACGAGGCGTCGATCGAGGTTTCCTCGCACGTCTCCCCATGCAGCGGCACGGGCATCCTCCACCAGGGGCTCCAATTGCGCGGGATCATCTGCCATGGCCTTCAGTCGCTCGGCGACACCGGCGGACTGCTTGGCACGACGACGCAGGTTCCGTACGTCTCGATCACGGTAATCGTGGGTACCGGCGGGATCGGAGTGACGGCCCCGCGCACGCTTGCGCAGGCGGATGACGTTCTCTGCGGCCTGCTCGGATTCTGCGGACATCGCGAGCAGTGCCTCACGGGCCACATCACGATACTTCGCCGCGTCGAAGACCCCGCCCTTGGCGATCGTACCGACGAGGATCTGGTTCTTCACTGCCAGGCGCGCGGCAGCAGTGGCGATCGCGACACCTTCAGCGATGGCATCCGCAGTTCGTCCCACCAGAACCTCCTTCCCAGATCGTATCGTTCCCCAACGACACCATTGTCGGTCACAATAGAGTCCGACAGGTATCCCGGCCTGTCTGATACGTGCAGTGCTGCACGAACGCCGCAAGGAGGATGGATGCGACGGCTCACCCTTGCCGGCCACACCACCGTGATCACCGGTGCCGCCAGCGGCATGGGCGCATCAATTGCCCGCCAGCTCGCCGCTCAGGGTGCGCATCTCGCCCTGATCGATCGCAACGCCGAAGCGCTGAGCTCCCTCACGGATGAGCTTGCCGGCACGATCAGCACGCACGTCGTGGATCTCCGCGATGATGACGCTGTCGTCGCAGCGGCCGCCGAGATCACTGCGGCCCACCCGAGCGTCAACGCGCTGATCACGTGCGCCGGGTCGTCGATGCTCGGCACTCTCGATCAGCTCACCATGGAAGAGATGCGCTGGCTGGTCGACGTGAACCTCTGGGGAACCGTCTCGATCACCAAGGCTCTGATGCCTGCGCTCCGGCAAGCACCCGCCGCACACGTCAGCCATCTCGGCAGCCTCTACGCGATCGCTGCCCCTGCGGGGCGCATCCCCTATTCGATGAGCAAGTTCGCTGTGCGCGGTTTCTCCGAAGCTCTCCGGCACGAGCTGGAAGGCACTTCCGTCAGCGTCGGCATCATCCACCCGGCCGGCGTCCGCACCGGTATCGTTCTGCACGGTCGCTATGCCGCCTCGATCGACCCGGCGGTCGCGGCGCGAGCCGCGTCCGCGCAGGCAGCGATGTACCACACCGAGCCCGAAGACGCGGCGGCGCAGATCATTCGCGCTACCGAGCGACGCCGCTCGCGCACCTTCGTCGGCCGTGAAGCACGGCTCGTCGACGCCATCGTGCGGATCGCTCCCGCGCGGTACTGGCGCACGATGCGCGCGACGCTCCGCCAGGCCACGGATACGACCACGCCGATCAGCTAGAGCGACGCGTTCAGATCCTGCTGACCCTGCCCGAAGGAAGAATCCCCTCGGCGACGGAGCGTCCTCTGGTGTTGGACCACTGACTCCACGAACCCGGATACACCCGCGCGCGGATACCGGCATGCGCGAGGGCGAGGGCCATGTGCATGGCCGCAACTCCTGACCCGCAGTACACGGCGACGTCGGACTGCGCGTGCACTCCCACCGCGGCGAAGATGCGCTGCATCGCGACAGGGGATCGGAAGCGTCCCGCTCCGTCGAGCGTCGCCAGCGCAGGCAGATTCACGGCCCCCGGAATGTGCCCGCCGACCGGTGCGCCGACCGTGCGTGCTCCGCTGTACTGCTCAGGCGTGCGCACGTCCAGCAGCACTCCGCGACGTGCGAAGTCTTCCACGTCATCGATGGTGAGCGCGGCCTGGTTGTCGGGGACGAGCGTCACTCTGCCGAATGCAGGCAGCACGTCGCCCTGTTCGATGGGAAGCCCTTCCGCTGCCCACGCCCGGATGCCACCATCGAGCACCCTGGCATCGACGCCGTTGCCGCTGAGGAGCCACCACAGCCGCGCCGCCGGCACACTGCTGTTGTCGTCGTACGCGACGACGATGTCGCCGTCATCGATCCCCCAACTGCGGGCCGCGTGCTGCAGGTCCTCGAGCGCGGGAAGCGGATGCTGACCGTCCTGTGGCTGCCCGCGGCGGGAGAGCTCGTGTTCGAGATCTACATAGACTGCACCCGGCAGGTGAGCACGAAGGTACTCGGGTCGCCCCTCCGGACGGTCGAGTCGCCAGCGCACATCCAGCAACCGCACCGGAGCGCCAGCGCCATGTTCAGCGTCGATCCGCAGCTGCTGCAGCTGCACCGCGCTGACCAGATGGCTCATGCACCCCAGCATCCGGGCCGTTGCGGCGTCCCGTCACGCACATACGACACGCGCGTTAACGGAGCGACATGCAAGGTAACGCGCGACCCGCTCGCCTCGGTCGCGCGAGATCAGGGCAGGCGGTTCGCCTTGGCGAGGTTCTCGGTCAGCTCAGCGGCGTTCTGACGCACCACATACGCAGGACGGTCGCGCTCCACACGCCAAGACTGGCTGAGCGGACCGATGTTCACCGTGTCGAATCCGATCTCGTCGTAGAACGAGGTGACGAATGCCGCAGCGTCATCGAAGTCGCTCGCCGTCGCGAGAGCGCGGCGGTTCTCGGTGCCCGCAGGCAGACCATCGGTGGTGATGTCGCCAGATGTGATGTGGTTGAAGGCCTTGGCGACCTTGGATGCGGGCAGGTGCTTCTGCAGCATCTGCGAGGTCGTCGTCTCGCCCTCATCGAGAGCTGAGATGTGTCCATCGCGCTCGAAATAGTAGTTGTTCGTGTCGAGCACGATCTTGCCGGCGAGCGGCTCGACCGGAACCTGGTTGAGCGCGTGCAACGGCACGGTCACCACGACCACGTCGCCCGCTGCGCCCGCTTCAGCGGCGGTCGCCGCACGCGCATTCGGTCCGAGCTCTGCGATGAGGGCGCTCAGGGTCTCTGGACCCCGCGAGTTCGAGATCACGACCTGGTGCCCGTGTGCGAGAGCCGCGCGCGCGACCTGGCTGCCGATGTGTCCTGCGCCGATGATTCCGAAAGTTGTCATGGTGGGGACAACGTGCACTGCGCCCGGATATTCCGTCAGTCGAGCTTGCGCATCGCGTCTTCTGCGGCGACCCAGCCGAGCATGGCGCACTTCACCCGCGCCACATACTTGGACACGCTGCCGAGCACGGCCGCGTCTCCGAGTAGCTCTTCATCGGGCTCGATCTTTCCCCGCGAACGCATCGCCTCGCGGAACACGTCGATCCTCTTCTGCGCCTCGGGAACGGTCATGCCCTCGACGAGGTCGGCGAACAGGGATGCCGAGGCCTGAGAGATCGCGCAGCCGTGCCCCTCCCACGCGATGGCCTCGATCGTCTGGTCGTCGGCGAGGTGCACCTGCAGGGTGATCTCGTCGCCGCACGTGGGGTTCAACTGGTGGGATTGCGCCTTGACCTCGTCGCGCAGCCCGAAGCCGTGTGGGGTGCGCGAATGGTCGAGGATCAGCTCCTGGTAGAGGTTCTGCAGGTCGCTGGAGGTCATGAGCGCACTCCGAAGAAGTCGATGGTGGCAGCGACGCCGTCGAGGAAGGCGTCGATCTCGTCGTCGGTCGAGTACAGGTACGTGCTGGCGCGGGTGGATGCTGTCACGCCGAGCCTGCGGTGCAGCGGCTGCGCACAGTGATGCCCGACCCGCACGGCAATTCCCCGGTCGTCGAGGAACTGTCCGACGTCGTGCGAATGGATGCCGGGGATGTCGAAGCTCGCCAGCCCCACTCGCGGCAGCTCGATGCCCGCTCCGAGCACGCGGACGCCATCGATTGCAGTGAGTCCATCGACGAGCCTTGCCCCCAGTTGCGCCTCATGGGCGGCGATGCGCGGCATCCCGACGCCATCAAGATAGCGAATGGCGGCGGCGAGCGCGACCGCCTGCGAGACCCGCTGGGTGCCCGCTTCGAACCGCTGAGGCGGGGGCAGATACTCGGCCGCGGTGGTGGTGACCGTTGTGATCATGGAGCCGCCGGTGAGGAACGGCGGCATTACCTCGAGCAGCTCGCGGCGCCCGTAGAGCGCGCCAATACCGGTGGGGCCGAGCATCTTGTGACCGGAGAGAACGGCGAAATCGACCTCGAGCTGCTTCACGTCGATCGGCAGGTGCGGGGCCGACTGGCACACGTCGAGCAGCACCAGCGCGCCGACCTCGTGCGCTCGGGCGATCACCTGTTCAACCGGGTTGATGACCCCGAGCACATTGGACACGTGAGTGATCGCGACGATCTTCGTGCGCTCGGTGATCAGATTCGAGGTCTGGTCGAGCCGGAGTGCGCCGTCATCGTCGAGCGGGATGACGCGCAGGGTCGCCCCGGTGCGCGCGGCGAGCTCTTGCCACGGGATGAGGTTGGCGTGGTGCTCCATCTCGGTCGTCACGATCTCGTCGCCCTCGCCGAGGCGGAATCGTTCAGCCACCGCTCCCCCGCGCCCAGCCGACGCATTGGAGAACGCGTACGCGACGAGGTTGATCGCCTCGGTCGCGTTCGACGTCCAGACGACCTCGTCGTCATCGGCTCCGACGAAGCGGGCGAGCGTGCTGCGAGCGTCTTCGAACACCTCGGTCGCCTCCGCGGCGAGAGTGTGCGCGCCCCGGTGCACAGCGGAGTTCAGCGTCGTGAGGAACTCGCGCTCTGCGTCCAGCACCGCGAGCGGTCGCTGGGCTGTGGCACCGGAGTCGAGATAGACCAGCGGATGCCCGTTCACCTCGGTCTGCAGGATCGGGAAGTCCGCGCGGATGCCGCGAATCTCAGCATCCGTCAGTGCATCGGTCACGGGCAGAGACGAAGTCATTGTTCAAGCTTCTCACCTGCGCCGAGGGGCAGGGCGACGGGCGGGACTCAGGCGGGTGAATCGTCCGGGTTCAGCGCCTTCAGCGCGTCCTCTTCGACCTCGTTGTCAGCATGCAACTGCTCCTCAGTCGTCTTGTCACCGCCGAGAGGTGCGTCGTCGGTGCGTGCGACATCTGCGGCGCTCTCTTCGGGGCGGCTTTCGTCAGCAGGGTCGTGTCGATGCTCATCCATATCCGCACCGTACGCCCCAACCCGGCCGAACGCCATCAGGCGACCGCTTCGGCCGGGCGAACGCTGATCATTTTTGTTCGCCACGCGGGCTCAGAATCGACGAAACTCATCTCGCATCTGAAGCCGTCGCGCTCGCGATCGCACGTCGCAGGCGCGAGAACAGGGCTGCGCCGCCGTTGGCGAGGTCTTCCTGCGTCAAGCGGATCACAATCCAGCCATGGTCCTCCAGATCTCGCTGGCGTCGGATGTCGGTGCGCCACTGTTTCGGGTCGCGACGATGACCGTCGCCTTCGTACTCGATAGCGATCTTGAGCTTGGGGTACGCGAGATCGACGCGAGCGATAAAGCGTCCGCCGTCACACACTTTGTGCTGGACGACTGGTTCCCCGAATCCCGCATCCGTGATCAGCAGGCGCGTCTCGGTCTCCTTCGGCGACTCGACCTTCGGACGCGCCAGCGATAGCGCCCCGCGCACCGTCCCGCACCCCGGGAACCTGCCCCAGACCGACAAACGCTCCTCGATCTCATCGATCGTCGCGAGAGGTCTCCCCGGCCCCAGACCCGGGTAGCCGTCGGCGTCGGTGATGAGGGCATCGATGATCGTGACTGCCTCGTTGACGGTGAGTCCCGGCGCGCAGGTAAAGAGTGCGCTCACGGCATCGACGACCGGCACACCCGATATCCGCCACCTGTTCACCTTGCGGTCGGCAAGACGTCGCCCCCTGACCCCCGCGATCCTCGGCGGGTTCACGTGCAGGGGCACAGCCACGTCGAGAGGCTCGTCCGGCATCCAGAACCACGGGAGGGGAAGACCCCACAGTCTTGCGGCGGTGCGTCCGGCGAAGTCATCGGCGGGCCGCATGCGCGGCCGATAGCAGTCAACCGTTTGACGAAACGTCTCGGGCGCGCTTTTCGAACGTGTGCCGTGGAACGGACGGTGCAGGTCGTCGGCATCCCGACGCGACCGCCCAACACCGGCGGAATTCGCAGAGCGGATGCTGAAGTGGTCGCCCAGCCGCGACGGGAGCTTCTTCCGGATGCGCATGCACACAGCTTGAGCGGTCCGTGAAGCATCGCAGACACCCATCCGCACGAATGTGGACAACCCGCGGCATCCGCTCGCTGTGCAGTACGTGTCCCCCGCCCCTCTGACGCATGCGGGATACTTCGTGTCGGTTCTGAGGCCGGACAACCGGCAAAAGGTATCTCTCGCCGCGACGGCGCGGCGGTGCGACGCGGGGTCATTCCGCAGTGCCACCAGGTCGGTACCGCAGGAGGACGCGGGACCATGCCCGCCATCCGTAGCGTCGAAGCATGATCACTGCAGAAGGCCTCACGAAGAGGTTCGGAGACAAGACCGCCGTCCAAGATGTGTCGTTCACGATCCGCCCTGGCACGGTCACGGGCTTCCTCGGCCCGAACGGCGCCGGAAAATCGACCACAATGCGCATGATCGTGGGCCTTGACCGTCCAACGTCCGGGCGCACCACGGTCAACGGCCAGGAGTACCGCAAACTGCGCGCCCCACTGAGCGAAGTGGGCGTGCTCCTCGACGCGAAGGCCGTGCACACCGGCCGCACTGCCCGCAACCATCTGCGCGCGATGGCAGCGACGCACGGCATCCCCGCCTCCCGCGTCGATGAGGTCATCGACCTCGCCGGCATCGGTCCTGTTGCCCGCAAGCGTGCTGGCAAGTTCTCGCTCGGCATGGGGCAGCGCCTCGGCATCGCGTCGGCGCTCCTGGGCGACCCGCACACGCTCATCCTCGATGAGCCGGTCAACGGACTCGACCCCGAGGGTGTGCGCTGGGTGCGCCAGTTCGTGCGCCACGCAGCATCCGAGGGCCGCACGGTGCTGCTCTCCAGCCATCTCATGAGCGAGATGGCGCAGACCGCCGATCACGTGATCGTCATGGGGCGCGGTCGGGTGCTGGCGGATGCTCCGCTCCCTGAGCTCGTGCGCTCATGGACGACGAACTCCGTGCTCGTGCGCACACCACGCGCCACTGAGCTCGCCTCCGCACTGGAAGGACCCGAAGTGGAGATCGTGACCACAGGGCCCGAGACACTCGAGGTCAATGGCATCCCGGCATTCCGCATCGGTGATGTCGCCGCGGCCGAGCGCATTGCGCTGCACGAACTCACCCCTACAACCGGCTCGCTCGAAGACGCCTATCTCGCCCTGACCGGCGAGTCCGTCGAGTACCGCAGCTCCGTCGAGAACCCCGAGGAGATCTCATGACCACCACGACCGCCCCGCGGCGAGCCACCCACGTCGCATCGCCTTCTCGATTGACCTTCCCGCGCCTGCTGCGCAGCGAGTGGATCAAGCTCTCAACCCTCCGCTCGACCTGGTGGGCGATCGGCATCTCCGCTGCGCTCACGATCGGAATCGCCCTGATCGCGGCAGCATCGCTCAAAGACGTCGTGGGCTTCGAGCCGATCCAGGCCGTGGTCTCGCCGATGCAGTTCACGATGCTGCTCGCGGGAATCCTCGGCGTGATCTCGGTCACCGGTGAGTACTCCACGGGAATGATCCGGTCGACCTTCACCGCGCAGCCCGTCCGCGGTGCGGTGCTGGCGGCGAAGGCTGTCGTCATCGCGATCGTGCTCTTCGTCTCATCGCTGATCATCTTCTGCACCGCAGCTCTCGCCGTCACCCCGTTCTTCGCGGACGGCGACATCTCGTTCGCATGGGACGATGCCTCGAAGTCGACCCTGCCGATCCTGGCCGCGTCGATCTCGATGGCCGTGTTCGCGGTGATCGGTCTCGCCTTCGGCTTCCTCCTGCGCTCCGGTGCGGGGGCGATCGCCGCGACCGTCGGTCTGCTGTTCGTGCTGCCGCTGATCGCGGGCCTGTTCGCAGGTGCTGGCCCTGGATGGGAATGGATCGCAACCGTCGTGAACCACCTGCCGATGTCGGCTGCGCAGAGTGCGATCCTCCCGCAGGACGACTGGGGCCTGCCGGTCGCCGAGGCTTACACGACCCTCGCGGCATGGGTTGCCGCAGGCATGCTCGGTGCCTGGGCGATTCTGCGCACACGTGACGCGTAGAGTCGACCACGTGAACACCGGCCGCAGCTCCTCTGTCCTCATGGACACGGAGCTGCGGCTGCCGCGCACCCCCGGGGTGATCCGCAGGTTCTGGGCGCGGCATCCGCTGCTCGCCGACGTTCTGATCGCACTGATCTGCTTCTTGATGAACACCGGTCCGCTCACTTTCATCGGCTTCTACTCGGCGTCGGACCACATGGACGAACCGGTTCCACCCGTGCCCGTGCCAATCATCATCGCCGCCATGATCCTGATCGCCTGCGGCCTCATGCTTCGTCGACGACGCTGGCCGGTGATCGTCTTCATCGCAGCGTACGCAGTATCGATCGCGTACCTTTTCTCATTGTCGCCCGCTGGCGGTGTCCTACTCCTCGTCGCGAGCTACTCGCTCGCCGTCTACCGCTCGACGCGCGCCGCCTGGACCGGCCTGGCATACGGGATGGGCGGCTATGCGCTGATCGCGCTGGTGATGTGGCTGACCGGGGTACTGACCCTTCAGAGCACTCTGAACGGTGTGGCGGGCGAGCTCACCATGGCTCTGATCGGAACCCTCATCGGCGTCAACATCGGCGGCCGAAAGCGCTACGTCGAAGCGATCATCGCCCGCTCCCGTCAGTTGCTCATCGAGCGCGATCAGCAGGGCCGGATCGCCGCCGCGACAGAGCGGGCGCGCATCGCCCGCGAGATGCACGACATCGTCTCGCATTCGCTCACTGTGGTCGTCGCCCTGTCCGAAGGCGCCGCCGCCACGGACGACCACGAGCGCGCACGGGATGCATCGGCGGCCGCTGCTGCGACCGCGCGCGGCGCGCTGACCGAGATGCGCGCCATGCTCGGGGTGCTGCGCGATGGAGATGCGGATGCTCCGCTCGCTCCCTCCGCTCCCGTGAGCCCGCAGGACACGGTCGCGGCCGCGCAGCGCGCAGGGTATCCGGCGACGCTGACGGTGAAGGGGGCGGGCGCGGGATCACCTGCGGCCTCGCCTGCCGTCGAGTTCGCGATCGGACGCATCGTGCAGGAAGGCATGACGAACGCGATGAGACACGCGCGCGGCGCCCGCACCATCTCGGTGCGCATCGCGTACGAACCAGAGCTCGTCACGATCGACATCGAGAACGACGGGGTCTCCGGCACCGCCGGCACGTCCGGATTCGGCATCCGCGGTCTTCAGGAACGCGCCGCCCATGTCGGCGGCACGCTGACCTCCGCGCCGGTGAGCGAGAACCGCTGGCTCCTGCACGCCGAACTGCACGCAGACGCATCAGAGACCGAGGAACACCATGAGTGACAGCATCCGCGTGCTGCTCGTCGACGATCAGGAGCTGATCAGGGTCGGCTTCCGACTCGTCCTCGAGGCCGAGTCCGATATCGACGTCGTCGGCGAGGCCGCCGACGGGGATGCCGCTATCGCGGCCGCTCGCACGCTGCGCCCCGACGTGGTGCTGATGGACGTGCGGATGCCGGGAACCGACGGCATCACCGCAACACAGACCATCACGAAAGAGCTCCCGGAGAGCCGCGTGCTCGTCCTCACCACCTTCGATCTCGACGAATACGCATTCGGCGCGATCGCCGCCGGTGCGGGCGGGTTCCTCCTGAAAGATGCGCAACGGAACGAGCTGATCTCGGCCGTGCGCGCTGTGCACCGCGGCGACGCCGTGCTCTCGCCCCGGGTGACGCGGCGATTCCTCGAGCACCTCAGCCCGCAGCTGCGCACAGCGCCCGCCGTGGATGATCCCACCGGGTCACTGACCGAGCGCGAGCGGGACGTGTTCATCGCGATCGGCGAGGGCCTGACGAACGCCGAGATCGCGCAGAAGCTGTTCCTGAGCGAATCAACCGTGAAGACGCACGTCGGGCGGGTGCTGATGAAGCTCGAAGTGCGCGACCGCATCCAGGCAGTGATCCTCGCCCACCGCCTCGGCCTCGCCGGCTGAGCGGCATCGCCTGGTCGAAGTCGCGCTCAGGGAGTCGTGCGCTCGTTCTTGACCACCGCACCTGCAGTCACGAACACCAGCGCACCCACAATGCTGCCGGTCACCCAGATCCACGGGTCGAGTGTGAGCGGAAAGACCGGGTTCCAGACCACCGCGATGACGACGAGCGCGATCGTCCACCACCATTGCGCTGCCTGCAGCGCGAACCACGCGACGATCAGCGCGAGGATCGTGACGACGAAGAGGACGATGGTCCTCCCCAGCCCCTCTGCGAACAGCGGCAGCGGAGAGATGATCAGCGCGATCGCCGCGAGGATGCCGGGGACCAGAGCATTGCGCTGCAGCTGTGGGGAAGGAGAAGCCATAGCTCCATCTTCGCGCATTCGCGTTCAGTGCGTGGGCGGGAAGTGCGGGATGTGCGTCGGGCGGGTGGAACGCGAAGGCATGTCGGCTACCTGCGCGGCATCAAGTTCGTCGAGCATCTCGTCGATGCTGCGGTAGCGGGAACGCGTGGGGCACGGACTGCGCAACCAGAGTACGTCGAAGTGCCCGCTCTCGTTGCGGTCGATATAGGCGACCAGGCGGGACGCATCTGCTTCAGTAAGCGCAGCATCGCAGATCCGCCACGAGTTGTGGGTGAGCGGGATCACTTCCCAGACGGACGCCGGTCGCGGGGGCTCTGGGGCTGTCATGGTCATAATGGCTTTCCCCCGGTGACGGGAAGGATCGCACCGGACGTGTACGACGACTCCGCGGACGCGAGGTACACGTAAGCGCCGGCGAGCTCGGCAGGCTGTCCCGCGCGCCCGAGAGGTGTGTCACTGCCGAAGGTGCGGATCTTCTCTTCATCCCATCCCGTGCCGGGAATCAGCGGCGTCCAGATCGGGCCGGGTGCCACCGCGTTGACACGGATGCCGCGTGGGCCCGCCTCTTCGGCGAGCGCTCGCACGAATGCCACCTGAGCCGCCTTGGTCATTGCGTAGTCGATGAGTCCCGAAGACGGGTTGAACGACTGGATGGATGCCGTGACGATGATGCTCGCTCCGGCTTCCAGCCCTTCGAACGCGGCCCGAGCGGAGAAGAGCAGACCTTCGAGGTTGGTCTGGAAGACGCGGCGCATCTCGTCGGTGCGCAGATTCGCGAAACCGTCGATGTCGTGCTGATAGCCGGCGTTGAGAACGAGGACGTCCAGCCCGCCGAGTCCCTCCCGCGTTTTGCGCACGACTTCAGTGGCGAAGTCCTCGTTACGCAGATCGCCCGCGAGGCTGAGCCCGGTGCGTCCTGCCTCTCTCACGAGGTCGAGGGTGGCGTCAGCATCCGCCTGCTCTTCGGGCATGTGAACGATGGACACGTCCGCCCCCTCGCGGGCGAACGCGACCGACACTGCCCGCCCAATGCCGGAATCACCACCGGTAATGAGCGCCTTACGGCCTTCGAGACGACCATGACCGACGTAGCTCGTCTCGCCGTGGTCGGGCTCGGGGCGCATCTGATCCGTCAGACCGGGCTGGTTCTGCGTCTGCGCGGGGAATCCCGCATCTGAATGCGCATGGCGGGGATCTTCCGCGTTCATGTGTGACCTCCTCGCAATGGGTGTAGTCACACTCTCCTTCTATCCAGCCTCCCCGACCAGGGGGTTGACACGATGATCGACCGGTGCGAATGAGCACACACGTTCGACAGGTCAGCTGACGGGTGGCACCGTCGACATCTCTGCGGTGCCGGCTTCACCGTTGTCTGCCGGCTCAGGAACGAGGTAGAGGCCGGATGGGGAGTTCGCGGTGTATGCGAGGGCGTCGACCCATGCACGGTTCACTGATGGCTGACGCCCACCGTAGTACTTGTACACGATCGAACTGCCGGGATGCACCCACACCGTGGTGCGACCACCGCCCACGCTGGCGTCCTCGCGCCAACTGAAAGCGAACGGTTCACCCCGCCGCAGCTTTGCGCTGATCACGAGCTGCAGATGAGTCAGCGCGCGATCTTCGATTTCTACCTTGACACCACCCTCGTAGATGAACTTGCCCATAGTTGCCTTACTTTCATGACGTCGCTTCGGGATCGAAGCGTGAAGTACTTTCGCGCCCGCTTCCCCGTGGCTAGCGTAATGCCATGGGAACGATCTTCTATGGTGGCGGCTCAGATCCGATCTCGGTCGAA
The DNA here is from genome assembly GCF_052266695.1 of Microbacterium zouquanmingi. Classification (NCBI taxonomy): domain Bacteria; kingdom Bacillati; phylum Actinomycetota; class Actinomycetes; order Micrococcales; family Microbacteriaceae; genus Microbacterium; species Microbacterium zouquanmingi. Next base: position 564,153 of record NZ_JBQPQZ010000001.1, read on the forward strand.
GACCGCGCCCTCGCACACCTCAAAGTCGTCATCGCGACCAAGCTGCGCCGCAACGAGAGCTTCACCCTCTCGTGGAGGCACCCCGAGGGAGAGAAGCCTGGCCGGTCGACTGTCTGGCTGCATCCGTCGATCCCGCTGCGCTTCGTATTCGATACCCCTGAACCGCCTGCGCTGAGTGCGGAGTGGATCACTGCGATGGCCAACTCCGCCAATACGAGCGGGGGCATCACCCTGATCCCCGAGGATGTGCGGCCCTCGGGGAGCTACAGCTAGCCGCGCACCGTCTCGAGGTCAAGCCCCTCTCCTCCGCCCTCCGGTCGGCCTAACGTTGCCACCCAGTGAGAGAAGGAAGGGACCGGACAATGACCGACCAGACTGCCCCCGGGTACAAACCGACGACAACCCATGCCGAGTGGGGAGCGGGCGATCCGAGGTTGCTCGTCTCGCGTGAGGACGACCGGTTCGTGCACCACATCACGATCGACGCGGTGCGCATCGGCTCGGCGGACGGGAACGAGCTCCAGCTCACCGACACCGACCCCGTCCACGCGACGATTGCTCACGACGATCGAGATGAGTACGTGCTCACTCTGCATGGCGAGGGCGAGATGAACGCGAGTCCGCTCGCTGCCGAGGCAGACGGCGGTGACCGTTCAGAGATTCTGCGCACGGGAGCGCGCTTCACCGCGGGCCCGTGGACCCTCGTCTTCAGCCGGGATGAGTTCGCCGATCATGGCCGCCCATACGGCGGGCGAGAGGGCGGCGAACTGGACGACCAGCCGCCGCAGCCGGCGCGACCGGACTACACCGATCGCGTCGATGAGGAGCCGGCTTCCAACCTCGAAGTCAAGGACGGCTGAGTCACCGCTATGCACGTCGACGGAGAAGGAGAAGGAGAATGACGCTCGCGAGGGACATCATGACTTCCGCACCACGGTGCATCGGAGAGAACGACTCGCTCAGTATCGCGGCAGCCGTCATGTCCGAACTGGATGTCGGGGCATTGCCGATCTGCGGCGAAGACCGGAAGCTGAAGGGCATGCTCACCGACCGCGACATCGTCGTCGGTGCGGTCGCCGAGGGCCTCGATACCGAGAGCACGCCGGCGCGAGCGCTCGCTCAGGGGCGACCGGTGACCGTCGAGGCGTCGGATGACATCCAGGTCGCACTGCAGAAGATGCAGGAGCATCAGATCCGCCGGTTGCCGGTGATGGATGATCACCTGCTCGTGGGAATCATCAGCCAGGCCGATGTCGCGCGTTCCCTGGCCCCCGAGACAACCGGCGTCACCGTCGAGAGCATCTCTCGGTAGGAGACGGGATGAGCACGCCTCCGTCTGCCGACGTCAATCGGATCAGCGAACTGGCACGCGTTCACGGTCTGCGCATCGCTGTGGTCGAGTCGCTCACAGCCGGCGGCCTCGCCCTTTTCGATGCCGACGTCTGCGTCGTCACGACCGGTGTCGGCGGGCCCGACCCCGAAGGAGGGCACGAGCCGGGAACGGTGTATCTGGGCTGGGCGACAGGCGACGGCGTCGGACACCTTCGCCTCCAGCTCGAGGGTGATCCCGACACCGTGCTGACGGCCACAATCGCCGCGGCCTGTCGCCTGGTGCGTGCGCGCACCGAAGAGTTCCGCCGGCCTGAACACTCGGAGTGAAAATGCGCAGTCGACTGCACGGAATTCTGCTGGCATTGGCGATGACCGCAGCTCTCACAGGATGCGGCATCACTGTGCCGACAGATCCCGACGGCACGCTGCAGACAGTCTCCGGCGGTGAGCTCCGCGTCGGAGTTGCTCCGGACGAGGGACTGGTGGATGTCTCCACAGCGGCACCGACCGGCCCACTCGTCGATCTCATCGACGAGTTCGCCGCCTCCCTGGATGCCGACGTGCGATGGACCATTGGCAGCGAGGAAGAGCTCGTGGTGAAGGCGGAGGAAGGAGACCTGGACCTCGTGGTCGGCGGATTCACCGACCAGACGCCGTGGGTCAATCGAGTAGGTGTCACGCGCGGGTACACCGGCATCGAGGGCTCGGGAGGTCGTTCCACTGTGATGTTCGTCCCGCTCGGCGAGAACGCCTTCTTGTCCAGCTTGGAAGAGTTCCTCGATGCGGAGGTCGGCCGATGAGCACGCATCACCAGTTCGGACGCACGGATCTTCCACCTGAGCAGCAGCGCGCGCTGAAGAAGGCCGTGCGGTGGGAATACGCCACGATCGGCTACACCATCTGCACGATCATCCTGGTCGCGTTCGTCGTCGGAAACTCTCAGGCGATGCGAACAGCGTGGATCGAGGACATGCTCTCCCTCATTCCGCAGATCTCGTTTCTCATCGCGCTGATCTTCGTCCGACGTGGACCGACCGTGGACCATCCCTACGGGATGCATCGGGCAATGGGCGTCGGTCACCTCGTCGCCGGTGTCGCCCTTCTCGCCGTCGGTCTGAACCTCGCCTACGAAGCGATCTCGGGACTTGCCGCAGCGGAGCATCCGACGATCGGGACGGTCAACCTCTTCGGACACACGATCTGGCTCGGCTGGCTGATGGTCGGCGTCATGACGATCATCGTGATCGGACCATTCGTGTACGGCCGTGCGAAGTCGAAGCTCGCACCACTGCTGCACAACAAGATCCTCTACGCCGATGCCGACATGGCCAAAGCGGACTGGCAGACCAATGCCGCCTCGATCGTCGGTGTTCTCGGCGTCGGAATCGGCGCGTGGTGGCTCGACGGTGCCGCCGCGCTCTTCATCTCACTGAGCATCATCTGGGACGGTTTTCGCAACACCAAGGGCGCTGTCGTCGATCTCATGGACCATCGTGCGCGCACCTACGATGACAGGCATCCGCATCCACTCGCGCGTGAGATCGTCGAGCATCTTCGCGCACAGCTGTGGATCAAGGATGCGGCGGTACGCATGCGCGATCAGGGCCAGGTGTTCCACGTCGAGGCGTTCATCCTCCCTCGAAAGACGCGGGTGGCGGTCGCTCAGATCGACGCGCTCTCCGAGTCCATCTCGGCGATGGACTGGAAGGTGCAGGATGTCGTGGTGATTCCCTGTACCCGCCTGCCTGATGAAGCCGACAGCGGGCTGAACTACGAGAACGCCGGCTAGGTCTGCCGCGCCAGTACTGTCATCACTCTTCTTCCGGCTCCGCGGTCTCGCATCACCGACCAGGCGACGTGCTCTCTCGTCGGCGCAACCACTGTGCGAGCGCATAAAGGCCGAGCCCGACGACGATGAGCACGCCCCCGAAGAGCCATACGAGCCCCCGCTGCTGAGTCAGCAGCAGGATGCAGGACGCGATGCCGAGCACAGGGACGAAAGTCCAGACCCGGAAATGATCATGTTCGACGCGGTCACGTCGAAGTACGAGCACCGAGACGTTGGCGCTGAGGAAGACGAACAGCAGTAGGAGAACGACGGTCTCGGCCAACGTCGCAAGATCACCGATGAGCGTCAGCAGCATGGCCACGAGCGTCGTCGCGATGATCGCCACCCATGGTGTCTTGCGGCGCGGCAGCACACGCGCGAGTCCGCTCGGCAGGAGGCCCTGTTCGGCCATCCCGTAGGCGAGCCGGCTCGCCATGATCATCGTGAGAAGCGCGCCGTTGGCGACCGCGATCAGCGCGATCAGGCTGAACAGCCACGACGGCACGCCGATGCCGGTCGCCTCGACGACGGCGAGAAGCGGTCCGCTGGATTCCTGGAGCTCCTCAGCGGGCAGGGCAACCGCGCTGGCGAGTCCGACCAGCACGTACACGACGCCCGCTGTCGCAAGAGCGCCGAACAGCGCTCTGGGATATGTCTTCGATGGCTCCTTGACCTCTTCGATCACGTTCGCGGAGGTCTCGAAGCCCACGAACGAGTAGTAGGCGATGATCGCGCCTCCCAGCACCGCCATCCCCACCGTGGTGCCTTCCGGTGCTTCCAGCAATCGTGATGCGTCACCTCCGCCACCTGCGAAGAAGAAGCCGACGACGGCGATGACGATCACGAGTCCGCTCAGCTCGATCGCCGTCATCACCAGGTTCGCTCCCATGGATTCGCGGATGCCGCGGGCGTTGAGCGCGGCGACGATGACGAGGAAGACCATCGCGGCCGGGATCGGCGGCACGGGAAGGAACGTCTGCAGATAATCCCCTGCGAACGCGATCGCGAGGCCCGCAGCGCTCACCACTCCCGCGGCGAGCATGCTGAAGCCGATCAGGAACGACACGATCGGGCTGCGGAAAGCGCGCTCCGCGAAGACGGCGGCACCGCCGGCTCGCGGGTACTTCGTGACGAGCTCCGCGTACGATCCCGCCGTGAGCAGCGCGAGCAGAAGGGCGAGCAACAACGGAGCCCACAGCATCCCGCCGACTTCCTCAGAGAGGACGCCCATCAGTGCGTAGATCCCGGCGCCGAGGACATCGCCGAGGATGAACGCGAAGAGCATCGGGCCTGTGATGGCACGACGCAGCCGCGAGGGCGCTTCTGTCTCTTTCGTCATTGCTCCAACCTAGAGATCGCGCGAGCAACGCTCACGACCCTTGACAGTGGGAGCCTGTTCATGTGTGCGCGTCGTCTGACTCGGCCTGCGCCTCGCGACGGATACGGTGAGCCTCGGCCACGTCGGCGCTGTCTTTGCGGACGGTCTTCGCGATCCGGGTCGCGTCGCGCAACGGCAGCTGCACCTGCCTCTCGGCAGGCACTCCGTCGCGGAGCTCGCGCACGCGCTCCAGCTCCCGGTCAAACTCGACCCCGACAAGAAGGGACATGTTCGCGATCCACATCCACAGCGCGAAGATGATGACCCCCGCCAGCGGCCCGTAGACCCGGTCATAGCCCGAGAGGTTGACGATGTAGAAGCCGAACGCGATGGAGGCGATCGCCAGTACGAGGATGGCGACGGCGGCCCCGAGGCTCATCCAGCGAAATCGCGACGGTCGAATGTTCGGTGCGAAGTAATACAGCAGCGCCACGACGAACACGACGAGGAGCACGAGCAGCGGCCACCGCACGATGCGCCAGACGAAGAGCACGACGTCGCCGAGACCGAAAACCTCGCCCACCGCCTGCGCAACAGGGTCCGAGCCGGCGAGGAACAACGCGGCGATCACGGCACAGACGATGATGACCACGGCGATAGCCAGCTGGCTGAGCTTGAGCGCCCAGATGCGACGTCCCTCCTCCACGCGATGTATCCGGTTCATTCCGCGCGCGAAGACCCCGACGTAGCGCGCCACCGCCCAGATCGACAGCAGCACCCCGCTCGCCAGCAGAAGGCCAGACATCCGTAGGTCGGCGAGCTCTTTCAAGAAGTCCGCCACCCCGTCGGCCGCTTCCTCGGGTGCGACGGCGCGCACGATGTCGAGAGAGATCTGCGCGGTCTCCTCATCCCGTCCGAGCACGCTGAGGATGGAGAATCCGACCATCGACGCAGGTAGCAGGGCGAGGATCGCGTAGAACGCGAGGCTCGCGCCGATGTCTGCGCACCCGTCCGCAGCAAACGCTCGAAAGATCCGTCTGATCGCAAAAGTCCATGGCCGGGTCATAGACCCACACTCGTCGCTCCCCGGCGCGATGCCATGCCCCTTGACACGGCCTCGCCCCCAGGCCTCCGGCTCTCAGTTCTGCGTGTCGCCTCAGCTCTGCGTTTCGAGCACCTCGTCGACAAGCAAGATGCCGCCCGTCGAGTTCGCCGAGTGCATCAGCTCTTCGACCCAGCGAGCGTTGAGCGGCGCAGCATCCGGCTCATCGAAGACGAAGCGCAGCGGAATGGACGGATGCACCCAGATCGTCGAGCGACCGACCGGATCGCCGTCTGCATGCTTCCACGACAGAGTGAACGATTCCTGGCGTCGCAGCTTCGTGGCGATGACGACCTTGAGGTGCGCCAACGCGCGATCGTCGATGTGAATCGGGTCTTCAGACCCACCGTACTGAATCGAACCCATACGCTGACCGTAGCGCATGGCAATCACCATTTACTCCCGTGCTTTCAGCAGAAGGAGAATCCGCCGCAGGTGCATGCACATGAGCACCCCCGGCCCCATCGCCTGGTGCGAGTCGACAGCAGCCTGATTCACGGACTCGAGGAGCACTCGAACCGCTCGTGCTGCGCTTTCGCGCGCCTCGTGCGCGGCCGTGCTGTCGTCCTCGTCGAGTGCGATGCAGTCGGCGACGCGCAGGCATGCCGCACTCAGCGGTTCCGCGAGCGTCGGGTTGAGACCCAGCCCGCCCGGCCGATCCCAGATGGCATCGGCGAGCACCTCGGAGATGTCCCGGATACGCACGGCGATCAGCTCGAGGGCCTCCAGCCGATCGTGCGCTTCGGACGTGTCATGCCGACCCCGCATCGCCCTCGGATTGCCCTTGCGGCTGGTGTCGGCTTCGTCGAGCGCCTGCCGTACCTGGCGTGACGTATCTGCCAGCGCCGCAGCATCCCGGACCCACCCGTCGCGTTCCGGTGGCCACGAATCGGACACCGCTTCGCCGATCTCGTGCAGGTGCGCGGCGAGCTGTTCGCGAAAGCCGCTGATCCTGGCTGAAGCTACCGCGGTGAGAGTGCCGGGGGCAATGAGCAGGTTCACGGCAAGCCCGACCACAACCCCGACCGCCATCTGGCTGACGTACCCCAGCGAGTAGTCATCTGAGTTCTGGCCGCCGATGACCAGCACGAACAGTGCCGCGATCGGGACGTACTCACGCCCCACTCCGAACCACCCGGTCCCTGACAGCAGCACTCCGAAGCCTGCGACGAGGGGAATGGTCCACCAGTTCGGCCCGACGGTCACGACCACGATGAGCGCGAGTGCGATGCCCGTCACCAGACCCAACAGCGTCTGCAGACCCGACTTCATTGACTCCATCAGAGTCGGATACATGCTCAGCAACGCGCCGAGCGGTGCGTAGTACGGATATTCATCCGTCACGCCGGGCATGTGCAGCGCGACGGCCCACGCGATGCCGACAGCGAGCGCCGCTTTCGCCGCGAGCAGCAGGCGCGCAGGCCCTAACGCCGCCTTCAGCGACTCAAACCGTTCGCCACTCATGCCCTGTGATGGCCGCACCGGCCTGTGGTCCCATCTGGAGCATGCCGCCGTCGATCACGAGTGAGGTGCCCGAGATATAGGCGGCCTCCGGCGAGGCGAGAAAAGCGATGAGCGCTCCGACCTCGCGGGCATCTCCCGGACGCCCCAGAGGGATGCCCGGCCGGTCCACCGTCTTCGGGTCGATGTCGACGCCGCCGGCCTTCGCTATCGAGATATCTCCCGGCGCCACACTGACGGCGCTGATCCCGTATTGACCGAGCTCCAGCGCCAGGTTCTTCACGAGTCCGCTGAGACCGTGCTTCGCGGCATCGTACGCGCTGAAGCGCACCATGGGCTGATGCGCGTGCACACTCGTCACCGCTATCAGACGTCCACCGCGTCCGGCGGCGACCATGGCGCGTGCGGCGCGCTGCAGGCAGACGAAGGCTCCGGTCAGGTCGGTGTCGAAGACGTGGTTCCACTCTTCGAGTGTCATCTCCAGGAATGGCGTCTGCGTGCCGATACCCGAATTGTTCACGAAGACGTCGATGCCGCCGAGCTCATCGATCATGCCGTCGATGACGTCGCCACAGGCCGGCATGTCGGTCACATCGAGTTGCGCGACGACCGCCCTGGCGCCGTGGCTGCGCACCTCTTCGGCGGTCTTCTCCGCCCCGTCCCGGTCGGTGTGCCAGGTGACGCCGACATCCAGGCCTGCGGCTGCGAGCGCGACCGCGGCCGCGCGGCCGATACCCGAGTCCGAGCCGGTGACGATCGCCCGGCGCACTTCTCGATCAGGGTTCATCGTCACCCACCAGACGGGTTGTCGAGCGGCATCCCGTTTTCGTCGGTGGTCTCGGGGAGCCCATCTGATCTCGGCAGACGCTCGCCGACCACGGCGACGTCGTCCTCAGGGGCGCCTCCGTCGGTGATGCCTCCGCTCGGAACCGCATCCTCGATCGTGTGACTTGATCCATTGCGCAAAGCGAAGTCCCGACCAGCCTCGACGGCTTCCTCTCGACTGCTGAAACTGAGAGAGAGCTCATTCGCTCCCTCCACCTCATTGACCCACTGACCCTGCTTATCCCTGGTGACAACATCCAGATGCGACAAGTCCCCTACCTCCCGGCTTCGACATGATGCTCGATCTCGAGTTCCCACGCTACGAAGGGCAAGTTGCCCCGGCGAGGGCCTTGACACCGCGACGATGTCTGCTTCGGTGGCTTTCGCTCTTGTCAACCCTGTTGGCGACGACACCTCGCTCTGCGAATGTCACTGTACGAATTATCTTCGACAAGCAGCTGACCCTGTGGATGGGCCAGTGCAACGTCAAGCGCTGGGTGGACGAGATCCTGCCGCTGGTGGAGGATCCGGCCGATCCGCTCGGCGTGCTCGACCTCGCGACACATCATGCACCGCTCGCGGACACACCGGAGCTCTACTCGACGTTCCAGCGCAAGGAGGACGGCTGCATCAAGGTCGTGCTGAATCCCTGAGTCACAGTTCGATCGGCGGTGCCGGCTCCGTCCCGGATTCTTCCGGATGCAGCACGAGATTCACGATCGCAGCGACGAGCCCGCCCCACACGGTGACCATCGCGATGATCATGAAGATGATGGCCGCGGTTGTCATGCGCCCGTTCCCTTCGTCGTCCGGATCGTTCCGGTCTCAGCATCCGGTTCGTAGCTCTCCTCGACGAGGAACTCGTCGTACTCCGCATCGTCCTTGGCATGCGAGCGTCCGCTCCATGGGATGAGCGAGAGCAGCACGGCGAGGACCACGAGGGCGATGACCATGCCCCAGCCGAAGATCCCCAGGAACCACTCCGGATAGCCTCCGTACGGGTCCTGGCTCTTCGCGATCAGCTCACTGATGAACAGGTAGCCGAGCACGATGGGTGCGAGCAGTCCCACGAGCAGCTTCCAGATCAGCCCGACACGGAAGCTGGAGCGGCGGTTGAGGTGCTCCTGCAGAACCGGCAGCTTGTGGAGCACCCATGCCACGACGATGACCGCGACGAGGGCTACTGCCATGATGCCGAAGGCGTTGACGAAGGCATCCGTCGTGTCGAGAACGGCGAGCGCCGTCGTTGTAGAGAAGAACGCCATCGAGATCACCGCGAGCGGAATCGTCACCGTGAGTGTGGCGCGCACGCGACCCCAGCCGAGCTTGTCCTGGATGGCCGCGACGATGACCTCGAGGATGGAGATCATCGAAGTAAGCCCGGCGAACGTCAATGCACCGAAGAACAGCACGCCGATGATGGGTCCGCCGGCCGCCTGCGAGACGATCGTCGGGAACGCGACGAAGGCGAGGCCGATGCCAGCGGACGCGACATCGGACACCTCGGCCGACTGCGCCTGGGCCATGAACCCGAGGGCGGCGAACACGCCGATGCCGGCGAGGATCTCGAAGCCCGAGTTCGCAAAGCCGACGACGAGGCCGGAGCCGGTGAGGTCGGTCTTGCGCTTCAGGTAGGACGAGTAGGTGACCATGATGCCGAACGCCACCGACAGCGAGAAGAAGATGTGTCCGTATGCGCTCGCCCACACTGCCGGGTCACCGAGTGCTTCCCAGTTCGGGGTGAAGAAGGCGTTCAGGCCGTCCATCGCTCCGGGGAGGAACAGCGCCTGGACCACGAGCACGATGAACATGACCGTCAGCAGTGGCAGGAGCACGGTGTTGGCGGCACCGATGCCGCGCTTGACGCCGAGACCCATGATCACGATGGTGACCAACCATACGATCAGCAGCGGAATGCCGACCTGCGGAACGAACTCCATCGAGATGCCGGTGGAGACGTCGCCCATGTTCAGGAACTCGCCGAAGAAGAAGTCGTTCTCGTTGCCCTCGCCCCAAGAAAGCTGGACCGAGAACCACGTGTACATCGCCGCCCAGGCGATGATCACGGCGTAGTAGACCGAGATCACGACGCAGATGAGCACCTGCCACCAGCCGAGGGGTTCGGCGGCGCGGTGGAGGCGACGGAAAGCGAGGGGCGCGGAGCCGCGGAAGCGGTGGCCGATCGCGTAGTCGAAGAACAGCAGCGGGATGCCGGCGGTCAGCAGCGCGCACAGATAGGGGATGAGGAACGCTCCACCGCCGCCCTCGTAGGCGACGTACGGGAAACGCCAGATGTTTCCCAGGCCGACGGCTGAGCCGATCGCTGAGAGGATGAAGACATTGCGCGAGCCGAAGGCTTCGCGCTTCGCGGTCTGTGGTCGAGCGGATGTCATGCGCCGACCTTACCGCGAAGCACGAAGTGCGCAATATACTGGGCTTTTAATCCGAGGGACGGCCAGATGCGTCGATACGCAGCGGTATTGAGCGCAGTTGCGCTGCTCGGCGCACTCGCCTTGAGCGGCTGCAGTTCTGCGTCGGAAGCAGATGCCACCGGCGGCAGAGTGATCTCGACCGCGGTCCTCACCCCGCCGCCCCCTCCCAATGATCTGAGTGACGAGCAGGTGGCGCAGATCACCACCGTGCAGTGTCCGGATGCGATCACCGAAGACACCCTTCGCGCACTCGTGCAGCCGCAGGCGGATGCCGTCGAGTTCTTCGCGACTACCCTGCAGTGCGGTGACATCGCAGCGGTGGTGGCTGTCGGTGAGGGCGCGCCCGCTTTCGTGTCGCCGATGCAGTACATCGATGCGCCGTGCCCTGCGGGGACGCTGTTCACCGTCTGGGCGCACTACGACGATGACCTGATCTTCGGCAGCCCGACGATTCCGCAGGCGCTCGACGCTGGTCAGTGCGTGCGCAACCTGTATCTGACGGGGTCGGATGCCGGCAAGGGTCTGGATTACGCGTACGGACGCGAAGACGGACTCCGCGATTCCTACGACGTTCTGCTCGGGGCGCCGCTGGAGTGGGAGGAGCGCACGGTCACGCTCGTCAACGGACTCACACTGGCGATGAGCCGTCCGATCGGCGATCCCCGCGTCACGCTGTTCTTCCTCAGGCTCCCCGACGGTGGTCTTGGTGCCAGCGGCTTTGAAGCCACCGGATGGGAGAGCCTGCCGAAGCTACTCGCAGGCACTCTCAGCGAACTGCACATGATCGACGCCGGCACCCCGGTGTCGATCGACGGCATCAGTTCCACCGTCGTGGAGCTGTACAACGCGTACCAGCCGGTGACGGTGATGGCGCATCTGCCCGGCAGCGCCGAGGGCACGAGCGGCGACCACCCCGATCATCAGGTCACCGGGGATATCGTCATGGGAACAGCGGATTCCGGACAGATCGACCCCGCGAGGGTGATCTACGCACAGGGCTACCCCAGCGCGGACCGGCCCCAGAACCTCGACGGTGATGTCCTGCAGCGCAAGCTCGACGCATTCGCCGCCTATGCGATACATGACCCGGTGATCCGCTGCTCAACGGCTGACACCTGCGCCAATGTGAAGCTCTTCGGGGCGTGGCTGTTGCGCCAGTACACGATCCCGCACGCGGAGCTCGTGCGCCCGTAGCCGCGCTTCCCGGTCCCGCCGCCCGTCTATTCAGCCGCGCGGGATGCTTCTCGCGTCTGAGCGGCGCGCAGGAGCGGCGAAATCCATCCCGCGCGGCGATACTAGGGAGTGTCACCGTCGGCTTGACGCCGAGAACGGAGCGTACGGATGACGAATCTCGAGAAGAAGCCCGAAGAGGAGATCCTCGCCTCCGGCGAACCGTGCGTCGGTGTGGAGGTCCTCGGGCCGCGCGAAGTGCCGCTCGGTGGGCCGCGGGCGATGACCGTGTACCGGACGCTTCCGTCGAAGGGGCGCTCGTTCGTCGGTGCGTGGTGCTTCCTCGATCATTACGGTCCGGACGATGTCGCGGACACGGGCGGGATGGAGGTACCGCGGCATCCGCATACTGGACTGGCGACGGTCTCGTGGCTGTTCACCGGAAGCATCGACCATCTCGATTCCGGCGGCAACGCCGCCGAAGTGCGCCCCGGCGAGCTGAATCTGATGATCTCGGGGCGCGGGATCACGCACTCGGAGATCAGCACGCCGGAGACGCGCGCGCTCCACGGCGTGCAGCTCTGGTACGCGATGCCGGAATCGACGAGGTTCGGCGACAACGAGTTCATCCACTACGTACCGGATGCCGTCACGCGAGCGGGTCTCTCGGCGCGCGTCTTCATCGGCGAGCTGCTGGGGGCCGCGGCTCCCGTCGATACGCGGACGCCCGATCTTCTCGGCGCGGAGCTCGTGCTCACCCCTGGCACGGAGGTCGCTCTCACCGTGCGCACGGATTTCGAACACGGCGTATTGGCCGAGTCAGGTGCAGTGTCGGTGAACGGAACGGTGCTCGTGCATCGCGCGCTCGCCTACGTGCCGACCGGATCGGATACGCTCCAGCTCACCGCCGGCCCCGAAGGCGCGCGCGTGATTCTTCTGGGCGGTGTGCCCCTCGGCGAGCGCATCGTGATGTGGTGGAACTTCATCGGACGCTCGCACGAGGAGATCGTGGAGTTCCGGCGCCGGTACCAGTCCGAGCTGGGGTTCGAACCAGACGATCCGATGGATGCCGGAAAACCGAGGCTGTTCGGAGAGTTCCCCACCGGTCAGCGCGATCCGCTGCCCGCGCCCGCGCTGCCTACGGTGCGGCTGAAGCCGCGGGAGTAGTCGGAGCTATGCTCGCGGCCGTTCGAGGGCGGCGCAGCCACGTCGCACGGCCGTAGTCGCGCTGCAGCCATGGCCAGAACAGCCACCACACAAGGAGTGCCGCAGCAGAACCGGCGAGGAGTCCGGTGACCGCGTCAGAGAGCCAATGCGCGTTGATCAGTGTGCGCTGCCAGGCCATGCCGATCATGACCAACGCACTGATGACGATCCAGCCGATGCGCACGCGACGAAGACGCGGCGGGATCAGCGCCAACACGATGATGACGAGCACCCCGGCGGCGGTCGCATGACCGGAGGGGAACGAACCGTGGTCGACGGCGAACAGCGGCCCGAACAGTCCGGCTGCCTCGTCGGCAGCGGGGCGCGGTCGGTTGACGAGATTCTTCGTCACCTGCGAGTACACGCCCATTCCCATGAGGCATGCGACGAATACGAACAGCGCGGACCGCCAGCGCCCAAAGATCACGAGGCCGAGCGGCAGGAGAATCCCCATCGCCACAGCGCCGGGGGCCTCGCCGAGCAACTGGAAGAACATCGCCAGCGGCTGCTGGTAGATCGCCGCATCAGGCGACACTCCGACCGCCGCCCGCCATGCGTCATCGATGGGCTGCATGAGCGGATTCTGCGGGTCTTGCGCCACGATGATACCCATCGCGATGAACACCGCAGTCAGCCCGACCGCCCACCACAGCAGTGCGATCGGGCGTTTCTCCACAAGTCCATGCGCCGCCTTCGGCTGTGTTTCGGCGATGGATGGGACAACATTGTCGACCATGGGATTCTCCTTTTCAGACGCGACGCCGCGTCAGTTGAACAGATCGGTTCGCAGCAGTGCGAACATCACGGCATGCACACGGTCGCGCAGCCCATTGCCGACGCCGACGGGGTCATCGTCGTAGGCCGCGTTCACCTGCGTTGCCGTCGAGTTGCCGAGCATCGCCAGCATCAGGTCGTTGCCGTACCGGACGCCGAGCGCGGGGTCCATGAACCCGCCGAGCACAGCGTCCGATGACACGACACCATCAAAACCCCATTCGCCGCGCAGGACGTCCTGCAGAAGCGGCTCGCTGCCACCCGCCCATCGTCCACCGATGTTGATGAATGAGCTCATCGCGCCCCAGGCATCTGCCTCCTTGACGGTGATCTCGAACGGTCGCAAGTAGAGCTCGCGCATCGCCTGCTCGTCAGCGAAGATGTTCACACCGGTGCGGGCGTTGGTCTCCTGCTCATTCAGCGCGAAGTGCTTCATGAACGTGAGAACGTCCTTGCTCTGCGCACCTGCGACCATCGCCGCGCTCATCTTGCCGGACACCAGCGGGTCCTCGGAGAAGTACTCGAAGTTGCGACCGCCGAATGGCGTGCGGTGCAGGTTCATGCCCGGGGCGTACCACCCCTGTACCCCGTAGGCATTGGCTTCGGCACCGACCGCTTCACCCATCTCGCGCGCCAGCTGCTCGTTCCACGTCGAGGCGATGACCACCTCCGTCGGGAAGGACGCCGCGGTCAATGAGCTGAACAGCGAATTCAGGCCGGCAGGGCCGTCCAGCAGGATCGCGGACGGCACCCCGAGGCGCTCGACCGGCTCGGTCTTGTACGCGCCCTTGGAGAACACCGCGGTGAGCTCGTCGCGGGTGAACTGGTCGAGGAACGACTCCCACGTCGGATCGTCGTAGTCGAGACCTGCGAGGTCTTCTAGTTGCAGTCCGTTGTCGGCGCCGTAGGTCGGCTCCTCGCCCGAGGTCGCCTCGAAAGTCGGGTTCATGAATGCGAGCAGCTCGTCGGATGCCGTGGTCTCGACATCGGAGGCGTCCGGATACGTGCCCTCCCAGTCGTTGCGCGACAGGTAGGTCAGGTCACCGTCGGCGTACTCGAAGCGATTCTCGAGAGCGGCTCCCGTGGCAGCATCCGTGTCGTACACCACCGTGTCGGCGATCTCGATCGGGAACGTGCCCACGGGAGTGTGCACGTCGGTGCCCACCGTGATCTCGTAGGTGCCTGCCTCCAGGACATAGGCCTCCCGGTCCGCAGCATCCCACGAAGCCATGTCCCGCACGGCGAAGGTGACCGTCACATCCTCCGAGGCACCCGGTTCGAGCATCGACGTCTTGGCGAAGCCCGCAAGCTCGATCGAGGACTTCTCAACGCCTCCTGGCGTGTACGGGGCGGAGTAGTAGACCTGGACGACGTCTTTGCCCGCCACCTCACCGGTGTTCGTCACGGTCACATCGACGCTGATCGTGCCATCGTCAACGACCGGCGCCGCGGTCTGCCAAGTGAAGTCGGTGTAGCTGAGTCCATAGCCGAAGGGATACTGCACGGCGGCCTGATATCCGGCCTCATCGTCCTGGTACCGCGTCTCGTAGTAGCGGTACCCGATGTAGATGCCCTCCTCGTACTCGTACAGTCCACGGGACGCGTTCTCGTATTGGAAGTTGCCGAAGTTCTCTGACGCCGGTGCACTATCGACGTCATAGGCGTAGGTATCGGTGAGATGTCCGGACGGATTCACGTCACCCGCGAGGACCTTCGCGAGAGACACGGCGCCCTGCGGGCCGGGGGTGCCGATCCACAGTGCCGCGGTGATCTGCGGGTACTCCTCGAGGAAGCCGAGCTCCATCTGGTTGCCGGAGTTGATCACGACGATGACGTCGTCGAAACTCTCGGTCACGACATCGAGCAGTGCCTCTTGACCACCCGACACGCGCAGCTCATCGGCTGCGAAGTCCGCCCCCTCGACCCCATCGTTCCCGATCACGACGAGCGCGGTGTCGGAGAATTCCTTCGCCTGGGCCAGCACCGGCTCGGTGAGGTAATCGGGGTCTGGCTCCGTCTTCTTGCCGCTGCCGGTGAACAGACCGACCATCTGCTCGATGAAGCCCTGCGAGCCCTGTTCGGTCTCAGCGCCGGCATCTTCCATCGCGGCATACAGTTCGGAGTTGTACTCGATCCCCTGCCCTTCGAGCGCGTCGTAGAGGGTGACGGCCGATGACTGGTCGGCGCCACCGGAACCGCCTCCGCCGTAACGCAGGTTGAAGGATGCGAAACTGAACACGTTGAGCTTCGCATCGGTGAGCGGCAGTGCGCCCTCGTTCTCGAGCAGCACGATGCCTTCATCCGAGATGCGCCCCGCCAGTTCGGTGCCGTACTCGCGCGACTCGACCCCGTCCGGTGTGGACGAGTCGATCTGCAGCGAGGTCAGCCGCTGGACGTCGTTGATGACCGGGGCCACAAGCACGCCGATCACCACGATGACGACAGCGAAGATGCTCCACCCGACGATGCGTCGTGGGCGGTGCGCGACCTTTCGGTAGACGCGCTCGCGACGTCTGTCCTCCCGTCGCTCGGCGCGCGTCATCCCGTCGCGGTGCGCCTTGCGATCGATCTTCGCCTGCGTCTTCGCCGCGCGTGCTTCCGCACGATCTGCCGCCTTCGCCGCCTTCCGGTCGGCGGAAGACATCGCTCCCAGCTCAGCGCGGCGGGCGCGCCGCTCGGTCCGCTCGACCGCCACGCGCGCGAGCGCGTCCTGCTTGATCTCTTTCCGAGTTGCCACGTTGCTTCCCTTTCAACAATCTCTGCAAGTCCTGCTGCTATTCGCTCAGGCGCGCACGCCGGTGCGCTCGCCACGCCGCGAAGAGCTGACGCGCCCCGCGCCAGAATCGTCCGTTCACCATCACCAGCAATGCGTCGAGCATCGCGTCGTTCACTGCGCCGCCCGACATCCGCGCTATGGAACGAAACGGCAGATCCAGAGCGAACCGCGTGTTATTGGCGGCATGCGGCCTCCCCAGCAGCATCAGCACGTCGCTGCTGCGGTCGATCACGCTGTAAAGGACGCTCGCGAACCCGCCGCGCCCCTTCGTCTGCGCGACGATGTCGTCGCGCGTCAGCGGACGGTTCGACTGCCACGTCGCCGGTGGCAGTTCACGCCCCAGCAGGGTCTGGAACTCGTCATCCGTCACCCGATCCACGTGACCGCTGCGGTAATGCTCGAGTCCGGATGCGAGGTCGAGATCACCCTGGCCTTCCACCCTGATCGATGCGCGCAACCGGATGTCCCTCGACGATGCCGCCGCGAGCACGGTGTACTCGCCCCCGATCGTGCGCCATGCGCCTGATACGGGGTCGTAGATGTCGAACGCGTGCTCGGCATACTCGATGTGCACCGTCTTGCTCTCTCCAGGCCGCAGCGCCACCTTCGCGAAGCCGCGCAGTTCGCGTATCGCTCGGAACCGCTCATCGGCAGCATCCGGGGCCTCGATGTACAGCTGCACGACCTCGGAACCGGCCACCTCTCCGGTGTTGGTGACGGTGATGTCGGCCGCTGCAGGGCCGACGATGAGATCGGAATAGGCGAACGTCGTGTAGCTGAGCCCGTGGCCGAATGGGTACCGTACGGACACCCCGGCCTTGTCGAAGTATCGATAGCCCACGTAGATGCTCTCGCGATGCTCACTCGTCGCTTCGGTGCGCCCGAACGTTGCCGAAGACGGAACGTCCGCGTACCGCAGCGGGTACGACTCGGCGAGCTTGCCGCTGGGATTCACCTGCCCGGTGAGCACGCGCACCACTGCACGCCCGCCCCCTTGCCCGGCGAGAGAGCTGTTCAGGATCGCGTCGACCTCGTCCGCGAACGGCAGTTCGACAGGAGCACCGCCGGCAAGGACCACCACGATGGGTACATTCAGCGCGATGAGCTCTCTCGTCAGCTGCAGCTGATTCGCGGCGAGACGCATGTGGGTGCGATCCACGGCCTCGGCCTCGGCCGATTCATCCAGTCCCAGAAAGAGCAGCACTCGGTCCGCACGCGCAGCCAGCCGCAGTGCCCGACGAAGACGTCGCGCGGAAGGCCGGTCTCGTCGGGCGAAGCCGGGTTCATAGCCGATGACGTCGAGAGCGCTCGCGCGCAGCGCGTCGAGTGCGGTCTCGGCGCGCGTCGGGTTCACGAGCGAACTGCCGGATCCTTGATACCGCGGCACTGCGGCGAAGTCGCCGATGACCGCGATCCGCCCGCTCTCGGGCGCGAGCGGGAGGATGCCGTTCTCGTTGCGCAACAGGACGAGCGAGTTCTCGGCTGCTTCGACGGCGAGATCGTGGTGGGCGTCCAAGTCCGCTGCCGGCGCATCCGGTGAGGGCGCGGTGCGCTCGATCAGTCGGAGCATCTCCTCGACGCGGTCATCGAGCACGCTCTCATCGATGGTTCCGGACTCGACAGCGGCGATGATCACCCGGTCGGTCACGCCGTCGGTCGAGGGCATCTCGAGCGCGTTGCCGGCGACCAGCCCCGCCACCCGGTCGTTGTTGCCGCCCCAGTCCGTCACGACAAGACCGTCGAAACCCCAGGACGTGCGCAGTACATCGCGCAGCAGGCTGACATTCTCGTTCGCGTAGGTGCCGTTGACCCGGTTGTACGAGCTCATCACCGTCCAGGGGTCGCCCTCGGCGACAGCGATCCGGAAGCCTTCGAGGTATATCTCGTGCAGCGCCCGCTCATCGACGATCTCGTCGATGCTCATGCGATGCGTCTCCTGACTGTTGACCGCGAAGTGCTTGGCACTCGCCGCAACGCCGCGCGACTGGATGCCGCGGATGAGTGCCGCAGCCAACCTGCCTGCGACCAGCGGATCCTCGGAGAAGTACTCGAAATTGCGACCAGCCAGCGGATTGCGCTTGATGTTCAGCCCCGGGCCGAGCAGCACGCTCACGCGCTCTGCCGCGGCCTCGGAGCCGAGCGCCGCACCGACACGAGCGAGCAGCGATGCATCCCAACTGGTCGCCAGCGCGACCGCCGGGGGGAAGCAGGTCGCGGGAAGGCTGTCGTTGAGACCCAGGTGGTCGGCAGCGCCGCCCTGCTTGCGCAGTCCGTGAGGGCCGTCGGTCAGCATGATCGACGGGATGCCGAGGCGAGGAACTGGCTTGGTGTTCCAGAAGTTCGCGCCAGACATCAGCGATGCCTTCTCGGCGAGCGTCATCGCTGAGCGAAGCCCTCGGATGCTGTCAGGTGTGGACACGATACGAGAGTCTACTCGAAGTTCCACCACCTGGTGGAACTTGTTCGACAGGCTCCGCCTGGCCGTCGAATACTATGGACGACGTGCCCGACCTCGAGGATCCAGAGCCCTCTCCCGCCGGCTATGCGACAGGCCGTGCGACGAAGAAGACCATCGTGGCGAGCGCCACCACCGCGTTCGCCGAGCGCGGCTTCTACGGAACGTCGTTGCGCAGCATCGCCCGCGAGGCCGGTGTCGATCATTCAACGCTGCTGCACCACTTCGGCAACAAGACGGCACTACTGCTCGCCGTGATCGAATTGCACGATCAACAGCAGCTGCGCGCTGCTGTGCCGCGCAAGCTCACCGCGGATGCACTTGTCGACGCGTTCACCCAGACTGCGGCCAGCAACCAGGCGACGCCCGGCCTGACGCAGCTGCTCTCGATCCTGACCGCAGAAGCCGGAGCTCCAGGGCATCCGGCGCGTGCCGCGCTGCAGCGCCGCCACAATCGGATCCGCACGGTGTTGACCCTGATGATCCGACGCCAGCGGTCTCGGCTCGGACTCCCCGACGACGGTCTGCGTGCCGAAGAGCGCGCGGCACTCGTCATCGCCACCTGGGACGGTCTGCAACTGTATGACGCGCTGCACCCAGGCGAACTGGACGTCCCGGCTCTCGTCAACCGGAGCCTGCGTGACGCATTCGGGCTGACGACCGCAACCGGCTAAACCGGGCCTCGATCATCGCGGCCCTCTGACAGCACTCACGGGGTTGCCCCGTCACCAGCGCGGGTGGACGGCGGCGCGGAAGCGGCGGTCGTAGAGCTCCCGCACAGACGCGGTGAAGGCTTCGCCCAGGTCCGGTGCCGAGCCCGCCGCCGCGTTCGATCGAGCCTGCGTGACACTGCGGGCACCGGGAATCACAGACGAGACGCCTGGGAGCTGCGCGACCCACGCGAGGGCGGCCGTGGCCGGCTCGAGCTCGACGTCTCGGGCGAGTGTGGAGAACTCGTGCGCCGCTTCCACGCCCTCCTCGTAGTCGACGCCGGAGAAGGTCTCGCCCTGGTCGAATGCCTCACCCTGCCTGTTGAAGGTGCGGTGATCGTTCGCGGCGAAGACCGTGTCGCGGGAGTAGCGGCCAGAGAGAAGTCCGCTCGCGAGCGGCACTCGCGTGATGATGCCGACGCCGGCTTCGCGCGCTGCCGGAAGGACCTCGTCGAGCGGCTTCAACCGGAACGCATTGAGGATGATCTGCACCGTCGCGACGCGGGGACGTGCGATCGCGGCGAGCGCTTCGGCAGTCGTCTCGACGCTCACGCCGTAGTTCGCGATGGCGCCCTCCTCGACGAGGCGATCGAGTGCGTCGAACACAGCATCGTCCGCGTACACCGCGGTCGGCGGGCAGTGCAGCTGCACGAGGTCGAGCGTGTCGACGCCAAGGTTGCGGCGACTGCGATCGGTCCACCCACGGAACTTCTCGTACACATAGTTGGCCGGGATCTGCTCCTCGCGGCGCCCCATCTTGGTGGCGACGGTCAACTCGACATCCGGGTTATCGCGTCGCCACTGTCCGATGATCGATTCGCTGCGTCCGTCACCGTAGACGTCGGCCGTGTCGAAGAAGGTGACTCCGGCTTCCGCACTCGCATCGAGCACTGCGCGGGCGTCGGCTTCGCTCACTTCACCCCAATCAGCACCGAGCTGCCAGGTTCCGAGACCGATGGTGGAGACGTCGCGGCCAGTGCGACCCAGGGAGCGATGTTGCATGGCGCCGAGTCTACGGTGAACCGGGGTGAGGCCGGCCCGGAATACGGGACGCCAGCTCGGCAAAGAGCGCGTCCAGGCCGGGGTCGACACGCTGCAGCTCAGGGTGGGCGTCATGCCAATCGATGATCTCCCGAGCCGCGAGGTGAAATGCGACGGTCGGGTTGAAGTCGGGCACCACTCGACGGATCTTCGTGTTGTCGAAGATCACGGAGTGCGCCATGTCGCCGGTGAGCTGACCTGCGCGCTCGGGAGCTGCCTGCTCGATCGCGGCACTGGTGGCGTAGCGGAGCTTCGGCTCCACCCCTACTGCTCGACCGAGGATCGTGTAGATCTCGTTCCACGTGTAGACGAAATCGCTCGTGATCTGGAACGTGTCGCCGTAGGCAAGCGGGTTACCGAGGAGTCCGACGAATCCGACCGCGAAGTCACTCGCATGCGTGAGGGTCCACAGCGAGGTGCCGTCGCCGTGAACGACGATCTCCTCGCCGCGTCGGATTCTGTCGATCGCCGTCCAACCTCCGAATGCGGTGATCGGCGGCCGGGCAACAGCCCGCGATTGAGTACGTCACGTCCATCCCGCGCCGTGCCGCGAGGGCGCTCGCCGCGGAGGAGATGATCCCCGTCCCGCCGATGAACAGGACCTTCACGTCAGCCATGCACGCATGCTATCGAAGCGGTCGCTCCCCGGCGCTCTGTTCTCCTCGCTTCGCGAAGTACTCAACCGTCGCCAGAGAGGTACTGACCAGGGGCCCGATCCCGGTCGGCGAGCCGTCCGGCGCTGCAACGAGTCCGCTCAGGTATGCGTCACTCAGTGACCTTGTGATTCCGGCCGCTGCGACCACAAGCATCTCGATCGCACCCGCAGGCGACGCTTCTTCGACGGGCACCACAACGCTGAGCGCCGCGTAGACCCCGCCATGGGGTCCGAAAACAGGCACCGCGATGCCGCGTGACTCTTCATAGATGTGCCCGTCCATCACTGCGGATCCATCTGCACGCACCCGGCGAAGCCGATCACGTAACGCGGCGCCGTCGCTCAGCGTGTGCCGAGTGTGGCGGGTCCACCCCGCACGGATCACCTCGCTGACGACATCGTCACCGGCATGTGCGAGAAGGACCAGGCCGCTGGAGCTCACGGCGAGAGGAATACGACCGCCGATGAGCGTCGCGTTGACCACCGCACCGCGGGTGGACATTCGCTCGATGAAGAGGACGTCGAGCCCGTTCAAGACACCGAGCTGCGTGTGCTGAGTGATCCGGCTGTGTACAGCGTTCATCCATGGTCGTGCCAGCTCACGCAGCCCCAGCGCACCCGGCGTGCGCGAAGCGAACTCCCAAAGGCGCACTCCGAGTCGATATGACCGGTCGGGGAGCCGCTCAAGCAGTCCCTCACGCTCCAGTTCCGCAACCAGTCTGTGCGCTGTCGAGGGAGCAAGCGCCGCCGCATCCGAGATCTCGGCCAGCGTGAGGAACGGCCGTAGCGCGTCGAACACATCCAGAACTCGCAGGTGCTTACTCAGCACCGACTCTCCTGCGGACCCCCGCGCCATCCTGCCTCCTTCGAGCAGACTACTCTCGATTCCGTTCAATGGAATCGAGAGTAAAGCGCGTCGACCCCGAAGATACCGTTTTCTCACCGACACAGCCGTCGGAACCTCAACGAAGAGGAGACGAATTTGTCCTCGATCACGGTCGACACCATCTCCACACCGCGCAACGCTTCGAGCGGATGCCTGGTCGTGGCACACCGACGTGAGATCTCAGCCAGCGTCGTGGAGTTCAGTCTTCGCGCTCCGGACGGCACGCGCTTGCCTGATTGGTCGCCCGGCGCGCACATCGACGTCATTCTCGACGACGGCACCACCCGCCAATACTCGCTCTGCGGGGACCGATGGGATGCCCATACCTACCGGATCGCCGTGCAGCGCGAGTCCGGCGGATCCGGCGGATCAATCGCACTGCACGACACCGTGCGCGAGGGCGACACGCTGCGGTTCGGTGGACCGCGAAACAACTTCCGCCTCGCGCCGTCCGGCCGGTACCTGTTCGTGGCAGGCGGCATCGGCATCACACCTCTGCTTCCGATGATCCATCAGGCCGAGTTACTGGGCACCGATTGGCGGCTCCTGTACCTGGGCCGCAGCAGAACGACACTCGCATACGCCGACGAGCTGGCAGCCTTCACCGATCGGGTCACCATCCACTGCGCGGATGAATTCGGACGCGCCGACCTCAATTCCTGGCGACCGATCGACAGCGTTGAGCGTGTCTACGCCTGCGGACCGGCACGGTTGCTGGACGACATCGAAGCATGGGGTGCGCCCCCGAGCGGTCATCCGGCGAAGGTGGAGCGATTTACCGCATCCGCGAAGTCGTCCTCGCCCGCGACTGCTTTCGATGTCGTTGCCGCCCGATCTGGCCGTTCTACCACCGTGGCGGTCGACGAGACCGTGGTCATCGCACTGCGGCGCATCGGCGTGGATGTGCTGACATCGTGCGGCCAAGGGGTGTGTGGAACCTGCGAAACCGGCGTTGTCGCCGGCAGACCAGACCATCGTGACTCTCTCCTGAACGATGCGGAGCGCTCGTCTTCAGAATGCTTGTTCCCCTGCGTCTCACGCAGTCTCGACACACAGCTCGTCCTCGATATTTGACCTAGGAGAAACAATGCCCACCACCGCACCCTCGATTCCTGTCTCGGATATCGATCCGTTCTCTACTGAGTTCCTCAGCGACCCGTTGCCATTGCACGAAGAGTTGCGCGAACTCGGTCCCGTCGTCTACCTGCCTCGCTACGATGTCCACGCCGTCGCGCGCTATGACGATGTCCACCGCGCGCTGACCGATTGGCAGTCGCTGCAGTCGGGCGCTGGCGTAGGGCTCAGCAACTTCAACCACGAAGCGCCGTGGCGTCCGCCCAGCCTTCTGCTGGAAGCCGACCCGCCTCGTCACGATGCCCCGCGCGCCGTTCTGTCGCAGTTGCTGTCGCCGCGACGACTGCGGTCACTGGAGTCACGCTGGCAGGCAGATGCCGTCGCCCTGGTGGAGCGAGTGCTGTCAGAGGGACACGAGTTCGATGCCGTGACGTCCCTCGCCGAGCCCTTCCCTCTGCGCGTCTTTCCCGACGCGGTGGGGATCGGAACGCACAACAGGGAGAACCTCCTTCCCTACGGTGACTTCGCCTTCAATGCGTTCGGTCCGATGAACGAACGTGTCACCGATCCGGCGAAGACCATCGGCCCAACAGTCGAGTGGATCGCTGCACAGTGCCGCCGTGAGAATCTCAGCGAGACCGGATTCGGCGCGCAGATCTGGGAGGCCGCCGACCGCGGTGAGATCGGATACGAACAGGCGCCGCTCATCGTCCGCTCGCTGCTGACTGCCGGCGTGGATACGACCGTCACCGGCATCTCCGCCGTGCTGCATGCCGTCGCCACCCACCCGGATCAGTGGCAGCGACTCCGTGCCGAGCGAGAGCTGCTGCCGCGCGCCTTCGAAGAGGCGATCCGCCTCGAATCTCCGGTGCAGACCTTCTTTCGCACCACAACAGTTGAAACGCGGATCGCCGATACCGTGCTCGCGCCAGAACGCAAGGTACTCATGTTCCTCGGCGCGGCGAACCACGATCCCCGCCGATGGAATGAGCCCGAGCGATTTGATCTGTCACGAGACCCCTCCGGTCACGTCGGATTCGGCATGGGCATCCATCAGTGCGTCGGCCAGCACATCGCGCGACTGGAGGCAGTGACGCTGCTCGACGCGCTCTTGGATCGAGTGTCATCCATCGAACTCGCAGGGGCTCCGCGGCGACACTTGAACAACACGCTGCGCGGCTGGGAGAGCATGCCCGTACGTGTGGTCGTCTGACTGAGCGAGGGGCAAGCCCGGACCGTCAGCCGTATGTGGACTCAGTGCACGTCGTTGATGACCACCGTGAGAACGCTGTCCAGGAACCGGCGAGTCACCGCAAGTTGGCTCTCGTGACCGACGTCGTAGAGACGCTGGAGCTGAAGTCCATCGGAGAGGGCGACGTAGGTCTGCGCGGCTTCTGCCGGAGTGATCCCCTCGCGCAAGTCGCCATGCTCAGCAGCCTCTTCGAACGCTCCGCGCACCGTGCGCAGAATCAGCTCGTAGCGTTCACGGAAGTACACGTGGGCGGGGTGGTCGTCAGCCGTCGCTTCTGCGGAGAGGATTGCGAACAGCTGCGTGAGGCCACGGTCATCCTGGTCTCGCTCGGCGATCGCGAGCAGACCGCGGAGGAGCTCGACGCCGTGCCGCCCCCGGAGGTGACGCACCGCGTCGAGATCGCGTTGTTGCAGGACAGCCTCGAGGAGACCAGGCTTCGTCGGAAAGTGATGAGTCACACCAGGCAGTGTCATCCCCGCACGCTTGGCAATCTCGCTCATCGAGCTGTTCAGATACCCGTAGCGCGCAAACACCCCGAACGCGGCGTCAAGAATCTCCTCGCGCCGCTTCGGGGTCTTGGCATACTCACCGCGTGGGCCCGGTCTGCGTGACATCCAGCCAAGCTACCAAAACCTTTCGCAAGTTAAAACTTTCACTCCTTAAGGTTTTCGTGCTAGTTTTTCGTCGTCGCCACAGTTTCGTGCCGGCACACCCGATCGTTCCGAGAGGACGTGCAAAGATGCACCGCACCAAAATCATGCGCGCCGTTGCCATCGGCGGACTCGCCACCGTGCTTGCTGCGACCGGCTGCTCAGCGCAGGCGCCGGCAGCTAGCGACGAGCCGACGACGCTCCGTCTGGGAGTCGTCACGCAGTTGGCGTCGTTCGCACCCTGGGAAGCTTCCTGGGCCAATCAGTCACCGTATCTGCAGGCCGTCTACGACACGCTGCTGCGGACGGACCCCGACGGCACGATCGTGGCGGGGCTTGCCACGTCGTGGGAATGGGACGCGTCGCGAACGGCCCTCACCCTCACCCTCCGCGACGACGTGGAGTTCTCCGACGGTACGGTGCTCACTGCGCAAGTGGCGGCCGAGAACCTGACCCGTTTCCGTGACGGCACGAGCGAGAATGCGTCCTTCCTCGCCGGAATGACGTCGGCGGAAGCGCCTGATGACACGACGCTCGTCATCACGCTCAGCGCTCCCGACCCCGCACTCCCGGTGTACCTGAGCCAGAACGCCGGCCTCGTAGGCAGCGCGGCGATGTTCGACTCTCCGGATGCGCAGACGACGCCGGTCGGAAGCGGCCCGTACCTGCTTGACGAGCAGGACACGGTCGTCGGATCCAAGTGGGTGTTCGATGCGAATCCCGACTACTGGGACTCCGAGTCGGCTCACTACGACTCGATCGAGATGAGCTTCTACGGTGACCCGACCGCGCTGATGAACGCTGTCAAGGGCGGCCAGGTGGATGCGACCAACGCGCAGAGTCCGACGCAGATTCCCGAAGCGGAAGCCGCCGGATTCACCGCACTGACATACGAGCAGAACTGGAGCGGATTCCTGCTGGTCGACCGTGCCGGCCAGCTCAACCCCGCTCTGGGTGATGTCCGTGTTCGCCAGGCATTCAACTATGCGCTCGACCGAGAAGGACTGCTTCAGGCGCTCGCTGGCGGATCGGGCACACCGACAACTCAGGTGTTCAGCGTCCAGTCGTCCGCCTACGATGACGCTCTCAATGACGCGTACCCCTTTGATCCAGAGAAGGCGAAGTCACTTCTCACCGAAGCCGGATACCCCGACGGCGTCGACCTGGTCATGCCGAGCAACAACTTCGTCCCGGAGTCCGAGTTCGCGATCTACAAGGAGCAGCTGGCGGCCGGCGGCTTCAACGTCGAGTGGGAGACGACCGGCGACGACCTGTTCGGACAGATGCTCGGTGGCACGTGGGCGGCGTTCCCGTTCCTCCTGCAGACCGACCCGACGTCGTGGCAGACGATCCAGTTCTCGATGCTTCCCGAATCGGCATGGAATGTGTTCCATGGTGGCGATCCGACGGTCATCGAACTCGCCGAGATTGTGCGCTCAGGCGACGAGGCGGATGCGGATGCCGCGGCCAAGGAACTCAACGAGTACATCGTCGATCAGGCATGGTTTGCGCCGATCTATCGGCCATCCTCCGCTTTCCTGACAGCGGAGGGCACCGAAGCGGTCGTTCAGGCCGACAACGCGATGCCGTACCTGTGGAACATCTACCCCTCCGAGTGAGATAGGAAGAACCGTTCCGGGGCCGGTCAACGCCGCCCCGGAACGGGCAACATCAATGCTGATCTTCATTCTTCGCCGCCTCGTCGCTGGCATTCTGACCGTGGCGAGCATCTGCGTACTCGGGTTCTTCCTGCTGTACCTCGGTGCCGCTGGCGTCGCCCGACGGATCGTGGGTGCGACCGCCGCCCCCGAGATCGTCGCACGCAAGGAACAAGAGCTGGGGCTCGATCGCCCGCTCATCATTCAGTTCGTCGATTGGGCGAGCGGGGCCCTCACCGGAAATCTGGGCCGCTCCTGGTTCTCCGGGCAGCCAGTCGCTGACGCCCTCATGAGCCGCCTCCCCGTCACGCTTTCGCTCACGATCGGTGCGATCCTCGTGACTGCGGCGGTGGGCACTGTCATCGGCGTTGTCGCCGCCACTCGCCGCGGGTGGGCCGACCGAAGCATCCAAATCGCCTCTGTCGTCGCGTCAGCGATTCCCGGCTTCCTCGTCGCGTTGGTCCTCGTCCTCGTCATCGCCATCGGGCTGCGCTGGGTGCCTGCGACGGGGTACATCCGTCCCGAGGCATCGATCACAGGTTGGCTCTCCACGATCATTCTTCCCGTCATCGCCCTGTCGATTGGCGCCATCGCCAGCGTCGCGCAACAGGTGCGCGGCTCGATGGTGGACGCCCAGCGCATGGACTACGTGCGAACGCTGCGCGCTCGCGGCATCCCGCACCACGCCGTCGTATACCGGCACGTCCTCCGGAACGCCTCGGGCCCGGCACTCAGCGTCCTCGGCATCCAGTTCATCGTCCTCTTCGGCGGTGCCGTCGTCGTCGAGCAGGTGTTCTCCCTGCCTGGGCTCGGTCAGACCGCCGTCTCGGCGACACTCCAGGGCGACATCCCCCTCGTCATGGGATTACTCGTCATGACCGCACTTATCGTGCTCCTAATCAATCTCGCCGTCGACCTTCTGCAGGGATGGCTCAACCCGAAGGTGCGTCTGTCGTGACAAATCCTGCTGCCGCCCCCGCGCACCGATCGCTCGGCCGTCGCCTCTTGCGCAACCCGCTGGGCGCGGTCTCTTCGGTCTATCTCGTTCTGCTGCTTGCCGTAGCAGTGTTCGGCCCATTGCTCGCCCCACACTCCGCCGATTCGTCTTCGCTCCCCCTCGTGCTGTCGCCACCCAGCCCCGAACATCTGCTCGGTGGCGACAGCGCCGGAAGAGACGTATTCTCCCGACTTATCCACGCGAGCTCGACGAGTCTTCTCGGGGCAACTATCGCCGTCGCTGTCGCGGCTGCACTCGGGGTAACTAGCGGCCTCATCGCGGGGTACCGAGGCGGGTGGTTTGACGGCGTCGCTAGCTGGCTCGCTGGCACGATCCTCTCTCTCCCTGCCATCGTGGTCTTGCTCGCAGCGCGCTCGGTGATTGGCCCGTCGATCTGGCTGATCATGGCGATCTTCGGCATCGTGCTGGCACCCTCCTATTACCGCATCGTCTATGGCGCGGTAGTAGGAGTACGCGGAGAGCTCTACATCGACGCTGCGCGAGTATCAGGGTTGAGTGATCTGCGCATCGTCGGGCGACACATCCTCACGGCTGTCCGCGCGCCGGTGATCCTGCTTACGGCCGGCCTCTTCGCCGTCGCAATCGCCATCCAAGCAAGCCTGGATTTCCTGGGTGTGGGAGACCCTTCGCTACCCACCTGGGGAGGGATGCTGAGCGAAGGGTTCACCAACCTCTCGCGCACCCCTTGGCTGATGGTGTGGCCCAGCCTCGCAATCGCGCTGACATGTATTGCGTTGAGTCTTTTCGGCACCGCTTTGCGTGACGAGCTCGAGCAAACGGGCGACGCCACCTCGACACGATACGTCGCCTGGAGCGCTCCCCTGCCACGGCCCTCCTCTGCGATCGCGCACGACGATGCAGCCGCCGCCACCGAGCCGCTGCTCAGTATCGAGAATCTCTCGATCGCGTACCGCGTCGAGAGCGGATGGAAAACGGTCGTAGACGACGTATCGATCGCGATCGGGCGTGGTGAGATCCACGCGCTGATCGGCGAATCCGGTTCCGGTAAAACGCAGACGGCGTGGTCGACCCTGGGGCTCCTCCCCCAGGGCGGCACATGCGTCGCTGGCGCGATAAAGCTCAATGACACTGACCTGCTCCGCGTCACCGCCCGTCAGATGGAGCAGGTCCGGGGCCGGCGCATCGGTTATATTCCGCAGGAGCCGATGTCGAACCTCGACCCCTCCTACACAATCGGACATCAGCTCGTGGAGCCGATGCGCGCAGTCCTCGGACTCTCCCGACAGGCAGCTCGCACACGTGCGCTGGAGCTTCTCGACCGTGTCGGGATCACCGATCCGGCACGCACGTTCGCCGCCTACCCGCACCAGATCTCAGGAGGTATGGCCCAGCGGGTACTCATCGCGGGTGCCATCGCCCCGGAGCCCGAGATCATCATCGCCGACGAACCCACAACGGCACTGGATGTCACCGTCCAAGCTGAGATCCTC
Source organism: Microbacterium zouquanmingi (assembly GCF_052266695.1). Classification (NCBI taxonomy): domain Bacteria; kingdom Bacillati; phylum Actinomycetota; class Actinomycetes; order Micrococcales; family Microbacteriaceae; genus Microbacterium; species Microbacterium zouquanmingi. The sequence continues at coordinate 593,227 of NZ_JBQPQZ010000001.1, forward strand.
CAGCTGTTGCGCGACCTCCAGCGAGAAACGGGAATGTCGATGCTGCTTGTGACCCACAACTTCGGCGTGGTCGCAGATCTGGCCGATCGAGTGTCGGTGATGCGGTCCGGAAGCATCGTCGAGACCGGGTCGGTTGCGGATGTCTTTACCTCTCCGCAGCACGAATACACGCGCGGACTGTTTGCCGCGCTCCTCGATGATGCGCCCGCTCGTGGCCCGCTCACTCTCGGATCGGACTCGGTATGACCCTCCGCGAACCACACCCGTCGACGCCGCTGCTCGATGTCCGCGATCTCCACGTCGCGTACCCGGCGCGTGGCTTCCGACGGCCGCCCATCGAGGTACTCCACGGCGTGACCCTCGATGTCCGCGCCGGCGAAACAGTAGGCCTCGTCGGCGAATCAGGCTCGGGGAAGTCGACCCTCGGACGTGCGGTTCTCGGGCTCGCGCCGGTCACGGGCGGAACCATCATGATCAACGGTGAAGATGTTTCGCACGCTGCACGGAAACGCCGACGAGCGCTCGCAGGCGATCTGCAGGTCATCTTTCAAGATCCCTATTCTTCGCTGAGCCCGTCGCTCACGATCGGCGACACGCTTTCCGAGCCGCTCCGCGCGAACGGAATGTCGTCGAAGGATGCGGCCCGTCGCGTCGGCAACCTGCTCGATCTTGTTCATCTCCCCTCGGATGCCGCGCGCCGGCTGCCGCGTGAGTTCAGCGGCGGGCAGCGCCAACGGGTCGCAATAGCGCGTGCCATCGCGCTGGAGCCACGCATCATCGTGTGCGACGAGCCGGTCTCGGCCCTCGACCTCACAACGCAGGCACACATCCTCGATCTCCTGCGGGAAGTCCAGTCGCGAACCGGTGTCGCTTACCTCTTCATCTCGCACGATCTCAATGTCGTGCGAGTGCTGTGCCATCGGGTCGCCGTCATGAGCGCCGGCGAGATCGTCGAGTGGGGCGATGGCGAGACCGTGACATCGTCTCCCTCACATCCCTACACTCGCCAACTCCTTCTGGCCTCCCCCGTGGCAGATCCGAAAGAGCAGGCACGTCGCCGCGAACTTCTGCACGCGGCGAAGAATGAACCTGCGGCCGCTATACGCGTTATGAAAGAAAAGTGATGAATCACTCTCCATCGACCGCTCCCGATCAACGCACTCGTGCCCACGAGGTCGTCGCAAGCTTGAGCGCACAAGAGAAAGCAGGATTGCTCTTTCACCCGATCCTCACGATCGACGCAGACCACGACCCGGATGCGCCATCACCCTTCGGACCGTCCAGTCGCGAACTGATCGTGGATCGCGGCATCCGCCATTTCTGTCTTGCCTCAATCCCATCCCCACTCGAAACCGCAGCAGTGCTCGCTCGGTTGCAGGAGATCGCTGTCTCGCACGGATCGCGGTTGCCCATCGTGTTCTCGAGCGACCCGCGTCACTCTTTCCTCAGCAATATGGGCGCGACACATCGCGCGGATGGCGTTTCGCAGTGGCCTGAACCAATAGGGCTCGGCGCCCTTGACGACCCGGAGCTTGTCGAGATGTTCGCTCGAATCGTTCGCGACGATTACCGCGCGATGGGCATTCGCATGGCGTTGCACCCGCAGGTCGACCTCGCCACCGATGCTCGGTGGGCACGCCAGGCACAGAGCTTCGGAGCCGACCCCGCACTCACGTCGCGCCTCCTTTCCGCATTCCTCGCCGGCCTCCAGGGCCCAGAACTCGGCAGCACGAGCGTTGCGGCTACGGTCAAACACTTCCCCGGTGGAGGTCCGCAGAAGGACGGCGAAGATCCGCACTTCCCTTACGGACGCGAACAGGTGTACCCCGGCGGACGTTTCGAGGAGCACCTTCTTCCGTTCCGCACCGCGATCGCCGCTGGCGTCGCGGCGATCATGCCCTACTACGGCATGCCGGTCGGTCTGACTCGCAACGGTCACCCAATCGAGGAGGTCGGATTCGCATTCAATCGTGCGCTCATCACTGATCTGCTTCGGAACGAGCTGGGCTTTGCCGGCGTCGTGCTGAGTGACTTCGGTCTCATCACCGACGCGCACGTGTTCGGCAAGCCATTCCCTGCCCGCGCATGGGGCGTAGAACATCTCGATTCCGCCGGTCGAATGGCGCGTCTTTTTGCCGCGGGCGTCGATCAGCTCGGCGGCGAGAGCGATACGGCACAGCTGCTTCGTCTGCTTGACGATGATCTGGTCAGCGAAGACCGCATCGACGACGCTGCGACGCGAATCGTCGATGTCATGCTGAGGCTCAACGGCGACGGTTCGGGATCGTCCGTGCCCGATGCCGCACTGATGCCCGCTCGTGAGCACGTCGCACTGGGCCTTCACGCTCAATCGCGGGCCATCACTGTGCTGAAGTGCCCCGACAACGCTCTGCCGCTGACCGGCCCCCAACGCGTGCACGTCCGCGGCCTCGACCCGATCTCGCTGCCAACGGGTTGGGACGCTACCGCCCTGGAAAATGCTGATATCGCGATCGTGCGCCTGGCGGCGCCGTTTGAGCCTCGCGATCAGTACTTCCTCGAAGCAGGAATGGAGCAAGGTTCACTGGAGTTCCCCACCGAAGTCGTCGAGCAGCTGCGCGCGGTCGCAGCGCATATTCCACTGATCATCTCAGTCACGCTGAGCCGCCCTGCGATCCTGACGCCGCTCGATGAGTTCGCCACTGTGATCATTGGCGACTACGGTGCGTCCGACGCAGCACTATTGGATGCGCTCACTGGTCGAGTTACTCCCGAAGGGCGTCTCCCCTTCGAGCTACCGCGCAGCATGGCCGCGGTCGCGGCGAGCAGGCCAGATGTGCCAGGCGACACCATCGCACCGCTATACCCGGCAGGCTGGAGTGCGACATCCTCGCTTAAAACAGAAGGAGTAAGTCGATGAGCACTCCCGTCCACATTGGGTCCGTCTCGGCGGAGCGCCGTAGGGACACCCCGTTTGTCGCGACCGATCGTCCTCGCCTGTCGTGGATCGTCGACTCTGCCCCTTCGGGATGGAAGCAGGCAGGAGCACAGGTCCGCCTCGACGGAGAGCACGTCGTGCAGCTCGAGGGGGATGACCATGTTTTCGTGGCCTGGCCCTTCGCGCCCCTGCAAGACGACGCCCCGCACACCATAGAACTGCGAGTTGTAGGCGCGAACGATGAGGCATCCAATTGGAGTGCACCGCTCGTCGTACGTCTTGCTTCGGTCGCCGAGTGGAAGGCGCCGTTCATCGGTCTGGCCGCGCCCACTCGTCCGGCCCACCCGGTGTTGTTGTCACGTACCATCGATATCGCCGAGGGTCTCGTCTCGGCGGTCATGCACGTCTCCGCGCTCGGCATCGCCGCCGTCACCATCGACGACACGTCAATCGATGATTCCATCCTGGGGCCGGGCTGGACGAGCTACGACTCACGCGTCCTCCACGACACGATGGACGTCCTACCACTGCTCTCCCCCGGCTCGCACGACCTACGCATCGCGCTGACAGGCGGCTGGTACACGGAGGAATACGGTTTCGGCCCGCAGGGCACCCGCGTGTACGGAGAGCAGCCGGCTGTCGCAGCCGAGCTCCACCTGTGCTGGGCAGACGGCCGTCAACAAGTGATCGGAACGGATGCTTCGTGGCATGCGACCGGCACGTGGCAGGTCGTTGACTCGGGCATCTATGCCGGTGAGACTGTTGACCTTCGACGCGATCCAGCGGACCATGCACCCGCGGTGATCATTGAAACACCGCTTGTTCCGATCGCGCGAGGGTTCGAGCCCGTCCGCAGGATCGAGACCATCGCACCGGTGTCAGTCGAGCGCACCAGTGCCGACACCTATCTACTCGACTTCGGTCAGAACCTCGTGGGCAACCTGCGTCTTGCGGTGAACGGGCCGGAGGGAACCGCGATTACGGTGCGCCACGCAGAGGTTCTCGAGAACGGCGAGCTCGCGACTCGGCCGCTGCGCCGCGCGAGTGCAACTGATCGATACATTCTGGATGGCGGTGGGCATCGCGTTCTCGAGCCGATGGGCACTTTCCACGGTTTCCGTTTCGCCGAGATCTCAGGCTGGCCCGGCGAGCTCGATCCCCGCGCCGTCGTCGCCGTCGTGATTCACACAGACATGCGTCGCACTGCCTGGTTCGATTCCTCTGCTCCCCTTCTCAACAGGTTGCACGAGAACGTCGTATGGTCGATGCGCGGAAACTTCCTCTCGGTGCCTAGCGACTGTCCGCAGCGTGATGAGCGAATGGGGTGGACCGGAGACGCGCAGGTTTTCGCCCCGACCGCCGCGACGCTCTTTGACTGCGATGGTTTCCTGTCGAACTGGCTGGAAGACCTCGCATTCGAGCAGAGCAAGCGCGATGGAATCGTACCGTTCGTCGTGCCCGACGTGCTGCGCTTCCCCGTCGCACCGACAGCGGCGTGGGGAGACGCTGCGACAGTAGTTCCCACCGTGCTGGCCGACCGCTTCGGCGATGAGGACGTCCTTGCGCGACAGTTCGACTCGATGCGCGCCTGGGTCGACAGCATCCTTCCGCTGCTAGATGCGAACGGTCTCTGGGCCAATCACAACCAGCTCGGCGACTGGCTCGATCCGCTGGCACCGCCGGATGCCCCGAGCCTTGCACAAACGCCGGGTGACATCGTCGCCACCGCGTATCTGTTCCGATCCGCAGATCTCGTGGCTCGTGCGGCAGCAAGGGTCGGGCGTCCCGAGTTCATCGCGCGGTACGCCGAGATCGCCGAGCGCACGCGCCAGGCATTCTTGGCCGCGTATGTGACGCCGTTCGGGCGCATGACTGCGGATGCGCCCACGGCATATGCGCTGGCTCTCGTCTTCGGTATCTCGACCGATCTTGCCCAGCGTCAAGCACTCGGCGATCGACTGGCGCACGTTTCCCGCCGCACGGCATTTCACATCGCGACCGGGTTCGTGGGCACTCCGCTCGTGCTCGACGCACTCGTGGACACAGGACACGTTGAGACAGCCGGTCGACTGCTTCTGCAGACGGGCTATCCGTCGTGGCTCTATCCCGTCACGATGGGAGCAACAACGGTGTGGGAGCGGTGGGACTCAATGCTCCCCGACGGATCCGTTAACCCGGGCGAAATGACAAGCTTCAACCACTACGCGTTCGGCGCCGTCGTCGACTGGCTGCACCGCAGAGTCGCGGGTGTCACACCCATCGAACGCGCGTATCGCCGGATTCGCTTCGCTCCGACGCTCGTTGACGGTCTCGACCACGCAACGACGACAATTGACACGCCGTCCGGTCGGGTGATCGGCGGGTGGGAGCGGTCAGCCGAGACGATTGCGCTGCGGCTGACGGTTCCTGCCCATTCCACCGCCGAGGTTGTGCTGCCAGACGGAACCGCTATTGAGGTCGGCCACGGCACGCACTCATGGACGGTCCCCGCGCCTACTGGACACCGCGAACTCCCATTGCCATCGTTGGAATCAACGTTCCGCGATATCGCCGACGATGCGGACGCTTTGACGGCTGTCCTCGCAACGTTAGAAGAGCAGGACCCCGCATATGCGACGCTCGCGCGGCGTCGGATCGATTGGAACGTCGAGGACCCGCTGCCGGCGGGGCTGTACGACATGCCGCCGGCAGCGTTCGGAGCCCTCGCGGGCGCGCTGGGCGCTCTCGCGGCGAAGCGTGCTCACGACGGAGTCGGAGGTGTCACGCGATAACGGCGGCGAACCGCCCACCCGACTCGATCCGCTGCTCCTCTGCGCCCGGAAGGAGGACAACTCCCTCGACGCCAGTGGGCACCGAGAGCGTGTATTCGGTTCCGTCCGCCGTTCGCTGCCAGGCTGCCTCGATGAGGCCGTATGGCGAATCGAAGGCGATCCGAGCATGTTCGAGGTTTCCGCCCGGCTCCGGTGCCCAGCGGATTCTTTGATAGCCGGGGGCAGCAGGCGATAGCCCTCCGATCACGCGGTGCATCCAGTCCGCCACAGAACCGAGCGCATAGTGGTTGAAGCTGGTCATCTCTCCGGGGTTGATCGTGCCGTCCGGCAACATCGAATCCCAACGCTCCCAGATCGTCGTTCCACCCATGCGCACCGTGTACAACCACGAGGGACATTCGGTCTCGAGAAGCAGATCGTACGCGGTGTCGAGGTGCCCTGATGAAGATAGCGCGTCGCTGATCACCGGCGTTCCGGCGAAACCGGTCGCGATCCGGTTGTTTTCCTCGCGCACGAGTTCCGCCAGCCGATGCCCCGCGGACTCCTGCTCGTCCGCACTCAGAAGGCCGAAGCGAATCGCGAGGGCATAGGCGGTCTGCGCATCCGATGTCAGCTTCCGGTCGCCCGTCACGTACTCGGCGCGGAATGCATCACGCGCTTCTAGGGCCACGCGCGCGTACCTGTCTGCGTCGGCATCCCGCCCCAGTAGTCGAGCGATGTCCGCCAAGCGTCGCGTCGAGTACGCGAAGTACGCGGCAGCAACCAGGTATTTGTCTGTCCGCGCGTCGGCTGGATCATGCGGCGGCGCGGCCGGATCCAGCCAGTCTCCGAGCTGATGTCCACTCGACCAGAGTCTGCTGGATCCGGCCTGACGGATCATGCGCTCTACCCACTTCTGAGCGCTGTCGTACTGGCGACGGAGAACATCGAGATCCCCGTACCGCTCGTAGAGCGTCCACGGCGTGAGCACCGCGACATCTCCCCAGACAGCACCTGTCTCGATCGGCGTCCACGAGGGACCTCCGGGGATCACCGGAACGAACCACGGAACAGTCCCGTCTGGTAGCTGCTCGAGCGCAACATCGACGAGCCAGCTCTCGAGGAACCCCGCAGAGTCATAGAGGAACGATGCCGTGGGCGCAAACACCTGGATGTCGCCTGTCCACCCCAGGCGCTCGTCGCGCTGTGGGCAGTCGGTGGGGATGCTGAGAAAGTTCCCCCTCATACCCCAACGAACGTTCTCATGCAGACGGTTGAGGTCACTGTTCGACGTCTCGAACCAGCCGGTGCGCCGCATGTCGTTGTGCAGCACGCGCGCGACGACATCCCCCTCCGCGAGATCAGTCAGCCCTGCAACCGTCGCGTAGCGGAACCCGTGGAACGTAAACTTCGGTTCCCAAAGACGTTCCGGACCGCCGTCGAGGGTGATGGTGTCGTGCGCGTCGGCGAGGCGCAGCGGGCGCACACCGAGCGCGCCGTTGTCGAGGACCTCGGCGTGACGCAGTTCGATTATCTGCCCGGCGTCACCGCTCACCCGCACGCGTAGACGTCCCACGAGGTTCTGTCCGAAGTCCAGCAGGTGAACATCCTCGCTCACGCGAGTCACGCTCACCGGTGCGAGCTCCTCCGTGCAGCGCACGGGCGGGAGCGAGGGTGCCACGAGCGTGTGGGGGTCCCGACGACCCACTTCCACCGGTGTCCATCCCTCGTGCTCGACTGTGGAACTCGACCAGCCAGCCTGCTCAGCGCGCGCATCGTGCTTCTCGCCGTCGTACAGCCCGGAGAGCTGGATGGGACTGCGGGTAGCCTGCCAGGTGCTGTCTGTAGCAACAGTGGTTCGAGTGCCATCTTCATGGAGCAATTCGAGCTGGGCGATCAATGCCTGGTCGACGCCGTAGAGGTCGCGATACCCACCGTTGAATCCGAGGCGTCCTCGGTACCATCCGTCACCGAGCCATGCCCCGATCACGTTCTCGCCGACACGGATGTCGTCTGTCACGTCGAACGTCCAGTACACCAGCCGCTCGTCGTACTTCGTCCAACCCGGTGAGAGCTCGTGGTCGCTGATCCGGCGGCCGTTGATCTCCGCCTCGTAGAGGCCGTGAGCGGTGACGTAGAGGCGGGCACGGGCGACCGGACTCTCCACCGTGAAACCGCGCCGGACAAGCGCCGGGCGGCGCTCCGTATCTGCCGGCTGCTCCCATCCACCCCCGACCGGCTCAGCTGCCCAATCGGTGGCCAGAAGAAGACCGGCCTCAGCAGACGCCGGTTCACTCCACTCGGACCAGACGGCGTCGGCGCCGCGGACGCGAACGCGGATCTCCACCCGTTCCCTTGAGGTCAGCGGCTCGAAGGGCCACGCCACCAGAACCTGCCCAGCGCCGCTTCCGGAGGCCACCACGATGCCGTCCGCGCGTTCGCAAGAGATCTGCCATCCGTGCTGTGTCCAGCCGCTCTCGGCGGAGGTTTTCCACGACACACGTGGCATCGGCGTGCCGAGCCCCAAAGCATCGTTGAGGTGTTCGAACCGGGGCGCAGAGATCCTCACGCGGTTCCTTTCGAGTCGTCGATCGATCATCCCTTGACAGCTCCTGCGGTCAGACCCTTCTGGATTCGCTGGTTCAGGATGAGGTAAATAAGCAGCAGGGCGAACACATTGATGCTGACCGCAGCGAACAGCGGACCGTACTGAGTCGTCCCGAACTGACCGTTGAAGTTGAGGAGACCGACTTGCAGCGTTCGCAGGTCGCCAGAGTTGGCGAATGTGAGCGCGATGAGCAGGTCATTCCAGAAGAAGAAGAACTGTACGAGCCCGACGGTGAAAAGTCCGTTCTTCATCATCGGCACCGCGATGGAGAAGAACTGCCGGTAGATGCTCGCACCGTCGAGAGTCGCCGCTTCGAACACCTCACGCGGGATTGCGCGGAAGTACGTCGCCATGAGGAAGACCGTCAGCGGCATGCCCGTCGCGGTATAGGTGATCAGCAAGGGCCAGAGAGTGCCGGTGAGGCCAATCTGGAAGTAGGCGCTGAACAACGGCAGCAGGATCATCTGCGTCGGCACCATGATTCCTGCAAGGAAGATGATGAGCACTCCACCTCGCCCCTTCCACACCAGCACCTCGAGCGCAAAAGCTGCGGCAGTACCGAGCAGAAGCATGAGGAAAAGCGCCGGAAGGACTGTGATCGCGCTGTTGAACAGTGCTTGTCCGAGACCCGCGGTGTCCCAAGCGACGATGTAGTTGTCGAAGTTCCACTGCTCCGGAAGCGCCCAGGTCGGCGCCTCGAGGAACTCCTGCTGAGTCTTGAAAGAGCCTAGGAAGAGCCAGACGAGCGGATACCCGACGATGACGAGAAGAAGGGCGACGAGGATCCAGATCGGCAGACGCTTGAGCGAGCGTGACGCGCGACGAGAGACGGAAAAGGTCATGCTGCGAATCCCTTCTTCTTGGTACCAGCATTCGCGCGGAATATGAACACGGTCACGACGAGGCAGATGATCGTGAGGAGCATGGCGATCGTCGAGCCGTATCCGTAGTTGCCGTAAGTGAACGCGTTGTCGAACATCGAGATCGTCAAGGGGCTCGTCGAGGTTCCCGGTCCGCCGTTGGTCAGGGCGAGAACACTGTCGAAGACCTTCAGGGTTCCGTTGACGGAGAAGATCAGGGAGGACACGAGGACGGGCGCGGACAGCGGCAGGATGATGTGGCGGACGAGCTTCCACCCACTCGCACCATCGAGTCGCGCAGACTCCAGAACATCCTCTGGAATGTCGATCAGGCCTGCGTAGAGAAGAACGCCATAGAAGCCCATGGATCGCCAGATATCCATGATCGCAATGACGATGAAGGCGCTGGCCCCGTCGCCGAACCAGTCAACGGGGACGCCCCCGAGCCCGGAGAGCAGAGAGTTCACCACGCCCTGGGTCGGCGCGATCGAGAACAGCTGCTGGAAGAGCAAAGCCACGGCGACGGTGGGCATGACCACCGGGAAGAAGACGAGTGTGCGGACGATCCCAGAAGCCCGCTTGAGCGCAAAGACATAGAGGAGCGAAAGCAAGTACCCCAGCAGCACCTGCCCGACGGTCACGACGAGGGCGTACTTGAGCGTGAAGATCAGAGCTGCATGCACCTCTGAGTCGCCGAAGAGACGAACGAAGTTGTCGACACCGACGAATTCGAAGCCGACGATGGCGTTGCCCTCGAAGAGTGTGTAGCCAAGTGACCAGATGACCGGCACAAGCATGACGACCGTATAGATCACCAGTGCAGGCCCGAGAAGGATGGCGATCGCCTTGCGGTCGCCCAGCACGTTCTGCATTCGTTCTCCTGTGTATCGAGGGGGTGACGGCGCGAACCGTCACCCCCTCCGGGTCATCAGTCCAGGTCCGCCTGGACCATCGACATGAACTCTTCAGCCGAGATACTGCCGGTCATCAGCGGAGCCGCATTGCGCTGGCTAGTGGTCGTCGCCTCTGCGGAGAACAGTGCCTCGAACCACAGCACCGTGGTCTCGGTGCTGGCAATCTGTTCCTGGACGAGCTGCGTGAGCGGGGGGACGTCCGTGACTTCCTCGTTCAGGGCGAAGCCAGACACCCGGTTCTCCTGAGCGAGAGCGGTACTGCCGTAGTTCTCCACGATGCAGGACAGCCAGCCTTCGGTGTCTTCGTTGACGGCTTTTGCGTTCATCGTGACCGGAAGGCCTACGTTCGCAGCGAGCTGCGAACGGTCGCCAGCACCGCCTTCTACTCCGGGGAACGGCATGAACCCGACGTTCTCCGCGCCGATCTGGTTCATCTCCGGGTCGTTCAGACCGCTGAGGAACCACGAGCCCATGTAGAACATTGCGGCGGATCCGTTGAGGAACTGGTTCTCGCTCGTGGCCATATCGATCGATCCGATGCCCTGCCCGAAATAGCCCTCGGCGCCAAGGTCGGCTATGGCCTGTGCCGCAGCGACGTATTCCGGATCCGTGAGGCTTGCATCCCCATCGGCGACCTTCTGGAGCGCATCTGGGCCCAGATCGCGGAAGATGTAGCTCGAGATGAGCCGGGTGATCGGCCAGCCTTGCTCACCGCTCGCAGAGAACGGCTGGACGCCTGCGGCGTCGAGCGTCCCGGCAGCGGCGACGAGGTCATCGAAAGTCTGCGGCTCTTCGATACCCTGCTCTGCGAAGAACGACTTGTTGTACCAGATGCCTTCGACGTTGTATTCAAACGGCAGAGCACGGAAGCCACCGTAGAGGTTCTCGATGGTCGAGATGGCGGCGGGCTCGATGTTGTCGATGACGTCGAGATCGGTGAGAACCTCTTCAAAGTCGACGACGTTACCAGCCTCCGCCAAAGTTTGAGTCAGCGCCGGAGCGTTGCCGGCTGAGAAGAGAACGGGCAGATCGCCCTGGCCGGCCTTCAGCTGAAGCTGCTGGTCGAGATTGCTTTGGGGAACGGTCTCCACCTTGAGAGGGAGAGCCTCGGCAGCCGAAGCGCATGCGCCGTCGGCCAACGTCTCCAGGACCGCGGGGATCTCGGTGTTCTCCACGTTGATGAAGAGCGACATGGCGTCGCTGCCTGCGGATGCGCCTCCTCCGCCGCAGGCGGTGAGTGCGAGGGCTGATGCCCCGGCGATGACGGTGAGGGCACCGCGCTTGAAATGCACTGCTGTGTTGCGCTTCATTAATTCCTCCTTGAATGGGCGAGCCTGGTTGATCACTTCTTGAAGCGCTTCAGATAGTACGCTTGAAGCGTTACAAAATGCAAACGCACCGATGATGGACGGATGGATCAGATGAACTCGACGCCAAGCGCGGGCCGTCCGCGCCCCGTCATGACCGATGTTGCTCGCCATGCGGGCGTGTCCCTCGGCACAGTGTCGAACGTGCTGAACAATCCGCACATCGTCACCCAAGAGAAGCGCGAACGGGTGCTTCGGTCGATCAGAGAGCTGGGGTTCGTCCGCAACAACGCGGCCCGATCGCTGGTCATCGGGCGCGCGGACACGGTCGGATTCGTCGTCGTAGACGTGGGAAACTCGTTCTTCATCGATCTCGCGCGCGGGGTGGAGGAAGAGCTCGATGAACACGGGATCCGTCTTCTCCTGGCTAACAGCGATGTCAATCTGTCCAAACAAGACGCCTACATCAATGTCTTCGAGGAAACCAAGGTTGCCGGGATTCTGCTGGCGCCACTCGATGCACCCCTGGAGGCGGCTCGTGCCACGCGCGGACGTGGCGTACCGGTCGTGCATGTGAACTGGCCAGGCGATCAGGATGCTTGCGGAGTGGTCGTAGATGAGGAGCTAGGTGGCTATCTCGCCGCTCGACATCTCCTCGACCGCGGACTCCGTCGCCTCGCGTTCGCCGGCGGCCCATTCTCCCTATCTGCAATCGCCCAACGACTCGCCGGCGCCACCCGTGCCGTCACGGAGGTCGACGACGCTACACTCCAAAAGATCGAGACTCGGAGCATCAGCGTGCGCGGCGGCTACGATCTCGGCGCTGCCCTCAGCGAGCGTGGCATCCTGGACCGCCCCGACGGCCTCGTCGCCGCATCTGACGCCCTGGCGGCTGGCGCGATTCAAACCATGCAGCTCGCGGGGATCCGTGTTCCAGAAGACATGGCTGTCGTCGGATACGACAACAACCACTTCGCCCAGGACAGTTCAATTCCGATCACAAGTGTGGGGCAACCCGGCCACGAGATGGGTAAAATCGCCGCGCAGGTCTTGCTGGAGGAGATTTCATCGGCTAGTCACGCGCATCGCACGATCACGCTGGCCCCGACGCTGTTCGAACGCGTGAGCTCCGCAGTCTGATCGAGATTCCAGGTGTTGCTACGCCGTTTCATCGGGTGGCCTGGCCCGCTAGACAGACCCCGCGCCGGCGGACACGAAGGAAGCCCAGGAGACGGAGGGACAAAGCCCCTCCGTCTCCTCACGCCCCGCCAAGGCGAAAAGGCACGTGAACAGGGCTTTCATGCGCGGCCACCATTCGAATCCGAGGCCTTCTGTCCACGATTCCGTGGGCAATTTGACGCAAGCCTGACGCAGAACATCTAGAAAATAGCTTCTGGCCAGGGAAAAATGGCGGAGACGGAGGGATTTGAACCCTCGGTCCCCTTAGAGAGGACTCCACCTTAGCAGGGTGGTGCACCGTTGATTTCGCCCCCTCGAGGCGGGCACGCGAGCGACGCGTGACAGCCTGGATGCCCACGATTCCGCGGTCTCGTTCCGTCCCTGAGTCACACTCGCGTCACGCTGGAGGCACCTGCCTGCACCCCAGGATCATCATCCTCGGTTCACTCCGGACACTTTCCGGACACTTGTAGACAGCTCCGCGTCCGTTCCTCTCGTGCGGATATCAGGGCAACGAGCGCGAATAGCACCGAGTGGTGTCGGCGGCGCTCGAAAACTGGATAATAGCGGCGCTTGGGAAGTTGACACTCGACGATTGGAGTGTGATCACTTGGGAAGACTGGGCACTGGTTCGCCGGCTTGCCGGGGAGGGTGTGGCGAAGGCGCAGATCGCGACGAGGTTGGGGATCTCGCGGACGACGGTGTATGCCGCGTTGGCGTTGGATTCGCCGCCGAAGTATGAGCGGACGGCGGCGGTGACGTCGTTCACGCCGTTCGAAGCGCGGGTGAAGGAACTCTTGCGGGAGACGCCCGAGATGCCGGCGACGGTGCTGGCCGAGCGGGTGGGCTGGACGGGCTCGATCCGCTGGTTCCGTGACAACGTGAAACGATTGCGGCCCGAGCAGCGGCGCATCGATCCCGCGGACCGGTTGATCTGGGAGCCGGGAGATGCGGCGCAGTGTGATCTCTGGTTCCCGCCGAGGAAGATCCCGCTCGAGGACGGGACGGCGAAGGTGTTGCCGGTTCTGGTGATCACGCCCGCGCACTCCAGGTTCATCGTCGGGCGGATGATCCCGACCCGCAAGACGGAGGACCTGCTGCTGGGGTCCTAGGAGCTGTTACAGCAGATCGGTGCGGTCCCGCGCCGATTCATCTGGGACAACGAGCCCGGGATCGGGCGCGGACCACGGCGGGCAGAAGGGGTCGCGTCGTTCATGGGGACGCTGGCGGCGAAGCTGGTGCTGTTGCCTCCTCGGGATCCGGAGTCCAAGGGGATCGTCGAGCGCCGCAACGGCTGGTTCGAGACGTCGTTCATGCCGGGACGCTCGTTCGCATCTCCGGGAGACTTCAACGAGCAGTTCACCGACTGGTTGCAGATCGCCAACGCGCGCACGGTCCGCACACTGAAGGCGTCGCCGGAGCAGCGCATCGACGCGGACCGGGCTGCGATGCTGCCGCTGCCACCGGTCCCGTTGCACCTGGGCTGGCGGAACCGGGTCCGGCTGGGGCGGGACTACTACGTCCGCGTCGACACGAACGACTACTCCGTCGACCCCCGCGCCGTCGGCCGGCTCGTCGATGTCTCCGCCGATATGGACCGCGTCAGGGTCAGGACCGATGGCCGTCTGGTCGCCGAGCACACGCGGGTTTGGGCGCGCGGGATGACGATCACGGACCCGGCGCACTTAGAGACCGCGAAAGGGCTGCGGGAGCAGTTCCGGGCCCCGCGACCGGTCGCCGCGGGCGATGACCTCATCCGAGATCTTGCCGACTATGACCGGGCCTTCGGGATCGGAGGCGGGTTCTGATGGCGACCAAGCAGACCGACCAGATCAAGCAGCTCACCTACCTTGCCGGCTCACTGAAGGCGCCGCGCATCCTCGAAGCCGCAGGCCGGCTCGCGGGGCAGGCGAGGGCCGCGGGCTGGTCCTTCGAGGATTACCTCGCCGCGGTGCTCGAACGCGAAGTGAGCGCCCGCAACGCCTCCGGCGCCCGCCTGCGGATCCGCGCGGCCGGGTTCCCCGCGGTCAAGACCATCGAGGACTTCGACTGGGATCAGCAGTCAGCCGTCCGACAGCAGGTTGCGAGCCTGGCATCAGGGGCGTTCCTCCTCGAGGCCCGCAACGTGGTTCTCCTCGGGCCTCCCGGCACCGGGAAGACGCACCTGGCCACCGCGCTCGGCGTCATCGCCGCCCACCAAGGCCACCGGGTTCTGTTCGCCACCGCCACCGAATGGGTCACACGCCTCTCCGACGCCCACCGCCAAGGCCGGCTCCCGCAGGAACTCGCCCGGCTACGACGCTACGGACTGATCATCGTCGACGAGGTCGGCTACCTGCCGTTCGAGCAAGACTCCGCGAACCTGTTCTTCCAGCTCGTGTCATCCCGCTACGAACACGCCTCTCTCGTGCTCACCTCGAACCTGCCATTCTCCGGCTGGGGCACAGTGTTCGGAGACCAAGTCGTCGCCGCAGCGATGATCGACCGCATCGTTCACCACGCCGAAGTCATCACCCTCAAAGGCGCCAGCTACCGGCTCCGAGGGCGAGGCATCGACAGCCTCCCCAGCACACGGACCGACATCACCGACCCGGCTGACTAGACTGCCGACAAGTGGGGCGGTCGATGCTGCCCATCGCGTCATGGCGTCATGCGGACTTCACTCCAGTTCCAGGAGACGACGCACGCGTCCACCGACGGGTCTTGGTGTCACGCACCGACGAATCCTTCAACGTGATTACAGATCCTCGCGTTGGGCCTGGTCTGCGGATGCCTTGTGGCAAGCTAACGCGGAGGCGGGGTACCGGAGACCACTCAGCCATGGGTTTTTCTCCTAAAACCCCGCCTTCGCGGGTCTGAGCGAAACCTGCTTTGAGCTATCAGTTTCGAAGCCTTGGAACCGCTCACGTCATGGCGGATCGGCGTGCCCCCCGCCAATAGCGCACTGGGGCTGCAGCGAGTCGAATCGCTGGACACGAGCGGGAATGGGAGAACTAGCGGCCACCTCCCCCGAGGCGGCCGCCAGCGGACATCGGCACTCTCAGAGCACGGCGGCGCCCGCCTCGGCGACGCTGTGGTCCTGCTCTCCGGAGCCGCCGCTGACGCCCACCGCGCCGACGATGACACCGTCGCGCTTCAGCGGGATGCCGCCGGCGAAGATCGCGACGCCGCGTCCGTGGGCGTTGGTGGTGTGGATGCCGAAGAACTGCTGCGTCGGCTGCGCGTTGTCGCCGAGATCCTTCGTGGTGATGTCGAAGGCGCGGGAGGTCCAGGCCTTGCTGATCGAGATGTCGATGCTGCCGATCCACGCGCCGTCCTGTCGCACATGAGCGACCAGGTTGCCTCCGGCGTCGACGACGGCGATGTTCATGGGCTGACCGATCTCATCGGCGCGCACCTCGGCGGCGGCGATGATCAGGCGGGCATCCTCGAGGGTGACGGACATGGTGTTCCTTTGCTTTGGGGTCAACATTCGACGACGTTGACGGCGAGGCCGCCGAGCGACGTCTCCTTGTATTTGGTCTGCATATCAGCACCGGTGTCTCTCATGGTGCGGATGGCCTGGTCGAGCGACACGCGGTGCGAGCCATCGCCATGGAGACTCATCCGCGCCGCGTTGATCGCTTTCACGCTCGCGATCGCATTGCGTTCGATGCACGGGATCTGAACGAGGCCCCCGACCGGATCGCACGTCAGACCGAGATTGTGCTCGATTCCGATCTCTGCCGCGTTCTCGACCTGGGCGGGACTTCCCCCGAGCACCTCGGCGAGCCCTGCCGCCGCCATCGAGCACGCCGAGCCGACCTCGCCCTGACATCCGACCTCTGCGCCCGATATCGAGGCGTTGGTCTTGAACAGCACGCCGATCGCAGAAGCCGCGAGAAGGAAGCGGATCACCCCGGCATCATCGGCTCCGGGCACGAATCGAACGTAGTAGCTGAGAACCGCGGGGATGATGCCGGCGGCGCCGTTCGTGGGGGCGGTGACGACGCGCCCTCCGGAGGCGTTCTCCTCGTTGACCGCGAGGGCATAGAGGTTCACCCATTCCATGGCATGCAGGGCATCGCGGTTGTCCGCCTCTACAAGTCGGCGATGCAGGTCAGGCGCCCGACGCCAAACCTGCAGCCCGCCGGGCAGCATGGAGCGGTCGCGGGCGACACCGTTGCCGATGCACTCCTTCATCACCGACCAGATCTCCAGAAGCCTGGTCTCGAGTTCTCTCTCCGAGACGCGTGCAAGCTCATTTCTCCGCATGACTTCGCTGATGCTCAGATCATGCTCTGCGCAGACGGCGAGCAGTTCCTCTGACGTCGAAAACGGGAAGGGCACCTGCGCATCGTCGACGGAGCCGGACGAAGCGAGATCCTGATCCGTCACGACGAAGCCACCGCCGATCGAATAAAAGGTTTCGCGATGCAGGGCCCGATCACGATCGTCGAACGCGACGAGAGTCATCGCGTTCGGATGGGCGGGGAGGGACTCTCCCAGGCGCAGCTGAACGTCAGTGGTCATCGAGAACGGGATTGACGTCACGCCGCCCAAGACCAGCGAACCATCACCGACGACTTTCTCGATCGCACGTTCCGCGTGGACAGGGTCGATCGTCTCCGGGGACTCTCCCATGAGGCCGTGAACCACTGCCCGGTCGGTCCCATGGCCTCTTCCCGTCGCTCCGAGAGATCCGAACAGGTCGACGTGCACCCGAGCGACATCGGCGATGGCGCCGTCAGCACGCAGCGCTTCGACGAACGCGGACGCCGCCCTCATCGGACCGACCGTGTGTGAAGACGACGGCCCTATTCCGATGCTGTAGAGATCCAAAGCGCTGATCATGCGAGCCTCCATCCGACTCCTGCTACTCAACTGGAATCGGGTGCCGCGAAACAGGCGCGATTGATGATCAGCTAGTTCAGCTGTGCTTCACGATCATGTCGAGCAAAGGTCGTGCCCGCAGCGGAGATCACCGCGCTCTGAACAGCGTCGATCAGGTGAGACGGCTGGCTGGAGCGGCGACGCGCTACCCGAACAGTGCGGAAACGAGCAGGTGCCAGCGAGCTGGTTCGAATGGCGAAGGCCTCTCGCCGCAGGTGCATGCGACTGAGCAGAGCCACGCCGATACCGGCCTCGACCAATGCCAAGGTCACCGAGACGTTCCTGCAACGCGCGACGATGTCGGGAGTGAATCCGCTCTCATCGCACAGCTCGTGCAGATAGGCGTCGAACACCTCCTGGCTGCCGTCGAGCAGCCAACGCGCGTCGCGGAGCTCGCCGACCTCGATGGGCCCCTCCGCGAAATCCCCCCTGTCGGGGGTGCACATCACCAGCTCGTCGCGCCCGATCTCCCGAACGTCGAGATCGCCCAGCTGAAAGGGATTGAGATCGTCGATCAGGGCCAGATCGACGACCCCGTCCCTCAGGGCGCGCACGCTTTCGAACGGCTCGAGGTCCGATACGAGCACGTTCAGCTCGGGGTGCTGCGCTCTGAGGTTCGCGATGGCCGTCGGCAGGATCGCACTCGCGGAACTCGGGAAGGCGCTGATGTGCACCTCGCCCCGATATGTCCCGCTGAAGCGCCGCATGGTGGCCACGGCCGCCTCCGAAACGCCCGCCATTTCATCAGCGAAGCCCACAAGCGCCAGCCCCGCGGGCGTCAGGACCGCGCGTCTGCCGCGTCGTTCGGTGAGAGCGACCCCGACCTCACCCTCCAGGAGGCGGATTTGCTGGCTGACCGCTGACGCCGACATGAACAGCGCGTCTGCGGCAGCCGCCATGGTTCCCAGGCTCGAGAAGGCTCGGAGGACCTCGAGTCGGCGCTGATCGATCATCTTTTCGCGTATCGCGATCTCGTGACGAACCCTGCTTAGCGGGCCGCCGACCCTTCGGCGAAACCGTCATCATGCGACTTGACCCAGGACATGAGCTTGCGCAGGTCCCGTCCCGTCGCCTCGATCGGATGCTGCTCGCCCTCGGCGCGCAAACGCGCGAACTCGACGGCGCCGTTGTCCTGATCGGTGATGAACCTCTCCGCGAAGGCTCCGCTTCGCACGTCATCGAGAGCCGCCTTCATGTTCGCACGCACGTGGTCGTCGACGATGCGAGGCCCGGTGACATAGTCGCCGTACTCGGCGGTGTCGGACACGGACCATCGCTGCTTCGCGATGCCCCCCTCGTACATGAGATCCACGATCAGCTTCAGCTCGTGCAGGACTTCGAAGTACGCGACCTCGGGCTGGTAGCCCGCGTCCGTGAGAGTCTCGAAACCGGCCTGCACCAGGTGGCTCACTCCCCCGCAGAGCACGACCTGCTCACCGAACAGATCCGTCTCGGTCTCCTCGGTGAACGTCGTCTTAATGCCTCCGGCCCGCAGGCCGCCGATGGCCGCCGCGTACGACAGCGCAAGATTCCAGGCCGAACCGGATGCATCATTCTCCACCGCCACCAGCACGGGAACGCCACGGCCGTCGACGAACTCGCGCCGAACGAGGTGTCCGGGGCCCTTCGGGGCGACCATGACCACGTCGACGTCTTCTGGCGGAGTGATGTAGCCGAAACGGATACTGAACCCGTGCCCGAACAAAAGGGCGTCCCCCGGCGCCAGATTCGGAGCGATCTCTTCGGCATAGACGGTGCGCTGCACATGATCCGGAGCGAGAAGCACGACTAGGTCGGCTTCTGCCGCCGCCTCGGCCGGAGTGAGGACCTTCAGCCCCTGCTCCTCTGCTTTCGTCCTGCTCTTGGAGCCGACAGGGAGCCCGATGCGCACGTCCACACCTGAATCCCGGAGCGACAACGCGTGGGCGTGTCCTTGGCTGCCGAAGCCGATCACGGCCACTCGACGCCGCTGAATCAGGCCGAGATCTGCGTCAGACTCGGTGAACATCTCTGCCATGGGATCCTCCACTAACGATCGGTAACGGCACTTGCGCGTGGGTCGATTATAGCAGAAAATGCATAATCGATATTAATTCGACTCGTGCATGTGAGCGGAGGGCGTCAGCTGTAGGTCGCCACGGGATCGCCCAGCACATCGAGGCGCGGTGTCACACCGAGACCGGGTCGATCTGGCGCGACAGCCCAGCCGTCGGCGACATCGAACGGGCCGTCCGCTGTGCGCAGATCGGACATCTCGCGGATGTCCCAGACGCCCCGGAGATAGCGTGGATTGAACGACTGACCGAGGTGCAGTATCGCGGCGAATGCGACATCTGAGCCGGCTGAATCCCAGATCGCGGAGGTGAGACCAGCAGCGGTACCGATATCCCGTTGCCGGCGAGACCTCGTCAGGCCGCCGTTCTTGGTGATCTTGATGCCGAATCCCTCCGCGGCGTCATCGGCGACGAGCTGCGCGATCGACGCGTCGCTGGTGGCGAGCTCATCCATGATGATCGGCACAGTGGTGCGCCGCCGCAGCGAGACGCACTCCCGCCAGGTGGCGCATGGCGCTTCGAGGACGAAGTCCAGTCCGTCCGGAAGCAAGCGCAACATCCGCGACGCCGTCTCCACGGTCATGCCGCCGTTCGCATCGACGATGAAGTACTCCCCCGCACGCTGTTCTGCCAGCGCCGCGATCAGGCGTTCCGCATCCTCTCTCGGATCGCCGCCTATCTTGAGCGAGTGAGCCCTGTACCCCATCGACCGATACTTCTCGACCTGAGACCTCATCTGCTCGGGCGAGCCCATGGGAATCGATGAGATGAGCGGCATGCGCTGGTCGGTTCGGCCTCCCAGCAGTTCGCAGACCGGAAGGCCGACGGACTTGCCGAAGAGATCCCAACACGCCACATCCAAAGCGGTCTTCGCGTGTTCGTGCCCGAGTAGCGCCGCATCCATCGTGTCGTTGATCCGGTCGACGCGACGGGGGTCAGATCCGATCAGGTGGGGCGCGATCTCTGCAATCCCGGAACGAACGCCGCCGGCGTGGGCGGCGACGTAGTTCGCTCCGAACGGCGTGCTCTCCCCCCAGCCCTCGATACCGCCATCGGTCGTGATCCGCACGAAGGTCGCGTCGAAGGAGCGGTACTCCCGACCCCCCGAAAGTCGGTACACCCCACCCGAATAAGGCAGATCGAGCTGGAACACTTCGATCGCGGCAATCCGCAAGTTGGCAGCCATCACGCGGTCCTCCGATTCTCTTCTGGCGTGACGAGGAGCACGATCTTGCCGCTCGTCCGCTTGGACAGGAACTCCTTCTGCGCTTCGATGATCTCGGAGAGTGGATAGACCGAGCCGATGAACGGTCTGATCTCACCTCGCTCTACGTAGCCCACCAGGTTTCGGAACACGACATCCTCCTGGAAGGTGCAGCCGAAGAAGCTCAGGTCCTTCAGGTACAGAGTTCGCAGGTCGAGCTCCACCATCGGCCCTGCTATCGCCCCCGCGACCGCATAGCGCCCACCACGCGCAAGCGTCGTCAACAGATCGGGGAACGACGGGCCCCCCGCGACGTCGATCACGACATCGTGCGACTCTGCTCCGAGGGCGGCGAGGAGGTTCTCTTCACGGAAGACCGCACGGTCAGCCCCGACGGCCATGACGTCCTCGGCTTTGGTCCGCGACACGACGGCAGTGATGAAGGCGCCGCGCCGCTTGGCGAGCTGAACGGCAGCAGAACCGACCCCGCCGGAGGCACCCGTGATCAGCACCCTGTCCCCGGCGGTGACACGCGCGCGGTGCAGCATGTTCTCGGCAGTGGCATATGCGGTCGGAAGCGAAGCGAGTTCGGCATCCGACCAGTCGCTCTCGACGCGGTGCGCCTCGGCTGACGGCACCTTGGCGTATTCGGCGAACGCCCCATCGCATTCCGATCCGAGGCACCAGGCTTCCCACGGCCGGCCGTCGACGTAGTGGCGTAGCGACACCTGGACGATGACGCGTTCACCGATCCGTGAGGCATCCACGGCATCGCCGACGGCGACGATGTAGCCGCAGCAATCGGCTCCTTGAATACGAGGGAAGACCATGGACGCCCCGGTCCACGTCGCGTCGCCGTCGTCGACATGCTCGAAACCCGAGGCACCGCCCGCCGTCGTCCCGGTCGTGACCTTCTTCGAGTACCAGCCGGTGCGGGTGTTGATGTCGGTGTTGTTCACGCCGGCCGCGGCCACCCTGATCAGGACTTCGTCGCGCCCGATCCGGGGTACGGGCAGATCGTGGCGGTACTCGAGCTTGTCAAAGCCCCCGTGACCGGTCAGCAGAACGCCGCTCATCACCTCCGGAAGCTCCTGGTCCGGGCTGGATACGTCCTTCACGTGTGCCCTCTCGCTGCGTTCGGGTGCTCGTTCAGGTGTAGATCGCCACGGCGTCGCCGAGGACGTCGATGCGCGGGGCGACACCGAGCCCCGGTTCGAGGGGCGCCGAGATGCGACCGTCGATGACGTCGTAATCCCCGTCCGCTGTCTTGAGCGCGAGAAGCGCGCGGCTCTCCAGGATGGGGCGAAGGAATTTGGGCGGGACGGTCTGGGCAAGATGCACGATCGCGGCGAAGGCGAAGTCCGTTCCCGCGGTCTCCTGCACGCTCATCGTCAAGCCAGCCGCGATACCTATATCGCGCTGACGTCGGCCGCGGGTCAGACCGCCGTTCTTGGAGATCTTGAGACCGAATCCGTCGGCCGCATCATCGCCGACGAGGTGCGCGATCGAGGCGTCGCTCATCGCGAGTTCATCGGCAATGATCGGCACATCCGTCCGGCGCCGCAGTGATAGGCACTCTCGCCATGTGGCGCACGGCGCTTCCAGGACGAAATCCAACCCGTCGGGGAGCAGCCGCAGCAGGCGCAGAGCCGTCTCGACCGTCAGACCTCCGTTGGCGTCGACGATGAAGTACTCCCCGGCAGTCTGATCCGCGAGGGCGGCCGTGATCCGGCCGGCGTCTTCCCGCGGATCGCCACCGATCTTCACCGAATGTGCGGTGAATCCCAGCGCACGGTGCCGCGCCACATCAGCCCTCATGGCATCCGGGTCGTCCATGCCAATCGCGGAGATGACAGGCATACTCCGACCGGTGCTGCCACCGAGCAGCTCGCAGACGGGCAGCCCAGCCGCTTTGCCGAAGATGTCCCAGCAGGCGACGTCGAGGGGGGTCTTCGCGTGCTCGTGACCGAGGAGCGCGGCATCCATCGCGTCGTTGGTGCGGTCGGCTCGAATCGGGTCGAGTCCGAGCAGGTGAGGCGCGATCTCCGCGATTCCCGAACGAACGCCCAGCGCGTGAGCGGCGACGTAGTCCGGCCCAAAGGGGGTGCTCTCGCCCCACCCCTCGATCCCGTCCTGCGTGGTCACGCGCACGATGGTCGAGTCGAACGTCCGATACTCGCGGCCGCCTGACAGATGGTAGAGCCCGCCCGAGTACGGCTGCTCGACCCGGAACACCTCGATCTTCTCGATCCTCTGTCGTCGCATGTGTTCTTCCTCCTTGGCTTGGTTCGGAGTACGGGCAGGTCAGAGCGGAGCCGACAGCTTCGCCATCCGCGCGCCGTCGACGGAGATCACCTGTCCCGACACGAAGGTCGATCGATCGCTGGCGAGATACACGGCCATGCTCCCGATGTCGATCGGGCTTCCGATGCGGCCGACCGGGTGGATGCGGTCGATGTTCTGCCATGCTGCCGCGGGATCGGGGAGAGATGCCACGTACGCTTCGGTGAGCGCTGTGAGGATGTACCCCGGCGCGATCGCATTGCACCGGATACCGATCTCACCGAGATCGACCGCGAGTGCCTTGGTGAGGCCGTGGATGCCGGCTTTCGAAGAGGAGTACACGGTGTGGAAAGGGTTGGACGCGAACCCTTCCACCGAGCCGGTGTTGATGATGCTTCCACCGCCCCGTGCCTTCATGTGCGGAAGCACCGCCTGCGCCAGGAAGAGCGGGGCCTTGAGGTTGAGGTCCATCATGAAGTTCCACTGATCGACGGTGACGTCGGCGACGGTCCATTCGGCACTGACGCCGGCGTTGTTGGCGAGGATGTCGATGCCGCCGAGCTTCTGCGCGACCTCGTCGATGGCTGCGGTCGCCGCGGAGATGTCCATGAGATCGACCTCAATGGCGAGCACACGATCATCGTTCTCGAGATCATCGTCGAGCGGTTTGTTCTGAAGGATCGCGACGGTCGCTCCCTCCTCGAGGAAACGCTGGACGATCCCTCGTCCGATGCCCTGTCCCCCGCCGGTGACTACGGCGATCTTGCCTTCGAGTTCCATGTCTATCCTCTCCACTGAAGCCCACTGTTCGAAGATTATGCATAATCGATATTGAGGTCAAGCAATTTTTTGCTAGTTCCTTCCGCGGGGTCATCCAGCGCGGAGACCTCGGCGAGGCGCATCCAGGTTTCGACGACCGTGTCAGGATTGAGCGACATCGATTCGATCCCCTGCGCGAGGAGCCAGTCGGCGAGCTCCGGGTGATCCGAGGGCCCCTGACCGCAGATCCCGACGTATTTTCCACGGCGCAGGCAGGCCCCGATCGCCATACTCATTATCGCGAGGACGGCGGGATCGCGTTCATCGAACGTGCCGGCAACGAGAGCGGAATCACGGTCGAGTCCCAGCGTGAGCTGCGTCATATCGTTCGATCCGATCGAGAATCCATCGAAATGATCGAGGAACTGATCGGCCAGCAGGGCGTTCGACGGGAGCTCGCACATCATCATGATCTGCAGACCGTTCTCACCGCGTCGAAGGCCGTTCTCCGCGAGCAGGTTCACGACAGCTTCCGCCTCGGTCAGCGTGCGGACGAACGGCACCATCACCTGCACGTTGGTCAGGCCCATGTCCTCGCGCACTCGTCTGATCGCCTCGCACTCCATGTCGAAGCAGGCCCGGAACTCCGAGGAGATGTATCTCGAAGCCCCGCGATACCCGAGCATCGGGTTCTCCTCCTCGGGTTCGTAGAGGTGCCCGCCGACGAGATTCGCGTACTCGTTCGACTTGAAGTCGCTCAGCCTCACGATCACCCGCTCCGGCGCGAAGGCCGCTGCGATCGTCGACACCCCCTCCGCGACCCGACGAATGAAGAACTCCCGTGCCGACGGATAGGCGACGATCCGTCCGCGAATGTCCTCACGCACATCCTCCGGCAGCTCCTCCAGATCGAGGAGCGCGCGCGGATGGATGCCGATCTGGCGGTTGATGATGAATTCGAGACGAGCAAGCCCGACGCCGCGATGCGGCAACCGAGAGAAAGTGAATGCTTGATCGGGCGTCCCGACGTTCATCATCACTTTCACGGGAAGCTCGGGCATGCGGTCCAGCCGGGTGATCTCCTCTTCGAAGGGCAGGATGCCGTCGTAGACGAAGCCCTCGTTACCCTCCGCGCACGATACAGTCACCGGGCGCCCGTCGGCGAGCACCCGCGTGGCCGAGCCTGTCCCGACCACGGCGGGGATGCCGAGCTCCCGCGCGATGATCGCGGCGTGGCACGTACGCCCTCCACGGTCTGTCACGATCGCCGACGCCCGCTTCATGATCGGCTCCCAGTCGGGGTCGGTCATGTCGGCCACGAGCACGTCGCCCGGAACGAAGTCGCTCATCTCATCGAGCGATCGGAGCACTCTGACCGGGCCGGCACCGATTCGCTGCCCGATCGCTCGCCCTTCGATCACCACGGGGCCGCGCTCCTGCAGCACATATCGGCTCATGACGTTCGACTCGCGCCGGGACACCACCGTCTCCGGTCGGGCCTGGAGAACGTACAGCCGACCGTCGAGGCCGTCCCTGCCCCACTCGATGTCCATCGGCCGCCCGTAGTGCCGCTCGATGGTCACGGCGATGCGACCGAGCTCTTCGACCTCGGCATCGGTCAGAGATAGCAGCACGCGCTCGTCCGCCGGCACGTCGACGAAGACCGTCGACCCTCCGACGTCGTGGCCTTCCGCATAGCGCATCGCGATCGCTTTCTCACCGACGGTGCGCTTGAGGATCGCCTGCTTGCCCGCCTCCAGTGCGGGCTTGTAGACGTAGAACTCGTCAGGATTCACGGCGCCCTGCACGACGGCCTCGCCGAGCCCGTACGAGCTCGTCACGAAGACGGCATCCTCGAATCCGGACTCGGTGTCGATGCTGAACATCACACCGGACGCGCCGATGTCTGATCGCACCATCCGCTGCACGCCCGCCGAGAGCGCCACATCGTGGTGATCGAATCCGTGGTGCACGCGGTAGGCGATGGCGCGATCGTTGTACAGCGACGCGAACACCCGTTTGATCGCCTGCAGCACGTTGTCGATCCCACCGATGTTCAGGAAGGTCTCCTGCTGACCGGCGAAGGAGGCGTCCGGGAGGTCCTCGGCCGTCGCGCTCGAGCGCACCGCCCACGTGATGTGTTCCGGATCCTCCTCCTCGCTCTGCGACTGAGCGAACGCGGCGCGGAT
The DNA here is from genome assembly GCF_052266695.1 of Microbacterium zouquanmingi. Taxonomy (NCBI): domain Bacteria; kingdom Bacillati; phylum Actinomycetota; class Actinomycetes; order Micrococcales; family Microbacteriaceae; genus Microbacterium; species Microbacterium zouquanmingi. The sequence continues at coordinate 619,123 of NZ_JBQPQZ010000001.1, forward strand.
GTCCGCTTCGAGGTCGGCGGGGAGGGGCTGCTCTTCGATGAGCCGGCGCACGGAGGCACCCACGCGTGCCAACTCGACGACATCATCCGGGTCAAGTGGCTCGACCAGCTGTCGGATACGTCGGTCGAGGGAGTCGGCGCTGAGGAATCGCCGAAAAGCATCGGACGTCGTCGCGAAGCCCGGCGGCACGCGCACCCCCGCTCCGGACAGCTGCGAGACCATCTCGCCCAGTGATGCGTTCTTTCCCCCGACCTGGGCGAGGTCGCCCATTCCGAGGTTCTCGAATCGCAGGATGTTCGTCATGGTGGTGCCTCTCAGAGGGTCAGGCTCGAAGCCTGAGCGATTGCAGGATCACGGCGGACATCTCCTCGACGCTCTTGGTCGAGGAGTTGAGAAAGGGGATGCGATTGCGGCGATAGAGGTCTTCCGCGCGCCGCAGCTCAATCGCACATTGAGGCAGGCTGGCGTAGCGCGAATCGGGACGCCTCTCGTGCCTGATCTGACTCAGCCTCTGCGGGGTCGTGGTGAGTCCGAAGCATCGCGCCGCGAACGGTGCGATCGCCCGGGGCAGGGCATCCATGGGCAGGTCGTCGTCCGTGAGCGGATAATTGGCTACAAGGAGACCGTGCTGAAGCGCCAGGTACATGGTGGTCGGCGTTTTCCCGCATCGCGAAGGCGCGATGATCACGAGGGCGGCCTGATCGAGGGCCCGGAGGCTCTGGCCGTCGTCGTGCTCGATCGCGTACTCGACCGCACGCATACGCGCGAAGTATCGCTCCGCGTCACCGACGCCGTGATATCCACTGAGCTGTTCGGTCGCGGCGGCGCCCAGCGCAGCCTCCACCTCGGTGAGGTGACCGGCGAGTAAGTCGATGACGACACCTTGGACGTCACCGAGCTCTCGACGAACTCTTGGGTTCTTCACGGTGAGGAAGACCAGCGGCGCTTCTGCCGCCGCCTCGGCAGCGCCCGCCACCTCGGCCTTCACGGCTCGTGCCGCCTTCGAGCTGTCGATGAAGGGAATCGTGCTCCGGACGAAGGTGAATCCCGGGAAGTTCGCGAGCAGCGCGTTGCCCAGAGTCTCCGCCGTGATTCCGGTGCCGTCCGACACGAAGAACACGGCGCGGGCCGGAGGGGTCATTGATCGCCGTTGTTGATGAGGGAGATCCATCTGCCGAAGCGACGGGCACCCTGCGGGGGGAGCATCGGTCGCGTCTCTCGCTCTACGGATGCGTTCTCCGTCTGACCGCGTTCATCTTCGGGATCGTTCTTGCCAGCGCCCATGATTCTCCTTGCGTCGTCGCACGGTGACCGCAAACCGCGGCCTCACCGGAAATATCGATTGTGCATATTCAATTTGAGCCGAGAGATGCCCCGTGCTCGCGAGGAGTGCGGGGCGGGTCCTCAGAGTGCGAGGTGGGGGGCCATCAGAGGACTGCGCGGATATCCGCGCGATCGCGCGCCGTGTCCGCGTTGTCGAGTTCTTCCTTGGCGTCGCGAACGGTGATCCGTAGATGATCACGCGTCGCTCGGGCCGCCCAGGACGGGTCGTTGGCCTCGCAAGCGTCGATGATGTCATCGTGCTCGTGCTCGAAATCACCCGGAAGCTGCACAGCTCGCCCGGAGGTGATCTGCAGGTACGCCTTCGAGGAGGCGCGGAGCTGCTCGATCATGTCGTAGAGGCGCGCCCGCTGGGCGACTCGGTAGATGCCCATATGGAAGCGATGGTTGAGCTCGACGTGCTCCTCCGCGTCCTTACAGGCGCGCATCCGCTCGATCAGCGCACGCAGTGGAACCGCGTCTTCCGGGGTGAAGTTCTCCGCTGCACGCTGAACCGCGAGGCACTCCAGCTCGATCCGGATCTCGTACAGCTCGTCCAGGTCGCGCTTGTTGGGGACGACCGCCGACGCGCCGCGCTGCGGGTGAAGCTGCACCAGCCCCTGCCTCTGCAGCAGCCCGAACGCCTCCCGCACCGGGGTGGTGCTGACGTCGTACTCCTTGGCGATCTCGACCTGACGAAGCCGTTCCCCTGACTCGTATCGACCGCCGATGATATCGGCACGGATGGAATGCGCGATCGCCTCAGCCGTCGTCCGTGCGGTCGGACGAACGCCCGCGCCATCGGTCCGCGTCACGCCGGGCGCTTGGGTGCTGTTGTTCATAAATCCTCCTCGTCGCGACCGCAAGTGTGTCTGCGCACGATGGTGCGCGTGGCCTGTCGAGTCTTCCCACGAATTCTCGCCGATCATGACGAATCCGTTTCGGAAATCCTACTGGATGCCTCATTATATCGATATTGCACTTTCGGTGCGCCCTCTAATTCCCCCAGCACCTCAGAGACGGAGAGTTCCCCTCGGCTGGCGATCGTGACCGCCTCTGCGTTCGCCGACGCGGGGTTGCGGACCGCGATGCACTCATGTGTCGCCGACAGACGAACGACCACGCCACGGGGACCGAGCGCATCGTCCATCGCCTCTGCGATCCTCTCCCCCAACTGCTCCTGGAGCTGCGGGCGGCGCGCGGCGAGTCCGACGAGATCGGCGATGCGGCTGAATCCGGCCACCGCGTCCCCGGGTGCGTAGAACACGTCGGCATGTCCGCGGAACGGCGTTAGGTGGTGTTCGCAGGTCGAGCGAAACGGGATCTTCGTCAACGCGACCACTCCTCGCACGGGTTCCGTCTCGACCAGCCCGCCGTCCGTGAGGACCGCCCCGAGATCGGCGTCGATACCCGAGAAGGCGAGCGCGAACTGCTCGGACACCCGCGCGGGCGTCTTCGCCAGTCCCGGGCGCTCAGGATCCTCGCCGAGGGCGACCAGCAGGGCACGCACGGCATCAGCCGCCGCCCCGAGATCAACCGTGCGGCCTCCGCGTCGATATCCGTCAGAACACGATGGTGTGATTGCCATGCCGGATCACCCGGTCTTCCGAGTGCCACCTCACCGCACGGGACAAGACCTCGCGCTCCACCAGTGCGCCGCGCGCCTGCAGGTCGGCGGCCGAGTGGCGGTGGTCGACGCGCGTGACATCCTGCTCGATGATCGGCCCCTCGTCCAGATCCGCCGTGACGTAGTGCGAGGTCGCTCCGATGAGCTTGACACCGCGTTCCTTCGCCTTCCGATACGGCGCTGCGCCGATGAAGGCCGGGAGGAACGAGTGGTGGATGTTGATCACCGGCACGCCGATCTTCTCGAGGAAGTCCTCCGAGATGATCTGCATGTACCGCGCGAGCACCACGAAGTCGACGTTGCCCTTTAGGAGCTCCAGGATCCTCGCCTCGGCCGCGGACTTGTCCGGGCCCTGCGAGGGAACGTGGAAGAAGGGGACGCCGAAAGTGCGCACGTCTTCCGCGGTGTTCGTGTGGTTCGAGATGACCATCGGAACCGTCACTTGCAGTTCGCCGCGACGGTGACGCCACAGCAGATCGAGGAGACAGTGATCGCTCGTCGAGGCCAGGATCGCCATCCGCTTGGGAATCGACTGGTCCGTGAGCTGCCAGGTCATCCCGAAGGGACCGAGTGCCTTGCCGAGGTCCGCGTCGATGTCCGGCAGGGCCGCGGAGAGATCAGCGCGATGGAACACCACACGCTGGAAGAAGTTGCCTCCGTTGGCATCGTCGGAGTACTGATCCAGGGTGATGATGTTGCCCTCATTGCGAAGGATCGTCTGAGTGATGGCCGAGACGAGACCGGCCTGGTCGGGCCCATGAACGATCAGGCATGCCTGGTCGCGTCGGGATTCGAGATGCTGTGACATGTGATTCTCCTCGGGAGGTCAGGACCGCAGACGGCTCATCGTCGGGTCGAACAGCGGTTCGGCGGTGAGTGTGGCGGACACGCGGCGGCCGAAATACTCGATGTCGACGGATCCGCCGACATCGATCGAGGTCGGCAGGTAGGCGTACGCGATCGGGGCGCGAACCGTGTAGCCGTAGGTGGCGCTGGTCACGTAGCCGACCACTGTCTCACCGTCGTAGACCGGCTCCTTGCCGAGCACGACGGTTCGTCCGTCATCGATCGTGAGGCAACGCAGACGGCGGCCGGAGTTCTCCTCGGTCCGCCCTTCCAGCGCTGCTTTGCCGTTGAAGGACTCCTTCGCCGACTTTACGGCGAAGGACACTCCGGCCTCGTAGGGGTCGTACTCGGTCGTCATGTCCGTACCCCAGAGCCGATAGCCCTTCTCGATGCGCAGCGAGTTGAAGGCCGCCCGTCCCGCCGCGATGACGCCGAATGGCTGCCCGGCTTCCCAGAGCACGTCCCAGAGCCGCTGGGCGACGTCGGCGCTCGTGTAGAGCTCCCATCCGAGTTCGCCGACATAGGAGACACGCAGGGCTGTGACCGGAATGCCCCCAACGATGACGTTCTTCGCTCGGAAATAGCGCAGACCGCCCTCGTTCGTGAAGTCGTCGTCGCTGATTGTCGAGATGAGGTCTCGCGCGAGGGGACCCCAGAGACCGATGCACGCCGTCCCGCCGGTGATGTCACGGACCTGCACCCATTCCCGGGCATCCCGCGCCGTCTGGTGGCGGGCAGCGCGAGTGAAGTAGGCGGTGTCCACGCTGTTGTTCACGCCCAGCTGGAAGAGGTCGTCCTCCAGACGAGCGACCGTGATGTCGCTGCGGATGCCGCCCTGCTCATCGAGCACGAGGGTGTAGGTCACGGCCCCGGGCTTCTTGGCGAGGTCACCCGTGGTCAGTTCCTGCAGAAGCGTGAGCGCTCCCGGCCCCGAGACCTCCAGTCGCTTGAGCGGGGTCATGTCGTACATCGCCACCGCTGTGCGCGTCTTCCATGCTTCGGCAGCGGCGATGGGCGACGTGAACATCGCCGACCAGGGGTCGCGCGTCGGCGGACGCCACTCGAACGGCATCTGGGCGACCAGGTCGGCGTTCGCGTCGAACCAGTGCGGGCGCTCCCACCCGCCGGATTCGAGGAAGAAAGCGCCGAGCTCCTTCTGGCGGGCGTGGAAGGGGCTCACGCGCAGGTTGCGCGGTGCGGCCTTCGGCTGGAGCGGGTGCAGGATGTCGTACACCTCGACGTAGTTCTGCGTCGAGGTCTCCTTCACGTAGGTGGGAGTGAGCTGGATCTTCTCGAACCGGTTGATGTCGCAGTCCGCGAGGTCGATCGAGGAGCGCCCGTCGGTGAGGAGCTCAGCCATCGCGCGGGCGACGCCGGCGGAATGGGTGACCCAGACAGCCTCGGCGATGAAGAAGCCGTCGAGGTCTCGTGACTCCCCGAGCAGCGAGCCGCCGTCGGGCGTGAACGAGAAGATGCCGTTGAAGCCCTCTTCGATCTCGCTCCCGCGCAGCGACGGCATCAGGTCCTGCGCCGCCTCCCACGCGGGTGCGAAGTCCTCGGGAGTGAACTCGAGCCGTGACGGCATCGTGTACTCGTCCATCTCCTCGGGGTCGTAGTCCACGAGGTCTTGGAGGTCGACGGGCATCGGCCGGTGGCCGTAGTAGCCCGCGCCGATCCGATCGCCGTGCTCGCGGAAGTACATGTCCTTGTCCTGATGGCGGAGCATCGGGAGCGTGGCGCCGTTCGGGCCGTCGTTGCGGCCCGCCTGCTCGGGAATCGCCGTCGTCTTGACGTACTGGTGTGCCATCGGGAGCAGCGGGATGGGAGTCTCAGCCAGGGCCCCGACCTTGGGACCCCAGAAGCCGGCGCAGGAGACGACGATGTCGGCAGGGATCACCGAATCGTCCGCGATGCGGACTCCGGTGACTCGACCGCCCTCCCGTTCGATGCCGGTCACCGTGGTGTTGCCGCGGTAGACGACGCCCGCCTCGGTGGTGCGCTTGATGAGCAGCTGCACAGCCCGCGGCGAGTCCGCGATGCCGTCCGAGGGCACGTGATAACCCCCCAGCACGACATTCTGGTCGAGCAGCGGGTACACCTCCACGCACTCTTCCGGCGTCAGCACGCGCGCGTCGAGACCCCATGACCTCGCCCATCCGGCTCGTCGGTGAAGATCCACGAGACGCTCTTCCGTGGTGGCGACCTCGAGTCCGCCGTTCTGCTTGAAGCAGCTGACGCCGTCTTCTTCGAGCGAGAGGAGCTTCTCGACGGTGTACTTCGCGAACAGCGTCATGGTGCGCGAGGAATTCGTCTGGAAGACACCACCCGGTGCGTGAGAGCTGGACCCGCCTGGCAGGTTCAACGGCCCTTGGTCGAGAACCGTGATGTCGTTCCAGCCTCGCGAGACCAGCTCGTCGGCGAGGTTGGTCCCGACTATTCCCGCTCCGATGATGACGACGCGCCGCCCAGAATCCATCGATATCTCCCTGTCCGGTCTCGTTGTGGCAGTTCCGACCGCGCAGTCGACGATCGGGGATGTTCTCGAAGAATATGCACAATCGATATTCTTGGCAACCCCGGTTCGCCAACCTTGCGATAAATATCGATTGTGCATATTCTGGTGATGTTGTTCGACCATATCTGACGAAGGAGTACCCGATGGCCCTACGTGAATCGGCCCGCACCCTGAAGTTCGCGTTCGTGAACGGACCCAACATGGGTCAGCTCGGAAAGCGCAACCCCGGCCTGTTCGGCCCGGTGACCTCCCTCGACGCGCTCAACGCGATGGTCGACGAGTTCGCCGCCGACATCAACGTCGAGATCGTGCACTTCCAATCCGACATCGAAGGGGAGATCCTCCACTTCATCCACGAGACCACCGGCACCGTGGACGGGTTCCTCATCAACCCCGCCGGCCTCACCTACTTCGGCCAGGCCACCCGCGACGCCCTCACCGACACCGGCGCCCCCTACATGGAAGTCCACTTCGCGAACCTCTCCACCTGGAAGCACAGCGTCGACCCCGGCCGCGACGTCGGCTCGATCTTCAGCCACACCGCCGTCGGCATCTACGAAGGCATGCGCCACTACGGCTACTTCGCCGCCGTACTCTCCCTCGCCCTCGCCATCGACGACACCAGCTTCCTCGGAGCCGACAAGTAATCGAGAACCGCCGGTCCGGGGCGGTGGGCGGCCACACCCGGCCGCCCTCCGCCGATCCTCGCCCAACACGAATGCGAGCTGCGATGAGCACCCAGGCACTCCCCGAGCACCCGGACTTCCTCTGGCGCAACCCCGACCCCAAGTCGTCGTACGACGCCGTGATCGTCGGCGGAGGCGGGCACGGTCTCGCCACCGCGTACTACCTCGCCCACGAGCACGGCATGACGAACATCGCGGTGCTCGAGAAGGGATGGTTGGCCGGCGGCAACATGGCCCGCAACACTGCGATCATCCGCTCCAACTATCTGCGCGATGAGACGGCGGCGATCTTCGACCACGGCCTCAAGCTGTGGGAGACGCTGCCGGAGGAGCTCGACTACGACTTCCTCTTCAGTCAGCGCGGCGTGGTCAGCCTCGCGCACGCCCTCGGCGACGTGCGCGAGGGAATGCGACGCGTCGGCGCCAACACGCTCAACGGCGTGGATGCCGAATGGCTCGATACGGCGCAGGTGAAAGAAGCCTGTCCGATCATCAACGTCAGCGATGACATCCGCTATCCCGTCATGGGCGCGACGTACCAGGCGCGAGCCGGTATCGCGAAGCACGATCATGTGGCGTGGGCGTTCGCACGCAAGTGCGACCAGCTGGGCGTGGACATCATCCAGAACTGCGAGGTCACCGGTTTCCTCAAAAGCGGCGACCGGGTCGTCGGCGTCGAGACCACCCGCGGCACCATCCACACCGACAAGGTCGGGCTCTCTGCCGCAGGCCACAGCTCCGTCGTCGCGGAACGTGCGGGCTTCCGCCTCCCCATCCAGTCCCGTCCGCTCCAGGCCCTGGTCTCCGAGCTGCACGAGCCCGTGCACCCGACCGTCGTCATGTCGAACCACGTGCACGTGTACGTCTCGCAGGCGCATAAGGGCGAGCTCGTGATGGGCGCCGGCCTCGATGGATACAACGGCTACGGCCAACGCGGATCGTTCCATGTGATCGAGCATCAGATGGCCGCGGTCGTCGAGTTGTTCCCGGTCTTCGCGCGCGCGCACGTTCTGCGAACGTGGGGAGGTGTGGTGGACGTCACGCTGGACGCCTCCCCCATCATCGGCCTGACTCCGGTGGAGAACATGTACGTCAACTGCGGATGGGGAACCGGCGGTTTCAAGGCCACCCCGTCGGCGGGTCAGACCTTCGCCCACACGATAGCAACCGGCGCCCCGCACCCCATCAACGCCCCCTTCAGCCTCTCCCGCTTCGAGACCGGCGACCTGATTGACGAGCACGGCGCAGCCGGCGTCGCGCACTAGTCGGAACCCGCGACAGAAAGAGACGCCATGCTGCTGATCCCCTGCATTTACTGCGGTCCGCGCGACGAGACCGAGTTCCACTACGGCGGCCAGGCCGGTGTCCCTTACCCCGAGAATCCCGATGAACTGTCCGACGCCGAGTGGGCGCAGTACCTGTTCTACCGGGACAATCCCAAGGGTCTGTTCGACGAGCGCTGGCTGCACCGCACGGGGTGTCGTCAGTGGTTCAACGTCACCCGCGACACCGTCACCTACGAGATCTTGGATGCTTACCCTGTCGGCACGCAGCGTCCGCATCGGACCTCGCCGACGGCCACGGCCGAGACCGGAACGGCGAGCACGGCACCCGACAGCACAGCGGTGGGCTCCGCAGCCCCCGATCCGACCGGCACCACCGACGCGCTCGCCGACATCTCTCGGCAGGAGGAGAACCGATGACCTCGCAGCCGAACCGTCTTCCATCCGGCGGGCGTATCGATCGCACCGCCTCGATCCGTTTCCACGTGAACGGCGAGGAACTCGCCGGCCTCGAGGGAGACACGGTCGCATCCGCCCTCCTCGCCAACGGGCGAGCACGGGTCGGCTCGTCGCTGTACGAGTCGCGCCCGCGCGGGATCATGGCGGCGGGCGTCGAAGAGGCGAACGCACTCATCCGCATCGCGTCGCGCAGAACAGGCCACGCATCTGAGTCCATGCTTCCCGCAACGACGGTCGAACTCGTCGACGGCATGGAAATCGAACTCCTGGAGGGACTCGGACGCCTCGATCCCTCGCCCGACGGCGCCGAATACGACAAGGTGACGGCGCACACAGAGGTCCTCGTCATCGGCGGCGGCCCCGCAGGCCTCGCAGCCGCGCGCGAGGCGATCACACGTGGCGAGCGCGTCATCCTCATCGACGACCAGCGCGAGCTCGGCGGCAGCCTGCTGGCTTCGTCCGCACGCCCCGGCAGCGGCGACACGATCGACGGCCTGCCGGCCGTGCAATGGGCGGCGAAAGTCGCCTCCGAACTGGCCGCCGCACCAGAGTGCACCGTGCTGCTCCGGACGACCGCGTTCGGCTCCTTCGATTCCAACTACATCGTCGCGGTGGAGAACCGCACCGATCACCTCTCGGAAGCCACGCCGGACGGCATCTCCCGCCAGCGTGTCTGGCACATCCGCGCACGGCAGGTCGTGCTCGCGCCCGGCGCCCACGAGCGTCCTCTCGTCTTCCAGAACAATGATCGGCCGGGGATCATGCTCGCGTCGGCGGTGAGAACCTACCTCAACCGCTACGCGGTCGCCGCCGGTGAGACCTTCGTCGTCGCCACCACGAACGACAGCGCCTATGCTCTCGCGTCCGACCTCCACGCTGCTGGCCTCTCCGTGCAGGTCGTCGACGCACGCGAACATCCGTCGCGCGTCGCCACCGCCGCGCTCGAACAGGGCATGAGCGTCACGCTGGGCTCCGCTGTCACCGACACCACCGCCGACGCAGATGGACGCCTCGCCCGCGTCACCGTGCAAAGGGTCGACGGAGACGGCGAGCTCATCGGCGAGATCGACCGGATCGATTGCGACGTTCTCGCCGTGTCCGGCGGATGGAGCCCCGTCATCCATCTGCACAGCCAACGACAGGGAAAGATCACCTGGGACGACGAGCTCGCCGCCTTCCGGCCCGTGCCGACCGTGCGTGGTCAGCATGTGATCGGGAGCGCCCGAGGCAGCTTCGCGCTCGTCGACTGCATCGATGAGGGCACCCGTGCCGGCGCGTTCGCTGCCGACGCGGCGCGCGGCGCGGAGGCCGCCGAGCTCGAACTCCCTGCTCCCCGCGCCATCGCACCGACGCGCCAGCTCTGGGTCGTTCCCGGCGACGGCGAGCCCGGAGAATGGCACGAGCATTACGTGGATCTGCAGCGAGACCAGTCGGTCGCCGATGTGCTTCGGGCGACAGGCGCCGGTATGCGCTCCGTCGAGCACGTGAAGCGCTACACGTCGATCAGCACCGCCAACGACCAGGGCCGTACCTCTGGTGTCGCCGTGATCGGCGTCATCGCTGCTGCTCTCCGTCGGATCGACGGCGAACTGCGCGGCATCGGCGACATCGGAACGACGACCTACCGTGCCCCGTACACGCCCGTCGCCTTCGCGGCACTCGCCGGGCGACAGCGCGGAACGCTGTTCGACCCCGCTCGAGTGACATCGATCCACCCGTGGCATGTCGAGCACGGCGCGCGCTTCGAGGACGTGGGCCAGTGGAAACGTCCCTGGTACTTCCCCCGAGGGGGAGAGAGCATTCACGACGCGGTGCAGCGCGAGTGCATCGCGGTTCGCACCTCGGTCGGGTTCCAGGACGCCAGTACGCTCGGCAAGATCGAGGTACGCGGGACGGATGCGGGAGAGTTCCTCAACCGCGTTTACACCAACGCCTTCAAAAAGCTGGCCCCCGGTTCCGCGCGCTACGGCGTCATGTGCCGAGCGGACGGCATGATCTTCGATGACGGCGTCACGCTGCGCCTCGACGACGATCGCTACCTCATGACCACCACCACCGGCGGGGCGGCAGGAGTCATGGAATGGCTCGAGGGGTGGCTGCAGACGGAATGGCCCGACCTCGACGTGCACCTCACGTCCGTGACGGAGCAGTGGAGCACCATCGCCGTCGTGGGACCTCGTTCGCGCGACGTCATCTCGGCAATAGCCCCCGAGCTGGCCGCGGACGGGGGGATGAGCGCGGAGTCGTTCCCGTTCATGACGTTCCGCGAGACGACCCTGTCGACGGGAGTGCAGGCGCGCATCTGCCGCATCTCGTTCTCCGGCGAGCTGGCCTACGAGGTCAACGTCCCCACGTGGCACGGGCTGCGCACCTGGGAAGCGATCGCCGAAGCAGGCGCCCAGTATGGCATCACCCCGTACGGCACGGAGGCACTGCACGTGCTTCGCGCCGAGAAGGGCTACCCGATCGTCGGGCAGGACACCGACGGCACGGTCACGCCCCAGGACGCGGGAATGGAATGGATCGTCTCGAAGACTAAGGACTTCATCGGGAAGCGCTCGTACTCCCGCGCCGACACCGCGCGCACCGACCGCCACCACCTCATCAGCGTGCTTCCCGTCGATCCTGACGTCGTCGTCCCCGAAGGCAGTCAGCTCGTCGCGCAGGGTGCCAACATCGATGCCTCGACGGGTTCGATACCGATGGACGGATTCGTCACCTCGAGCTACCTGTCCGCCGCGCTGGGACGATCCTTCGGGCTCGCCCTGGTGAAGAGCGGCAGGGAGCGAATCGGCGAGACGCTGTCGGCTGTGGTCGGCGACCGCCTGGTCGACGTCGTCCTCGGAGAGACCGTACTGTTCGACCCGGAAGGCAGCCGCAAAGATGGTTGAGTCCACCCGCTCCCCCGCCGCAGCGACCGCTCGGATCAGTCCCGCGGGACACCTCGCTGTAGCCCTCGATGCCGGCTCCGTGCCCGGTGTCGTGGAAGTGCGCGAAGAGCCGTTCCTGACCATGATCGGCGTACGCGTCACGCCGCGCTCGGCAGCCGCAGAGCGCATCGCCGCCGTCGCCGCGTCACTCCCGGAACACAGCGGCGAGACGTCTGAGGCGGGCAGCGTGAGCGTGCTCTGGCTCGGGCCGCAGGAGTTCCTCGTGGTCGCATCTCCCGAGCACCACCGCGAGGCGGGCGGCACTCTCGAGCTCGACCTGCTCGCAGCGCTCGGAGCCGATCCCGGTCAGATCGTGGACCTGTCAGCGAACCGCACCACGTTCGAGCTGATCGGGAGACATGCCGTCTCCGTGCTGCGCAAGGGCTGTGGACTCGATCTGCATCCGAGATTCTTCGCTGTCGGCGCGGCCGTGCCGACCGAGGTCGGCGGGGTCGCCGTCATCCTGTGGCGCACCGCCGAGATGACCTACCGGATCATGCCGCGGGCGTCTTTCTCGGAGTTCACCGTCGAATGGCTGCTGGATGCGATGCGCGAATTCGGCTCACCGTCCACGATCTAACATCGCACGAACGAACGGAGAACAGCTATGACCACTCTCGGAATCATCGGCACAGGCCAGATCGGCAGCGCTGTCGCACGGCTGGCCGTCGCGGCCGGGGTCCCCATTGTCGTGGCCAATTCACGCGGCCCCCACACGCTCGGCCCGCTCATCGACGAGCTCGGCTCGGGCGCCACGGCGGGGTCGGTCGAAGAGGCCTCGGCGCAGGATATCGTCGTCCTCGCCATCCCGTTCACCGAGCATGACGCGATCGACTCCGCACACCTGCGCAGCAAGACGCTGATCGACCCGACGAACTACTATCCATATCGCGACGGACGCATCGCCGAGCTCGACGCGAACGGCATCGCCGCGAGCGAGCTGGTACAGCGCTCCTATCCGGACGCGCATGTCGTCAAGGCCTTCAGCAACATCAACGCACCGCACATCCCCCAACTGGCCCGACCCAACGGATCCCCCGAGCGGACCACGCTCCCCGTGGCGAGCGACAGCGCCTCGGCGGCGATCGAGGCGATCGACCTGCTCGACCGTCTGGGTTTCGACGGCCTGCACACCGGTCGACTCGCCGACAGTTGGCGATTCGAGCCGGAGGCCGCGGCATACACGAAGATCTACCTCGAAGATGCCTCCGTCGAGGATGAGATGACGGCCCGCGCCGCTCCCGCAGATGAGGCGACGGTGCGCGCCGCCTTGGCGCGGGCGACCAGAGTGGACGTCTCGCAGCGCACCGTATGACCGCGGGAGAGCCGTTGTGGACGCGTGACTACGTGCTGGCCACGGTTCTCAATCTTTTCGTCGCGGCCATCTTCTACGAATTGGTCACGACGACGGCGCTCTACGCGATCGACCGGTTCGACGCGTCCGACGCCGCTGCGGGCACCGTAGCCGGCGCCTTCATGATCGGTGCGGTCACGGGACGGCTCGTCAGCGGGAAGCTCCTCGACACCATCGGCCGCCGGCGAGCACTGCTGTGCGGCCTCGGCGCGTGCATCGTCCTGCCGTTGCTCTGCGGGCAGGTCGGCGAACTGTGGATACTCGTACTCCTGAGAGCACTGCACGGCGCGGCTTTCGGTCTGGCCAGCACGGCCGTCTCCACGATCGCGCTCACATTGGTCCCCGCTCACCGACGCGGCGAAGGAGCCGGCTATTTCGGGCTTGCTCCGGTGCTCGCGTCCGCCGTCGGAGCCGCGTCGGGCAACGTGCTGATCCATGCAATCGGATACTCCGCGCTCTTCGCGGCGAATTCCGTCTTCGCAGCGATCGGGCTGGTCATCGCGCTCGCGCTCCGCATCCGGGAGCATGCTCCGACCGAGGAGCAGCGGCGCCTCGCGCGACGGTGGAGCCCGCTGACCCTCGTAGACGGCCCCGCGGCCTCCCGTTCGCTCATCGTCTTCGTCGCAGCCATCGGCCTGTCGACCGTGCTCGCCTTCCTCAACGTGCAGGCAGCGGCTCAGGGCGCGGCGGAACCGGCCGGCGTCTACTTCGCCGCTTACGCGGTCGTCGCGATCATCGCTCGCCTCGTCATCGGGAAGGCGCTCGATCGTCTCGGTGAACGGGTGATCGTGCCGCCGCTGCTGGCTTCGCTCGCGGCCGGACTGGCAGTGCTGGCGCTGCCGATGACGACGGTCACCCTGATCCTCTCGGCCGGTCTCGTCGGAGTCGGCTTCGGCGCACTCTTCCCCTCGGTGCACGCCGCGGTGTTCTCGGCCTCCCCACCGCATCGGGCGGCGTTGGCGACGTCGACCTTCTATCTCGTCGGTGACGCGGGCATCGGCATCGGCCCCCTGCTCGCAGGAGCTCTCGTGCCCTGGCTCGGTTTCGATGGACTCTATGTCCTGTTGGCCGCAGTCACTGCCGGTGCGATCATCCCCTGGTTGCTCAGGACCCGCCCGCGGACGGACCCGCAATAGAGAAGGACCCGACCCCGCAGGATGCGGGACCGGGTCCTTCAGTCAGATGCGTCAGCCCTTGAGCGCCGCTTCCATCTGCGTGAGGATCTCCGGGTTCTCCTCGAGCCAGGATGCGACAGCCTCCTGCTCCTGGCCGGCCTCGAACTCCTGATAAACGGCGTTGTCGAGGGTGTTGAACTGGTCCTCGTCCAGCACGAGGTCCTTCATCATCGCCGCGACCTCAGGGTGGGAGTCGGCGAAGCCCTTCGTCGCGACCATGTCGAGAGTGTAGGGATCACCGTATGCCTTCTCCGGGTCCTCCAGCTTGCGCAGGTCGAACGTCGAGTTCGCCCACCACGGCGACCAGGCGGTCACCACGATCGGCTTCTCCGCGTCGTGCGCCTCCTTAAGTGCCGCGAGCATCGCGGCGGTCGACGACGTCTGCACCTGGTAGGTCGACTCGAGGCCGTAGGCGGGAAGAGTCACGTCCTTCGCGGTCGACACCACGCCTGCTCCCGGCTCGATGCTGGTGATCGTGCCGTTGAGCTCTCCGGCCGCTGCGGAGAGGTCCTCGATCGACTGCACGTCCGTCATGTAGTCGGGCACGGCCAGATAGATAGATGCATCCTCATAGTACGAGCCGACGATCTCGAGATCGTCCTTGTACTCGTCCCAGTACTGCTTGTGGATCGTCGACGGCGACGTAGAGAAGACATCCACGTCGCCCTCGCTGGCGGCGACGTACATGGTGGCGATCTCGCTGAGCTCCTTGATGTCGACCGTGTACCCCTCCTGCTCCAGGACGTACTTGTACAGGTTCGCGATGTCGGTCATGTCGTTCCAGCCCGACACGACTCCCAGGGTGATGGACTTGTCGCCCTCGCCGTCGCCCGAGCCGCTGTCATCGGCTGGGCCGCTGCAGCCGGCGAGCACGAGTGCGGCAACGCCGGCGACGGCGAGCGCGGTGAACTTGCGCGAGGTGGTGCTCATCTCTTCTCCTTCATTGAATTCGGATAGGTCGGGTTCGCCCTATCCGCCGACTTTCTCGAACTTGGCCGCGGTCGCCGTGGCGTCCGACGCCTCCGTCGATGCGAGCGTCTCCCGCTTCGCGATCGCGCGGCGCCAGAACTTCGACTTCGAAAGACTCGTTCCCGCTCCGAACGACGCGGTGACGCGATCGAGATAGATCGCGAGGATCACGACAGACAGGCCCGCCTCGAAGCCGAGTCCGATGTTCAGCGTGGCGATGGCGGAGGTGACCTGTCCACCGAGGCCACCGGCGCCGACGAGGCCGGCAATGACCGCCATCGACAGGGACATCATGATCACCTGATTCACACCGGCCATGATCGCCGGTGTCGCGAGGGGCAGCTGCACGCCGAAGAGCGTCTGCCGGGGCGTGGCTCCGAACGCCTCCGAAGCTTCGACGACCTCCGAATCCACCGATCGCAGACCAAGCTCGGTCAAGCGCACACCGGGTGGCAGCGCGAAGATGATGGTAGCGACGACGCCGGGCACGATTCCGATGCCGAACAGCGTGACGACGGGCACGAGCCAGACGAATCCCGGCATCGTCTGCATGAAGTCGAGGATCGGACGAATGATCGCACTCGCGGTGCGACTGCGGGCGGCGAGGATGCCGAGAGGCACGGAGATCAGGATCGCGACGAGCGCGGCCACCAGAACGAGAGCCAGGGTCTGCATCGAGGCGTCCCACTGGCCCATGCTGATGATGAGCAGTAAGCCGACGAAGCCGAGGATCGAGAACTTCCATCCGCGTGTCGCGAGAGCGATTAGCCCGAAGAGCAGGGCGAGGATGAGAGCGTCCGGACCGGTGAGCACGGCGATGAAGCCGTCGAGGATGCCTCCGATGAGATCGCTGATCGTGTCGAAGGCCGCGCCTAGGTTGTCGTTGAGCCAGTCGAACAGGCCCTCGAACATGTCACCGACCGGGATGCGGGGAATGGAGATGTCCGCGGAGATCATGGCTCACACGCCTTTCTGCGAGATCGGCTCCGGCAGGTCTGCGGGAGTCGTCTGATCGGTGCGCTTATTGCGGCGCCAGCGCGACGAGCGCACCACGGGAATCGCACCGGTCTGACTGAGCGCGGCGATCACGGACGTGTGGGTGAGCTCTCCCACGCGGTTCCCCCCCTCGTCGACGACGGTGAGGGCTCCCTCCGTACTCGCACTGAGGTCGAAGAGATCACTGAGCCGCGATGTCGCCGACACGGTGTGCATGTCGTCGCCGCTCCCGCCCTCGTCGCCTGTCGGTGTCATGACCTGCCCTGCGGTCAGGACGCGGGCACGATCGACGTCGCGCACGAATTGCCGCACGTAGTCACTCGCGGGGGCGTTGAGGATCTCTTCTGCCGTGCCGATCTGGTCGATGCGGCCGTCGCGCATCATGGCGATCCGATCGCCGAGGCGCATGGCCTCATTGAGGTCGTGCGTGATGAAGAGGATGGTCTTGTCGAGTTTCTGCTGCAGCTCGATGAGTTGGTCCTGCATCTCGCGCTTGATGAGGGGGTCGAGCGCGCTGAACGACTCGTCCATCAGCATGATGTTCGTCCCCGTCGCCAGCGCTCGAGCGAGGCCCACGCGTTGGCGCATGCCTCCGGACAGCTGCCCGGGCATGGAGGACTCCCAGCCGCCGAGGCCCACCATCTTCAGAGCCTCGTTCGCGCGGACCTGACGCTCATCCTTGTTCAGCCCCTGCACCTTCAGACCGTACGCCGCGTTCTCCCCGACGGTTCGATGCGGGAAAAGGGCGAAGTGCTGGAAGACCATGCTGACCTTCTCGCGACGCATGCGCCGCAGGGGCTGCCCCTTCATTCCGACGACGTCTTCGCCGTAGACCTTCAGGGAACCCGCTGTGGGGTCGACGAGACCGTTGACCATGCGGATCAGAGTGGACTTGCCCGAGCCGGACAACCCCATGACGACGAAGACCTCGCCCTCCTGCACGGTGAACGAGGCGTCGATCACCGCAGCGGTAATCCCCTCGTCTCGCAGCTCCTCGCGCGTCGCTCCCGCCTCGATTCGTCCGACCGCGGCATCCGCCTTCTTACCGAAGATCTTGTAGGCGCCGCTCGCCTCGATCGCCGACATCAGAATTCACCCACCCCGGGCTGTCGCGATGAAGATCTGCCTTCTCGTCGAGTCCGCGTACGTCGTTGCATCAGGGCTCCTACTGATAGTGGGGTCGGGTTGGCGTCCGGCAGAGCCGGCGTCCATCTCCACCCGTAGTACCGATGTGTCTTGGCGATCAACAATATGCACAATCGATATTCTCGTCAAGAGCCTTGACTGCTCACGGGAACACCAGCGCAGGGATCACAGGAACGTGCAGTCGAGCTGAGCGTCCAGCTTCGACATGCGCCAGCGGCCGTCCTCTTCTTTGATCATATCCGCGCGGTACCACCCGGCACTGGAGATAACCATCCCGCTCGGCTGGGCGGAGGTGATCAGCACATAGCAGTGCATGATCGCTGAGATGGTCGTCTGATCCTCGAAGCGGAAGGTGTGGAGAGTGTGTCGGCCTTGGGCATTCTTGGCGGCTCGCGATGCCCGGAGTTCGGCGACAATCGCATCGCGGCCGGTCGAGGGACCCCACTTCTGATCGGCGCCGACGACCCGCCCACCGGACGTGGCATCCGAGGTGAAGGTGTCGGCGAGCATTTCGAAATCATCCTCATCGAACCCCCACCCGTAGTTCGATAGCGTCTGCTGCATGGCCAGCTGGTCGTATGCGCGAACG
Source organism: Microbacterium zouquanmingi (assembly GCF_052266695.1). Lineage (NCBI taxonomy): Bacteria > Bacillati > Actinomycetota > Actinomycetes > Micrococcales > Microbacteriaceae > Microbacterium > Microbacterium zouquanmingi. The sequence goes on from NZ_JBQPQZ010000001.1 coordinate 637,018, forward strand.
GCGAGGACCGATTCTTCGATTGTCATGATGTTGCCTTCCGATCGGTGCGGCGACTCAGGAGAGAGCCACCGAGAGACGACGCTAGCGAGAGAGCACTTGCCACACAATATCGATTGTGCATATTCTCGCGTTAACACACTTCACGGAGGAGAAACCGATGGCCGCACTCATTCTCGAAGGCAAGACCGCGCTCATAACCGGAGCGGCGTCCGGCATGGGCCGTGCGACGGTCGTGGCAATGCTGGATGCCGGAGCAGCCGTCGTCGCCGCCGATGTCACCGAAGCCGGACTGGCAACACTCCCCGAGAGCCCCCGGCTGATCACCACGATTTGCGACGTGACCGACATCGTCGGCGCAGCTGCGGCGGTCGATCTCGCGGAGAGCACGTACGGGGCTCTCGACATCCTCGCCAATGCGGCCGGCATCTGCCTCGAAGAGCCGTTCGGCGGCGTCGATGTTGTGTGGCAGCGCACAATGAACATCAATCTCAACGGCACGGTCAACATGTGCCGCGCAGCGATTCCCGCCCTCAAGCGAGCCGGAGGAGGATCCATCATCAACTGGGGTTCGATCAACTCCTTCGTCGCTACACCGGAACTCTCCGCCTACTCGATCAGCAAGGCGGCGGTGCACATGCTCAGCCAGTCGCTGGCCGTCGAGTTCGCCGCCGACGGCATCCGGGCCAACACCGTATGTCCTGGGCACACGGCCACGCCGATGATGGACCGGGTCGCACGCACGTATCCGAGCCAGGCCGCTTGGCACCAGGTCGTATCGGCGATCCAGCCGCTCGGACTGGGAACCCCCGAGTCGGTCGCGGACGTGGTCGTCTTCCTGGGCTCGGACGCCTCCCGCATCATGACCGGCTCCGCCGTCATGACCGACGGCGGGCAAGCCGCCCGGTCCGCGTCGGTCGCACCGCCCTCCTGACCTTGCATACGCCTTCATCGCCCCGGAAGGCATTGTAGAAAATATCGATTGTGCATATTCTTGTGGTGTTGTTCCACTCATCTGACGAAGGAGTACCCGATGGCCCTGCGTGAATCGGCCCGCACCCTGAAGTTCGCGTTCGTGAACGGACCCAACATGGGTCAGCTCGGAAAGCGCAACCCCGGCCTGTTCGGCCCGGTGACCTCCCTCGACGCGCTCAACGCGATGGTCGACGAGTTCGCCGCCGACATCAACGTCGAGATCGTGCACTTCCAGTCCGACATCGAAGGGGAGATCCTCCACTTCATCCACGAGACCACCGGCACCGTGGACGGCTTCCTCATCAACCCCGCCGGCCTCACCTACTTCGGCCAGGCCACCCGCGACGCCCTCACCGACACCGGCGCCCCCTACATGGAAGTCCACTTCGCGAACCTCTCCACCTGGAAGCACAGCGTCGACCCCGGCCGCGACGTCGGATCGATCTTCAGCCACACCGCCGTCGGCATCTACGAAGGCATGCGCCACTACGGCTACTTCGCCGCCGTCCTCTCCCTCGCCCTCGCCATCGACGACACCAGCTTCCTCGGAGCCGACAAGTGAGCACTGCGCCACGCAGGGCGATCGTCGTCGGAGCCGGCATCGTCGGCGTCATGGTCGCCGAGAGGCTCGCCGCCGCGGGGGCTTCGGTGACTGTGGTGGACGCGGGGAAAGTCGCCGGCGGCACGACCGGCATTACGTTCTCTCAGGCGAACGCCAGCTACTCGGGCTATTGGAACTACTTCGATCTGCGCTGGGCCGGAATGCGCGCCTACGAACGCATGGGCCGGGAGGGCAATGCGCCCTGGTGGCACAACGTGGGAACGTTGAACGTCGCGCGGACGGGCGACGACTTCGCCGCACAGGATGTGCATGTCGAGCGTCTGGCCGCCATGGGCTACCCGGCCGAGCGTCTCGTCGGAGACGCGACCGCTGTGGAACCCGCGTTCGCCAGCTTCGCGTCGGAGCGCATCTATCACTTCCCGGGCGAAGGCTGGGTGGATGCTCCCGCGATGACGCGCGACTTCGCTGACCGCGCCACGCATGGCGGGGTGCAGTTCCGCACGAACGACGCCGTCGTCGAGATCCACCGCACGGGAGCGACGGTCACGGGCGTGCGCCTCGCCTCCGGCGCCCGACTCGACAGCGATGAGCTGATCGTCTGCGGCGGGCGCTGGACCGACGAGATCTTGCGTCTCACCGGTGAGGATTCGCGCTTCGTCGCGATCGACGAGGCCGCCGGCACGCCCGTTCCGGGACTGCTGGTCGTCACCGAGCCCGTCGAGGGTTCCGTGCGGCAGGTCGCGTCGGTCGATGACATCAGCTACCGCCCGCACAACGGAGGCCGCACGATGGTGTGGTCGCCGACCGAGGACTACCAGGTCGGAGCACAGGGAGGGCTCGATGTCGACCCCGGCGTCGCCGACCGGATCGCCCGCGAGCTCCTGGAGCGCTCAGCCGAGTTCGTCCCCGCGCTGCGCTCCACGCGCATGGAGCGGGCACGTGTGACAGCCCGCGCCATGCCCGTCGACGGCTCCCCGATCGTCGGACGCCCCTTCGGCCTCGACGGGTGCTACGTGGCGCTGGCACATGCCGCCGTCACGATCGCACCGGCTCTCGCCGACCTCGTGGTCTCCGAGACCCTCCATGGTCACGACGAGGAGAGCCTCGCCAGATTCCGCCCCGATCGCATCGACGCGGCCGCCACATCCATCCTCACCACTGATTAGGGAGAACATCATGACATCCGAGTACACCACGGAGGTTGCCGAGCACTCGCTCGTGACCTGGCGCACAAGCGCCGGGGACGAGTTCTCGCCGGGCTTCGTCCACGACGGCGCCGTGTGGCCGATCGCCGATGTCGCGGGTATCGACGGCGACGTGATCGCCGCCGCCGTTCTCGCGAACGACGCCGGCATTGACGAGCTCGTCTCCCGCGTGACCGGCAGTGGCGGAAGCACCGTCTCGCTCGCGGATGTCGAGCTCGGCCCACCGGTGCTGCGTCCGAGCAAGATCCTCTGCCTGGGCCTGAACTACAAGGCGCACGCCGACGGCGCCGGCTTCGACGTGCCTCCCGTTCCCGTCTTCTTCGCGAAGTTCCAGAATGGCCTCGTGGGCGCCGACGCCGATGTCATCCTCCCCCGCTCCGACGACAAGGTCGACTATGAGGGCGAACTGGCTGTCGTGATCGGTCGTCGCACCAAGCACGTCTCCCGCGAGGATGCTCTGGACTACGTGGCTGGCTACGCCGTCTTCAACGACGTCTCCGCCCGCGATCTGCAGCTGGCGACGAGCCAGTGGACGCACGGCAAGGGCGTCGACACTTTCGCGCCGATGGGACCGGGTCTCGTTCCGGCGGCTCTCATCCCGGATCCGCAGAACCTCCAGCTCACGACGAAGCTCAACGATGACGTCAAGCAGAGCGACACGACTGCCAGCATGGTGTTCTCCGTCGCCCAGACGATCGAGTTCATCAGCGAGGTCATGACGCTCGAACCGGGCGACATCATCGCGACCGGCACTCCCGCCGGTGTGGTCTTCGAGCAGCAGCAGCAGCGCTGGCTCGTCGACGGCGACGTCATGGCCGTCACCATCGAAGGACTCGGCACTCTGCGCAACCCCACCGTCAGCGAGGCCACGGCCGCGCAGAGCGATCGCGCAGGCGCCACCTCATCGGCTGCCTGACCCACTGACCGACGAAGCGGCCCCCGGAATCTGAACTCCGGGGGCCGCTTCCTGCGTGAACGCGATCAGGGCGCGAGCAGTCTCTCATCGGCCGGCGCGAACGAGATGAGTTCGGGTGCGCCGTCGGTCACGATGATCTGCTCCTCGTACTTGACTCCGAAGGCCCCGCCGACGCGACCCATGTAGCCCTCCACGCTCAGCACCATCCCCGCTTCGAGCACGCCCTCGTGGTTGTCTCCGAGCACGACGACCGGGAACTCATCGACCGCACCGCACCCGTGCGCGATGAAGGGGTACCTCTGTGACCGGTACTCCTGAGGCATGCGCGCCCCGAGAAGCTCTCCCAGCTCCTGGAAGCTGCGGCCCGCCGTGAACTCCGGGATGCTCTCGTGGACAAAGTGGTAGGACGCCTGATACACGTCGCGCTGCTCGGCCGTCGGGGCGATGTCTCCGACCAGGTACGACCTCGAGATGTCGGTGAGGTAGCCGTAGGGGCCGACGAGGTCGGTGTCGAACCCGACGATCTCGCCGTTCTGCACGATCCGATCGGAGGCCTCTTGCATCCAGGGATTCGTCCTGGGGCCCGATGTCAGAAGCCGCGCCTCGGCGTACAGCGCACCGTGTGCGAACGTCTGACGCGCCAGTTCCGCCCACAGCTCGTTCTCGGTGCGCCCGGGAACCAGTGCGGGGAGAAAAGCGTCCACTGCGATGTCGACGAGTCGAGCATTGTCCCGATGGATGTCGAGTTCGAGGGGCGTCTTGACGGCGCGTGCCGTCTCCATCGCGGGAGAGGCGTTCACGATGGTGATGCCTCGACGCTGGAGCTCGAGGAACACGACGGCGTTGGCACGATCGACGCCGAGCGGCTCGCCGAGCAGACCTCGGGTCGAGAGCTCCGCGTACACCTCGTCCATGGCGATCTTCGCATCCTCGGTGCTGCCCGGGCCTGATCCGAAGTACCCGAATCCGTGCGCCGGCCTCATGTCGCCGGCCCATCGACTGCGCGTGATGCGCATCTCGTCGAAGCTCTCCCAGAGAATGGGCTCGTCCTCGGCGAAGACCAGCGCCCAGCGGAACGAGTCGTGCAGGTTGAAGACGACGGATTGACCGTCGCACGTGGCGTACCGGACGTTCGCCGGATCGAACAGCAGAGCTGCAGCGATACCGGCCTTGCGTAGGCCCGCTCGAGCGCTCGCGAGCCGCTGGGCGTTCAGGGCATCGAGGTCCACCGCCTTCGCGAGGTGCCGACCGGTCGCGGGCTGCGTGGCGTCTTCGAGGTGCGTCATCTTCACTCCTTCTCTGTCTGAGTCCGCACGTGACTCCCATCGACATCGGACTGGGTGCGCGCGGACCGGCGTGTTACTCTGATGCCAGAATATGCACAATCGATATTTCTGACAATGGGGATCGGTGCTTTCGCGCCATCTCCGTGCGAGGAGGCACTCGGATGACTTCACGAACACTCGACGGCAAGTCGGCGGCCGCCGAGATCCGCGCCGAGCTGACGGAGCGGGTCGCCGCGCTGAAGGCCAGGGGGATCACGCCCGGCATCGCCACCGTGCTCGTCGGCGCCGACCCCGCATCCCAGCTTTATGTGGGCATGAAGCACCGGCAGTCCGAGGCGATCGGGATGAACTCGATCCAGCGCGAGCTGCCCGCCGACGCCACGCAGGCCGACGTCGAGGCGCTGATCGACGAGCTCAACGCCGACCCGGCCTGCCACGGCTACATCGTGCAGCTGCCGTTGCCGAAGCACATCGACACGGATGCGATCCTCGAACGGATCGACCCCGCGAAGGATGCCGACGGCCTGCACCCGACCAACCTCGGGCGGCTCGTGCTGAACGTGAACGCACCGATCCACACGCCGCTGCCGTGCACGCCGCGCGGTGTGATCGAGCTGCTGCTGCGAGGCGGCTACGACCTCAAGGGCAAGCACGTGGTCGTCGTCGGCCGCGGTGTCACCATCGGCCGCTCGATCGGACTGCTGCTCACACGGCGCGACCTGAACGCGACGGTCACGCTCACGCACACCGGCACCGTCGACATGCCGCGCTACCTGCGTGAGGCCGACGTCATCGTCGCGGCGGCGGGCGTCAAGCACCTCATCCGCGCCGAAGACGTCAAGCCCGGCGCGGCCGTGCTCGACGTCGGCGTCACACGGGAGACCGACCCCGAGACCGGCAAGAGCCTGGTCTTCGGCGACGTGCACCCCGACGTGGCCGAGATCGCCGGCTACCTCTCCCCGAACCCGGGCGGTGTCGGTCCGATGACCGTCGCACTGCTCATGACCAACGTGGTCGAGGCGGCCGAGCGCCTCGCCTGACGGCATCCGCACGCTCGAAGAGAGGAAAGCAGATATGACATACGACCTCACCGGCAAGACCGCGATCGTCACAGGGGCGACGTCGGGAATGGGCACGGCAGCGGCCCTGGCGCTCCGCGACGCCGGAGCGAACGTCATCGCCGGCGGGCGCAACCCGGATGCCCTGGTGACCCTGCCCACCGGCGCCGGCTTCACCGCCATGCGCGTCGATGTCACTCGCAAGGACGACGTCGCCGCTTTCGTCGAGCGGGCCGTCGTCGAGTACGGCGGCCTCGACATCGTCTTCAACGTCGCCGGCATCGCGACGGAGGGTTCCTTCGACGACGAGAACGTCTGGGACGAGACGCTCGACGTCAACTTCCACGGCGTCGTCAACGTCTGCCGCGCCGCCCTCCCCGCCCTCCGGACGCGCGGCGGAGGATCAATCGTCAACTGGGCGTCGACCAACTCCTTCGAGACCGCGCCACAGTTCTCCGCCTACAGCGTGAGCAAGGCGGCCGTGCTCGCGCTGAGCCAGGCGCTGGCCATCGACTACGCCGGCGACGGTATCCGTGTGCACGCGCTGTGCCCTGGCTACGTCGATACCCCGTTGCTTGATCGCCACGCGCAGCACTATGCGAGCCGTGAGGCGTGGCTCTCCAGCGTCGCGGCCGCCCAGCCGCTCGGGATGGCCTCACCGGAGTCGATCGCCGACGTCGCGGTCTTCCTAGCGTCGGACGCGTCTCGGATCATGACCGGTTCCGCCGTCTTGGCCGACGGCGGATGGCTCGCGCGCGCCGCATCCGTCGCGCCGCCCGCGGCGCGGAACTGACTAATGCGAGCGCGATCGATCCGGCATCCTCCGACAGGAATGAATCATGACATCCCTCACCTTCGAGCCCGCCCCTGATTTCGACTCCCACCGCCGGGCCTGGGTCGTCAGGGAGGAACAGGCGGAGCGGCTTCTCCCCCTGATCGGCCGCCTCTACCGCGACCTCGGCGTAATCACGTCCGTGCACGGCGCGCGGCTGGTCAACCTCTCGGCGACCGGGGTTCTGGCCGTGGTCGATCACGCGCGCGAGATCGGCCACGAGACGATCGCGCTCGACGCCCTCGAGACCGTGCTCGAGACCCTTCTCGCGATCGCCCCTGCTCCGGCATCCGTCGACATCGCGCGGCTGGCCGCCGAGCTCATCGGAGACGGCAGCTGCGTCGATCGGCTTCAGCAGCGATGCGCCGACCTGATCGCACCCGGAGAGTCCGCCACCTCGACCGACGTCATCCTCTACGGGTTCGGACGCATCGGCCGGTTGCTGGCGCGGATCCTCATCGGTCAGGCGGGCAACGGTCACGGCCCTCGGTTACGAGCCATCGTTGTTCGACGCGGTTCGGAGGACGACCTGATCAAGCGCGCGAGCCTGTTGGCTCGCGATTCCGTGCACGGGCCTTTCTCGGGATCCGTGACCGTCGATCGCGACAACGACGTCCTCGTCGCGAACGGCACGCGCATCCAGGTGATCTACGCCGATGACCCAGCCACCATCGACTACACCGCGTACGGCATCCGCGACGCGATCATCGTCGACAACACCGGTCGCTGGCGAGACCAGACCGGGCTGTCCCGTCATCTCCAGAGCAACGGCGCGAGCCGCGTGCTCCTCACAGCTCCCGGCAAGACACCTGTCAAGAACATCGTCCACGGCATCAACGACTCCACCATCTCGGGCGAGGATCTCACCCTGTCGGCCGCGTCATGCACGACAAACGCCATCACGCCCGTGCTCAAGGTGATCGACGACGCTTTCGGCGTGGTGCACGGGCACGTCGAGACCGTGCACTCCTTCACGAACGATCAGAACCTCATCGACAACTTCCACAAAGGCGACCGCCGTGGCCGCTCCGCAGTGATGAACATGGTGATCACCGAGACCGGTGCCGCGACAGCTGTCGCCAAGGCGCTCCCTCAGCTGGAAGGCCGCCTGACCGGTTCCAGCATCCGCGTGCCCACGCCGGACGTCAGCCTGGCGATCCTGAACCTCGCACTCGATCGCCCGACCACGAAGGACGAAGTCAACGACCACCTGCGACAGGTGTCCCTGCATTCCGAGCTGCGCCAGCAGATCGACTACGTCGAATCCCCGGAGGTCGTGTCGACGGACTTCGTCGGGTCGCACCGGGCAGGAATCGTCGACGGTCTCGCGACCATCGCCGATGGCACCCGGCTCGTGCTCTATGTCTGGTACGACAACGAGTACGGCTATTCCTGTCAGGTCGTCCGGATCATCGAGCGGATGACCGGCACGCACCCGACGGTAGTGCCCGCGCGGGAGCGGCTGCTGACGATGAACGGCGCCGGCGCGCGCATCGGCGTGAGCTGAAGAGGTTTTCGATGCGAAATCGTTACACCCGAGAAATATCGATTGTGCATACTTAGAGCACGCCCGAGAAGAGGAGCCCTCATGCAGATGAATTCCGTCCGTTTCCGCGTCATGACCGCAGCGTCGCTGGTCGGCGCCGCTCTCGCTCTCAGCGCGTGCAGCGGCGCGGGAAGCGGTTCCGACGGGTCCGAAGACACGTCTGTAACCATCGCCACCGTCGCCGGCTACGACGGAACCGGAGCGAACTACGTGTGGAAGCAACTACTGGAGGACCAGGGCTATGCCGTCGACATCATCGAGCTCGATCTCGCGCAGTCCTTCCTCGCCGTCGCCAACGGTGACGCCGATCTCTTCTTCCTCGGCTGGTTGCCGAAGACGCACAGTTCCTATTTCGAGGAGCACCGAGACGACTACGAAATCCTTGGCGAATGGAACGATCCGGCCATCCTCACTCTCGCTGTACCCACCTACCTAGAGGACGTGAACTCGATCGAGGACCTGAAAGGTCGTGCAGACGAGTTCGATGGAACGATCGTCGGCATCGAGGCGGGAACGGGCGTCAACCGAATCGTCATGGAAGACGTGATTCCGGACTACGCCTTGGACGGCTACACGCTGTCGGAGAGCAGCACGGCGGCGATGCTCGCCACTGTGGAGGACGCCACCTCGAAGAAGGAACCGATCGTCTTCACGGCCTGGACGCCCCACTGGATGTTCGCCCGCTATCCGGTGAAAGCACTCGAGGACCCGGAGGGATCCTTCGGAGACCCAGACTCGTACACGGTCCTGTCCTCCAAGACCTTTGCCTCCGGTCACGACGAGGTCAGCGCATGGATGAACGAGTTCTACCTCGACCCCGATCAGTTCGCGGAACTCGACTTGGCGATCACCGAGGTCGAGTCGGACGCGGAGAAGGAGAAAGTCGCCGCGACGTGGATCGAGGAGCACCAGGACCTCGTCGATTCCTGGGTGAAGTGATCCGCTGTCGTGTCGAAGAGCGATACACCTGTGACGACAGCGGCTTCCCCTATCGATGAGCAGCCGTACCTGTCGATGACGAGCCGCGTCATCGATGCACTCTCGACGGCGGGTGAGCCACTGCCGACCACGGGAGACGCGCCCTCCACGGTGGTCGGGTGGGAGGAAGCCCTCCGTGCGAGGGTGCTCGTCTCCGCGACGCTCGACGAGCAGGGCTTCGCCACCCTGACGGCGGGGACGAGCGCGCCCGTGTTGGTCGAGCGGGGGTGGCGGGCGTTCCTCATCCGCGTCGAGAATCCGCACGGTGTGACGGCACCGCTCCATCTGGAGACCAACCCCGTGGCCGGATACTGGTCGTCACCCTCACCCGGCACCCTCGGCCTCCGTCGCACGAGCGCATCGAAGCCCGACCTCCTTGACCGGGTCGAGTACGCCGGACTCGTCGAGGACGCATGGATGCAGATCGAACCCGACGACGCGGAGCCGCTCTCCGGACTTCCGCTCGAGTACCGCGTCGTGCACGTCTATTGCAGCAGCGGGACTGCGCGGCCCGCGTTGATCGGCGTGTCCGCCGTATACGAGGACCGCGGCTTCCACGGCGGCAACCAGCGCGTGCGCGTGGAATGCGAAGTGGAACCGTCTTTCGAGGTGGAGTTCGACCTTCGCGACTCCGACGGACGGACCTGCGTCGCCTCTCTCACGATCCAAGACGAGCAGCAACGGGTCTACCCGCCACCGCAGATGCGCATCGCCCCCGACATGCGGTTCCAGGATCAGGTCTACCGTGGCCACGGCGAGACGATCCGCCTGCCCCGAGGTCGATTTACGGTCGAGGCCCGCCGCGGACCCGAGTACGTGCCGGTCGAATCGTCGTTCCTCGTCGACGGACCCGGTGCGGTGTGCCGCATCCGTCTCGACCGTTGGATCCGTTCCGAAGATCACGGGTGGTATTCCGGAGATCCCCATCTCCACGCTGCCGGATGCTCTCACTACGAGATCCCGTCGCAGGGGGTCGCGCCCGAGACGATGATCCGTCAGATCCGCGGAGAGGCCCTCTCGGTGGGATCGGTACTCACATGGGGTCCGGCGTACTACCACCAGAAGCAGTTCTTCACCGGAGAGGCGATCAGCCCGTCAGCCACCCTGGAGCACCGGGAGCTGCAGGAAGCGAACAACCAGGTGTTCACGACCGCCGACACCGAAGCCGATGCCGACAGCGCCGCGCGTTACGACCTCGAGATCTCGGGGTTCCCGTCCAGCCACCTCGGGCACCTCATCCTGCTCAACCTCGCCGAACAGGATTACCCCGACACCACGATGCTCGAGGATTGGCCTTCGACCACCACGCCGATCACAGCATGGGCACGCGAGCAGGGTGCTCTCGTCGGTTACGCCCATGCCGGATTCGGCATGGCGGTCTCCAGCCTCGAACTCCCGAATCACGAGATGCCCCCGTTCAACAGCGTCGGCATGAACGGTGTGCTCGTCGACTTGGTGCACGACACCGTCGACTTCATCGCGGGCGCCGAGGGCCACCCCGCCATGGAGCTGAGCGCGTGGTACCACATGCTCAGCAGCGGCTACCGTTTAGCTTTCCTCGGTGAGACCGATTACCCGTGCATCTCTGACGAACGCGCGGGCGCTGGGCGCACCTACGTGCAGATGGACGGACCGATCGACGGCGGTACCGGGTGGGACCGCTGGGTCGACGGCATTCGTGCCGGCCGGGTCTACTCCGGCGATGGACGGTCTCATGTGCTGCGTTTCGATGTCGACGACGCTCCGACAGGATCGACCCTCGAACTCGCCTCCCCTCGACGCGTGACCGTCACCGCTCAGGTCGCCGCCCGGCTCGAGGAGCAGCTCAGCGACGAATGGCGGCGCATCCGCGCGACACCGGCTTACGCGTGGCCGAGTTGGCATCTCGAACGTGCGCGCATCGACGAGACGCGCGAGGTCCCGCTGGAGCTCGTGGTCAACGGCTACCCTGTCGCGTCGCGGAACATCCTCGCCGACGGCTCACTGCACGAGGTGACGTTCGAGATCGACATCACTGCGTCATCCTGGATCGCACTGCGCATACTTCCGAGCGTTCACACGTCTGCAACGGTCGTCAAGGTGGCCGGACGTCCAGTGCGAGCCTCTCGTCGCAGCGCCGAGTGGTGCCGCGATGCGGTCGAGGCGCTCTGGATCGAGAAGAGCCGGTTCATCCGTCCCGCCGAACGCGCGGACGCGGAGGTCGAGTTCCGGGTCGCCCGAGACGCCTACCAGCTCATCGCCGACCAGTGTCCGGAGGGATCGTGACCATCGTGACCGGATGTGCGTCGTGCTCCGATCACTCGATCTGCCGAGCGGACTGCGCGACGGTCTCCTGTCACACACCCGCACCCGATTCTCTCGTCGACGGCGGCATCACTCTGTCGGTCAATCCCGAAGCCCGCGTCTACGCGTCCCGACATCGTCCCGGGGTTCTCGAAGCGCGGCGCGGAGCCGTCGTGAGCGTACCGGTCGGCATCTCGAACAGCGGCTTCGTCTCAGCGCCGATGCGGGCCGTATTGATCTCCCCCGCGGACGGGAGCGTGGAGGTGCGCTGGAGCGCCACCCCTCTCGACGGACGACCGACGGAGCATCGCACCCTGGAACTGTTGGTGCACACCGAAGGGTTCACCGAGGTCACGCTGAGCTTCTGCCTGCCCTTCGACTCGCCGGATCTCGGGGGGCGCGATCGTGTTCGCCTCGTCATCCGCACCGCTTCGCCCACCACGCTCTCTCTGCCCTCGATGCCCGCCCACGACCTTGCGTCGTGAGCGCGCACCGTCTTTGAAGCTGCCGTATCGGGGGCTGTTCCGCGGAGCGGCGCTGCTCGCATCCGCCAGCTCGATCCTCGACCTCATCGTGGCGGTCAGGACACCTGTCGCACGCGGCGTGGCTCGCGATCGTCGGCGCGGCGCACTCACCGGACCACGGGCGCATCCCGACTTCTGACTCGATGCGCGATGGCTCCGCTCACGACCTCCTGCTGGCGTGGTTCGCGTTGGAGGTTACGGTGGCGGTGACATGCGCGGTCGGCATCCGCGTTGCACGTCCCCGCTACCGTCGCCTCGGATCGCTCAGTCCCTGAGGCTGGGTCCGCCGAACGACGCTCAGGACATCAGTCGGCGAGATACGACTCCATCTCTTCGAGGATGTCGGGGTTCTCCTCGAACCAGGCCGCAACCGCTTCCTGCTCCTGCCCTTCATCGAACCGGTTGTAGACGAAGTCGTCGAGGCTGCTGAACTGCTCATCGGAGAGCGAGAAGTGCGACATCATCTCTGCGGCCGCAGGAGATCTGGTCGAGAAGTCGCCGTTCGCGACGGTGTTGATCGTGTATGCCCCGCCGTAGGCCCCCTTCGGGTCCTCCAGCTGTCGCAACGGGAACACGGAGTTGACCCACCACGGGTTCCAGATGGTCACCGCGATGGGCTCCTTCGCATCGACCGCCTTCTTCAGTTCGGCCAGCATCGCCGCTGTCGACGAGGTCGCCAGTTCGTATGTGTCCTCGAGGCCGTACGCCGGGAACACCTCTTCCTGCGTCGTCGTCGCGAGGCCGGATCCCGGCTCGATGCCGTAGATCCTCCCCTCGAACGTGTCGGCATGGCCTGCGAGATCGTCGAGCGACTCCACACCGGTGACGTACTCCGGCACGGCGATGAAGACCGCCCCGTTCTCGTAGTACGCGCCGAGGTCTTCGAGATCCTCCTCGTACTCGTCCCAATACGCCTTGTGGAGGGAGGCCGGCGCCGACGAGAACACATCGACGTCGCCCTGTGCGGCTGCTGTGTACACCGTGGCTATCTCGCTCAACTCGGTGATCTCGAAGGTGTAGCCGTTGCGCTCGAGCACGTACTGGTAGACGTTCGCGAGGTCGAGGTTGTCGTTCCACCCCGGAATGACGGCGAAGGTCACCTTCTTCGCGTCAGCCTCGGTGCTCGAACCACTGCCGTCGGCGGAACCGGATCCGCAACCGGCGATGACTCCCGCGAGGGCGATGGCGCCCACGGCCGCCATGGCTCGGACTGTACTGCTTCGATCGTTCATGAGTCCCTCTCCTTTGATGGACGCGGTGCGCCGGGTCCGGCACACCGACGATTGAGCTTCGGCGTCTCGCCGCGGTGCCCGCTGGAGGTCACCGCGAACCCGCTGTACGGCCACCGTCGACCACGAGGGACGATCCCGTGCAGAACGAGCTCTCGTCCGAGGCGAAGAAGAGCACCGCTGAGGCGATCTCCTCGGGAAGCCCGAAGCGCGGGATGGGCTGCGACCCGGCCGCGTCGCGCAGCTGATCTATCAGTTCCGGGTCACGACCGCTCAACAGGGGCGTCGCGACGAAGCCCGGATGGACCGCATTGACCCTGATGCCGTCGGCGCCGAGTTCCAGAGCCGCGGCCTTCGTGAGACCGGTCACCGCGAACTTCGATGCGACGTAAGAGGCAGCCCCGCGCGCGCCGACGAGACCGTCGATCGACGAGATGTTCACAATGCTCCCCCCACCTGCTGCTCGCATCGAGGGCAGCACCGCGCGGGTGCCCGCCCACACCGAGCCGACGTTGAGATCGAGGATCCGACGATGCACCGACGGGTCCTCGTCTTCGAGGCGTCCGCCGCCGCGGCCACCACCGGCGTTGTTCACCAGGACATCCACCTCTCCGAAGCACGCCGTGGCTTCATGGACGGCGCGACTCCAGTCATCGGGGTCCGTGACATCCATCGGAATCGTCACCGCCCCGGCATCGCAATCCCGCGCGATCGCCTCCGCGCGGTCCACGTCGCGGTCGAGGATGGCCACACGAGCCGATTCCGCGACGAAAAGTCTCACAACGGCTTCACCTATGCCGCTCGCTCCACCGGTGACGAGCACCGACTTTCCCGCGAGGCGACCGCCCTGATCCCCTGTCTTCTCCTTCACGACGTCCTCCCGTCACCCGGTCATCGCCGCAGCGGACATATCGATGGCGCGGACCGGCGGCGGCGACGTCGATGCGCTCTTGGCGGTCAGACCACCGTCCACCATGACCGCGGACCCGGTCATCATCGACGACGCGTCGCTGGCGAGGAAGACCGCTGCCCGAGCGACCGCTTCCGCTGTCGCAAGGCCCAGCGGCTGGGTCCGGGCGATGCTGGCGAGCCATGCCTCCTCGCTGCCGTACGCCTCCGCCAGGTCCCCCGCCATCGGCGTCCTGACCCACCCGGGGCAGAGCGCATTGGCGCGGATGCCGTCCACCGCGTGGTCCACGGCGATCGACTTGGTGAGCATGAGCACTGCGGCCTTGCTCACGTTGTACGCGGCGAGGTTCGGTGTCGCCTGGAACGCGTTCGTCGACGCCCAGGTGACGATGGACCCTCCGCCCCGTGCGCGCATGTGCGGAATCACCGCCTGGCAGGCGTTGAGGGTGCCCTTCACGTTGACGTTCATCGTCGCCGTCCAGACCGCGCCCGCGTCGACGACGCTCTCCGGCCGGCAGATGCCCGCAGACGCGCACAGGATGTCGATTCCTCCGAACGTGGCGATGGCGAGAGCGGCAGCGGCGACCACGTCGTCGCGATCGGTCACGTCGCATCTGACGGTGACCAGCCGATCATGAGACCCGAGTGCGAGCAATCCACCCTCATCGACATCGAGGGCGACGACGGACGCCCCCTTTTCGAGCAGCGCGAGAGCAGTCGCGCGTCCCATCCCGGACCCGGCTCCGGTCACGAGCGCGACCTTCCCTTGCATCTCTTCCGCGGCGGTCATCGTGACCACCCGCCTACCGCATCCGCAAGAGCCGCCGGGTTCTCGAGCCGCGCGGCCAGATCGCCGAGGAATCGGCCGGCCGGCACCCCGTCAGTTGCGCGATGGTCGATCGTGAGCGACAGCGTCGAGCGTGACCCGCGCATACGGCCGACGCCCAGGATCGCCACCTGGGGCCGGTTGATGACCGGAGTGAACGCATCGACGCCGAAGCTGCCGAGGTTCGTTACCGTGAAAGTGCCTCCACTCATGTCCGACATGCTCAACCGCCCGGCAGCGGCCGCCGCGACGAACTGCCTCGTCGACAGCGTCAGTTCGTCGAGTGTCAGCTGCTCCGCATCTCGGACGACGGGCACGAACATCCCACCCCGCTCGGATGCGACCGCTATGCCGAGGTGCACGGCCCGCCACTGCCGGACCTCCTGCGCCGGCTCGTCGATCGTAGCGTTGAGCTCGGGGTGACTTCGCAGGGTCGCCGCCGTCGCCCACATCACCAGATCGTTGAGGCTCGGACGCCGGTCGCGGGGGAGGGCGCTGCGCCATTCGACCAGCGCATCGGCGTCGTACTCGCGATGCAGCGTCAGTTGCGCCGTGCTCCGCAAACTGTCCATCATCGCCGACGCGATCGCACCGCGCATTCCGCTGAGCGGCACCGTGCGGACGATCGCATCGACGGCCGGGATCTGAGCGCCGATCATTCGACGGCCGCCCTGACGCGCGCGATCACGTCGCCGACCGGTACCTCGTCGCCCACGTCGAAGAGCAGTTCGACGATCGTGCCCGCGGCTGTCGATGCCACGATGTCCGTCGCCTTCGCCGTCTCCACCTCGACGAGTCCTTCTCCCTCGGCGATGGTCTCCCCCACCGACTTGAGCCACTCGACGATGTACGCCTCGTTGGTCCCCATCCCCCACTGGGGCAACGTCACATCCTGGGTCACTGCTTCTTCCTCTCACTGGTGGGCGCGCACCGGTCGGCGGCGCAGCACGTCTTCGTCTTCACGCGAGCACTCGGCGAACTGCCGCGACGACACGATCGACATTCGGCAGGGTGTTCTGCTCGAGCGGCGAGCTGAACGGTGTCGGCACGTCCGCACCGGTGACGCGGATCGGCGCCGCGGAGAGCGACCCGAACGCCTCCTGCGCGATGGTCGCGACCAGTTCGCTCGCGAAGCTGCAGGTGAGTGGGGAGGGGTCGACGACGACGACCCGACGTGTCTTGGCTACCGATGCGAGGATCCCGTCGACGTCGAGCGGGACGAGCGAGCGAGGGTCGATCACCTCGACCGAGATGCCTTCGGCCTCGAGCTGTCTGGCAGCGCGCATGCCGAGCCTCACCCCGTTCGCGATGCCGACGATCGTGACGTCCGTGCCTTTCCGCTTCACGTCGGCGACACCGAACGGAATGGCTCGAGCATCCGTGGAGATCTCCTCCCGCATCCCCTGCAGGTTGGCGTCGCGGAAGATGATCACCGGGTCGTCCTCGCGGATGGCTGTGAGTGTCAGGCCCCGAACATCCTCCGGGGTCGTAGGAGCGACGACCTTGAGTCCGGGACTGTTCGTGAACAGCGACACCGGCCTGTCGGCGTGATGCGCGCCCTGGTTGCCTCCGTAGTAGAGACTCGCGAGAATCACGAGAGGCACCCGCGCCTGCCCGTTGGACATGTACCGCAGCTTCGCCGCCTGGTTCACGATCTGGTCCATCGCCGAGTACAACAGGTTCGAAAACGTCATGTCGACGATGGGCCGCATGCCCGTCATAGCGGCGCCGATCGCTGCACCGAGGAAACCCGCCTCCGAGATGGGGAGGCTTCGCACCCGTTCAAGCGGGAACTCATCGACGGGGAAGTTGCCGAAGACACCCGCGCGGAGGTCTTGGCCCATGAAAAACACGGACGGGTCTCTGTGCATCTCGGCGGCGATGGCCGCGAGATTCGCGTCCAGGTAGGAAGTACGCACGGTCGTGCTCATCAGAAGGCTCCTCGTACCGGGATGGGTGTCGCGTAGATGTTGTCGAATGCGGAAGCGGGATCGGGGAAGGGGCTGTCCAGAGCGAACTGGACGGCGGCGGCGACTTCTGCGACGATCTCGTCCTCGATCCCCTGAAGTTCCTCCACCGTCACGATTCCCTCGCCGACAAGGTGTTCCGCGAAGAGAACGATCGGATCTCGCTTCTCCCATTCCTCCACTTCCGCCGGCGGTCGGTACTGGTAGCCGACGGTCATCCGCATGAGCTCCGAGTGCTCGCGGAACCGATACGTCTTCGCCTCGATCAGCGTCGGGCCCTCCCCCGACCTGCCGCGCTCGACCGCTTCCGCGACGACCGCGTGGACAGCAAGCACGTCCTGTCCGTCGACCACCACTCCGGGCATGCCGTAGCCGGCGGCTCGATCAGCGACGTCGTCGATCGCCATCGCCTCCTTCGCCGAGAACGAGACGGCGAAGCCATTGTTCTCACACAGGAAGACCGTCGGCGTCTTCCAGATCGCCGCGAGGTTTAGGGACTCGTGAAACGGCCCCGCGTTGGCGGCGCCGTCTCCGAAGAAGCACAGTGCGACCCGTCCGTTCGCCTGCATCTGCGCGCTGAGCCCGGCCCCGACCGCGACCGGGATCGACCCCGCGACGATGCCCGATTCGCCCAGGCTCCCGACGGAGAAATCCGCGAGGTGCATGGATCCGCCTTTGCCGCCGCAGACGCCGTCGGCGCGACCCAGCAATTCGGCGAAGAGCGGGCCGAGCTTCGATCCCTTGCCGATCGGATGGCCGTGGGACCGGTGATAGCCCGTCATGTAGTCGTCGACCTCGACAGCCATACATGCGCCGACGATCGCCGCCTCGTGGCCGATCGAGGTGTGCACCGAACCCGGCATGAGGCCGCGAGCCTGGATCTCGATCGCCTGCAGGTCGAAGTGCCGGATCCGGAGCATCCTTCTGTGCATCTCCAGTCGGGTCTCGCGATCCACGGCCGCCGTGTCGAACCTGTCGAGTCCTGTCCCGCGCGATGCTCCGGGTGATGCCTTGAGATCGGTGCTCATCGTTCCTCCTTCGAATGTCCTGCCGAGTCGGCGTCGGTCGACTGTGTGAGTCAAGGAGACATCGCGCGCCAAATAAGATCAAGTGAAAAGGTGGTGACGGGCTATGTAAAATTACTTAAATGGACCCTCGTCGACTCCGCACTCTCCTCGCCGTCGCTCGGACCGGCAGCATCATCGCGGCGGCGGAGGAACTGTTCATCACGCCCTCCGCGGTCTCGCAGCAGCTGAAGCAACTGCAGCGGGAAGCCGGTCGTGTTCTCGTCATGCGCACACCTCGCGGCACCGTCCTGACGCCGGCGGGCCGGATCGCCGCCGCGGCGGCCGAGGAGATCGAACGCGTCGTCGGCGAGGCCACCGATCTCCTGCAAGAGGTGGAGGGGCCCAGCGGTACGGTGCGCATCGGCGGCCTGGCGAGCGTGCTGCGCGCTCTGGTCGCACCCCACCTCCGGGACTGGCGCGTGCGCTTTCCGCGTCTCCAGCTCCAGCTCATCGAAGGTAATACTGCGACGTTGACGCGGAGCCTGCGACGTCGGGAGCTCCACGCCGCGCTGGTCGAGCTCGATGCGGACGTCGATGATGAACCGCTCCCCGCCAGCATCCTCGAGGAACCGCTGCTCGACGAGCCCTGGAAGTTCATCGCTCCTCGCGCATGGCTCACAAGGGATGGCAGCGTGGATCCGGCCCGGGTGCCGCTGCCGTGGATCGGCGTCGATGTGCCGACGACGGCCTCGGCGATCGAGCGTCTGCGTCGCTCCGTCCGATTGGATGCCGCACCGTCACACCTGTACTACGAGTCGTCCACGGGTGTGGCCCTCGTTTCCGAGGAGCAGGGCGTGACCGTGATGCCGGCCTCGACGCTCCGCGGAATCGTTCCTCGGAACGTCCAAGTGGTCGATACGCAGGGACTGGGAAACCGCAATGTCGTCCTTCGCCGCTTCGCCGCTCCCGTCGTCGCCGGTGGCCCGGTCGACACGGCCCTCTCGCTGATCCGAGAGGCCGTCGACGAGTTCGACCCCGCAGCCGACGACTGAGGTTCAGACCGTCAGATAGCCACCGTCTACCGGCAGTGTGACGCCGCTGATGAAGCTTGCCGCATCCGACGCCAGGAAGACCACCGGCGCGGCGATCTCGGCCGGAGTGCCGAAGCGGTCGAAGGGCACATGCCAGTGGACGAAACGATCGTGATCGGCGTCACTCTGATCGACGGCCTCGGTCTTGATCCATCCGGGCGCCACGGCGTTGACCCGCACGCCAAGCGCCGCGAACTCACGACACATCGCACGCGTCAGCGCGGAGACACCGCCCTTAGCCGCGGTGTAGCTGACGTGACTGAATCCCGACGTGAACGCGCATACCGACGAGATGTTCACCACGGCACCGCGCGTACGCGTGAGCGAGTCGAGGAAAGCCCGCGTGACATTGAACACGCCGGTGAGGTCCACATCGATCGTGCTGTCCCAGATTCCCGGCGAATCCTCGGCGCCCACGTCGGCGTAGCCGGCGATGCCGGCGTTGTTCACGAGGACATCGATGTCGCCGAGCTCGGTCGCGATCTGCGAGGCGAGAGCGTCGAGCCCCGCCCGATCGGTGACGCCGAGGTGACGGCTGTGTGCATCCAACCCACGGTCGCGCAGCTCCCGCGCTGCCTGATCGACCGCGCCCGCGGCCAGATCGGTGAGGATGACCTGCGCCCCCGCCTCCGCGAACGCGGTGGCGATCGCGTGCCCGATACCCTTGGCCGCCCCCGTGACGAGGACCAGCTTGCCGTCGACCTTCATATTTTTCTCCGTCTGTGATGGTGTGATGGTCGCACCTGCGGTCACCGCGGTGCGTTGTGCGAGCTCGAGCTCGGCGGTCGGGCCACTGGCGCCATGGCGAGACCCCCGCCGTCGACCGTGACGACCGATCCGGTCATGTGCCTCGCCGCATCCGAGGCGAGGAAGACAGCGACGTCCGCAACGGCCTCCGGGGCGCCGATGCCCAGCGGCTGCACGCTGGAGACGCTGTCATACCAGTCCTGCTCGCTCGCGTACGTCTCCGCCTGCGCCTGGATCATCGGGGTCGCGACGAACCCGGGGCTGATGACATTTGCTCGGATGCCGTCGGACGCGTGCTCGACCGCCAGGCACTTCGTGAGCATCACCACCGCCGCCTTGCTGATGCAGTATGCGGACAGCCCGGGCGACGCGCGGAACGCGCTGTTCGATCCCCAGTTCACGATGACTCCGCCGCCGCGAGCCTTCATCGCCGGGATCGCCGCACGCGCGACGGTGAGGACTCCGTGGACATTGACGTCGAAGCTGTCCTCCCACGCAGTGCTGTCCGCGATCAGCGCCTCAGTGCGGCAGACGCCTGCGGCGTTGAAGACCGAATCGAGTCCGCCGAACTCCGCCGTCGTCCGCGCCACCACCCCTCCGACGTCCGCGCTCACACGCACGTCGCACTGCTGTGAGATGAGACGCGGATGCTGAGGCAGCGACGCGAGAGCAGCCTCGCTCGCATCGGCGGCCATCACGCTCGCGCCGGCGTGGAGCAGTGCGAGCACTGTGGCGCGCCCCATGCCGGATCCGGCACCCGTGACGATCGCGACCTTACCGTGAAGATCGCTCATCGCAACGTCAGCTCCGAGTAGTCGGGCTCGCGAAGATACCGGTACACCTCGCGCCCCAGGAACGGGCACATCACGGATGAGCGGCCATGCTCAGTCCAGTAGTAGTTGTGTGCGCGAGGGTCGCTCCACATCCTCGCGGCGTTGGCCTCGTCGACCTCGCGACTGAAACGCAGGTAGGCATCGACCCGCGGTTCCACACTGGCATGTCCGCCCAGGACCAGCTTTTCAATGCATTTCAGAGCGTAATGAGTGACGAGCTCGTCGAATGCCGCCGGCTGCAGTCCCCCGTTCGTGTTCGGGCCATACAGCATCCAGAAATTCGGGAAGCCGGGGATCATCGAGAAGCGGTGCGACCGGGCTCCGCCGTCTCGCCACAGCTCCTCGACAGTTTCGCCATCGCGGCCGGTGACTTTCATCGGGAAGAGGTACTCGGTGGCACGAAAGCCGGTTGCATAAACGATCGCGTCCACCTCGTATTCACCGCCGTCATGCGCCTCGATTCCGCCGGGCGTCAGCCGCGCGATGCCCTCGCTGACAAGCGTGACGTCATCGCGCACCAGCGCATCGAGCACGCTGTGCTGCGTGTCCACCAGGACGGCGCGCGCTGAACGCGGGGGGTGCGCCGGCGTCATCTTGCGCACCAGCTCCGGGTCTCCGAGCTTGCGTTCGAGGAAGGAGATGCAGAGTTCACGGATGCGGCGATTGCTCTCACTGCGCGTGTGCGGGTCGTCGAAGGCGGGGTCGATCACCGTGAGCCCCGCCATGTCCTCGAAGACGTGTAGTTCTCGGAAGCGGAGATAATTGGTGTAGAACGGGAAGTTCCGCTGCAGCCACGTGGCCTCCGGCCGAAGCGGCGTCAGATAACCGTCCACCTCGAACAGCCACTGCGGCGTGCGCTGGAAGACGACGAGGTGCTCGACCTGCTGAGCGAGCTCCGGGATCAGCTGGTAGCCCGTGCACCCCGTACCGATGACCGCCACTCGCTTCCCCGTGAGGTCCGCACTCTCCGGCCAGCGCGCGGTGTGCCATGCAGGTCCTGCGAAGTCGTCCTGCCCCTTGATACTGGGGATGTTCGGTCGATTCAGGAAACCGACCGCACTCATCACACCGCGCGCGCGGAGCTCGCGGCGCCCGTGGGGTCCCTCGGTGATCACGGTCCAGGTCGACGACGACTCGTCCCAGGTGAGCGAGACGACCTCGGTCTCGAACGAGATGTGCTGTTCGAGACCGAAGTGCGACGCGAACCAGTCCGTGTACTTCTTGGTCTCGGCCGCGGGCGCGTACGCGTAGGGGTAAGGGAAGTCCACGCCGACCGTGTGCGTGTACGCCCGGCTCGGCGTGTCGAGCCGGCACCCCGGGTATCGGTTCTCATACCAGGTTCCTCCCGGCCCCGCGTTCTTTTCCAGCACAGTGAATGGCAGACCCGCTCGCTTGAGTTGCAGCGCGGCGTTCAGGCCGGCCATCCCCGCGCCGATCACGACCATCGGGAAAGCTGCGAGCTGTTCTGCCGTGGGCTGGATGGTCCAAGTGAGGCCTCGGGCCGACGGATCCAGCGCGAGCTCCTCCTGCCAGAGCGGAATGCCGTCCTCGGGAATGTCGACCCCCGACGTCAGCCGCATGCTGGTCGGAATGGTATCCGTCGCGCCGATTTGCACCGTCGCGCCTCCGCCGTCACGGACGGCCTTCAGGTAGTCCCCGGCTTTGCCGCGCAGCATGGAGATGTCCGAATCGCGTGCGGGCGCGGGGGCGGCAAGAGGGTTCTCTCCGTCACGATGGACCGCCACGTCGGCGGCTTCCTGATCAGCCGTGAGCTGATAGAGCAGCCCTCTCAGTATCATCGGGTCGGCGTGCACGACAGCGTCATCGATGGTCCGGTCGGTCGCATCGCGCAGCTCATCCGTCACGACGAAGGCAGGGCTCTCGATTGCAGACACTTCGATATCCACCATGCTCATGCGATTCTCCGATCATGTGCTCACTCCGCGCGGGGCTCCCCGCAGCATCCCGCTTCCGCCCATTCGACATCTCCCTCGTCTATAGGTCAAGTGAATCTGTTCTCAGCTGGGTTGTAGTATCACTTAAATGGATCCTCGACGCCTTCGTATCCTCCTCGCCGTGGCACGAACCGGAAGCGTCGTCGCCGCGGCGGCCGAACTGTTCATCACCCCCTCAGCGGTCTCGCAGCAGCTCAAACGTCTCGAACAAGAGGCAGGACGCCCCCTTGTCACGCGTAACCCACGAGGAACCGTGCTCACGCCCGCTGGCTTGATCGCCGCAGAAGCCGCCGAAGAGATCGAACGTGCGGTCGGCAGCGCCAGTGATCGGATGAAGGAAGGTGCAGGCCCCTCCGGGACAGTGCGCATCGGCGCGATCGCGAGCGCGCTGAGGTCGATCATCGCACCGCGGATCATGGAGTGGCAGGAGACTTATCCGCGGCTCGCGATCCATCTGGTCGAGGGAGATACCCAGACGCTCACCCGAGATCTCCGGCGTCGTGACCTCGACATGGCCCTGATCGAACTCGATACAGCGGTGGAAGGAGAGCATCTCCCCGCCGGAATGATCGAACAACCCGTGCTCGATGATCCCTGGCGCCTGATCACGCCTGTGACATGGAAGATCGATCGCACGTCGATCGAGTCGAGCAAATCAGTGCTGCCCTGGCTCGGCGTCGATGCGCCCATCATGGAGCTCGCCATCGAGCGCCTGAGACGAGTCACCGACCTCGAGCCGTCCGCCGTCCACGTGTACTACGACCCACTCACCGCCGTCTCGCTGGTCGCCGCCGGGCAGGGAGTCGCGGTTCTCCCCGCCCTCACCCTGCGCGGCGCCGACCTCAGTCAGGTCCGGGTGCTCGACCTGCCGGGTCTCGGTACCCGCAGCCTCGTGCTGCGTCGGTTCGTGCGCGATACCTCGCCCGACAGCCCCGTCGGGGCACTGGCGATGGAGATCCGCCGTGCCATCGTCGCCCTCGACGTCGTGTCGATCCCGACGTGAGCGTTCGACGCACGACAGCGGCCGGCCTCGAATCGAAGGCCGACCGCTGTGCGCGTCACTTCAGATGCGACTCCAGCTTCTCGAGGAGCTCAGGGTGGTCTTCGAACCAGGAAGCGACGGCCTCCTGCTCCTGACCGACCTCGAAGTCGTTGTAGATCGCTTCGTCGAGGCTGTTGAACTCTTCATCAGTGAGCGAGAAGTCGGCCATCATCTCCGCAACCGCGGGGAACTCCTCGGAGAAGGATCCGCTCGCGACGAGGTTGAACGTGTAGTCGGGTCCGAACGCGCCCTTGGGATCCTCGAGACGCTTCACGGGATACGTCGAGTTGACCCACCACGGCGTCCACACGGTGACGGCGACAGGCTGCTCCGCTTTCGTGGCCTTCTCGAGCTGCGCCAGCATCGCGGCTGTGGACGATGCCTTCAACTCGAAAGACTCACCGAGGCCGTATGCCGGGAAGACTTCTTCTTCGGTGGTCTGCACGAGACCGGAGCCTGGTTCTATGCCGTAGATCGATCCTTCCAGCTCGTCGGCGAACTGCGGCAGGTCTGCGAGGGAATCGAGGCCCTCCATGTACTCGGGCACCACCATGTAGATCGCGCCGTTCTCATAGTAGGCACCGAGGTCCTCCAGGTCGGACTCGTACTTGTCCCAGTAGACCTCGTGGACCGAGGTCGGTGCCGCGGAGAAAACATCGACGCCCCCCTCGGCGGCGGCAGTGAAGATCGTCGCGATCTCCGTCAGCTCTGTGATCTCGAGCTCGTATCCGTTGCGCTCGAGCACATAGCGGAACACACTCGAGACGTCGAGCGCGTCGTTCCATCCGGGAACGATCGCGAATGTGATGGTCCTGTCTTCCGCGTCCGGGCCTGGGCCTCCGGCGGACGAACTCGATCCGCAGCCGGCGGCGGCCGCCGTCACCGCCGCAGCGACGATCACTGCGCCGAGCTTCCTCATCGTTCTGTTCATCGTTGACACCCTTCTCACCTTCGGGAACCGCGGGCTTTCCGCCATTCGACAGCTCCAGGCGATGAAGATCAAGCGACTCTGTGATCAGGTGGCATGTAGCTTCGCTTCATCCCGTTCAGCGGCGCCTACGCGGCAGCCCCGCCCATCACGGGAATGGGCACGGTTGCGGGCAACGCACGGTCGATGTCGGCATCCGCGATCTCGATCACCTTGCGACGGCCCACCGCGCGGCGGCGCATGTCGGCGATCGCGGGATATACGCTCATGATGACCCAGACGAAATTCGACGCCGCCGACGGCCATGCTCCGTAGATGACGCTTGCGGTGCCTGCGAGCGTCGCGGCTGCGGCATTCATCCCGAGATAGAGCTGGGACCGAGGGGCCAGACGCCCGCGCACGAGAAGAGTGTAGGCCACGAGCGAGCCGACCGTGCCGACCCATCCCAGGATTGCTTCCAGCATGATTTCCGTTCCACATCACATTTGCCGATAAGGCAATTCGACTGCAATCGGGTTGCAAGGTCAAATGAATATAAACGTAATCGGTATACACTTCTCGTTAACATGGACCTCGATCCTCGCAAGCTGAGAATCCTGCTGGCGGTCGCACGAGCCGGAAGCGTGCTCGCCGCCTCTCAGGAGCTGTTCATCACGCCGTCCGCGGTGTCGCAGCAGCTCACGAGGCTCGAGCGTGAAGCCGGCCGCGCTCTCGTGCGACGCACGCCGCGGGGAACCATGCTGACGCCAGCGGGACTTATCGTCGTCGAGGCCGCCGAGGAGATCGAACGGGCCATCGGCAGCGCCGGGGATCGCCTGCGAACCAGCGACGGCCCGAGCGGCACCGTGCGCATCGGCGGCGTCGCGAGCTTTCTGAGGTCTCTCGTCATCCCGCGGCTCACGGACTGGCGTCAGCGGTACCCGCAACTGGAGGTCGAGATCACCGAGGGCGACCTGGATGTGATGACGAAGGCGCTGCGACGCCGCGAACTCGACCTCGCGGTGCTCGAATACGATTCCGACGTCGAAAGCGTGCCGCTGCCCGTCGGCATGATCGAGCAGCCACTACTGGATGAACCATGGAAGCTCGTCGTACCCGCTGGCCGCCTTGTCGAGCGAGACCTCGTCGATCTCAGCCGCGTCTCGCTCCCCTGGCTCGGCGCCGCCGGCGGCGCAGGCGCATCTGCGGTCCAACGTCTCCGCAAGACCGCCGCGCTCGATGCGACACCGGTACACCACTTCTACGAGACCCTCACCGGCCTCTCCCTCGTCGCGGCGGGCCAGGGCATCGCAGTGATGCCGGCACTCGCGCTGCGTGGGATCGTGCCCGACAACGTCGACGTCCTCGACTTGCCCGGACTGGGTACCCGGCGCATCGTGCTGCGACGCTTCGCCAAGATGCGGTCAGCGGACGGGCCCGTTGACACTCTGATCGGGCTGATCCGGGAATCCGTCAACGAGTTCGATGTCCACGCGGGATGACGTGCGCCTCAGATCGCGACTCGATCTGTTCGCGAATAGATGTTCATCGAGGTGCCGCGGACGAAGCCCAGGAGTGTGAGTCCCGAGGATTCGGCGAGCTCGACGGCGAGCGAGGAGGGCGCCGAGACGGCGGACAGGATCGGGATGCCGGCCATCACCGCCTTCTGCACCAGCTCGAAGCTTGCACGGCCCGACACCTGCAGCACCATCCCCGTCAACGGCAGACGACCGTCGAGCAACGCCCAGCCGACGACCTTGTCCACCGCATTGTGCCGACCGACGTCTTCGCGCAGCACAAGCAGTTCGCCGGTCGACGCATTGAACAGCGCCGCAGCATGCAGCCCTCCCGTCTTGTCGAACACCGCCTGTCCTGCTCGCAGCGCATCGGGCAGCCCCAGTACGAACGGAGCGTCGACCCGGGTCGTGTCGCCGTCGACGTTGAAGCGCGAGCGCTTCTCGATGGCATCGATCGATGCGGTGCCGCACACCCCGCACGAACTGGTGGTGTAGAAGTTGCGCGCGATGTCGGTGGAGGGCAACTCGACTCCAGCGGCGAGCGCGATGTCCAGGACGTTGTAGGTGTTCTCCGCTGCGGCGAGAAGACCCACCGGCGCGGGGCCGATGGAGATCGACGACCCTCCGCTGACCCCCATACCGGGTCCACCGCAGTGGATCGCTGAGCGGAATTCTCCTGCTGCGGCGATCACACCTTCGCTGACCAGAAAGCCGGCCGCCAATTCGACATCGTGCCCCGGAGTGCGCATGGTGACGGAGAGGGGAGCACCTCCCACACGGATCTCGAGTGGATCCTCGGCCGCGACCGTATCGGCCCTGCGACGCGTGGTCACCTCGTCGCCGTCGATGATGACACGGGTGACCGGAGTGCGAGTGGAGAGTCTTCCCATGTCGACCACCGTTCCGTTCCCACCAGACGCTCTTGGGAGCGACCGTCCAGCATGGTTCGAGACTAGCCGCGGCCATGGGGCAGGTTCGCGCCGGCACCTGATTGTTGGGCGCAGCCGAACATCTGTCCGGTGTGACGATACGAGCCCGCGAGAGACGAGAACGCGCCATATCCTTTCCCCGTGTCATTCCTTCAGACGTCGCCGACCCCTCTCGTGGACCCCGACGTCCACCGGGCTTCGATTCTTTCGGCAGTCACCGTGCTCCCCTCCGAGACGCTGCCGCTCGGTTCAGCCCTCGGGACAACGCTGCGCCTCGGCGTCCATGCCGCCGACGATCTTCCTGTATTCGACAACTCCGCGATGGACGGTTTCGCCGTCAGACACCGCGATGTCGCGGACGCATCGTCGCACACGCCCGTGGAGCTCACCGTCGTCGCCGACCTGCCTGCGGGAACGGCTGAAGAACCGCGGCTTCCTGCGGGCACAGCCGCGCGCATCATGACGGGGTCACCGGTGCCCGCGGATGCCGACACACCATCGTTCCCTTCGAGGACACGCTCGGCGGTCTGGCCGATTCGCTCGGGACGATCCGCGTGATATCGGCGCCTCGAGCGCTCGGTGCGCACATCAGACGGATCGGCGAGGATGCCATCCGCGGTGACGAGATCGTGGAGGCGGGCAGTGTCTTGGGCCCACTGCAACTCGCCGCCATCGCCGCCGCCGGGGTGAACGAGGTCGTCGTCAGCCGTCTGCCGCGCGTCGTCATCGTGTCTACTGGAAGTGAACTCGTCACACCCGGCGAAACCCTTCTGCATGGTCAGATCCCGGAGTCGAACGGAACGCTCCTCGCGGGGCTGGTGGCCGAGACCGGTGCGATCGTCGCGCGGAGAGAGGTCATCCCCGATGATGGTGGTCGGCTCACGGCGCTCCTCGAGGAGCTCGCCGCTCGGCCGGAAGACGACCGCATCGATGCCGTCGTCTTCTCAGGAGGCGTCAGCGCGGGCGCGCACGATGTGGTGAAGCAGACGCTGCCTCATGCCCTGGCTTTCAACCAGGTGCGAATGCAGCCCGGGAGGCCTCAGGCGTTCGGGCGATTGAACGGCGACTGCCTCGGATTCGGGCTACCAGGGAATCCGGTAAGCGTGGCCGTCTCGTTCGAGGCCTTCGTCCGGCCCGCTCTGCTCGCCATGCAGGGCAGAACGGTGATCGACCGTCCGCTGATCACCCTGCCGGCGGCTTGTGCGTGGCGAACGCCGGTGGGTCGACGCCAGTATCTGCCCGTCGTGGTCGACCGTGCGGACCCCCGGCGCTGGAGCATTCAGTCTGCCATGCCGCGCGGGTCCCACCGGGCTGGCGGTCTGGCGCGAGCTGACGCCTATGCCGTAGTCCCTGCGGATGTGGATGCCGTCGACACGGATGACCTCGTCGATGTCATGCTGATCTCCTGAGCGGCGCACGCCGGCGCCGCTCAGGAGATCAGCAGATGAACGAGAAGAACCGTACTTTGCCACCTGAGGCCCTCGACGAATGGGCCGCCGCTCTCTGCGAGCATTTCGGACTGGACCGTCGCGATGTCCCCGTCGCTGCAGTGCTCGATATGACGCGTGATGTGGCGAACGGAGTCGCTCGCCCCGCCGCACCGCTCGGTGCTTTCATCGCAGGTATCGCGGCGGGTCGAGCGGGGGGCGACCCGGAGGCCGTCCGCAAAGCTCTGGGCGACGTCGCCTCCCTTGCAGCGTCCTGGTCCGATGCCGGGGCCTGAGCAGGGGCGAATCAGCGCTTGACGAGTCGAATCACCACGGCCTTCGACGTGGGTGTGCCGCTGACGTCGGCCACAGAATCGAGCGGCACGAGCACATTGGTCTCGGGATAGTACGCCGCTGCGTTGCGACGCGGCGTAGAATACGCCACGATGCGGAATGCCTCCGCGCGGCGCTCCTCGAGGGTTCCATCGGGTCGTGTCCATTCCGACACGAGGTCGACGATCTCGCCTTCCGTGAACCCGAGATCCACGATGTCCTCGGCGTTCACTAGCACGACCCGCCGACCGCCGTGGATGCCACGGTAGCGGTCGTCCTTGCCGTAGATCGTGGTGTTGTACTGATCATGCGAGCGCAAGGTTTGCAGCAGCAGTCGGCCCGGCGGGATCATCGGGTACTCCAGCACGTTTGCGGTGAAGCGAGCTTTGCCGTCGACAGTCGCGAAGCGGCGTTCGTCACGCGGCCCATTCGGCAGGAAGAACGTGCGGCCCTTCTCGATCCGGGTCTCGAAGTCCTCGAACCCCGGGATCACGCGCTCGATGTGAGAGCGGATGAGAGCATAATCGTTTTCCAGAGTCGACCAGTCGGCTCGCGGCCGGTTGCCGGGAGACGACACGGCGGCATCGTCGGTGTCGCGAGCCTCTTCGGACGGCGGGCGCTCGGCTTGACCACGGTCGATGTCGATGGCGGGACGTTCGCTGTCCGGAGTCGGTCGGTTTATCGAGACGCTAGACGAATCCCCGAAGAGGAGCCGGCACAGGCGCGCCACGATCGCGACTTCGCTGAGCAGGTCCTCCGAGGGTGGAGCGAGGCGACCCCGTGACGCATGAACCGCTCCCATGGAGTCTTCGACGGTCACCCGCCTGTCGTTCCCGCCCCGCCGATCCCGATCGGTTCTTCCCAGCGTCGGTAGGATGATCGCGCGCCGACCGGCGACGGCATGCGAGCGATTGAGCTTCGTCGAGACCTGAACGGTCAGGTCGACGCGGGCCATGGCGGCCTCGACCACGGCGGTATCGGGGGTGGCGGAGATGAAATTGCCCCCCATCCCCATGAAGAAACGCACGCGTCCGTCGCGCATGGCCTTGATCGACTCGACGGTGTCGAATCCGTGGGCGCGCGGTGCGGCGAAGTGGAACTCGCGGTCCAGCGACGCGAGGAACTCCTCGGACGGCTTCTCGTAGATGCCCATGGTGCGGTCGCCCTGGACGTTCGAGTGACCTCGCACCGGGCACACGCCTGCGCCGGGACGGCCGATGTTGCCCTGAAGGAGAAGGACGTTCACCACGTCGCGGAGCGTCGAGACGGAGTGCTTGTGCTGCGTGAGACCCATCGCCCAGCACACGATCGTCGACGTCGAGGTGCGCACCTCCTCGCCGATCTCGTGCAGCGTCTGCTCAGAGAGCCCCGAAGCCTCGACGAGCGTGCTCCACTCCACTGACTCCATCGACGCCCGGTATGCGTCGAAGCCGCTCGTGTGGTCGGCGACGAAGGCCTCGTCCACAACTCCGCCGTCTTCAGCGTCGGCCTCGAGGAGGTGCTTGCCGATCGCTTGGAACAGCGCCTGATCTCCTCCGAGGCGGATCTGCACGAACCGGTCGGCGATCTTCGTGCCGCCGAAGGCCACACCGCGCGGGGTCTGCGGGTTCTCGAAGCGCATGAGACCGGCTTCGGGCAATGGGTTGACCGCGATGACCCTGGCACCGCGCTGCTTCGCTTTCTCGAGCGCGGAGAGCATGCGCGGGTGGTTCGTGCCCGGGTTCTGTCCGGCGACGATGAGCAGGTCGGCGTTGTGGATGTCCTCGATCGATACGGTGCCCTTGCCGATGCCGATGGTCTCGGTGAGCGCGGAGCCGCTGGACTCGTGGCACATGTTCGAGCAGTCCGGCAGGTTGTTCGTGCCGATGCCGCGCACCAGCAGCTGGTACAGGAATGCGGCCTCATTGGATGTGCGTCCGGAGGTGTAGAACACGGTCTCGTCGGGGTCGTCGACAGCCACGATCGCATCGGCGATCGTTCCGATCGCCTCGTCCCACGACACCGGTCGATAGTGCGTCGCACCCTCGTCGAGCATCATCGGATGCGTCAGGCGCCCCTGCTGGCCGAGCCACCAATCATCATGGCTGCGGAGATCCTCGACGGAGTGCCGGGCGAAGAACGCCGGGTCGACTCGGCGAATGGTGGCCTCCTCTGCCACCGCCTTGGCACCGTTCTCGCAGAACTCGGCGATATGGCGCTTGTCCTCCTCCGGCCACGCGCATCCGGGACAGTCGAACCCTTTCTTCTGATTCACGAGTGCAAGAGTCTGCACCGAGCGCACGATGCCCATCTGCTCGTTCGCGATCTGCAGCGCATGGAGCACGGCCGGCACGCCGACGGCGACCTTCTTGGGATCCGAGACCCGCACACGGGTCTCATCGATGTCGGATTTCGGTGCCTTCGTCGCCATGGAGTTCAACGTACGCGACGCCGACGGCTCGATTGCCAGCCTCTCTCAGCGACACCCTGCAGCGCACCTGCCCCCGGCAGACTCACCGATCAGATGCTATGATCCGCCGTTCGGGTTCACCAACCCGGCATCCGTCGCCCCGTCTACTCCCGCGAGCCGGCGCGCCGCGGCGTCCACGGCGAGAGAAAGCGGGGGCCGAGGTTCTTCTCCGAGCGTAGCGAGAGCGATCGGGATCTTCACGACCGGTCCGATGATGTCAGCCACACGCAGTCCCACGTGCGCCGCGATCCTGGGAACCGCGGAACGGGGCACGACGCTCATCCACTCGCCCGTTCGCGCCAGCGCCATGAGCGCCTCCACCGAATCTGCTTCGACGTGCGGGCGCAGCCAGACACCCTGTTCCTGCAGGACGTCGTCCAAAATTCTTCGGGCGCGCATTCCCGGCTCGAGAACGCACAGGTCCAGGTCCGCCAGCTCCGCGAGCGTGACGGTCCCGCCCAGATCCGTGTGCCCGACATTGCCAACGACCACCAGCCGATCCGAGTCCACGAGGATGTGCCGGATGTCGTCCTCGGCGGCAGACGGGTGCAGCAATCCGGCGTCCAGATCGAACGAGCGCAACCCCGCGACGACCTGCTCCGAGGTGAGACCTGTGACGAGTCGGACCCGGAGATCCGGGTGCGACGCGCAGAGCGTCGCAAGAACTCTCGCGCCGTGGGCGACCCCCGACGGGATGACGCCGATGCGGACCGTACCGCCGAGCCGATCGCGCGCCCCTTCGACCTCGTCTTTCAACGCCCGGTGATCCGCGATCATCCGGCGCGCCCAGATGAGCACCCGCTCACCCTCCGCGGTGAGTCCCTGATACGCCCTCCCGCGACGCACCAGAGGGACGCCGAGTTCGGCCTCGAGCTTGCGTATCGACTCGGACAGCGCCGACGCCGACACAAACGATGCCGCGGCCGCGCGGCCGAAGTGCTCTTCGCGGGCGACAGCGACGAAGTACTCGAGTTGGGTCAGAAGCATTCGGCCTCCTTCGGCGTCGCAGGCGTGAGCGCTGTCAGACTATCGCGTTGCCTGACCACCGTCGGAAGTCGCGCCGCGACTCCCGACGGTGCGATCACGGTTTCACGGTCAGTCGCTGCTTACCTACGTGTCCTGAATCGGGTGCCCTGCGGCGAGCAGCTCGATAGCGGGCTGTGGGCGCTCGCACCGATATGTCCGTAGCTCGCCGATGTACGGAGGCGTGGGCTCCTCTGGGGATTCGAATCACTGACCTCGCCAAGAAGCACGCTCCCTCGTCACGATTCGGTGCATCGAGCGTGTTCACCGAGGCATGCTTCCCCCACGGGCTCTGAGCATATCCCGCCGGGATCGCACCCTGTACAACGCGGGGTGATGATCTGCGCGAGATACTCTCGCGAGCGCACCTCACACAGCACGTCGACACACTCGCGCGCCGACCCGCGTCACGATCTCGTAGTTGATGGTGCCAGCGGCATCCGCCCATTCGGCAACGGACGGCGCACCGGAGGCAGGGTCGCCGAAGATCGTGACCGGGTCACCTACATCCACCGGGTCGTCTCCGACGTCGATGACGAACTGATCCATAGCGATGCGCCCGGCAACCCGGTACCGGCGTCCGCCGACGAGCACCGGCACCCGCCCCGAGGCATGCCGGAAGATCCCGTCGGCATAGCCGAGCGGCACGAGGGCGAGGGTAGTCGCCCGAGTCGTGCGGTAGTCGTAACCATACGAGACGCCCTGCCCGGCCGGCACCCGCCGGACCGCGGAGACCGGTGCGCGAAGAGTCATCGCGGGGTAGAGGTCGAGCTCGACGGATGGTGTCCCGGCGAATGGCGAGAGGCCGTAAATGCCGAGGCCGACGCGCACCGCATTGAAGCGCGCCTCCGGGAGCGAGATCGTCGCCGCCGTCGCTGCGATGTGCAGCAGCGGCGGGTCCAGCCCTGCGAGATGTGCTAGGTCAATGCCCTGCTGAAACACGCGCACTTGTTCGAGATCGTCGTCCGGGGATGTTCCCGACAGGTGGCTGAATAACCCGAGCACGCGAACGAGGCCGGTATTCTCGAGTTGCTTCGCGCGCGCGAACAGGGCGGGCCACTCGGCTGGCGCGGCGCCTCCTCGCCCGAGCCCGGTCTCGAGCTTGAGATGGATGCCGGTGGGGCGTCTGCCGGTTGCGGCGGAGGCCGACGCCTCCATCTGCTGATGAGAGCTGATACCGATCTCGATGCTGGCCGCAGCGGCATCCTCGAATGATCGGCCCGGCGGGTGGAGCCAGGCCAGCAACGGAACCTCCAGGCCGTGCCCGGCGAGGGCGAGGGCCTCGCCGAGATCGGCGGTGCCGATGCGAGTCGCTCCGCCCGCGACAGCCGCGCGGGCGGCACGCAGCGCACCATGCCCGTATCCATCGGCTTTGACGACGGCGATGAACTCGGCGGTGCCGGCGATCTGCATCAGATGTCGCACATTAGCAATGATCGCGGAAGTATCGATGATGGCTTCGCGCATCACCACCCTCGTTTCGTCCGCCACCCTCCCGCCGATCACCGAAGCGGGTTGAAGGGTTCGAGGATCGGGTCGATCTCGCCAGTCACGATCTGCTTCGCGAGCAGCTTGCCCGTGGCAGGGCCTAGTACGATGCCCCACATGCCGTGTCCACCCGCGACGTAGACGCCTTCAGCGCGCGTGGCCCCGATCAACGGCAGCCCGTCCGGGGTAACGGGGCGTGATCCGACCCACTCGTCATGGCGTTCGTCGAGATCCATGCCGGTAAACAGGGTGCGGGCCTCGTTGACGATCGATTGGACGCGCCGCGCCTGAAGCGGTTCGTCGGGTCGGCGAAACTCCATCGTCCCAGCGATGCGAAACCGGCCCTGGTATGGGGTGCAAGCGATGCGCTGAGAAGGAAAGTAGACCGGATAATCGATGGGTTGTTCGGTATCGACGCTAAAGGAGTATCCGCGACCGGCCTGCACACGGACCTTCACGCCGAGCGTGCGCGCCAGGTGCGGCAGCCAGGCTCCTGTAGCGATCACGACAGAATCGGCCGAGAGTCGCTCGCTAGAGTTGAGTATGACGGTGGGAACGCCATGGGATGACACACCGGTGACTGTGTCGCCAGTGCGAAGCGTTGCGCCGCGCGCGACGACGGCGTCACCGAGCGCCTGCACGAACGGACCAGGCTCGAGGAAACGCTGCCCGTCAAGGCGGTAAGCCACTTTCACCGCGTCGGAGAGCTGACGCACCATCGAGCGTGGATCGTCTATCCGCGTGACAGGGACGACCTGTCCGTGACTGGCGACGCGAGCCGCCTCATCGACGAAGGCAGCCGCGTGTGCCTCGGCCGTAAAGCCGATCACGTACGGCCCCTCACGCGTCCACGAATCGACGCCGCGGTGAGTGAGCTCGTCGAAGGCTCCGAGCGCGATGTTGTCGATCGGGGTCAACGCCGCCATGGCGCGGTGCCACGCACGCATCGTGCCGCGCGCGGCGAACTGAGCCAGGAACGACCACAGGCCGGGATCGACTCGGAACGGGACGTGCAACGCAGCATTCGGATCCATCAGAGCCCTCGGCCCGTACGTCCATAAACTCGGATCTGCCAGCGGAATCGTCTTACCAGGGGTGAGGTAGCCGGCGTTTCCCCAAGATGACCCCGCAGCGACACCGGTGCGATCGATGACCGTGACCTCCACGCCCTGTTCCTGTAAGTGCCATGCCGTCGCCAGCCCGACCATACCTGCACCGATCACGATCGACCCCGCCATTTTGTCTCCTCTCCGACACTCGAAACCGTGCTGGCAACAGTATGCAGAATGCGCGAGGCGATAGGATCTATCAGATAGAATTGCGCTAACAGACCGCGGTTTGAGAAAGAATCTTCACGACGGACGGAGTTCTGCCTATGCCGGAGCAAGATCCTTCGGCCACGCTCCTCGACGAGATCGACCTCGCCATTATCGAGCAGCTCGAGCGGAACGGGCGGATGTCCAACAGCGAGCTCGCAGCCCGTTGCGGTATCGCCGAATCAACCTGCCACAAGCGGGTCCGCGCGCTTGTGGCATCCCGGGTAATCACAGGCTTCCACGCCGAAATTGACCCCAATGCGATCGGCCTAAACCTAGAAGCACTCATCTCGATCCGCCTGCACGCGCACGCGCGCGGAAATCTGAGACGGTTCCAGGCCTACCTCGAGAAGTTCCCCGCAACACGACATGTGTATTTCGTCGCCGGGGACCGAGACTTCCTTCTTCACGTCGCAGTCCGTGACGCCGCCGAGCTGCGAGCGCTCGTGTCCGACACCCTTAGCGTGCGCGAGGAGGTGGCTGCCACCAACACCAGCCTCATCTTCGACCATTCCCCGCGATACCGCTGACCGCCCTTACGTGGTGTGCAATCTCACGCCTCTAACGGTGTGCGACGTGCTCGTGTGCTGCGGGTGGGCGCGACGCATACCCGCTCGCGTCTTCACGTCACCGAGGCACGGAACTCTCAACCTGCATCCGGGTTCTTTGCCTTCGTGGTCGGGCTCGGATCCGCTGGGGTGGCGACGAGCCGCCGGACCCGACACGATCGAGGCCACCGTGCATCGCATGACAGAGCTGATCGATCAGGGAGAAGTGCTGGGCACCGCGGTGTTCGCGGTCGATGTCTCCGACACCGGACACGATCTGCGTCACCGGGCGGGTGACGCGCTGGGGACTCTGGCTGCACGGGTCATCAGCAGCGGGCTCACGGTCGTCGAGAAGGCGGCTTCACCTGCCGCGCGAGCCACACCGCCTCGCGGAGTCACGCCCGCCATCGAACCCCTGCTCATGCAGCGGGTCGATGTCGAGCGGGTGGTGAGGTCGTTCAGTCCGTATCCGGGGGTCCTCGC
The DNA here is from genome assembly GCF_052266695.1 of Microbacterium zouquanmingi. Taxonomy (NCBI): domain Bacteria; kingdom Bacillati; phylum Actinomycetota; class Actinomycetes; order Micrococcales; family Microbacteriaceae; genus Microbacterium; species Microbacterium zouquanmingi. Next base: position 673,206 of record NZ_JBQPQZ010000001.1, read on the forward strand.
CATGGTCGAAGGTTCGTGGATCCGCGTGCGTTCACCCGAAGGCAATGACGCCGTCACCTGCGTGCTGCGGTGCGCCGACGATGACCTGCGCGTCGAGACATCGACCTGTTCCAGCCAGAGTGTCAGCGGTACGCACGCCTGTTGGACGAAGCCGGCGTGCCGATAGTGCTGGATGTCGTGCCTGGCGCCCCACACGGATTTGAGAACTGGGCGTACCAGGCTCCGCCGTCCGTCGAAAAGCTCGGCCGTGCCCGGCTGAGGCTAGGCACCGTGACCGTGAACCAATCGTGAAGGCAGTCGCCAGGTCAAGACACGAGGCAGGTGGCTGCTGCATGGAGACGTGGCATCCGGAGCAGTTAAATCTCCCCGATCTCCTGCCCTAGCCTCAGGTACAGCTCCGTCACCATCTCGTCGTTGACGCGGTAGACGACCCATTCCCCGCGCTTGCGCTTTGCCTTCGGCGGGTCCGCGATCAGTAGCCCGGCCGCCTCGAGCTCGCCGAGGTACGGAACGATCGTCGATGGCGCCACTTCGAGCGCGTCGGCGATCGTCTTGCGTCCGACGTTGGGCGTCTTGCGCACCTGTCGGATGATCCCGGCCTTGACCATGTTTCCCAGGATGGCCAGCGGGCCTTCGGCTCCTTCGCCGTCGACCGGCCGCGCATATTTGGGCATGGATCCATCATGCGGCCGTGCGCCAGAAGAATCCAGTTAGAACCGAATGGATTACCCGTTTACTTTGGAAGTGGATGCGTGTACCGTTCACATCATGTTCAGACCGACGCAGTCGAACTCTTCCCGTTTCGGGGGTCACGAATGCAACTTGTCCCCCAAATGGCCTACAGACATGCGTAACCGAATGGGAGTAGCGTCCAGTTCGTCACTGCGGCTTTCGCCGGTTCAGTGCACCGCCGGCCGCGCCGCCATCCTAAAGCTTCGGGAGGGCTGACCATCGTGGCCAGCGAGCGCAAGAACCAACGGGGTCTGATGTGGGCCCTGATCGGTGGAGCGATCTTGCTTGCCGGTCTCATTGCGATCTTCGTCAACGCCGCACTCAATCAGCCGGACGTCGCCCCGACGACTCCCCCAACATCCACGCCGACATCCCCGCCGCCGACCACACCGCCCGTGACGGATGGCGATGTCGTCAACCCGAACGCGGCGGATCAGGGGTGGGTGCCCGAGCCGATCACGACGGATCCCGACCGGTACATCCATCGCGCGCTGGAAGCGGCATCCGCCTTCGATACGCAGCTCGGCGAGCGTGACGAGTGGCTCACATACCTCGATACCTGGTTCACCCCGGACACTCGCTACACCTCTGAGACCGATCAGCTCGAAGAGATGGAATCGGCGCAGCTTGAGCTCCGCCAGTCGGTTGTTCTTCCCGAATCCGAGTGGGACTCGCTTGCTCAGGAGGACGGCCGGGTGACGGCATCCGTCACGGGTGACATCGACTACGTCGATGTGCCCGAGGACCCGAGCGGCGACATGCGGATCGGCACGGCGGATGTGACGCTGACCTTCACGCGCACATCGGGGGATGGCACCGAGAGCAGTTATGTGGAGATGGTGCGCGTCAGCGTCCAGGTGTTGTGCGGTGCGGGTTCCGTTCCGACCTCTGATTCGTCGCAGCAGCCTGGCGATTGCAAGGTCGTCCGCTACTTCCCGGAGCCCATGGAGCCCTGATGGGTGTCCCCACATTCGTCGTCACGGCCCTCGCCCGCTCGAGGACCGCGCGTCGGATAGGGATCATGTTGCTCGCCGGCGTGACGATCCTCATCCTCGTAGCTCTCGCCCCACTCGCGATCATCCCCATGGCCCTCGCCGGCACCTCCCTGGCAACACCCGCGGCGGCCGCCGGCAGAGACCCGCTTCCCGTAGCCAACGGCGATTGGGGATACCCGCTCGCGGGCGGGTATTCCAAGGGTCGCGGTTTCGGCTACAACCCCGTAGATGGGTGCTCATACTGCTCCACCGACCATGCGGGGTATGACATGGCTCAGGGCTGTGGCAGCAGTATCTACGCCGCCGGCCCCGGAACGGTGATCACTGCCGGCGAGTTCTACGGGTGGGGGAACACCGTCCGTGTCGACCATGGCGACGGGCTTGTCACGCTGTACGGACACATGCATTGGGGGTCGTTGCGGGTCTCTGTCGGCGATGTCGTCACGGCTGGCACCGCTGTCGGCGCTGAAGGGAACACGGGCAGGTCCTTTGGCTGCCATCTGCATTACGAAGTCCAGCGCGACGGGATCGCGATCGATCCGGAGCCGTTCATGGCCGCACTCGGCCTGCCTCTGAAGTGAGACCGAAGAAGTGAGACCGAAAGAGAGAGCATCGTGAACCTTCCATTCGACGTCGACGTCCCCGACATCAACCCGGATTTCTCGGCCCCGTTCTTCCAGGGCCTCCAAGTCATCGCCTCCTACGTCCTCGCCGGGGCGATGATCGTGGTCTTCATCATGCTGGTCGTCGCCGGCGCCGCGCTGAGCTTCCGTGGCCTCGCCTCGGATCGAGTGCGCACGTGGGCGGGCGAGAACATCCTATGGATCTTCATCGCCGCCGCCGTCCTCGGTGCCGCCAACGGTCTGTTCGCCTGGTTCGTCAACTTCGACTTCGGGTTCTGATGTTCGGGTCGCGCACAGCCATCGCCGGAGTCCTTGTCGGGCTCCTTGTCGCCCTGTGCGTGTCCATCCCCGCTCACGCATCCGCCCCGCAACAGACGAGCACCGCCGCCGTGGCAGCGGGCCCATTGATGACTGTCACCGGACAGTCCTGGTCATCCCCCGCCTACCCCGTGCTGTGCAACCACACTTCGGGCCAAGTCTCATGCACCCCGACGAAGGGGAGCGATGTCAAGCCTCAGCAGTGTCTCCGAGGGGTGCTGATGGACGGTGCCAGGGTCACCGTGTGCACCACGTATGAAGCGCACGTTCCCGCAATCGAGGCAATGGGCGGCAAGGCACTCGTCGTCGAGTATGGCTGCAGCGTCGGCGATGTCGTCTGCGTGACTTTCGAGAACGCCGGACGCGGCATGGCGATGGCCACCACCGCTGTCATGCTACTGGTGGCAGCGAACATGCGGTTCGACACGAGTACGGTGCTGTGGAGCGCGGCGGTCGGTGAATGGTCGTTCTGGCAGTGGGCCGTCCTCGCCGTCCTGTTCGGTGCGATGGTCTGGGCAATCGCCGCCGCCATCGTCTCCGGCAACCGCGACGAGCTCATTGGGGCGATCGTGCGCACGTTCATCGCCGTCCCTGCCGTTCCTCTCACCCTCTGGGGCACCGGTCATCTTCTCAACGCGATCGATGATCTGACCTGGTATGTGATGAATCGCGACGGTCCGATCACGTTGTTCCAGGATCTGCAGAAGGTGATGTGGGCGGGTGGGCAGGCGAACTACTTCTTCGCGTTCCTCATCCACGGGCTCCTGCTGCTGTCGATGCTGCTGCTGATGCTGGTCTTCGCGTTCCGGAACATCGCCCTCGCAGCGTTGATCGCCGTCGGCCCGGTGGCATGGATGCTGTTCCCTGTGCGCGGCGTCGGCCCACAGTGGGTGGTTCGGTACGTCTCCGCCGTCGTCGCGCTGCTGCTGGCGGGGCCATTGACGAACGGCTTCGTCGCTCTGATTGTCAACGGGCTCGCGGATGTCGACAGCATCTGGGATCCACAGTCCTGGCCGCTGCTGGTGGGTCTGGTGCTCGCCGCGTTCGCCCCGCTGGCCGTGTTCAGCCTGTTCACCTTCGTCGGCGCCTCCGCCACCGACAGCATCGGATCCGGCATCGGCCACACCGCAGGCCGCATGGCCAGCAGCGCGGCACGATCCGTCGGGCGGATGCCGTCACGCCTGGCGGGGATGCCGGCCGGCATCCCGGCCTCCGGAGCCTCCCGAGGCGTCGCGGCCGCGGCCGCGAAACCGGGCAGGCGCAGCACGCACGGCCCGGCCGGTGCCGCCGCTCCCGCTCGAGGCCGGAACACCAGCCCTGCCGCGAAGCCGACGTCGAGTGCGACCGCCCCAACGCCGTCGCGTCCGACGTCGCCCGCACCCCCTGCACCTGTTACTCCTGGAAGGAAGTCGTCATGACCGCCGCGTCGAGTGGTGAGCGTCCCGTTCGGCTTCCGGGCCGGTCCCGGCAGGGGATCGTCCTCGGCATGGATGAGTGGCAGCTCGGATGCATCGCCGCCGCCGCGATCATCGTGCTGATCTTCACCAACCGATTCGGCCCCGTCGGGCTCCTCTACGCAGCGCCCCTCTACCTCACCCTCGGCATCACCGCCGTGATCACCATCCACGGACTGTCGGCGCCGAAGATGGCGGGCCTTTGGGCGATGAAGCAGACCCGGCATGCTGCCGGGGCGACGAAGCAGGTGTTCCGCCCCGAGCACGTCCAGGTCGTGGGCACCCTCAACCTTCCCGGTGTGCGGGCATCGGTGCAGCTGTGGGAGGTCGACGGGATCGCGTGCGTGTACGACCCGCGGAACCGCACCGTGTCGGTCACCGCGGAGCTTGAAGTCCAGGGGTTCCTGATGCACGACGCCCCCGAACGGCTCGATCTTGCCCAGCAGTGGTCCCGCGTGCTGGCGTCATTCACCCAACGTCCCGGGGTGAAGCGGATCACATTGCAGGAACGAACCCTCCCGACGACGATCCGTAGCGCCCGGGAGCATTACGACACCATCACCGAGCATCGGGAGCTTGACCGCACGTCCCCGATCGCGGCGAACTATGAGCACGTCATGAACGGGTCCGAGCGGTTCGCGGTCGCGCACCGCAATTACCTCACCTTCACCCTCGACCTCATCACGCTGAACGCGCAGGTGAAGGCCCTCGGCGGTGGGCAGGCCGGCGCTCAGGCGCTGGCGCTGATCGAGACGCGCACGCTCGCCGATGCCCTGGCGAATGCGAAGATCAACGTCCGTGCGTGGCTGTCGCCACGGGAGATCGCAGCGCTTGCCCGGGTCGCGTTCGACCCCGAGTTCGCGCCCAACATCCAGAACCGCACCGATGAGCACACCGGGGTGGATCCGCTCGCCATCGGGCCCATTCGAGGTCCTCGGCGACGAGGTCGAGCATCTGGTCGACCATGTAGCGCGGGGTGAACACCTCGCCGTAGGCCTTTACGCGATGTCGCGATTTCACGATGAGCTCCTCAGCGACCAGCGTCAACGGACACCTCCCATTATGTGCGCCTGGCGACAGGCAACGCGGGCAGTGCCGGGGTCATCTGTGCCAAGTCCCTTCTCCTGTCCACTGATTGCCCTATGCATTTGCATTTACTCCGATGGCACACGCTAGCGTTTCGCACCGACATGACGCGAACGCCTGTCCATGCGACGGTGTATGTGCGCAAGATCAGACCGCGGGCGGGACGTGTCCCGCTTGCTAGGCTCAGCACAAGGAGTCCGAATGTCGAGCACGCCTTCATCCTGGCGCACAAGCGATGCGGTTGCATACCGGATCGCCCGTGATCGAGCGACTGATGCGATTGCGTCCTTGACTGGCGACGCGAACGCCTCGGAAGCTACGGCTGAGGCGAGCGACGTTCTCAACTCGCTATGGGATGTCGACGGAGCATCGCTGTACGCGATCGATGAGCTCTCAGCTCGGATCGGTCAACGCCGCAACGCATCGACTGAGGCGGACTACCGCAATTCCCCGAGCAACGAGCGCGAGATCTTGGACGAGTGCGTGCTCCCGTCGTTGTTCTTCCGATCGGTTCCCCAGACCGAGCCGACGCTGGTTCTGCTTGCGGGGCAGCACGGTGCTGCTCCCGGGCGTGCGATCCGCTTGATCCGGCAGCAGCATGCGGAGCACCTCGCGCCGCTTACGTCCGATATCGTCAGCGCGTTCCATCCTGCATCTCACCAGGCGCCGGACTCGTCAGACGCGGGAAGACAGATCCTGGCGACGACCGCGAGTTGGCTGCAGGCTGCGATGTTGCATGCCCGCGAGCAACGATTCTCGATTCTGCTCGAGGGCCCATTCCTGGCTGCAGACACGACGCTCAGTGTCGCGAAACGGTTCGCGGATGTCGGGTACCACGTGCGCCTCGTGGCTGTAGCCGTTCGCCCGGACGAGAGCGCGCTGGCGGAGACGTCGCACTATCTACAGCAGCTGCGCAGTGGCCGCCCGGGTCGGTTCATCACTGCCGCCGCCCACGAGCGCTCGGTGTCGGCGTTGTCCGAGGTGGTGCCTGCGGCCGAGCAGGACGCAAACGTCCACCGGATCTCTGTGGTCGGCCGTGACGGTTCGTGGAGCTTCGACACGAACCGGGGTGACTCCAATGCACTGACGGCACTGCGCACCGCGCAAACTGAGCCGATGTCGTCTCTCGAGTCTGCGCAGTGGCTCAGCGAGCTCCGCCGCATCACCGAGTACGCGAAAACGTTCCGGACGATACCTGTGCCGATCGCTGAGTCGCTTGTCGAGTTGCATGAGATGGCGTTGCGTGGCGTTGTGCCCGAGCTGCCCGTCCCGGTCGGGTCGGAAGTGGCGCGGCTTCAGCAGGAGCGATTGTCTGCGGAGCTCGCCAGCCTGCGCGCAGGCCTCAACCGCACTGAGCGTGAAGATCTCGCCGCCCCGACGCTCACGCCATCTGGCCCGTCGCGCGACGGCCTCGGTCTGTGAGTCATCCGCGGTCGGTGCCATCCGCCGGATAGCTGCGCATGTGAAGCGGTCGGGGTGGTGCGTAGTGCCGCGTCGTGGAATACCGGACCGAGCGTGAGCGAGGGAGGATATGCCGCGAAAGCGCGGAACGGAGCGCCACGCAGGCCGCTACGATCTCGTCGCCGGCGGGCGTGACGCCACCTTTCACCTGCCGACGAGTCCCAGACGGGCCGCCAGTTCATCAATGCGATCCGGCCGTAACCCCGCCCACGTGTTCTCACGCTCGTCGCCGACGACCACGACCGGCGCTTCCGTGTAGCCGAGTTCGTCGACGAGATACGCGCGCAGGGCCGCGTTGTGTTCTTCGTGGATCTCGATGAGGTCGTATCGGATGCCGAGCTCATCGAGCCGACGACACGTGAGCCGGCATCTCTGGCATGCCGGCCCGGTCGAGTACACCGTCACCTCGGTCATTGCGGACCTCCCGCCCAGCGCCAATCCGTGATTTGCGAATCTGAACTGCCTATTGACACAAGTAGATGACTAAGCCATACACTTAGTCAAGAGCTTCTGCGAAACAGCAGCGCGGTAAGGCAAACTGAGGAGGTGAAGGTCGACGTGAAGAATCTCGATGGCAAGCCCATGACGTGGCGCTCCGCCACAGAGCCCGTCGGGTCCGCGCTGCGCATTGCTCCCGCATTCGTCGCATCCACTACGGATGAGGAGACGGGTGTGGAGACGACGATCGAAGCTCGGTATAGCACCGACGAGGGTCGCTACATCGTGACGACGATCATCAACCGGGCGACGCGGGACGACTTCGATCAGCAGGCGCTGCGGCGCACGGCATCCGTGGCGATCCTGCAGGCCGCGATCCCGCACTGCATCGCCGTCCGACTCGCGGATGACCCAGACGCGGGGTGGACCTCGATCGCGGATCTCACCTCCACCGAGGGCCGGATCATCCCGCCGTGGATGGCCGCCGCCGCCGTCAAGCGCGGGACGAAGGACGATCGCATGGAGGTCGTCGAGATTGTCTACGGCGCCGCCGCGCTCTCCGGTAACCCGCCGGTGCGGGCGTTGCAGGTCGAGCTGGACATCCCGCACCGCACGGCATCGGATTGGATCAAGAAGGCGCGAGCGCAGGGGCGCCTGGACGGGATGACGTACAGCGTCGGCCGCCAGGCAGATGGATGACGTCACCACACTCCCCCCGGCCGACACGCATCAGCTGACTCCGCTCTTCTACTCCGAAGAGGAAGCAGCATTCCTCCTCGGCATCCACCGCACCACACTGCGCACGCTCGCCATGCATGACGAAGCGCCCGTGCCTGCGATCCACATCACCGAGCACAAGCGCATCTACCGACGCATCGACGTCGAGCGACTCGCCGGCGTGACGCCATGAGCGTCGAAGTTCGGACCACCAAGGCAGGCCAGAGGCGCTACATCGCCCGAATCAAGGTCGGCGGGCAGTTGGTTGCATCGAGAAGCTTCGACCGCAAGAACGATGCCCTGGCCTGGGAGCGCGAACAACTCCGTCTGATCACCACCGGTCGCCCGCTCCCTCCGAAGAAGACCTTTACGCTGGCCGAGTTGGTGACGCGGTTTCAGCAGTCGCGCAAGAGCGGTAATCCGCACACGAATGACACTGACAACAACAATCTTGCGGCGCTGCCGAACTCGTTGCTCATCCGGCCGTTGTCGACCGTGCAGGCGAGTGACATCCGGGAGCATCTGACCGCGGAACTCGCGTCGGGAAAGGCACCCTCCACAGTCGCGCGAGCCAGGACAACCTTGAGCGCGCTGTTCACCTACGCTGACGAGCACGGCCTGCTCCATCAGCCGCACCCCGTCCGGAGCATGCGAGCGATCCCGGAGTTGAGCGAGACGGCGCTACGCTCTATCAATCCTGGCGAGATACCGACAGCTGCCCGAATCGACAACGTCCTGCGCGAGCTTCGTCAGCGGCGCGCGGACATCGCCGACATCTTCGAGTTCATGTCACTCACCGGACTGCGGTGGGGCGAAGTGCGTGCGATGCGCGTGAGCTGGCTCAGCGAGGTTCCCCTTCCGCAACTCAACGTCGAGCGTTCCCACTCCGACGGCTACGAGGAGAAGAGCACCAAGTCGTGGCGAGGCAGGCGACCGGTTCCCCTGTCGCCCCGCGGGATCGAGATCTTCCGTACCCACGCGGCGGGCAAGCATCCCGACGACTACCTGTTCACAAACAAGCTCGGCGGCCAGTTCAAAGCCAGCGTGATCAGAAAGTTCCCCCTCGGGTTTCGGCGGCACGCGCTCCGCCACTACGCGGCATCCACCTGGCTACGACTGGGGACACCCATCCACGAGGTGGCCGAGTATCTGGGCGACGATGCACGCACCGTACTCAAGGTTTACGCCCACGTGCTCGGTGAAGGGCAGCGTCGCGATTTCGTCAACCGACTCGCGAACGCCGAGAGGCTCGCCAAAGCCGCGGGACGCTCACACGACACCTGGACTGAAAATCCGAGCGATATCCAGGCGCACCCGACTTCGGGCCGCGAGATCGGCCTCTGATCAAGAATCCTTCGCTACGAACGTCATTCAGCAGTCGGGTCGAAGTCAAACAGCGGCGTCCCCTCGTCCGTCGCCCGCGCGACGTTCGTCGCGCGGGCCTTCGCGGGGAACTTTCGCCCCCCTCCGTACCTGACCGCAGTGCCTCTGGTCTGCTCCGAAGTCCTGGCAAGCACTCCCCTTTGAACCAGGTCTTTCAAGATGTCGCGCGCCGCATAGACATCGACATCGAACATGCGCTTCACGGCGTCGTTGTTTATCGAACCGTAGTCACGAACGTGTGCGATCACCTTGCGATCGACATCACCCTTGGGCTTCGACTGGTACGCGAGAGCCGGACCGAGCGCGGCGACAGACGCCGCGCTAAGTCGGTAGTCGGGGTAACGACGCGCTGAACTGCGCTGCGTGGGCTCGATGACCTGAGCTACCCCCTGGGAGAGCCGGAGCAGCGTTGCCTGTGCCGCGTCAGGGTCACGCTGAACAATGGGCGCGAGTTGTTCGGCGTTGACGACCCGGCGACTCACGAGTGTTGAGACGATCAGAAGCGCGTCGGTGTCATCCTGCTCGATGCTGGGAAGTGAAGCGACGAACTTGACAACCCGCGAGTTCGGCGGGCCACCAACGAACCGAACAGTCGTCTCCTGACTGTCCCCCTTGGAGACGGTGAGCACCGGTACGGCACGGCCGCTGCGGATCATCTCTTTGAACATGCGATCGACCCCGAGCCCGTACTGCTCAGCTAAGCCCACAGCTCGCATCGCCGCGGCGAGCGAGGGAAACCGTGGCCGCGGAGGATGCGTGAGGATATTCTCCGGCGTGATGCCCGCGACGAGAGGTCCGGGCGAGACGATGGTCAGGCTCTGAGGGGAATGTTCGACCGTCACTGGCCGCCGCTCACGGAGGTCTCCGTGCGTCAGTGCATTGGCGAGCGCCTCCCGGATTGCAACCAGTGGATAGTCCTCGATCTGAATCTGCTGACCGTTCGACAGATTAAGCGGGATCGTGCCGACACGGGCGTCGATCATCGCAAGCACTTCGTTGATTGCGGTCAACAGTGGCGCCTGCCACCGGCGGCCGGACCGAACCTCCCCTCCCGGCGTTTCCCGATACTGGTAAACCAGCACCTCGTGGGCGTGAGTCGCTGACGGCGAACACAACAAGAGCTCCCCAGCGCGCGTCAGCGCGCCGTTCGCGTCCGCAAGATTCAGCATGCTCAGCAGACCGGCCGTTGAAGCCGTCGGGCTTTCCGCAGGGGCGTTCCGTGACCTGCCGAGCAGTGTTCGGAGATGCAGTAACGCGGTCGGGTCAATATCGTCCGTCGAACTTGCGCTCGGCGCCGCACTCCAATCGGTTCCTCGCCGCTCGTCGCTGAGCCGCATCAAGTCGATGCCGCTCAGCGGCAGGCATGAGGTCTCGAATCTCCGCTTGGGCGCTTTGCCGTTTGCGACATAGACGTCGAGCCCCTCCTGCACATCGATGGCAAGGAGTGGTTTACCCGAGTACGTCAGCGTTCTGACGACAACGTCAAGGTTCGGTTGCGTCTTCTCGAAGATTCGCCGCCGAACAATCCCCGGTTCCAGATCAGTCCCTACGAAGGCGTCCGGGCCGCGCGTCTTGTCAGCCACTCCCACTACTAACGTGCCGCCCGAAGCGTTCGCGAAGCACGCGGCAGCTTCCGCGAGGTCGTCCATCGTGTCTGTCCGAGAACGCCCTTGGGCCTTGAAGTCGAGTCGCTGATGCTCGACCTCATCGGCCGTCGCGCCGTGGGCAATCGCATCAAGCGCATCGTTTGGGGTCAACATCTCTTCCTTTGGCGATCACGTAACTGTTGCACTTTCCCCAAAGTACAACAAAGCGGCACGACGCGCCACACCATCGCGCGTACAGCGAACGCGAATCCTCAGGTCGGCTCGTACGCGCGGAACTGTTCGCCAAAGCTTCGGGACACTCACGGGACACTTGGACTGAAAATCCGAATGAGATTCGGGCGCCCACGAAATCTTCGAGCCAAAAAATAGGCTTCTGAACAGGGATTTACTGCGGAGACGGAGGGATTTGAACCCTCGGTCCCCTTAGAGAGGACTCCACCTTAGCAGGGTGGTGCACTAGGCCACTATGCGACGTCTCCAGGCATCTGGCTCGAAGCCACGGATGCGCTCATTCATCATAACCGGTCTGACCAGGAGGAACGAATCGTGTCGCTCAGCGACGGCGACTCCTTGGTCGCGGCCGGGCAGACGGGAGCGGCGGTGCCGGCACCTGCTCCCCGACCGTGTTGACGAGTTCGCCGATGCCCTCGATGACCATCCGCACCTCGTCGCCCTCGCGCAGCGGGGGTGGCGTGAGAGCCTGGTTGCGACCCCAGAGCTCGCCGAGGCATCCGCCATTGCCGACTGTCCCTGAGCCGAGCACGTCGCCGGGCACCACACGTGAGTTGCGCGAGGCGTAGGCGACGAACTCTGGGAATGGCCACCCCGCGTTCGAGAGCATGTCCTCGCCGATCAGCTCGCCGTTGACGTACACCTCAGCGCGGAGCGCCAGGAAACCGTCGTCATCGAGGTACTCCGCCACCTCGTCGGCGGTGACGATCCAGGGGCCCAGCGTCGTGCCGAAGTCCTTGCCCTTCGCCGGCCCCAGACGCACCTTCATCTCGCGGGCCTGCAGGTCGCGAGCCGACCAGTCGTTCATGATCGTGTAGCCGAAAATGACGGATGCCGCGGACTGCGCGTCGAGGTTCGACTCCCCCACTTCCGCATCGGCACCAATCACGAGCGCGAGTTCGAGTTCGAAGTCGAGCTTCTCGGTGACCGGCGGACGCAGCACGTCGCCAGGCCCCGAGATGGTGTGCGGGTTCGTGAAGTAGAACGTGGGTGCGTCGTACCACTCCGCGGCGACGTCACTCTTGCCCTCAACCCCGGCGCTCACTCCTTCGACGTGTTCCTCGAACGCGACGAAGTCCCGCACCGAGGCGGGCACGACCGGAGCGAGCAGGCGCACGTTCGCCAGCGGTTCGCCAGCACCCTCGACCCGCTCGTAAAGAGCGTGCGTCTCGGCGAGACCGCGCCGCAGCACGTCGGTGACAGTGAGGCCGTCGGGGAACGGCACCACGTTGCCTGCAATGATGAAACCCTCGCCGACGCCCTCTCCGCTCTCCCAGCGGGCGATCCTCATGCCTGCACCTTCCCCGTCAGCAGATCGGCGGCGTTTCCGGCCAAGATGCGCTGGACGACCTCGGCAGAAAGCCCTGCGTCCTGCACGAAAGCCACCGGGTCGTCGAGCCCCATGTCGAACGGGAAGTCGCTGCCGAGAACCACCCGGTCGGCGCCGGCGACGTCGATCAGGTGCCGCAGAGACGTGGGACTGTGCACGACCGTGTCGAACCAGATCTTCTTCAGATAGGTCGATGGCGCCTCGGCGCAGCGCTGCGCATCGGGCCGCACGGCCCAGGCGTGGTCGGAGCGGCCGATCGCGAATGGCAGGTAGCCTCCACCGTGCGCGGCAACGATCTTCAGGTTCGGATGCCGGTCGAGCACACCCGCGAAGATGAAGTGCGAGAGCGCCACCGCGTTCTCAGTCGGCTGCCCGACCGTGTTGGCCAGGTAGAAGCGGTCGAGACGTTCGTCCAGGCTGCAGCCGAACGGGTGCAGGAAGATCACGCAACCGAGTTCGGCAGCACGCGCCCAGAACGGCTCGAGCCGCTCGTCTGAAAGCTCGACATCGCCGGCGAACGAGGAGATCTCCACGCCGACCAGTCCCCGCCCGAGCACGGCGTCATCGAGACACTCCACCATCCGCTCCGGATGCTGCAGTGGAACGAGCCCGAGCCCGACGAGTCGGTCGGGAGCCTCGGCCACGTGCTCGGCGATGAGCCTGTTCGCCTCGTTCGCTGTCCAGACCGCGAGGCCCTCCGGCGCCCAGGGATAGAAGTGGTTCGGCGACGCGCTCACCCACTGCACCTGAACACCCTGCTGGTCCATCACGGCGAGCCTCTCGGCGACCGAGGTGAGTTTCGGGATGCGGGCGCCGACCATGGGGCCGGACACAGCCGCACTCTCCGCGCCGTTGCGCTTCAGATCCAGCACTGCGGCCTCGGCGACCAGCTCTGGTACTCGAGCCTCCACCGCCGCCTGGATCGACGGCAACAGGACATGGGCGTGCACATCCGTCACGCGGGCGTCTGCGGTCCGCTCGTTCTCGACGGTCATGCCGGCTGCGCCATCTGCTTCGCGATCCCGAAGATCAAGCCGCCTGCGTCGGCGTCGCGATCGCCGTTGATCTGCCACTGCGCGAGCTGCGAAGACGCCTCGACAACAGCGGTCGCCCTGGGGAGTCTGCGGCGGTGGAACTCTTCCCACAGCGTCTCGTCGACGGCATCTGCCGCGACCAGCAGCTCGGCCAGAACGACGGCATCCTCGAGCCCTTGCGCGGCGCCCTGCGCGATTGTGGGAGGGCAGGAATGTGCGGCATCGCCGATGATCACGACGCGTCCGCGGTTCCACGGTGCGTCGACGATGTGCCGCGTGAACCACGTGTAGTTCGCGTGCGCGCCCCTCTCCAGGTCGGCGCGAATGGAGTCCCACGGGCCTGCATAGGCCCGAGACTCCTCGAGCATGATGCGTGTGGCCTCCTCGTCGGAGTGACCGAATCGGTCCTGCGCCTTCTCGACCAGGAACGCATACATCGAGTCCTCGCCGGTGGGCGTGTAGCCGGCGATGTACACCGGCCCGCCGTAGTACAGCTCGCTGCGCTCGACCTCGGGCGGACGTGACACGAAAGTGCGCCAGATGCCCATGCCGTTCTGCTCGGGCTTGGTCTCGATCCCGATGAGTCCGCGGACGGTCGAGTGCAGACCGTCGGCGCCGATCAGCAGCTCATATGCTCCGGCGGATCCGCCATCGACGAACACCTCGACGGAGTCCGATGCGCTCGCGTCGATTGCCGTGACCTTCGCGTCGAAGACGATGTTCACGCCCGCCGCCTGCGCGTGGTCGAGCAGAATGCGCGCCAGTTCGGCACGCGGCATCCCCATCGCGGCCGGGTAGTCGGGGCCACCGGTCTTGACGTCGGGAAGCGATGCGACGATCGGTGCGTCAGGTCCGGGAGCTCGAAGGTTCAGTCCCTCGAACGCGTAGCCGGCATCGCGAATGTCATCCCAGGCGCCAATCGCATCGAAGCACCGCAGTGCGTTCCCCTGCAGAGAGATGCCCGAACCGAGGCCGGTCAATTCGGGCAGGGCTTCGAAGACGTCGACCTCGACGCCCACCTTCGCCAGCTGGATCGCTGCGGCGAGTCCCGCGACGCCGCTGCCGGCGATCGCAACCTTGGATACTGCGGTCATGTCAGAACCTCTCTGTTCTGGTGTAGTGCATCGGAAAGTTAGAGAAGGGCGATGGGATTGATCGGAGAGCCGACCGCACCCGTGATGGGCAGAGGCGGGGCGGAGAGCAGGAATTCCCAGCGGCCGAGCTCTGCGCAGGCCGCCGCGAGCTCGTCGAGGTTCCACATCTCGCCGATCGTGAGACCCATGTTCGGGATCACGACCTGGTGCAGCGGCTGGAAGGCGGCTGCGTCGAACTCGTTCGGGCGCACCTCGAAGCCCCAGGTGTCGGTCGCGATCGCGGCGATCTCCGTACGGTGCAGCCAACCCGCGGTGGTGAAGGAGAGGCCGGGTGCGGGTCCCCCTGCATAGTCGCCCCAACCGTCGCGGCGGGTGCGCGCGTACTGACCGGTGCGGACGAGCACGATGTCGCCGCGGCCGATGCGGGCGGAGTCGCCCTGCGCTGCGGCGGTCGCCTCGAGGTCGGCGACAGTGATCGCGTGGCCGTCGTCGAGCTCACCCGTCTCGGGGCGCAGATGCCGGCCGACGTCGAGCAGCACGCCGCGGGAGACGACGACGGATGCCGCATGCTCGATGCCTGTGACGAGGTCGCCCTCACTTGTGACGACGTCACCGGCGCGCCGACCGTTCCAGGCGTTCCCGTGATCGAAGATGTGTCCGAGACCGTCCCACTGAGTCGAGCACTGCAGCGGCATGGCGATCACGTCATCCGCGCCGCCGATCCCGTGCGGGAAGCCCTGAATGCCGCGTTCGGCATCGGTGCCGGTGTCGGTCATCGTGTGCACCGGGTTGGTGCGTCGGCGCCAGCCCTTCTGTGGACCGTCGGTGTCGAAGGGCTGCGAGAGCGAGATCGCCCGGCCGTCGCGGACCAGGCTCGCGGCCTGCACGCGCTTGGCCGGATCGATGAAGTTCAGCGTGCCGAGGGCGTCGTCCTCGCCCCAGCGGCCCCAGTTGCGGAACGCCTCGGCACGGAGTGCGATCTCTGCCTCGGGGTTCTGGCGGTCAAGGTCAGCGGGGTTCTCGCTCGGCTTTTCTGTTGCAGCATCCGGTCCCTGAGCCTGTCGACCCGGTCCCTGAGCCTGTCGAAGGGTCATGACGCCTCCTCCGCGACGCAGCGGATGACCTGGGTGCCGAGGCTTCCGATCGTCCCGGTCATGACGTCACCGTCGCGCAGGAATCTCTTCCAGTGCTGACCATTACCCGCGGGGCTTCCGGTCAGCAGCAGATCACCGGGCAGCAAGGGCATGGTCTGCGAGGCCGCCGAGATCAGTGCGGGGATGTCGAAGAGCAGGTCGGTGGTGGAGGCGTCCTGCATCACCTCTCCATTCAGCTCGAGTCGCACCGCCGCATTGCCAGCGTCCACGAACTCGGCCGGCACCAAGAAGGGGCCAGTGGGCAGGAAGCCGGGGGCATTCTTGCCGCGGTACCAGTCGGTGCCGATGTCTTTCATGTCCTCGCGGAATACGAGGTCGCGCGTGGTGACGTCGTTGACCATGGTGTAGCCGGCCACGTGCTCGAGGGCATCCTCGCGAGTCACCCGGAACGCCTCCCGACCGATCACTACGGCCAGCTCCAGCTCCCAGTCGTGCACCTCGCTGTAGGACGGCAGCACGAGCGGTACGTCGTCGCCGACGACGCACGCGGGCATACCGATGAAGAAGTAGGGCTCACCGTTCACAGCCCGATCGTCCATCAGGTTCGCTGCGAACTCACGGGCTTCTTCGATTGTGCGACCGCTGTTCTTCGACACCCCGGCGGCGACCAGCTCGATCACGTGCTGACGGTAGTTCGCACCGGTCTGCAGCACCTGGCGCGGCTCGACCGGCGCGGTCAGGACGACCTCGTCCAGCGGAAGCCAGGCACCGTCGGCGCTTTCGGCGAGTGCGCCGAGGCGATCCCAGTCGGGGGCTGCGAGGAATGCGTTCAGCCCGGCTGCGCCGAGCTCTTCATCGTCCAGCGGACGGATGCGATCTCCCGCCACCAGCCCGAGACGCGCAGAATCGCCGTCCCGGTAGCGGGCCAGCGCGAAGGGTGCTGTCGTGGTCGTCATCGATCGTTCTCCAGTTTCGTTTCTCAATCTGCGGGATGGCGGGAAAGGGGGCGGTATCACCACCCCCTTTGCACTCACCCTTAGCCGTGCTGGGTGTACGGGTTCAGCAGCAGGTCCTTGATCTCATCGGGCACGCCCTCTTCGGTCGCGGACGGTCCGTCAGCCGGCGGGAACGACTCTGTCATCGACATCGGCATGGAGCCGTTGCGATAGAAGTTGCTCGATCCTTGCGACGGGCGCCAAGTCTGGGCTTCCCAGTCTGGAACGTAGTTGCGGTAGCCGCCGGTGTTCACTTCGATACGCATCGTCGACGGCTCGCGATAGTACAAGAACGTCTGCTCTCCAATGCCGTGGATGTTCGGTCCGTATTCCATCGGGGTGCCGTTTTCCATGAGCGTATCTGCCGCGATGAGCAGCTCCTCGCGGGTGTCGACCCAGAACGCGTAGTGATTGATGCGCCCGGCGACGCTGGAGCTGTCAAGGACGATACCGAGGTCGTGTGACTTCTCGTTCGTGGTGAGCACAGAGAACACCGAGATAGGTGCCTCGTCCAGAACCGTGCGTGCCATGAACCGGAAGCCGAGCACATCGACGTACCACTTGACGAAGCCGTCGACGTCGCTCGCCGCGATGGTGACGTGGTCGAGTTGGCGCGGTGCGCCGGCGACCTTCGAGCGCTTCTCCGGACGGTCGGGATAGATGGATGCCGTGTCGCCCTGTGCCTGGTGACGGGTGACGTCCCAGTGCAGGGTCATGTGGTGTCCGTAAGGCCCGGTGAAGCGGTACGCCCGGCCGATCAGTGGCAGGTCGTCGATCCATTCGCCCTGGACCCCCGCGGCCTCGATGCGCTTGGCGGCCTCTTCGAGCGCCTCGGCGCTGGTCGTGCGCCACGCCATGGTTTCGAGAGCGGGCTCGTCGCCGGGCACCACGACGACGCTGTAGGCGTAGTAGTCACCCCAGCAGCGCAGGTAGACGGCGCCGCCGATGCGGTCCACGACAGTGAGGCCGACCTGCTCCTCGTAGAACTTGACCGAGGCCTCGACATCAGGCGTGGTGATCGCCACGTAGGAGAGGTGGGAAAGCAGTTTAATCATCGTTGATTCCTTCTGAGATGGGGCTCGTCGTGGTCCTACTCTGCGCCGAGCTGGGACTATCAGGGAATCCGAATTCAGCTATCTCCGCTATCAGTGCGACTGATACGATCGGCCTCAGCTCGCCGACGAGCCCTGTCCGCCCGAGGAAGACCACCCGTGTCCGATCAGCCCCTGCTCTCGCGCCTCGACTTGAACCTGCTCGTGTCGTTGGATGCGCTGCTCACCGAGCGCAGCGTCACCAGGGCAGCCGAGCGACTGCATCTCAGCCAGCCAGCCCTCAGCGCCTCGCTCGCGCGACTGCGTACGCACTTCGACGATCCGATTCTCGCCCGCCGCGGGAACTCCTACGACCTGACCCCGCTTGCCATCCGACTCACGGACCACACCACCACGGCGCTCGAAGCCGCCCGGCGAGTGTTCGAGAGTCAGGCGGCGTGGAATCCGGAGCTGTCGACACGCGAGTTCTCCATCTACGGGTCGGACTATTCCTTCGTGACCGTCGGGCGACACGTCAGTCGGCTGGCCAGGCAGCAAGCACCCGGAGTGCGCTTCCGTTTCATGCTGCACAGTCCGGCCGTCGTGGAGGATGCCGCCTCCCGGCTGCGGTCCGCGGACGCGATGCTCATCCCGCACGGCTTCCTCAGCGACCTGCCGTACGCCGATCTCTGGCGGGACCACTGGGTGGGGATCACAAGCACGCACGACACGACGATCGGTGAGCAGGCCACGATGGCCGATCTCTCTGCGCGACCCTGGGTCTTCACCTATCAGTCCCGCGAGGCGTTCACCTCCGCGAGCCGTCAGATCCAGCAACTCGGCATCGAGCCGAGGTTCGAGGCGGTCGTTGAGAGTTTCCTCGCCCTGGCCTATTTCATCGAAGGCACCGATCGACTCGGCCTGGTGCAGGCCTCGGTCGCACCCGCTCTCGAGCGTTCCGCGGGCGTGCGCACCTTCGCTCTGCCCTTCGACGCGACCCCGGTGCTCAACGCCGTGTGGTGGCATCCTGTGCACGATCGCGACCCCGAGCACCAGTGGATGCGCGGGCTGTTCGCCCAGGCCGCGGCCGAGCTCCGCGACGCACACTAGGGCGAGAGCTGCGGTGCCGACCCGCTATCACCCTTATCGATGAGCACATAACAAGAAGCCCCTTTCCGGTTGCAGCGCCGTCGAGTCTCATTGCAAGAGAACAAGGGAGTTCTTGATGACGAAATCGCCAGCACCCGCACTCCGACTCATCGACGTCGGGATCGGCTTCCGCGGAGTGCGCGCGCTCGACTCGGTGACCTTCGATGTCCCCCAGGGTGGCGTCAGCGCCGTCATCGGCCCCAACGGCGCAGGAAAGACCACGCTCTTCAATTGCGTCAGTGGCATTTACAGACACGAAGGCTCGATCCTCCTTGAGGGCGCAGCGCTCGGCGGCAAGCGCGCGTTCCGCCGAGCGGGCGCCGGCATCGCCCGGACGTTTCAGACGCCGGTGCTGCTCGACGACCAGGACGTACTCACGAACGTGATGCTCGGTTCCTACACCGGCACGCACGTCGGCATCTTCACTCCCCTCTGGGCCCCCGCCCGCGCGCGCCGCGAGGAACGCGCGGCTCGCGAGAAGGCGATGGCAGTCATCGAGCGCGTCGGACTGGGCGCTCACGCGTGGGCTCCGGCCGGGGCCCTCGCGCACGGTGACCGGCGCCGCGTCGAGATCGCTCGCGCGCTCATCGCCGAGCCCCGCTTGCTCATGCTCGATGAGCCGGCGGCGGGGCTGAGCGAGCAGGAGGCGAACGCTCTCATGGATCTCGTCGTCGCCCACGGCGTCGAGACAGGGATGACGTGCGTGCTCGTGGAGCACGATGTCGCCCTCGTCATGCGTTATGCGACCACGATCGCCGTTCTCGACGCCGGCCGGCTCCTCGCCGTCGGCGCTGCCGCGGAGATCCAGAAGAACCCCGCGGTCGTCGCGGCGTACCTCGGAAGCGACGTGGAGGTCGATGCAGCGTGAGCCTCCTGAGTCTGCGCGGCGTCACCGCCGCATACGGGAAGGTCGAAGTGCTGCACGGCATCGATCTCGACATCGACGAGGGCAGCATCGTGGCGGTGCTCGGACCGAACGGAGCCGGCAAGACCTCGCTCCTGCGCGCAATCAGCCGCACCATCACCGTCAACGGCACCCGCACCTTCGCCGGCACCGACATCGCACGACTGCGAACGTCCCAGATTGCACGGCTCGGCGTCGGGCACGTTCCCGAGGGCCGCGGCACCTTCTCCGACTTCACCGTCGAGGAGAACCTCCGTCTCGGCAGCGTCGCGAGGCCGTCTGCACGGCGCACCGACAGCGCGGCCGATCTCGCGCGAGTCTTCCGCTCGTTCCCGATCCTCGAGGAGTTTCGGAAGCGTCCCGCCGGAGCGCTCTCGGGCGGGCAGGCGCAGATGCTCGCAATCGCCCGGGCTCTCCTGGCCCGGCCGCGGCTGCTGCTCGTCGACGAGCCGTCCCTCGGACTCGCGCCTCTGACCACCAAGGAGCTGTTCTCCCAGTTCACGGCACTGCGCACGGAATGGGATCTCACGGTGCTCCTCGCTGAGCAGAACGCACGGCTTTCGCTGGCCGTCGCCGATCGCGTGGTGCTGCTCAGCCGCGGTCGCGTCGTCCACGACGGACCTGCCGCTGAATACCAGTCGACCGATGCTCTGCAGGCCCACTACCTCGGCGGCGCCTCGTCGCCCGCCGACCAGAAGGAGGGCTCCGCATGATCGAGTTCATCCAGATCTCACTCGACGGCCTGATGACCGGGCTGGTCTACGCGGCTCTCGCACTGGCACTGAGCGTGATCTTCCAGGGAACCGGGATGCTCAATCTCGCCCAGGGCGAGATGGCCGTGCTCGCGGCGTACATCTCCTATTCGGTTCTGCTCTTCGGGCTCCCGCTGTGGCTCGCCATCCCGATCGCGATCGTCGTCTCAGCGGTTATCGGCGCCGCGATCTACTTCTTCGTCGTGCGATGGGTGGACCGGCGCAACCAGACGGCGCTCACCACGCTCGGCGTCACCCTACTGCTAGGTGTCAGCGCCGTGATCAGCATGATCTGGGGTACGGATCCACACAGATTCCCCCCGCTCTTCGGAACCTGGGTGTTCCACCTAGGAGGAGTGCGGCTGACGAGCCAGCAGGTGGCAGGGGTCGTCCTCGTCGGAGGTGCGATGATCGCCATGGCGCTCCTCCTCACCCGCACGAATTTCGGGCTGCGCCTGCGCGCGGTGGCGCAGAACCAATCGTCGGCTGCACTGCTGGGGCTCTCGGGTGGCCTCTGGCTCGCAACGGGATGGGCAGTAGCCAGCGGTGTCGGCACGATCGCCGGCGTCGTGGCTGCTCCCACACTGGGGTTGTCACCAGGCATGATGACGGTGCCGCTGCTGATGGCACTGGCAGCGACGAACCTCGGCGGGATCACCAGCCGCGTCGGCGTCGTCCTCGGCGGACTGATCATCGGCGTGCTGGCGGCTCTGGGC
The DNA here is from genome assembly GCF_052266695.1 of Microbacterium zouquanmingi. Lineage (NCBI taxonomy): Bacteria > Bacillati > Actinomycetota > Actinomycetes > Micrococcales > Microbacteriaceae > Microbacterium > Microbacterium zouquanmingi. The sequence continues at coordinate 694,350 of NZ_JBQPQZ010000001.1, forward strand.
GGGCGCTACGTGCCCGGGCTGGGCGGAGACCTCAATGTGCTCCTCGCGTTCGCCGTCGTGATCGTGGTCGTGCTGTTCAAGCCCGCCGGCCTGTTCGGCCGTGAGAGCACGGTGCGCGCATGATGTCTTCACTTCGTACCTGGCTGCCGCGCGGCATCGTGGCCGTGGCGATCATCGTGGGCATCCTGATGCCCTTCCTCGTCACCGACTACGACCTGTTCTCGATGAGCCGCGTTCTCGCGGTCGCCCTCGGAGTCGTGAGCCTGAACCTCCTGATGGGCTCCTCCGGCCAGATCAGCCTGGGACACGGCGCAATCTTCGGTATCGGCGGCTACACGGCGATGATGCTGATGCGCTACCTGGAGTGGCCGGTCGGCTTGGCCGTTCTCGGCGCCGTCGTCCTGTGCATCGTGCTCGGCATGATCCTCGGGTTCCCCGGCGTCCGTCTGGGCGGGTTCAATCTCGGTCTCCTGACGATCGTCATCGCTGCGCTGTTCCCGATCCTGCTCTATCGCTTCTCCGACTTCACTGGCGGTCAGGCCGGCATCACCCTCAGTGGCGCGGGGCTGGTCTCCCCCACGGAGGCGCTCACTGACGCCCAATGGGCCTATCTCGTCATCCTCCTTGTGCTGCTGGTGTGCGTGGGGATGCTCCGGGTAATCGTCTCCGGACGCACCGACCGGGCACTCGCCGCAGTACGGGCTTCCCCGATCCTGGCAGCTTCCATGGGTGTCAACGCCGACCGGCTCAAGCTGGTCGTGTTCGTCATCAGCTCGGCTCTCGCCGGCCTTGGCGGGGCCCTTTACGCGTTCGTGCTCGGACTCGTCGTGCCGGAGTCGTATCCGCTCGTCTTCTCGATCACGCTGCTCGTCGCATCCGTCGTCGGCGGCAGCCGATCATGGTGGGGCGCGATCATCGGCGCCGCCGTCATCGTCTACCTGCCGACATGGTTCAGCGAAGCGGTGCCGGGTGACGCCTCGGCGTATCTCGCGCAGCTGATCTTCGCGATCGTGCTCGGCGTGTGCATCATCGTCGCCCCGGGCGGTATCGCCGGCCTGGTTTCGCGTCTGTATCGCTCGGTCTGGCAGACTCGCGCCGCCGAACCACATCCTTCCCTTCCCACCCAACCCGACACACAGGAGATTCGATGATGAAATCCATCCGCCGCGGTGCGCTGACGAGCGTCGCACTGCTCGGCGTCACAGCCCTCGCCCTTTCCGCCTGTACTCCACGAGGCGGTGAAGCAGGGCAGCCGTCGGACGACGGCGAGAAGGCACCGATCGTCATCGGCGTCAGCTGGCCGCTGAGCGGTCCGGCGGGTTCCGTCGCGCCGGGTCTGGCCGGCATCGAGACGTACATCGCAGAGACCAATGACGACGGCGGGATCGATGGGCACCCCATCGAGCTCGTCACCGCTGACGACGCGTATGACCCAGCGCGTCTGGTCGAGAACCAGCGCAAGTTCGTCGAGAAGGACGGCGCCGTCCTGGTCGTCAACTTCGGCGGCATCTCCATCGCCGGCCGCGACTACCTCACGCAGAAGGACGTGGCCGGCGTATCCCTGGCGGCCAACTCTCCCCTCAGCGACATCGACAACTATCCCCTTCAACGTGCCTTCTGGCCGGATGTCGCGTGGGAGGGCGAGCTCCAGGCGCAGTGGATAACGGAGCAGAACCCGGATGCCGTCGTCGGCTACGTCGGATTCAACAACGATCTGAGCGAGAGCCAGCTTGCCGGCCTCGCCACCGGAGGTGTGGTTCCTGCCGAGCAGGCGCTGGTCGCGCCCGGCACGTCCGATCTCAGCGCTCAGGTAAGTCAGTTCCAGGCCGCAGGCGTGGACACGCTCGTCGTCAACATCGGCGCACCGACCGTCGGCGCGCTGCTGGGATACATCCACCAGATCGGGTGGGAGCCGACGCTGATGCTCGGATCGACGACGTCCGACTTCACCGCCGCGATCAACCAGGCGACGCCCGCGGCGGTCGAGGGTGCGTACGCGTTCAAGTGGTACATGGACCCGTCTGACCCGCTCTTCGCTGAGGACGAGCGCTATCTCGCGTACGCCGAGGCGATGACGGCGCAGGGCCACGAGGCCGAGATCGGTGACTCGCTGGCGTTCAGCGGGTACGGGCTCGCGGCGGCCATCGTCGGTGCGCTACAGCAGGCGGAGTCGCACGACAGCGAAGGATTCATCGCAGCCTGGGACTCGCTGTCCGACCTGGATAACCCGCTGACGCTCCCCGGTATCAACTTCGATTCCGGTCCTGACGGGCGTATCGTCTTCCAATTCCAGCTGAGCCGGTTCGACGGCACCAGCTGGCAGCCCGAGGGGGACATCGTCGATGTCCGGGAACTCGGGATAGTCAAGTAACTGAACTGATGGGGGCGACGGCACTCAGCCGGCGTCCCCATCAATGCTGTCGGCGCTCGAGGACGACTGACGGATCACGAGCTCGGGCTGGAACCGAACGTTGCGCTCGTAGTCGCCGTCCGGGTCATCCATGAACCGCAGCAGCAGGTCTACGGCGGTGCGTCCGATCAGCCGCGCCGGCTGACGGATCGAACTCAGCGGTACGACGGTCGCCGCCGCGAAGTCGATGTCGTCGTAGCCGATCAGGGCGATGTCCTCGGGCACTCGAACCGTGCTGAACATGGTCAGGGCCTGCAGGGCTCCCACAGCGAGCAGGTCATTCGCCGCGAACAGGGCATCCGGGCGCTGAGAGGGCTCACGGCGCACAATCGCTTCGCCCGCGGTGCGACCGTTCAACACGGTCAGCGCCGGTACCTCGATCAGCTCGAGCACAGCATCCGGAGTCTCGTCGACGGCACGCCGCGCTCCGCGCAGACGGTTCGCGACCTGCGCAATCGATGATGGTCCCCCGATGAAAGCGATCCGGCGTCGACCGATGTCGATCAGATGCCGCACGGCGAGATACCCGCCCTCCACATCGTCCACCGACACCGAGCAGAAGCTGCTCCCCGGCAGCTCATGGTCGACGAGGACCACCGGGATGCCGGCACTCTCTACCTGTTCGAGCTTGTCGACGTCATCGGATGCCGGGCTGATCAGCACCCCGTTCACGCGCTGCTCTCGGAACAGATCAAGGTAGCGGTCTTCGCGCGAAGGATCATCATCGCTGTTTCCGAGGAGTACGGAGAGCCGATCCTCTTCAGCTCTGGCCTCGGCCCCGCGAGCGACATCCGCGAAGAACGGGTTGCCGGCATCGAGCACGACGAGGCCGATGCTCCGGCTCCGCCCTGCGCGCAGCTGACGTGCCGCGTCATTGCGCACGAATCCCAGTTCCTCGATCGCGGCGAGTACGCGCGCGACCGTCTCCGCCGCGACCTTGTCACGTCGATTGAGAACATTGGAAACCGTGCCGACAGACACCGATGCCGCCAGCGCAACGTCGCGCACACTCACTGCCACCTGATACTCCTCATCCTTCACGCTGACCGCGAGTGTACGGCATCACCGGCCGCCTCCCGGTCCGGACGCGAACGCCGATCGCGTCCGGGACGATGCGAGTCGAGACAGATGTTGCGGACGACGGCTCGCCGACCTATCATTGAAACGATTCACGCACGCCTTTCCCCGACCGAGGAGCCATGTCACCGATGACAGCCGCCACCCGAGTCTGCTTCCAACTGCAGGTCCACCCCGAACTGCTCGACGAGTACCTCGCTCGGCACTCCCCGGTCTGGCCGGAGATGCTCGCCGAGATCGAAGCCTCCGGTCGTCGCAACTACTCGCTCTTCCTCGGCGAAGGCGGCACCCTGATCGGCTACTACGAGACCGGCGACGACATCGCCGCGCAGGCATATCTCGCGCAATCAAAGATCGCGACTCGTTGGGAGGCCGAGATGGCGCGATTCTTCGTCGATCTCGACGGCCGCCCCGATCAGGCGGCAACACCCCTCACCGAAGTCTTCAACCTCGCGGAGCAGCTCTCCGCCGCAGCATCCGACAACGAAAGCAGCGCATCATGACCGTCTTGTCCTCCGGTGTCCTCGCCGAACTCGAGAAACAGTCGATCGAGCTCCCCTCGTGGGCCTTCGGCAACTCCGGCACCCGCTTCAAGGTATTCGGCACGCCCGGCACACCCCGCGACCCGTTCGAGAAGATCGCGGATGCCGCGCAGGTGCACAAGTACACCGCGCTCGCTCCGGTCGTCGCGCTGCACATCCCATGGGACATGTGCGACTTCGGTGACCTGCGCACGCACGCGGAAGACCTCGGCGTCTCGCTCGGCACGGTCAACTCCAACACCTTCCAGGACGACGAGTACAAGTTCGGCGCTCTCACCCACGAGGATGCCGCGGTTCGCAACAAGGCGATCGACCACCACCTCGCATGCATCGACGTCATGGATGCCACCGGCAGTCGTGACCTCAAGATCTGGCTCGCCGAGGGCTCGAACTACCCCGGCCAGGCCGACCTCCGCGGCCGGCAGGACCGTCTGCAGGAGTCGCTTCAGAAGATCTATGCGCGGCTCGGCGACGACCAGCGCTTGGTGCTGGAGTACAAGTTCTTCGAGCCCGCTTTCTACCACACCGACGTTCCGGACTGGGGCACCTCCTACGCGCAGGTGTCCTCGCTCGGGGACAAGGCGATGGTGTGCCTGGACACCGGCCACCACGCTCCAGGCACGAACATCGAGTTCATCGTCATGCAGCTGCTCCGGCTCGGAAAGCTCGGCTCGTTCGACTTCAACTCGCGCTTCTACGCCGACGACGACCTCATCGTGGGCGCGGCAGACCCGTTCCAGCTGTTCCGCATCCTCTTCGAGGTCATCCGCGGCGGAGGCCTGAACAACCCCGATGTGGCGTTCATGCTCGATCAGTGCCACAACGTCGAGGACAAGATCCCCGGTCAGATCCGCTCGGTGCTGAACGTCCAGGAGATGACAGCTCGCGCGCTGCTCATCGATCGGGATGCTCTGACCGCGGCCCAGAAGTCGGGCGACGTTCTCGCGGCGAATGCCGTCTTCATGGACGCCTTCTACACCGACGTCCGTCCCGCTCTCGCCGAATGGCGCGAGTCGCGCGGCCTCGCCGGCGACCCGATGGCAGCGTACGCGGCATCCGGCTACCAGCAGAAGATCGCAGCGGACCGCGTCGGCGGCACGCAGGCCGGCTGGGGCGCGTAAGCGCGTCCGCCTCGAGACTCCCCACCTAAGGACACAGCATGACGAACCCCACCGCAGCCGCGCTCATCGCCCGGTCGAACCGCCTCGGCGCGGATCCGAAGAACACGAACTACGCCGGTGGTAACACCTCGGCCAAGGGCACCGCGACCGACCCCGTCACCGGCCAGCCGGTGGAGCTGCTGTGGGTCAAGGGCTCCGGCGGAGACCTCGGCACCTTGAAGGAGCAGGGCCTGGCCGTGCTCCGCCTCGACCGCTTCCGCGCTCTCGTCGATGTCTACCCGGGCATCGACCGTGAAGACGAGATGGTTGCCGCGTTGGACTACTGCTTGCATGGCAAGGGCGGCGCCGCGCCTTCGATTGACACGGCCATGCACGGCCTGGTGGATGCCGCCCACGTCGACCACCTGCATCCCGACTCGGGCATCGCGATCGCGACGGCCGCCGACGGCGAGGCGCTGACCACGAAGATCTTCGGCGAGAAGGTCGTGTGGGTGCCGTGGCGCCGCCCGGGTTTCCAACTCGGGCTCGACATCGCCGAGATCAAGAAGCAGAACCCTGCCGCGATCGGCTGCATCCTCGGCGGGCACGGCATCACTGCCTGGGGCGACACCTCGGAGGAGTCCGAGGCGAATTCGCTGTGGATCATCGACACCGCAGCCGCCTACATCGAGGCGAACGGCAAGGCTGAACCGTTCGGCGGCGTACGTGCCGGGTTCGAGGCGCTGCCAGAGGCCGAGCGTCGCGAGCGCGCGGCCGCTCTCGCAGGCACGGTCCGCGGCCTCGCGTCGACGGACAAGCCGATGGTCGGCCACTTCACCGACTCCGACGTCGTGCTCGACTTCCTGGCATCCGAGAACGCGCCCGCCCTCGCCGCCCTCGGCACCAGCTGCCCCGACCACTTCCTGCGCACCAAGGTCAAGCCGCTCATCCTCGACCTGCCGACCACGGCGTCCGTCGACGAGCAGATCGCGCGCCTGCACGAACTGCACACCGAGTACCGCGCCGACTACCAGGCATACTACGACGCGCACGCGTCGACAGCCTCAGCGGGGGCCGCGGCCAGTCCGGCCATCCGCGGCGCCGACCCGCTCATCGTGCTGATCCCGGGCGTCGGTATGTTCTCGTACGGTGCCAATAAGCAGACCGCCCGCGTGGCCGGCGAGTTCTACGTCAACGCGATCAACGTGATGCGCGGCGCCGAGGCACTGTCGACGTACTCCCCCATCTCGGATGCCGAGAAGTTCAACATCGAGTACTGGGCACTGGAGGAGGCGAAGCTGCAGCGGATGCCGAAGCCGAAGTCGCACCAGGGTCGCATCGCGTTCGTCACCGGCGCAGCATCCGGAATCGGCAAGGCCATCGCCACCCGTCTCGCCGCCGAAGGCGCCTGCGTCGTCATCGCCGACCTCGATCTCGAGAAGGCGCAGGCTGCCGCCGCCGAACTCGGGAACACGGATGTCGCGATCGGCGTCGCCGCCAACGTCGCGGATGCTGACGCCGTGCAGGCTGCGCTGAACGACGCCGTCCTGGCCTTCGGCGGTGTCGACCTCGTCGTCAACAACGCGGGGCTCTCCCTTTCGAAGCCGCTACTGGAGACCACAGAGAAGGACTGGGATCTGCAGCACGACGTCATGGCAAAGGGTTCGTTCCTCGTGTCGCAGGCTGCGGCCCGCGTGCTCATCGATCAGAAGCTCGGCGGTGACATCATCTACATCTCGTCGAAGAACTCCGTCTTCGCAGGCCCGAACAACATCGCCTACTCGGCGACCAAGGCCGATCAGGCGCACCAGGTGCGGCTGCTGGCCGTGGAACTCGGGGAGCACGGCATCCGCGTCAACGGCATCAATCCCGACGGCGTCGTGCGCGGCTCGGGCATCTTCGCTTCCGGCTGGGGCGCGAACCGCGCCGCGACCTATGGTGTGGAGGAGAAGGATCTCGGACAGTTCTACGCGAACCGTACGATCCTCAAGCGCGAAGTCGTGCCCGAGAACGTTGCGGACGCCGTGTACGTCCTGACCGGCCCGGAGCTCAGCCGCACGACGGGCCTGCACATTCCCGTCGACTCCGGCGTCGCGGCCGCGTTCCTGCGATGACTCCTCGCGAACCTGCAAAACCACGCCGAGACTGCACCTTATCGCGGCTGTTTCGGCGTGGTTTTGCGGTCTCGATGAGGGAGGGTTGGTGATGGGCGTGCGCGCGGTCGCGGCCGTCGATCTCGGGGCGACCAGCGGGCGCGTCGTGATCGGGCGCATCGGCGTCGACTCCCTGGAGCTCGAACTCGTCTCGCGATTCCCGAACGGACCTGTCGAGCGCGAAGACGGCCTGCACTGGGACTTCGACGCGCTCTACGACCACATCGTGGACGGCCTGGCGGAGGCGGTTCGGCGTGAACCCGCGATCGAGAGTATCGGCATCGATTCCTGGGCTGTCGACTACGGCCTACTGCGGGACGGAGAACTGCTCGCCGAGCCGTTCCACTACCGTGACGCTCGCACCGAGCGGGGCGTTGCCGAGGTGCACGAAGTCGTTCCATTCGCGGAGATGTACGCCCGCAACGGACTGCAGTTCCTGCCGTTCAACACGCTGTACCAGTACCGCGTCGACGAGCTGCTTGCGGATGCCGATACCGCCCTGCTCATTCCCGATCTGATCGCGTACCTTCTGACGGGCGCCAGTGTCGCCGAGCGCACGAACGCGTCGACGACCGGTCTCCTGGGAGTGCGCTCCGGTGAGTGGGATGCGGAACTGGCCGATCGCCTCAGCATCCGGACCGCGGCGCTCCCCGCCCTGGTCGACCCCGGATCAGTGATCGGGATGCTGCGCCCCGAACTCGCGGCGCAGATCGGGAAGGACCTCCCGGTGATCGCGGTCGGCTCGCATGACACGGCATCCGCCGTCGTCGCCGTGCCGCTCTCCTCCCCGAATGCGGCGTACATCTCCTGCGGCACCTGGGGTCTTGTCGGCGTCGAGCTCACCGAGCCCGTGCTGACGGATGCCGCGCGTGGTGCGAACTTCACCCACGAGCTCGGGGTCGACGGACGCTACCGCTTCCTCCACAACGTCACAGGCCTCTGGCTGCTCAGCGAAACGATCCGAGCCTGGGAAGAAGATGACGGCGCAACGATCGACCTCCCGGGGCTCCTGGATGCCGCGTCCGCCGTAACCGGCGACATCGCATTGTTCGACGCGAATGATGTGTCGTTGAGCGCTCCGGGCGATATGTCGACCCGTATCGCGGCGGTGCTGCGCGCGAACAGTTCGCCCGTTCCCGACAGTCGCGCCGCGTTCACGCGGACGATCGTCGAATCGATCGCCGCAGCCTTCACAACCGCCGTGCAGACCGCTGCTGACCTTTCCGGGCGCGAAATCGACAGCATCCATCTGGTCGGCGGCGGGTCACTCAACCGACTTCTCTGCCAAGCGACGGCCGACCGCTCGGGTCTTCCCGTGCTCGCGGGGCCCGTCGAAGCGACGGCGCTCGGCAATGTGCTGGTGCAAGCCCGAGCATTGGGCGCCGCCCCCGCGACGCTCGAGGAGCTGCGGGCGCTCGTAGCCCGCACGCACGCGCCGATCCGCTACGCACCGCGCTGACCGCCGGCGCATCGTGCTCGGTGCCCAGCACTTCGCGCGGCTCTAAGCCGTTCGCGCTGCAGAAGTTTCAGCCGCGTGAACAGGAACTAGCCGCGCGAACCACGGATAAGCAGCGCGAACCAGGAAACGACAGCGCGACCAGGCGCGACCCTACCGAACGTTGCCGTTCGAGCACGTCTGCTGTGCAGCCGAGTTGCCCTTGATGGTGTCGGGAAGCGCCACCACGTTCTCCGGAGGCGTCGCGGGAGCCTCGGTCGCCGACTGGTCAGGTGCCGGAGGCACCGGCTCCTGAACCACGACGCCGTCGTTGTCGGTGTTCTGGTGCGTCACCTGCAGCTGCTGGTTGGCGTTGATCGCGTCCCACATCGCCTGCGCGGCCTGAGTGTTCGGCACGACCTTGTTGGGATCGTCCGAGTCGGTGTACGTCGGGTACTGCAGGAAGACGATGTCCTCGAACGGCACATCCTTGACCGCGAGTGCGACCTGCACGATCGTCATGGGGTTCGTCAGCGACGTGCTGGCCTCGAGGTTGCTCAGCGCGGTGTTCGCGAGTCTGAGCATCGTCGGCACGTTGCCGAGCACTTCGCCGCTGATGAGCTTGCGAGCAAGGCTCGACATGTACTGCTGCTGGTTGCCGATGCGGCCGAGGTCGCTGCCGTCGCCGACGCCGTGACGGGTGCGCAGGAACTGCAGCGCTTCAATTCCTGCCACGGTATGCGTACCAGCCGCCAGGTCAAGGCCGGTGTGCTTATCCTTGATCGGGGTCGCCAGACACACATCGACGCCGCCGATGGCATTGGTGATCTCGATCACGCCGCCGAACGTGACCGCTGCCGCGAACTCGATGTCCTGCCCGGTGAGCTGGCTCACGGTCTGGACCACACAATTAAGCCCAGCGTCCATGTAGGCGCTGTTGAGCGGCTGTTTGCGCATCCCCGAAGTCGTGCTGCCGTCTTCGCGCGTACACTCCGGAATGGGGAGCATGAGGTCACGGGGGAAGCTCACCGCAGTGATGCGACGCGGCTCTTCTGAGACGTGGACCAGGATGTTCACGTCGTTGAGGTTGCCCTCAGCATCTGGCCCGTCGCAACGGTCGCCGAAGTACTGCGCGTACGCGTCCTCGCAGGTGTCGGTGCCGACCAGCAGCAGATCGAACCCGCCCTTGAACTCGCTGATGTCCGGCGGGATCGGCTTCTGCCCCTCGAGCTCGACCGCATCCGCGGTGGCCGTGCCATACAGATCACTGACGACGAAGGCGCCGACGCTGACACCGCTCACGAGAACGACAGCGAGTGCGATGCCGAGAATCTTGAAGAACTGGCCGATCGGGCCCGGGGTGCGCAACTGGCCGTGGCGGGCCACGGTCTTACGACGGCGAATCTTCGCGCTCACTCAGTGCCTTTCATCTGCGGAGCCCTTCAGCGCTTCTGCGGAGGGCGTGGGATTCGAACCCACGAGACATTTCTGCCCACTGGTTTTCAAGACCAGCTCCATCGGCCGCTCGGACAGCCCTCCATCGCCGGAAGAATCCGGTGATCAGTCGTCGAGTCTAGCTGGTTTTCATTCTGCTGCCTTGACCTGGGCGACCCCTGGATGCGCGAGAAGCGCGTCGAGCGCGTCGGCCAGCCCGCCCTCTTCGACGTCAGCGGTGACAGAGCCCGCGGCATCCTTCACCTCATCGGGCGCCTGCCCCATGGCTACCGCTCGTCCTCCGAGTTCACGCGCCCACTCGAACATGCCGATGTCGTTGCGTCCGTCGCCGACGACCATGACTCGCCCGCCGTCTATGCCCAGTTCGGAATGGACCTTCGCCAGGGCGCTCCCCTTGTCGACACCTTGCGGTGCAATGTCGAGCCAGGCCGTCCAGCCGATCGCATACGAGACCTCGTTGAGTCCAGTCTCTGCAACGAGGCGGTGGAAATCCTCTTCATCGTGCCCGGGCGACACAACGACCACACGCGAAACGGGCAGCGCGCCGAGCTCTGCGAGGTCGACCTGACGTCCGCCCTCGAGCGTCCAGTCGCCGACTTCACCGGTGAACAGCCGCAAGCCGTCACCCAACTCGACCATGTAGTGCGCTTCAGGCAGCCGCTCGGTGAGCAGCGCGAGAACCTCGCTCGGATCGAACGTCTCGACGCTCCAGCGCTCCCACCCGCCGTCGACGCGACGCATCGTGACCGCACCGTTCGAGCACACCACGTAGTCGGCAGTGATCTCGAGCTCGTCGACCCAGCGCTCGGTGGCCGGCCAGCTGCGACCGGTCGCGATCGTCACGACGTGCCCGGCATCGCGGACACGGGCGATGGCCTCGGGCACGCCGGGGCTCATGGTCTCGTCCTGCAGGATGATCGTGCCGTCGACGTCGAGCCCGACGAGCCAGGGCGAGATCACTGGGAATCCTTCGTCTTCGAGGCGCCGACCGGCTCCAGAACTTCCAGCCCACCGAGGTAGGGCCGCAGCACCTCGGGAACGAGGACAGATCCGTCCTCCTGCTGGTGCGTCTCGAGCAGCGCGACGATCCATCGCGTGGTCGCGAGGGTTCCGTTCAGCGTTGCGACGTGCTGCGTCTTCGAGGCCTGTCCCTCCTCAGCCGCGGGTCGGTGCCGCACATCGAGGCGACGCGCCTGGAACGTCGTGCAGTTCGAGGTAGACGTGAGCTCGCGGAACGCGCCCTGCGTCGGCACCCACGCCTCGATGTCGTACTTGCGCGCAGCGCTGGATCCCAGGTCTCCGGCAGCCACATCGATCACACGGTACGACAGGCCGAGGGCGGTGAGCATCTCCTCCTGCAACGCGACCAGGCGCAGGTGCTCCGTCTCGGCGTCTTCCGGGGTCGTGTAGACGAACATCTCGAGCTTGTTGAACTGGTGCACGCGGATGATTCCGCGGGTGTCCTTGCCGTACGACCCCGCCTCGCGGCGATAGCACGTGGACCATCCGGCGTAACGGAGTGCGCCGTCTGTCAGATCGACGATCTCGTCCTTGTGGTAGCCGGCGAGCGCCACCTCGCTCGTGCCGACGAGATACAGGTCGTCGTCCTTGTCGAGGTGGTAGACCTCATCGGCGTGCTCGCCGAGGAAGCCCGTGCCCTGCATGATCTCCGGGCGCACGAGCGTCGGCACGATCATCGGGGTGAAACCGTTCTGGAGCGCCTTGTCGAGCGCGAGGTTCATCAGCGCGATCTCGAGTCGCGCGCCGATTCCCTTGAGGAAGTAGAAGCGTGCGCCAGACACCTTCGCGCCGCGCTCCATGTCGATCGCGTCGAGCATCTCGCCGATCTCGAGGTGATCGCGCGGCTCGAACCCGAATGCCGGCGTCTCTCCGACGCGGCGCAGCTCGATGAAGTTGGCCTCACCACCGGCGGGAACGCCGTCGATCACGATGTTCTCGATGAGGGCGAGAGCGGATGCCGCGGCATCCCCCGCTTCATTCGCCACCTGCTGCGCGCGCTTGACGCGCTCGGCAAGCTCTTTGACCTGCGCGACGAGCGCCTGCTTCTCTTCCTTGGGTGCCTTCGCGACCTGCTTGCCGAAGGCGTTCTGCTCGGCGCGGAGGTCTTCGAAGGCGGTCAGCGCCGCGCGGCGCGATCGGTCGGCCTCGATCGCCGCATCGACAGTGGAGGAGTCGTGGCCGCGCGCAATCTGTGAGCGGCGGACGATCTCGGGCTGGTCGCGAAGAAGGGCGAGGTCGATCATCCTCCAAGTCTAGGCCGTGGCCGTAGAGTGAACCCCATGACGAAGAGCACGGCACTTCCCCGCCATGCTGCCCTCGTCTACAACCCCATCAAGGTCGACGAGAAGCGCTTACGCAGTGCGCTGCACGATCTCTCGAGCGAGGCCGGCTGGGAAGCCCCCTCGTTCTACCCGACGACGATCGAGGATGCCGGGCAGCAGGCGGCCCGCGAGGCACTCGCCGCCGGTGTCGATGTCGTGCTCGTCGCCGGCGGCGACGGCACTGTGCGCGCAGTCGCCGAGGCCATGGCCGGCACCGACGTGCCCCTAGCCATCGTGCCCAGCGGCACCGGCAACCTTCTCGCGCGCAACCTCGGACTCCCCTTGCTCGACCCCCACCGGATGATCCGTGCCGCGCTCGGCGATTTCCGGCATCCGATCGATATCGGATGGGCAGTACTCACGCGAGAGAACGGCGAAAGCGACGAGCACGCGTTCGTCGTGCTCGCCGGCATGGGCCTGGATGCCGCGATGATCGCGAACACCCGACCCGACCTCAAGAAGTCCGTCGGTTGGGTCGCCTACGTCGACGGAGCCGCACGGTCGCTGCCGAATGCGAAGCCGTTCCGCGTCGTCTACCAGGTCGACGAGTCACGGCTGCACTCGACCAAGGTGCACAGCGTGCTGTTCGCCAACTGCGGCACGCTGCCTGCCGGCATCGCGCTGATCCCCTCCGCATCCATCACCGACGGAGCAATGGACATCGCTGTCATCCAGCCCGCAGGCCCGTTCGGCTGGCTGGGGGTCTGGCGCAAGATCTGGTGGGACAACTCCGTGCTGCGCCGATTCCGCGCCGGTCGTCTTGTGCTGCAGCGCCGAGGAAGAAGCGCCTCCGTGCGGTATCTGCACGGGCAGACCGCTGAGGTCGCTCCGATCGCCCCGACCGCCATCGAGCTCGACGGCGATGAGTTCGGTCTGGCCGTTCGCATCCGTTGCCGTGTGGCGCCTGGCGCACTGCTGCTCGCACTGCCCGAGGGGCATCGCGTCGACCAGCTCTGAGCGGACTCAGCCGCGCAGAACGTGCACGGTTCCGTCGAGGTTGCCTCCGACGAGCGTGAGCGTGAAGTCCTCGTCGTCGTCGACGTCGTCGCTCATTCCCAGCAGAGTTGCCCGCGGTGCCATATCCATCGTGCACATGCCGTCTTCGGTCTTGAAGGTGACGGTGGCGCCAGCACCCTGCACTTCGACGTTCTCTACGATCGGCGGGCACGTCGACGAGCCCCACGTGAGCAGCACGATACCCTCGTCGTCGAACCATCCGGCACTGGGCTCGTAGTCGGTGGCCTCGCCGCCGGTTCCGGTGAGCGCCGCGTTCCCGTCGAGGTCCACGTCTTCGGTGATGTCACCGAGTGTCACGACGAACTCGACATCCTTCGTCGGATCGACGCCTTCGGGGAGTCCGCCGATGCTCGCGCGCGGGGCGAAATCTGCCGTGCACACCTTCTCGCTGCCGTCGGCGTTCGGCGCATCGACGAGCGAGACCGTGACCTTCTGCCCCTCGGCGGAGATCTCATCGACGATCGGAACGCAGGACGAAGAACCCCACGTCACGAGAGAGAACATCCGGCCGTTGTCGAGCCAGGCCGCTTCGAAGTCGTCGCTGAGTTCGTCCGTGCTGCTCGAATCGTCTGGCGCCGCGCTGCTCGTCGGCGGCTGCTCGCCAGCCGATCCGGTGCACCCGACCAGGAGCAGTGCCGCGGCGAGCGCAGCGGAAACTGACAGAACCAGACGCGATGGCGTGATCATGGCTTCAGATTAGCGTGCAAGTCCTGACAGAGCGCTACTGAAGCGCCGAGGTCAACCGTGCGAGGTTGTCGAGCACTGTGGAGCGCAGCGGCTGCTTCAGCCACTCCTCAAGAGTGAGCTCGCGACTCAGCGCACGGTACTGGTCTTCGACCGCGCGCAGCTCGTCGACGAACTCCGCACCGCGTACGAGCATCGATACCTCGAGGTTGAGACCGAAAGAGCGCATGTCCATGTTGCTTGACCCGATCACCGCGATCTCGTCATCGATGGTGAGGCTCTTGGTGTGCAGAATGTAGGGCTTGCGATACATCCAGATGCGCACACCGGCCCGCAGCAGCGCCTCGTAGTAGCTGCGCTGGGCGTGGTAGACGACCGCCTGATCCCCCTCTTCGGAGACGAAGAGCTCGACCTGCACGCCGCGGTCGCATGCTGCGCTCACCGCGAGCAGCATCGCCTCGTCCGGCACGAAGTACGGACTGACGATCATGATCTTCTTCTGCGCGCCGTACAGCAGCGCGAGGAACAGACGCAGGTTGTTCTCGACTTCGAATCCGGGACCGGACGGCACGATCTGGCAGTCCAGATCTCCCGAGCCCGATGCGGGATGAGTGATGTCGATCTCGCTGAGGATCTCGTCGGTCTCGCTGTACCAATCAGAGAGGAACATCGCGTTCAGGCTCAGCACGATCGGGCCGTCGACGCGGACCATCAGATCGACCCAGTGCAGGCCGCGTTTGATGTTCTTCGGCAGGTTGTAGGACGAATCGGTGACGTTCTGCGAACCGAGGTACCCGACGGTGCCATCGACGACGAGGAGTTTGCGGTGATTGCGCAGATCAGGGCGCTGCATGCGTCCCTTGAGCGGCTGCATCGGCAGCAGCAGATGCCAATTCGCCCCCATCGCATCCAGCCGCTTGATGGTCTTGCGATAGTTGGGCTTCCACCGGTTGGCCCAGTGATCGAGAAGCACCCGCACCGGGATGCCGCGCGCTGCCACTTCTTCCATCGCACGGAAGAAATTATCGGTCGACGCATCGGACTGCAGAATGTAGAACTCCACGTGCACGTACTGCTCGGCGCCGCGGATCGCCTCTGCCATGGCGTCGAGCGACTCCTGGTAGTCGCTGACCAGGTGCGCACCGTTATCGCCCGAGATCGGCAGCGCGCCCAGACGCTCGTTCATCGAGACGACGGACCGCAGCCAGTCGGGCGCGTGGGGTCGCAGGGTGCCGAAGCGCAGATGGTCGCTGGTCTCGGCGATGTACTCGTTGATCTGATCCTGCTTGCGACGGCGCGCACGAGGCAGGCGCGGGTTGCCGATGACCAGAAACAGCAGCACACCCAGGTACGGGATGAAGAAGACGGCGAGCAGCCAGGCCATCGCCGACGTGGGACGCCGGTTGCGCGGGATCACGATGATCGCTGTGACGCGGACCGAGATGTCAACCACCACGGCGAACGCGAGAACCCACCACGGCCACTGAATCGGGTTCAGATTCAGATTCATGCGCACCCCTGGCCAACGTCAACGGGCGCCGGATCAGACGCACCCCATCAGCGTACTGCGTGCCGGGGACGTTGCAATCAGCTGCGCGGCGGCAGGCCGCGCGCCGCGCGCTCTTCTGCCTCGATCTGCGAGTGCACTTTGCGTTCGGTGCGGTCGAATCGGAGGATCCCCCGCAGCACGAAGAAAAAGACGACGCCGACTCCCAGGGTCGGCAGAATCGACCATGCCGCTGCCGCCCAGAAAGTGTCCATGCCTCTATCGTACGCGGTCGACGCTGAGCGAAGCCCACTCCTTCTGCACAATCACCAAGTACCAGTCGCGGCTGTGGATCACCGTTGTGCGGGCGCCCCTTCGAGCACACTCTCTGCATGACCACAGTCCTTAAAGCAGCAGGTTCCGCCGAGTTCCTCGGCCTCGTCCCGGCTCTTGCCGGCTTCACACCACGGCAGAGCATCATGCTCGTGCCGTTCGCGAGCTCCCGCGCGCGCGGAGCGATGCGGATCGACCTCCCACGAGACGCCGTCGAGGTCGAGGAGTTCGTCGACGCCGCAGTCGGGCTGGTCTCACGAGTGAGCAAGACGGATGCCGTTGCTGTCGTGATCTACACCGACGAGCCACCGCAGTACACGAGAGACGGAATGGTGCTCCCCCACACCGTCGTCGTCGAGGATCTGCTCGCTGTCGCGATGGACTCGGGGCTCCGCATCGTCGATGCGCTCTGCGTCATGGCATCCGGATGGTCGAGCTACCTGGATGACGAGCCGGCCCTGGGCTCCCTCGACGACATCCCCGGCGCGCCGCCAGTGCCCGGCATCGCAGACGTCTCCGGCGACCAGGCCGACGGTGCGGAGCTGCCCCAGGTCGACCTCGCTGAGAAAGAAAGGGTGGGCCGGGCTCTGCACGACCTCACGGAGGTCGTCGACCACGAACGCGCCCCGCGAAGCGCGCGTGAGAATCCGCAGGCGATCAACGCTTCGCTCCTGCTCGATGATCTGCCGCTGTTCTTCGAGACGGTGCTCGAGCGGCCGGAGAACCTGCCGCCGTTCGCGTCGGCAGCACTGCTGTGGTGCATGAACCGACCGACCTTCCGCGATGCCGCCCTGGTGCAGTGGGCAACGGATCTGCCCACCGGCGTCGGGATCCTCGACGCGCAGCTCGCCTTCACGCACCACGGCACGGCGGTTCCCCCCGAACTGGGTCAGATCTTCATCGGGCAGGGCGATGCACCCGATGCCGACCGTCTCCGGCTGGCGCTGACCCTCGCGCGCAATGTGGCCGCACGCGCCCCGCGCGCTTACCGGGCCGCCCCGTTGACGGTGGCAGCGTGGCTGTCGTGGGCGCTCGGACGCTCGACGCACGCTGCGCACTACCTCGAGGCCGCGTCCGAGATCGACCCGGAGTACTCCTTGGCGCAGCTGCTCAGCACGCTCATCAGCGCAGCGGTCCTCCCCGAGTGGACGTTCCGCCGGGGCTGAGTGCTACTTGACGAGGGGGAAGAGAATCGTCTCGCGAATGCCGAGACCCGTGATCGCCATGATCAGACGGTCGATGCCCATCCCCATGCCGCCTGTCGGCGGCATGCCGTGCTCGAGCGCACGCAGGAACTCTTCGTCGACGCGCATCGCCTCGACATCGCCGCGGGCTGCGAGCTTCGCCTGCTCGACGAAGCGCTCGCGCTGGATGACGGGGTCGACGAGCTCGGAATACCCTGTCGCCAGCTCGAACCCGCGAATGTACAAGTCCCACTTCTCGACGACGCCAGCGCGGGAGCGGTGTTCGCGCACGAGCGGCGATGTGTCGACCGGGAAGTCCATGACGAACGTGGGGCGGGTCAGATCGACCTTGACGAAGTGCTCCCAGAGTTCTTCGATCAGCTTTCCGTGCGTTGCATGCGGGGGTACGTCGACGCCATTCTTCTCGGCGAATGCGGTGAGCTCTGCCACCGAGTCATCGATCGTGAACTCGCGCCCGACCGCCGCAGAGAGCGAGTCGTACATCGAGACGCGATCCCACTCGCCGCCGAGATCGTACTCGGTGCCATCGGCCCAGGTGACTGTCGTGGAGCCGCTGACAGCGATCGCAGCCTGCTGCACGAGCTCCTGAGTGAGCTCTGCCATCTGGTTGTAGTCGCCGTAGGCCTGGTAGGCCTCGAGCATCGCGAATTCGGGGCTGTGAGTGGAGTCGGCGCCCTCATTGCGGAAGTTGCGGTTGATCTCGAACACGCGCTCGATACCACCGACGACGGCGCGCTTCAGATAGAGCTCAGGTGCGATACGCAGGTAGAGCTCGGTGTCGAAGGCGTTCGAGTGCGTGATGAACGGACGAGCGGATGCTCCGCCGTGCTGCACCTGCAGCATCGGAGTCTCGACCTCGAGGTACTCGTGCGAAGTGAAGGTCGCACGAAGGCTGGCATTGACGGCTGCACGTGCGCGCACCGTCGTACGAGCCTGTTCGCGGACGATCAAGTCGAGGTAGCGGCTGCGGACCCGGCTCTCCTCACTCAGATCGCCGTACGCGTTCGGCAGCGGCAGGATCGCCTTGGATGCGATCGTCCAGTCATCGGCCATGATCGACAGCTCACCCCGGCGGCTGGAGATCACCTGTCCGTGCACGAACACGTGGTCGCCGAGGTCGACGTATTCCTTCCACCGGGCGAGCGACTCCTCGCCCACCTCGGCGAGAGAGATCATCGCCTGGATGCGAGAACCATCGCCGGCCTGCAGCGATGCGAAGCACAGCTTGCCGGTGTTGCGGCTGAAGACGACGCGGCCGGCGATGCCGACCATCGCTCCGGTCTCTTCACCTGCTTCGAGCTCGGCGTACTCCGCGCGCAGCGCGGGGATCGAGTGCGTGACCGGAACTCCGACCGGAAAGGCTCCGCCGGCGGCATCCGATCGCTGCGCGATCAGGCGCTCGCGCTTGGCAAGACGAACAGCCTTCTGCTCATGAACGTCATCGCCTTCGGCGTTGTCCGGGGTGTTGTCAGCGGGCGCGGTGGACGCGTCAGTCATCAGGGCTCCTTGCAAGTCAACTTCGAGTTTACCGGGCCTGCTTGCGGCTAACCTCGGAGCATGCACCTCCGGTCACTTGCACTCGCGCTCATCGCTGCAGGAGTCCTGCTCGCGGGGCCCACCGCCGCGGCGTCCGCAGCCTCGCAGCCCACCGACGTGGACGATTTCAACTTCTCCTCGTGGGACGCGACCTTCGAAGTCGGAATCGACGACGACGGACGTGCAACCCTGCACGTCCAGGAGACGCGTGTTGCCGAGTTCCCCGAGTTCGACCAGAGCCGCGGGATCGTCGTGGGCTATCCACTGTCCTACCGAGGTGCCAGCACCGAGCCGACGATCCTCGCCGTTCGCGATGAGAGCGGCAACGACATCGAGTACGAGACCGAAGAGGACGACGGCATCCTTTACGTCCTCACCGGAGGCGATGAGTTCGTGCACGGCGCGAACACCTACGTGATCGAGTACGAGATGCGTGACATCATCCTCGACGCGACAGAGACGAAGGTCGATGAGTTCTACTGGGACCTGCTGCCCCTCGACAGCACGCAAGACGTCGATGTCTTCCACGCCGAGATCATCTTCGATGACGAGCTGACGTCTCACCTCACCGGCGACACGGCCTGTTATGAGGGCGGCTACGGCTCCCACACGACGTGCGAACTGCAGGACGACGGAGACGGCACCTTCACCGTCGAACGGCACGATCTTCGAGCGGCTTCAGGGATCAGCGTGGCGATCGCCCTGGAAGCCGGCACCATCACACAGCCGCCCGCACGCCTTCCCAACGCCGCTACCGACATCGCCCCGTACCCCTTGGGCGGCGGAGTCCTCCTGCTCTCCCTCGGCGGATGGCTCGCGACGAAGAGCATGATCCGCCGACGTCGGCGCGCCACCGGCATCGTGATCGCGCAGTACGACGTACCCGATGACATGCCGCCGCTGCTCGCAGGCGCGATCCACCCCGATGCGAGGAACCCTGTCTCCGCCGAGATCATCCACCTCGCGGTGCGCGGATCGCTGCGGATCGAAGAACTCCCAGACGGGAGCGCCGACAAGCAGCCCCGGCTGCGTCGCGTTGATGCCCCGACCCCCGACCCCCTCGACGCAAACGCGCTGCAGCTGCTCTTCGGCTCGGCCCCGAGCGGCACAGTGCTCGAGCTGCCCAAGAACGATGAGACATTCGCCGCGCGCATGCAGAGCATGATCGCGAGCGGCCCTGCGGCCGCCGCAGAGCGCGGACTCACGACGAAAGCCTCGAGCACCGTGGCACGGGTCATCCAGATCATCGCGATCGCGGTGTTCGCAGCCCTTGCCGTGCTGCTGCTGTGGAGCATGTTCACCGGTCGCGAGTCCGCCGGGCCGGTCTTCTTCGTAACGCTCGCCAGCGGAATACTCCTCGTGATCACGACCGTTTCGGCCTTCCGCACGCACACCGTGCTGACGAAAGAGGGCGCACTGCAGCTGGAGTATCTCGACGGTGTGCGCGAGTTCATCCGCGTCGCCGAAGAGGATCGTCTGCGGATGCTGCAGTCCTACAGCGGCGCCGATCGCCGAAGCGACGGCAGCGTCGACGTCATCCACGTCTACGAGAAGCTGCTCCCCTACGCGATCGTGTTCGGGCAGGAGCGCGAGTGGGGCGAGGTGCTCGAACACAGCTACCGCCAGGCGAATCAGCAGGCCACCTGGATGGACAGTTCGAACGTGGGCTTCCAGTGGTACGCACTGGGAGCGTTCTCGTCGTCCGTGCACTCCTCGTCGGCCTATTCGGCCCCCTCGACCGCCAGTTCGTCAGGCTTCGGCGGTTCCTCCGGCGGAGGATATTCCGGCGGAGGAGGCGGTGGAGGCTTCTCCGGCGGGCGCTGAGCCCCCTCCCTGTCGCCGAAAACGCGCTCAGTCGGATGCTTCGCGCAGAGCCGTCTCAACCGTCGACTGCACGAGTGCCGACAGGTAGCCGCCCGGGTTCTCGATGCCGATGCCGCGCAACAGCGAGGTCGACTGGCCGATGATCGCGCGTGAGAATTCGGATGCCGTGGCGATCGCCTCCGCGTAGGCTGCCCGGTCGTCTTCACTGATGACGACCGGTTCGCAACCGAGCTCGACGGCGAGCGCCTGAGCGATCGGCAGCACCGGGCCGGGAGCGGTGACCGCGGCAAAGCTCGCCTGCAGCTGGCGCAGGTCGATCGAGGTGCCGGTGAACGAAATGGCAGGATGCACGGCGAGCGGGATGGCGCCCGATCGCTGAGCGGGCTCGAGCACGCTGATGCCATAGGCGGGATCGGTGTGCAGCACGATCTGTCCCGGCTGCCAGGCGCCGACTTCGGCGAGGCCCCGCACGAGGCCAGGCAACTCGTCGTGGGGAACCGCCAGAATCACCAGCTCGCTGCGCCGGAGCACCTCTTCGGCATCGAGCACCGGCACATCGGGGAGAACACCGGCGACCCGATCGTCGTCGGAGCCGCTCGTGATTCCGACCACCGCGTGACCTGCGCCGCCGAGAGCCGCACCGATCACGGGGCCGACTCGGCCTGCGCCGATGATGCCGACCCCGAGCCGGCCATCACGATTCATGCGGCGCCTCGGGAGGTGCGCCTTCCGCCCACCGGTGACCGTGATCGCGCTGCACGGCAGACGCGGCACGATGCGCGATGCCATCGAGCGACTCGTTCACGTGCGCGCTCTCGATGCCGACGACGTCTCCGAGCACGGGACCGGTGACGCTGTGCGCCTTGAGGGCTCCGACGCGCTGCGCCCGATCGATCGGTCCCTGCTCCGCAGAGATGCCCTGCAGCCGCACGAGCGGGAAGATCGCAAGCTTCCGCCAGAACACCCCTCGGCGCAGCAGCAGCGCGAAGTCGGTGACGGCGAAGCCGTGCCGCTTCCACGAGAAGGGACGTCGCCACCACGCGCGACGGGCCATCACCCGGTACGGGTCTGTGTCCTGCTGCGGTCCCTGGATTCCGTGCTCCCACACCAGCGGCAGGTCATCTGCCGGAAGATCTGGCACGATGAGCTCGAGCACCCGCCGCACGTCGGCTGCGACGCCGACCGGCAGCACGATGTTGAACTGCTGCGCGGTGCTGGACTGCTGCGCGGAGAGGCTCTTGCCGCTCATCCGGTTGATCTTGATCGTCCACCATCCGAACGGGCGCCACAGCAGCGACTGCGTGACCTCGGCCGCGAAGATCCGCCCCGGGGGGATCGTCTCGGTGATCGTCGTGAACAGTCCGTAAGTGATCCGGATGCCGTCGGCGGTCGACGCGATCGAGTAGCGCAGCGACTTCGAGATCTGCGCCCAGGTGATCGCGACGGTGGCGATCACCAGCGGAATACCGACACCGAGCGTCACTCCGAGAATCGCGAAAGTGGCCTCCGGCCCCGATACATCGGCGAGGATCGCCGGAACTGTGAAGGCCAGCACGATCGCGAAGAGGATTAAGAAGAATCCGAACCACAGCACACCGGAGAGCAGTTGAGATCCGACGAGCCTGCCGGTCGGGATCTTCACGACGCTCTCGGGCTCGACGTCGTCGAGGTCCACCCCACCGATGATGCCGCTGACGCCGTCGTTCACCGACCCGACGAGTTGCGAGCGCATGGTCTGCGGAGCACCGCTCTCGTGATGGCCGCTCTGGTCCGCGCGACCGCTCTGCCGGATTTCACGCGCGGCACGAGCGCCGGATGCCAGGCGGAGGATGTCCGTGCGCACGGTCTCAGCCTTCGGGGTCGAGAGGTACTCCAGCGGCACGTTGGCATCGGTTCCTGCGCCGACGACCTCGAGCTTGGCCATCCCGATCAGACGGGCGGGGAAGGGCCTGGTCAGGTTGACGCCCTGCACACGGTCGAGCGGTGCGCGGCGCTGAGAGCGGAAGATGATGCCCTTGCGCACTTCGACGTACTCGTCAGAGATGCGGAACTGCTGGAACCGCCACACCAGCCAGAACCCCACGATGAGGATCACCAGCACCCCGAGCACGATGAGCATCGCGATCAGGATGAGGTTGTTCTCCAGTACCCAGTCGACGGGGTCGCCGCCCCCGAAGTCTTCGATGTGCGCTTCTTCCGGCGCGAAGAGGCTGACCAGCCAGAAGATAATCCGCTCGCGGAAGTTGTTCAGAACGATGCCCGCGACGATGATGAGCACCAGGCCGCCCTTAAACAGCGGTGTCAGCGGGTGCAGCCGGTGCCATTCGCCGTCGGCGAGTTCGCTGGTCTCCGCGACCGAAGTCGCCGGTCGGAGGTTCGGGTCGTGCTGTTCCGGGGTGCTCACAGGCCGGTCCGGCGGGTCTCGGCGACGTCGATGAGCGTGTCGCGGAGCGACTCGGCCGCGGATTGCGTGAGACCGGGGATCTGCACGCCGGTGGCAGTGGCTGCCGTGACCATCTTCAGTTGAGAGACGCCGAAGGCACGATCGAGCGGCCCGTGGGTGATGTCGACGAGCTGCATGCGTCCGTAGGGGACCGCGATGATGCGCTGCCACAGAATGCCGCGGCGGAAGACGATGTCGTCCTCACGCAGCATGTAGCCGATCGCCTTCGCCTGCCGCGGCAGGATCACGAGAGTCCCCACGATCAGGACTGCGACGATACCGCCAGGAATCCACACCCACTTCTGGTGCAGCACGAGTGCGACCACCAGCACGACGGCGATCAGGAGAACGAGAAGGATGCCATTCTGCACGAACTGCGATGCGACATAGCGCGGAGAGATCTGATGCCACCGGCCATCGAGTTCGAGACGGCCCGCTCCACGGGGCTGCCGAAGCTGGTCGTAGGAGCCTTGATCCAGCACCGAGTCGGCGGGGCGTGGAAGTTCAGTCCCCTGCGGCTCCGGCGGGGTCATCTGGCTGTCGGTCATCAGGATCCTTTGGAAGAGTGCAGAACTGTTCGGCGACGAGAGCCGCGACTACGAGAACAAGCGAACTCGCGACCAGCACCGTCATGGCCACAATCGACCCTACCTGGGGACCCACGGGGCGCGACAGGAGGAACACCGACAGCCCTGCTCCGAAACCGGTGACGATCGCACCGAGCAGGCTGGATGCGCGCGCCAGTGTCGCTGCTCGCATCGCGCGGAAGGGATCGATGCGTACGCGCCCGCGCACGCTGCGCCGCACCGGCCAGGCGAGCGCGAGCACTGCCGCGGCGAGCAGCAGAAGCAGCACGGGCAGAAGAGGCGACGGCGAGAAGGTCGCCCGGCCGCCGATCGTGAGCAGATGATCAACGAGATAGCCGATGCCTCCACCCACAATGGCGAGCAGGATCAGGACGAGCGGAGAGGTGCGCTTCATCTTCGCAGCGCCTCGACGAGGTCGGCGACCCGGCCTGCGCCCGGAATCGCAGCATCCGGATCGAGACTCAGCCACGGCTCGAGAACGAACAGCCGCTCGGCTGCCCGGGGATGCGGCAGCAGTGCGTGCGGATCGTCGGAGACCGTATCGCCGTAGGCGATCAGATCCAGGTCGAGAGTGCGGTCACCCCAGCGCTCCGTGCGCACTCTGCCGTGCTCGTCTTCGATCGCGTGCAGGAGACCCAGCAGCACCTGAGGCGCGAGCCGCGTCGTCAGCACAGCAACGGCGTTCACATACGCCGGGGCGTCGGGGTCCGGCCCGTCGAGGCGGACGGCAACGCTCTCGTGAAGCTCGGACAGCCGCAGATCTTCAACGAGCGGCAGCCGCGCGATGCGCTCGGCCGCTTGACGGATCGTCTCGGCACGATCTCCGAGATTGGCGCCGAAGGCGACGACCGCGCGAACAGCGTCGCGGCCAGGGCGAGGATCGAGCGTCGGGATCGGAGGCATCCGGACCATCAGCGGGCCGCCGTCCGGGTGCGGCGGATGGCGACCGAGACATCCGCGAAGGTCAGCGGGATCGGTGCATGGGGCTTGTGGACCGTGACCTCGACCTCGTGCACCCGATCGTCATCGAGGGCGGCATCCGCGATGCGCTGCGCGAGCTTCTCGATGAGGTTCACCGGATCGCCGGCGACGACCGCGGCCACTTTCTCTGCCAGCTCCCCGTAGTGCACGGTGTCGGTCACGTCATCGGATGCCGCGGCATCCGACAGATCGACCAGAAGACGCAGGTCGATCGTGAAGTCCTGCCCGTCTTCGCGTTCGTGCTCGAAGACGCCGTGCCGACCGAACACCGTCAGGCCGGTGAGGCGGATCTCATCCGTGGTCGACATGCTCATCCTTCCCATGCCCGCGCGATCGCGATCGCGTCGCGCGCCGCGCCGACGTCGTGCACACGGACTGCCCAGACGTCGTGGCGAACAGCGAGAGCGCTGGTGACCGCGGTTGCGAGATCGAGACGATCCTCCGACACCTCGACGTCCCCGACCGTGGCCAGCTGGGCGCTCAGGAAACGCTTGCGCGACGTGCCGATGAGCACGCGGTAGCCGAGGGCCGTGACATCGGCCAGTCCGCGCAGCACATCCCAGTTCTGGTCACCGGTCTTGGCGAAGCCGATTCCTGGATCGACGATGATGCGCGCCGGAGCGATGCCAGCCTGGGCTGCTTCCCCGATGCGTTCGCGCAGCTCTGCGGCCACCTCACGCGAGGCGCGTCGGTACTCGGCGCGGGCGTACATGTCAGAGGACGGTCCGCGCCAGTGCCCGATCGCGAAGTCGGCGCCGGACTCGGCGACCGCCGCGCGCATGTCCGGGTCGGCGAGTCCGCCGGATACGTCATTGACGATGCGCGCGCCCGCACGCACCGCAGCAGCCGCGGTCGATGCGTTGAGCGTGTCGACACTCACCGCGACCCCGCGCTCCGCGAGAGCCTCGATCACCGGGAGGACCCGCTGCAGCTCGATGGCAGGGTCCACGCGCTCGGAACCGGGTCGAGTGGACTCACCGCCGATGTCGAGCACGGTTGCCCCGGCAGCGTGCAGCATCAGGCCGTGCGCGATCGCGTGATCGCGATCGATGTAGCGTCCGCCATCGCTGAACGAGTCAGTGGTGACGTTGACGATTCCCCAGATCCCGGTCATTGATTCGGCCCCTGAGCCAGTCGAAGGGTCCCGCCGATCAACGCGATCAGCTCCGCACGCGCCACCGGTTCGCGGTACTCGCCGCGTGCCGCGATCGTGAGCGTCGAGGCATCCGTCTGACGTCCTCCGCGCATCGTCACGCAGCCGTGCACCGCATCCAGAACGACGAGGACACCACGGGTGTCGAGGTGCTCGTCGATCGTGTCGGCGATCTGCTCGCCGAGGCGCTCCTGCACCTGCGGACGAGCGGAGAGGACCTCGACGACCTTCACGAGCGCACCGAGACCGACCACCTGCTCGCCGGGCAGGTATGCGATGTGCGCGTGACCGGCGAACGGCAGCAGGTGATGCTCACAGACCGAGCGGAAGCGGATGTCACGCAGCAGCACGGCCCCCGACGCCAGCGTCTCGGGGGCGGGGCCGCGCGAGACGCTGATCGTGCGAGAAAGGGGTTCTGCCGCGTCGTGGCCGACTCCGGCGAAGAACTCGGAGTACAGATCTGCCATTCGGCTCGGGGTCTGCTTCAGTCCCGGTCGATCCGGGTCCTCACCGATCGCCTCGAGCAGCTCGCGGGTCAGCCGTTCGACCCTTTCCCGGTCGACGGCCATGATCAGGCCGTCGCCGGGCGCGCCTGCCCCGATGCCGGGGCGCCGCCGGTGGCGCCACGGGATGCCGCAGCATCCGCTGACGCATCGACAGAGGCCGCGGCATCCGCAGGGATGACGCGCTTCGGCATCTCGATCGGCGGGCGGTCCGACACCGGGCGCTCGCTGCTCGAGAGCCACAGCGGACGCTCGGGAAGCTTGCGCACGTCGGAGAAGATCTCGGCGATCTCGTTGTGGTCGAGGGTCTCCTCCTCGAGCAGCGCGAGCGCGAGACGGTCGAGGATGTCGCGGTTGTCGCTGATCACCTGGTACGCCTCGTCGTGCGCCTGCTCGATGAGTGCGCGCACCTCGGTATCGACGCGCTCGGCGACCGACTCGGAGTACTCTCTTCCGCGGCCCATGTCGCGACCGGCGAAGGGCTCTCCGCCCTCAGAGCCGAGCTTGACCGGTCCGAGTTTGGTCGTCATTCCGTACTCGATGACCATCTTGCGGGCGATGCTCGTCGCCTTCTCGATGTCGTTCGATGCGCCGGTGGTCGGGTCGTGGAAGATGAGCTCTTCTGCGACGCGTCCACCCATCGCGTAGGTGAGCTGATCCTGCAGTTCGTTGCGGGTGACCGAGTACTTGTCATCCAGCGGCATCACCATCGTGTAGCCGAGGGCCTTGCCTCGAGGCAGGATCGTGATCTTGGTCACCGGGTCGGTGTAGTTCATCGCTGCAGCGGCGAGTGCGTGACCGCCCTCGTGATACGCGGTGATGAGCTTCTCGCGGTCCTTCATGACGCGCGTGCGTCGCTGGGGCCCAGCGATCACACGATCGATGGCCTCATCGAGCGCGCGGTTGTCGACGAGCTGCGCGTTGGAGCGCGCGGTGAGGAGCGCTGCCTCGTTGAGGACGTTGGCCAGGTCTGCACCGGTGAAGCCGGGAGTCTTGCGCGCGACGACCTCGAGGTCGACGCTCTTCGCGAGCGGCTTGCCCTTGGCATGCACCTGCAGGATGTGCAGGCGGCCCTTGAGTCCTGGAGCATCCACACCGATCTGACGATCGAAGCGGCCAGGACGGAGCAGCGCGGGGTCGAGGATGTCGGGACGGTTGGTCGCCGCGATCACGATGACATTCGCGTTCGGGTCGAAGCCATCCATCTCGACGAGCATCTGGTTCAGCGTCTGCTCGCGCTCATCGTTACCGCCGCCCATGCCGGCGCCGCGGTGGCGACCGACGGCGTCGATCTCATCGATGAAGATGATCGCTGGCGCGTTTTCTTTGGCCTGGGTGAACAGGTCGCGAACGCGGGATGCTCCGACGCCGACGAACATCTCGACGAAGTCTGAACCGGAGATCGAGTAGAACGGAGCCCCCGCTTCGCCGGCGACAGCGCGGGCGAGGAGGGTCTTACCTGTTCCGGGAGGGCCGTACAGCAGCACGCCCTTGGGGATGCGGGCGCCGACCGCCTGGAACTTCGCAGGATCCTGGAGGAACTCCTTGATCTCTTCGAGCTCTTCGATGGCCTCATCGGCACCGGCGACGTCGGCGAAGGTGACCGTCGGGGTCTCCTTGCTGACGAGCTTCGCCTTGGACTTGCCGAACTGCATGACCTTGCCGCCGCCACCCTGCATGGAGGAGAGCAGCCACCAGAACAGCAGACCCAGCAGTACGAGCGGAAGAAGAAGCGAGAGGATGCCGTCGAACCAGGTGGCCCGCGGGACGACGTCGTTGAAGCCGTCCTTCGGATCAGCGGAGCTGATCGCCGTGACGACCTCGTCGGCGCGCGCCTCTACGTAGTAGAACTGGACTTCCTTCGAGTCTTCGAAGGCCTTCGACAGGGTCATGTCGACGCGCTGATCACCGTCGGTGGTCGTCACCTCGGTGACTGTCTCGCCCGCGAGCAGGTCGAGTCCCTGCTGCGTGGTGATCTGCTTCGGGGCGCCGAGATTCGAGATCAGCAAGAATCCGCCGAACAGCAGGACACCGATCAGCACTACATACAGCAGCGGGTTTCGGGTGATCTTCTTCACGTCCATGGTCCGTTCAGCGTATCGCGCGTGTCCTTGGGCCTCGCTGTGATTCGCCCCTGGCGTAGCGGGGGGTCAGGAGTACACATGCGGCGCAAGCACCGCGACATCGCGCAGGTTGCGGTAGCGCTCGTCGTAGTCGAGGCCGTAGCCGACGACGAACTCGACCGGGATGTCGAAGCCGACGTACTTGCAGTCGATCTCGACCTTCGCAGCTTCTGGCTTGCGCAGCAGCGCCAGGACCTCGATCGACTCGGGGCCGCGGGACTCGAAGTTCTCGAGCAGCCAGCTGAGGGTCAGGCCCGAGTCGATGATGTCTTCGACGATGAGCACGTGCTTGCCGTGCAGGTCGGTGTCGAGGTCCTTGCGGATCTGGACGACACCGCTGGACTTCGTGCTTGAGCCGTAGCTCGAGACAGCCATCCAGTCCATCGGCGCGTGGAAGGGCAGTGCGCGGGCGAAGTCCGCCATCACCATGACAGCACCCTTGAGCACGCCGACGAGGAGGAGATCCTTGCCCTCGTAGTCCTTCGCGACTCGGTCGGCGAGCTCTTGAAGCTTCGCCAGAATCTGCTCCTCGGTAACGAGGATCTCTGCAAGGTCATCTTGAATCTCAGCCGCGCGCATGAATTGATTTTAGGTGACGGATGCTGTGGGTTCGGTAATACTGTGGGGACTGAGCGGGCGGATGCCCCAGACGGAAGGATCTCCCATGGCTCTTGACGACATTCTCAAGCAGGTTCCGATCGAAGACATCGCCGCGAAACTCGGGGTCTCACCTGCCGAGGCATCGAAGGCCGTTGAACAGGGCGGTGCCGTGCTGCTGAGCGGCCTCGCGAAGAACGCTCAGACCGCTGAGGGCGGGGCCGCAATTCAGAATGCTCTCAAGCGCCACGAGGGAAAGCCCGGCGTGAGCAAGGTCGACGACATCGATCAGGCCGACGGCGGCAAGATCGTGCAGCACGTGCTCGGAAGCGACGCCGGCGAGGTTGCCGCGAAGCTGAACGCCTCTGAGAAGACGCCTGGCATCGACTTCGGCAAGCTTCTGCCGATCCTCGCACCCATCGTCATGGGCCTCATCGCCAACGCGACCAAGGGCAAGTCTGACTCGGGTGCCGCGTCCGGTGAATCCGGTGGCGGGCTCGGCGACATCATCGGCGGCCTGCTCGGCGGCGGCTCGTCTTCGAGTGGCGGCGGAATCGGCGACCTGCTCGGCGGCCTCTTCGGCGGCAAGAAGTAGCCGCGACGCGGCCGAGGCTTCGCCTCTACCGTGCGCGGAAGAAGATCCGCGCGCCCTCCCGGTAGGCGGCGCACCCCGGAAGATCAATCGGCCCCTGACCCGACCAGTCGGTGATGAGGCGCGCGACCTCAAGCGTCTGCGTGCGCGACAGGCTCGCACCGAACTCGCTGTGCGCGACAAGCCGGATGATGCGGTTGCGCAGGGCTGCGGGATTCGCCGCGAGTGCCGCGACGCTGACCGAGATGCCGGCTTCGGCGTGCTCGACGATGTCCTCGATAGTCTCGTGGATCATCTCGTCGAACGCCTCGGCATCCTCCCGGAGCTGTTCGGCAGTGCGAGCGAGCGCTTCAGCGATCCCAGGCCCGAGCTCTGATTCAAGCACCGGCAGCACGTTCTCGCGCACCCTGACCCGCGCGAAACGGTGCTCGCGGTTGTGCGGATCGTGCCACGGGTCCAGATCGGATGCTGCGCAGAACGCCTCTGTCGTCGCGCGGCGCACCCCCAACATTGGGCGCAGCCAGACGGTGCCGTCCTCGTCCTCGCGGCGCGGTGCCATGCCCTGCAGGCTGGTCGCTCCGGCTCCGCGGGCAAGCCCGAGGAGGACGGT
This sequence comes from Microbacterium zouquanmingi, assembly GCF_052266695.1. Taxonomy (NCBI): domain Bacteria; kingdom Bacillati; phylum Actinomycetota; class Actinomycetes; order Micrococcales; family Microbacteriaceae; genus Microbacterium; species Microbacterium zouquanmingi. The sequence goes on from NZ_JBQPQZ010000001.1 coordinate 724,538, forward strand.
CTCGGCCTGGTCATCGAGAGTGTGTCCGAGCAGGACAGCATCCGCTCGTTCGCTCGCGGCAATGCCGCGCAGCACCGCGTAGCGCGCGTCGCGCGCAGCGGCCTCGAGTCCGCCCTCAGTGAACGAGACGTCGACTCTCGCAACAAGAGAGCGGATGCCGAGGCTCTCAGCCTGCACCGCGGCCGAGGCCGCGACCTCGTCTGAGCCCTCCTGCAGGTCGTGATCGATCGTGGCGCTGAGCACGCGCATCCCGCGAGAGCGAGCTTCGAAAACGGTCGCCGCGGCGAGCGCGAGCGAATCTGCGCCCCCGGACAGCGCGACGATCACCGTCGCACCGTCGGGCAGATCGGCGAGCGCGACGCGCACGGCAAGGCGGATCTCGGCGACAGCAGGCGGGAGCGAAGGCACCCCTCCACGGTACGACACCGACGCGCATCTATCGCGGGAAGCATCCCGGTCATATTCTGGGCGAGTGACAGAGCACGAGCAGATGACGCAGTCGTTCTCCACAGAGCGATTCAAGGCGTTCGTCGACGCAGTGGTCGCAATCGCGATGACGCTGCTGATCCTGCCGCTGATGGAGTCCGTCTCAGAGGCAGCCTCCGACAAGCTCAGCACCGCCGATTTCCTGAACGAGCACAGCGGTCAGCTGACGAGCTTCGTGCTCAGTTTCGTGCTCATCGCGAACTCCTGGATCGGGCATCACCGCCAGTACAACGATGTCGAGGTGATCACCCGTCCGCTGCTGTGGATCAACGTGGCCTGGATGGCGACCATCGTCTGGCTGCCGGTGCCGACCGCGATGATCGGCCAGATGGACTCGGATCCGCTGCAGGCTGTGCTGTACATCGGCACGCTGATCCTCACGCAGTTCACCACCTTCGCGGGGCGCATCTACCTTCTGCGGCATCCGACGTACACGCGGGCTGACCCGCAGCGGATACGCCTGGGGGCGGTGGCGGACATCGCCTCGGCGATCCTGTTCGGCATCGCGCTGATCATCGTCATCGCGTTCGGGTCGGTCGGGTACTTCGCCCTCTTCCTCCTGGCGCTCACCGGCACTCTCGCAAGAGCGCTGAACAAGCTCTTCCGAACGCGCGGGTAGGCTAGTCCGCGGCATCCACCCGTTTTTCCTGAGGAGCACACGCATGGGCGCACACGACGCCGTCATCGAGATCCCGCGCGGCAGCCGCGTGAAGTACGAAGTCGACCACGAGACCGGACGAGTCCACCTCGACCGCGTGCTCTACACGACCTTCGGTTACCCCGCCGACTACGGATACTTCGACAACACTCTCGGCGAAGACGGCGACCCGCTTGATGTGCTGGTGCTGCTCGATCACGCCATCTTCCCCGGCGTCGTCGTCGAGGTGCGTCCGGTCGCCGTGCTCAAGATGAGCGACGAAGCCGGCGGCGACGACAAGCTCGTCGCTGTGCTCGCCAAGGATCCGCGCTGGGCGCACATCCAGGACATCGACGACATCGCTGAGTACACGAAGAAGGAGATCGCGCACTTCTTCGAACACTACAAGGACCTCGAGCCCAACAAGTGGGTCAAGGTCGATGAGTGGGGCAACGCCGCCGAAGCACAGCGCATCCTCGATGAGGCCATCGTTCGCGCGGGCGAGACGCACTGACCTCAGAATTCCACGAAGAAGCCCTCGGCAGCGCAGATGCGGCCGAGGGCTTCTTCATAGGTGCTGCGGGCTCAGACCGAGACCCCGCGTGCCGCCATGAAGTTGATGGGGTTCGTGTATCCGCCCCAGATGTACACCTCGAAGTGCAGGTGGCATCCGAAGGAGTTGCCGGTGTTGCCGGCGTACGCGATGACCTGTCCGGAGTTGACCCACTGTCCGCTGCGGACGGCGAATGAGTTGATGTGAGCGTAGCCTGTGCCCACACCGTCGCCGTGCTGGATGCGGACGTAGTTGCCGTAGCCGCCATTCCAACCGGCGTAGTCGACGGTGCCGGAGTTCGCGGCGTAGATGGGGGCGCCGCAGCCGTTGGCGAGGTCGACGCCATAGTGGTAGCCGCTCGAGCAGTAGCCTGTGCCGCACTGCACCATGCGCGGTCCGTACCCTGAGCTGCGCCATCCGCCATGCGGGCGGGCCCAGCCACCGGAGCCGACGTTTCCGCCGCCTCCGCCACCGCCCCCGCCGCCGCCACCGCCGCCGCCTTGGTTGTTCTTGGCGGCTTCTTCCTCTCGGCGCTTGCGCTCGGCTTCTTCAGCCGCCTTGCGCTCGGCCTCGCGAACGCGAACGCCTTCTTGGTAGTCAGCGACGGTCTTTGCCGTGTCGTCCTTGAGGGCTGCGAGCTGAGCTTCGAGCGTCCCGAGGTACTCGGTCTGCTCGGCGAGAGCCGCCTCGGCTGCCGTGGCAGCGTTCTGCGCGGCGATCATCTTCTCTTCGGCGATCTTCTGCAGGCGGTCGCGCTCAGTGCGGGCGACGACAGCCTGATCGCTCAGCGCCTGTGCGGAGTTTCGGGCTGCCACGGCCTTGTCGTAGACGGACTGGTTGAAGCCCAGCATCTTGTCCATCGTGCCCAGGCGCGATAGAAGGTCGTCGGCGCTGGCTGCGGAACCGGCGAAGAAGAGCTCAAGTGCGGTGTCATCGCCACCGTTGCGATAGAGCTGGGCTGCTACCTGGCCGGCCTTGCGAGCAGATTCGACTGCGATCGTCGACTGTTCATCGGCCTGAGCCTGAAGCGATTCCGCTTCGGCGATCGCGGCGAAGTACGCCTGCTGTGCTTCGTAGAACTCGTTGCCGGCTGCTTCCGCCGCGGCCTTGGTCTCGGCGACGCGCTGGGTGAGCGACTGGATCAGTCCCTCGATGCGTGAGACTTCCGAAGCCTTCGCGGCTTCATTGTTCTTCGCCCGCTGGACATCATCCCAGCTCGGGTAGGAGGCAGCGTGGGCGGCGTTGACGCCGGCACCGATCCCGAATGCGCTGAGGGTTGCGACGCTGAGAGCTCCAAGACCCAGCGCATTGCGGCGGGTCAGCGATCCCTTCTGCCAGAACGCCTTGCGTTCTTCAGCACTGGGCGCGCAGTTGCACGAGTCGCCGGCCTCTAGCGCAGCATCCATTGCGGACTGCTCGACGTTCACACGGCCCCTTTCACAGGAATCACTCATGCAACAGTAACAACATCTTTCACATCCGCAACAGGTGATTTCTTGTATCCAGAGACGTTGCGAACGCTCCATCGTCGCGTAGAAACGCCCGGGCGTTCCGCAGACTCGCCCTCGATTGGCGTTTTCGGCGAAACATCCTTTATGCTTGAGCGTCGGCAAGGAAGTCCCCCGGGACAGACTTTCGGCCCCATCGTTTAGCGGCCTAGGACGCCGCCCTTTCACGGCGGTAGCACGGGTTCGAATCCCGTTGGGGTCACTCCATCCGATACAATTTAAAAAGTATGGCCCTGTAGCGCAGTTGGTTAGCGTGCCGCCCTGTCACGGCGGAGGTCGCGGGTTCAAGTCCCGTCAGGGTCGCTCTAAGCGACGGGCCCTTTTTTCGAAAAGGGCCTTTCGTCTAGGATGCGGCAGATTTATGATGTGCCGCATGGCTCTGTAGCTCAGTTGGTAGAGCGCACGACTGAAAATCGTGAGGTCACGGGATCGACGCCCGTCGGAGCCACTGTCCCTCACGAGGCTTCTACTCGTGGGGGACTTTTCAGTTAAGTCCCGGTCAGGTTGAGATTTCTCCCTGGCACGCTCGCCGGTCATTGAGCGAGGGAGTCCTGACGCCTTCAACAAACCTTCGCTCGACTCACACTCCATCGCTCAGCACGTCTCGCACTCGCAGTGTTTGGGCATACCTCGCGTACGGATACAGCTCGACGGCGGGGATCCTCTGGAGCGGGTCAGGCAGTATCAATGACCTCGGTGAGGGTCGTCTGTGGATTCGTTGCAGTGCGAAGATTCTCCGGCCCGAGCTCGCCGATCGTTGATGCCCCGGCTGCGGCGAAAGCTCGTGTGCCCCCTTTCGTCACCGACCCTCGTCACATTTCGTGGGCAGCTCTCGATCCATGCGACCGAGAACTGGGATAGCGAATCTGGGCACGCATTGCTGATGCGGTGGCGCGACCGAGCACGGAGGACGCGGAGTAGCTCACCCCTCGAGCCCGGCGGTGGCCGTGGCGAGGTCTGCGACGACGTCGCTGAGCTGCCCGGTCTTCTCGAGGACAGCCCGCTGGCGCATGGCGCCGTTCCCGCGCTCGAAGATCTGCGTGATCTGCTGTTCGACGAGTTCTTCGTCGCCGCTTTCGCGCAGGGCTGGTCGGATGTGGTCGACGAGGTCGGCGACGATCTCACGCGCCGGACGCGCCGCGAGCGTTCGCGGGTCGATCAGATCACCCTCGATACCGAATCTTCCTGCCTGCCAGCTCATCACCCGAAGCATGGCGACCGAAAGGGGCAGGGGCTCCTCCCCCGCCCGCCATTCAGCGGCGCCGGTGTCCACGAGGCCACGGCACAGCGCGGCAATCAGCACGGTGTCGGCGGCGTCCGCGCAGACGTCGGCGACACGGATCTCCACAGTCGGGTAGTGATGCGACAGGCGTGCGTCGAAGTAGATCATTCCTTTGTCGAAGATCGCCCCGGAAGCGATCATCGCCGAGACGAGCGAGTGGTAATTTTCGGCCGCGTCGAACCGCTCGGTGGGCCCAGCCGTGGGCCAGCGCATGATCGCCTGCGAGCGAAAACTCGCATACTTCGTGTCTTCGCCCTGCCAGAACGGGGAGTTCGCACTCAACGCCAGCAGCGCTGGTAGCCAACCTCGAATGCGATCGAGTACACCGACACCCTCATCGTCGGATTCCACAGACACGTGCACGTGGCACGCTCCGGTGAGCTGCTCGGTCGTCGTCAGCCCGAAGTGCTCGACCATCTGCAGGTATCGCGGCGTGCCGACGATCGCCGCTCCGACCGGCAGCGGCGAAGTCCCAGACGCGATCACCCGCGCACCCGCACGTCGCGCTGCGGTGATCGCCTGGTCGCGCCATGCGCGCACACCAGTACCGAGGGCGGCCATATCCGTGTGCGGAACCGTGTCGGTTTCGATCTGCTGCTGCTGGAGTTCGTGCTCGATCGACCCTCCCGGCACCTCATCGGGGGTGAATTCGCCGGATGCCTCAATGGACGCGGCATCCGCATCTCTGGCATTCTCAGCAGGCTTCGCGGCCTCAGCCGCGTACCGCAGGGTGCGCGCGGCGACGGACCGCGGCCGTCCGCTTTCGGCATCGACGAGCAACAGTTCTTCTTCCACACCGACGGTACGCATGGCCTCAGTGTGCCAGCCGACCACGAGGTGCAGAAGGGGATTGCGCGCAGGACGCACGACAGCATAAGGAGGTTGCCAGCACGCGCAGAAAGGAGAAGGCTCGACCATGACCGGAAGGGAGAACCCACTGTGTGCCGCTTGCTTGGCTACGTCACTGACCGACCGACCCCCGTCGTCGACCTTCTCGGACGCGACGACTTCGATACCTTCACGGCACTCACCGAAGTACACAGCGACGGCTGGGGAATGGCATGGCACCGCTCGCTCGGCGACGAGACGGAAGCGATCTCGTCGGTGCGTAACGCGTCGATCGATCCCCAGTACGACGCGCTCGCGAATCAGGCCCTCGGATGCTGCGGACTCGTGCACCTGCGCTGGGCGACCGGCGGTCTTCCCGTGTCGCCTGCGAACACCCATCCCTTCACCGATGACGGATACGCCTTCGCGCACAACGGTCATATCGCACCGATCGACCACCTCGAAGCACAGCTCAGCGCCGACTCCCGAACGAAGCTCCTCGGCGATACGGACAGCGAACGCTACTTCCGCCTGATCATGCAGTGCATCGGGGAGGCCGACGGAGACGAGGTGGCAGGCGTCACTCGTGCGCTCGAGATTCTCGTACGGGAGTTTCCGAACTCGAGCCTCAATGCTCTTCTTCTGACCCCGGCGAAGCTCTTCGCCATCCACATCAACAGTCGAGTGGATTCGCCCGTCGAAGCCCTGCGCGAGCTCTTCGAATCGGTGGAGGCGATGCCGGCCAGCCACGCAACCGAGTATTACGCCATGGACTACCGCATCACCGACGAGGCCGTGCATGTCATCTCCAGCGGCGTCGACGCGGAAGGATGGACCCGCGTTCCCGAAGACGCCGCCGTCGTCATCGATCTTGCGACACGCGACGTGACGCGACTGCATCCGGTCCCTCTCGCATAGCGCGCGAGACCCCGCGGCTTGTGCGCGCCCTCCACATGTGATCCCCTAGCGACCATGACCAACACGTTCGACGACTGGACTCGTCTCTGCAGGCTGCTCGACGACGACCCTGAACTCACTCCTGCCACTCTCGATTCCGTCGAAGCGGGCGAATCCCCCTGGGATGCTCTGATCGAGGGCCTCGACGATTCAGGCGCACTCGCGTATCTCGACAAGCGCGACACCGGCGCCGAACTCGCTGATGCGCTGCCCGCTCTCCCCCGCATCATCCGCACCGGCATCGAGCTGGACGAGGTGGGCGACATCAACGAGCTCGACCGTGCGATCACGAGCGCGAACGAGCTTCTCGCCGCGCATGGGCTCACTCTCCTCTACCTCGCAGACCCCGATGACGAAGACGCCCATCCCCTCGTCGCCGTACCGACCGCAGATCTCAATGAGATCAACGCGCTGATCGAGAAATTGTACGGCTGACGTCCGCGACCGGATCTCCTCCTGCCCGCCGCGACTCGAGACAATGGACACATGGCCACTGAACGACGCTTCCGCATCCTGAACTCGGTGGGCCGAGTCATCCGCACCGACCCCGACAAGGTCGCTCTGACCGAAGCGTATGCGGTCTTGACCGACACCATCGTCGTGAAGATCCTCGATCTCGCGATGCGGATCGGCGAATCGATGTTCGCGGTCGGGGCATCGGCGCACGACGTGACATTCGCGATCATCCGCGTCGCCCGCGTCTACGGACTCACCGGGGTGCACGTCGATGTCACATTCAGCGCGGTCAGCGTCTCATACCACCGCGGCGAGGACGACTGGCCGACGACGCTGATCCGGGTCGTACGCGCCGCCTCCCCCGACCATGCGAAGCTCCAGCGCCTGCAGGCGCTCCTCGTCGACATCACTGACGGGATGGACCTCGATGAGGCGCGCCTCGCGTTCCGCATCATCCGTCGGACGCCCTTCCTCTACCGCCCCATCGTCGTCCTCTTCGCCCGCGCCCTGCTCGCCGTCGGCGTCGCGATCCTCTACGGCGCCTCTCCGATCATCATCGGGCTGAGCTTCCTCGCCGCCCTCGCCGCAGCATTCACTCAAGCGGGTCTGGCCCGCCTCCAGGTTCCGCTGTTCTTCAGCCAGATCGCCGGCGGATTCGTCATCACCGCAGTCACGGCCGTGGTCGCGGCTCTGGGCCATGCCGAGGTCGCCCCCTTCGTCGATGTGCAGCCATCGATCATCGTCGCCTCGGGAATCGTGCTCATGCTCTCCGGACTCACCGTCGTCGGCGCCGCACAGGACGCGATCGACGGATTCGCCCTCACGGCGGGCGGGCGGATCCTGGATCTGACGATGCAGACCCTCGGGGTGGTTCTCGGCATCCTGATCGGCCTCGAGGGGGCCCGATTCTTCGGCGTCAGCATCCCGCTGCCGACCGATGCGATCCCCTTCGGGTCGTTGGTCGCGCAGATCGGCGGCGCGGTCATCATCGCGGTCGCGGTCGCGCTGTTCAATGGCGCGGGGCTGCGCATCATCCTCGTCAGCGCCTTCCTCAGCACCATCGCGATCCTCGGCTACAGCGCCACCCTCTCCCTCGGCGTGCAGCCTGCCGGCGCGAGCGCCATCGGCGCGCTGCTGGCCAGCTTCATCGGCATCCTCACCGCCCGCGGGGTGCACGTGCCATCGGTCGCGGTGACGACAGCGGCGATCGTGCCGCTCGTCCCCGGAACCGCCGTCTTCCGAGGCCTTCTCGGGGTCGTCGACTCCGATGGAACCGCCGAAGGGATGCTGGATGGCGTCGGCCCCCTCGTGCTCGCCGCATCGATCGGAATAGGACTCGCCGCCGGCGCATCCCTCGGTCTGTATCTCGGAACGCCGCTGCGAGCCACGCTCGCCAGTGTCTCGAAGTCGCGCGCTCGCCTCAGGCGCTGAGCTCCCATACCGGCGGGTGCGGTAGCACGCCCACGCGACGCTCCAGCGTCGCGGCCAGTGCGATGATCGCGGCCTCGCCGCCGGGGCGTCCGATCAACTGCACACTCACCGGGTGCCCCGAGGCATCACGCGTCACGGGCACGACGATCGCCGGGAGCCCTGCCACATTGACGAAGCTCGAGTACGGCGCGTAGCGCACCTGCTGCGAGAAATTGTGCGCGGCATCGGATGCGTCGAACCACCCGACCGGCTGCGGCGGCAGCGCGAGCGCGGGGGTGAGCACCGCATCGAAGGGCGCGAAAGCCGTGATCGTCTGGCGCTCGAAGACCGTCGCCGCAGCGAGCGCTTCCAGCACCTGCGCGCCGGTGAGCTTGCGCCCCTCGCGCACCAGCCAGGCGGTGATCGGCTCGACGAGTTCGAGCTCAGCATCCGAGAGCGTCATGCGCGCGGCGCTCGTGCGCCAGATCGTCGTGAACATCTCGGCGTACCCGTGCGGGCGCCAATCGAACGCGTCGACGTTGCCGCCCGCATCCGAGAGCAGGGCGGCGGCGAGCGTCACCGCACGCGCCGCATCAGGGTCGAGCCGAATGTCATCAGCGTCATCCCACGGCGAGACGGTCGTCACGCCGACGCGAGCAGATACTCCGAGCGCTCTGGCCGCGGCGAGGAAAGAGCCAGAACCGGGCGCGGCCGTCGCATACGGGTGGGGACGGCCGGCGACCTGCACATCGAGCAGCAGCGCGGCATCGGCAACGGTGCCGGCGATGGGTCCGGCGACCGGCAGGCCCCCGGGGCTGTCCAGGCCGGATGCGAACGGTACTCGTCCGCGCGATGGCTTGATGCCGACCACGCCGACGGTCGCCGCAGGAATGCGGATCGACCCTCCGCCGTCGGATGCGGGAGCCAGCGGGAGCAGGCCCGCAGCGACTGCGGTCGCCGCGCCTCCGCTCGAGCCTCCTGCACCGTTGGCGGAATTCCACGGGTCACGCGCAGGCGGGGCGATCTGCGTCTCGGTATAACCGGTGAGCCCGAACTCCGGCGTATTGGTCTTGCCGAGGCTGATGCCGCCGGCCTCGTCGAGCACCGCGGCCTGATCTCCTGTGGCATCCGGAATGTAGTCACGATGCAGGCGCGAGCCGAATCGCGTCGGAACACCGGCGCGCGGAACAAGGTCCTTGTCGCCGAACGGCAAGCCCCACAGGGCTCCTGTCGGTTCTGTGTCGCCGAGCGCGGCGGCGCGCTCGAGTGCGGCATGCGCTGTCACCTCGACAAAGGCGCCGAGTCCGTCATCGAACCGTGCGATGCGATCGAGATAGTGCTGGGTCAGCTCGAACGGGCTGATCTCTCGAGTGCGGAGCGCCGCCAGCTGCTCGATCGCGGTCAGTTCGTGCAGCTCGGCCATGCTTCGAGCCTATGGCCCACTGCATGACTCCAGCGGCACGGACTACGCCCGCTGGAACTGCGTCACTGCCGGGCAGTCGAACGGGTCACTCGCTGCGAGGCCCACGCGGTTCAGGTACTGCACGACGATCACGTACGAGCGGATCAGAGTCGTCTCGGTGTACGGCACGTCGTTCGATTTGCAGTAGTCGCGCACGATGCCACGGGCCTTGGCCAGGTGCAGACGCGACATGCTGGGAAACAGGTGGTGCTCGACCTGGTAGTTGAGCCCGCCCAGCAGCCACGTGACCCACCAGCCGCCAGAGACGTTGCGCGACGTGCGGACCTGCTTGGTGAAGAAGTCCAGACGAGCACCCGGCTCGATGATCGGCATGCCCTTGTGGTTCGGAGCGAACGCGATGCCCATGTACACGCCGAAGACCGCGAACTGCACACCGGCGAACGCAAACGCCATGCCCAACGGCAGCAGCAGGAAGACCGGCACCAGCACGAGCGCAAGACGCCCCACGATGAGTGCCAGCTCGAGCCAGCGACCCTTGACGCCCTTCTTCGTGACGAGGTACTTGAGTCCCTGGAGGTGAAGGTTCAGCCCTAGCAGCGTGAGCAGTGGGAAGAACAGCCACCCCTGCTTGCGGGTGATCAGACGGATGAGGCCGCGCGACTTCGCGGCGTCCTCTTCAACGAATGAGATGGTATCGACCGCGATGTCCGGGTCTTTGCCGACCTGGTTCGGGTTCCCGTGATGCTTGGTGTGCTTGTTGTCCCACCAGGAATAGCTCATTCCGATGGAGCCGATCAGGATCCGGGCAAGCCGAAAGTTCGCCGGTCCCGAAGACAGGATCTGACGGTGCGCGGCCTCATGGCCGAGGAACCCGATCTGCGTGAAGATGATGCCGAGGGCCGCGGCGATGAGGAGCTGGAACCAGCTGTCTCCGAGCAGAATGAATCCGGTGACCGCGCCACCGAGTGCGAGCGCGATGCCCGCGGCGACGAAACTGTAGAAACGCGGAGTCCTCTGCAGAAGACCCATCTCCTTCACTACCTCTGAGACGCTCCGGTACGCCTTGGCCATTGGAGGGAAGTCCGCGTTCCCGGAGTACGTCTGGCGTACCCGTCCGAGAGTGCTGGTCGATTCGGTGACGGTGGAAGTGGAAATGATCTTCTCCTGCCGATCGGAGCCCTTGAGCTGTGAAAGCCAAGGGCAGTTGCCGATCGCTGGTGCCAGGCTAACCCTGCCCGTATACGTCACTGCGCATACGTTGGATCCTCCTGGCCGACTCTCAGGAGCGCGCCTTGCTCAGATGGCGCCGCAGAGTCTGCCGGACCGAACGCCCGCGAAGCTTGGCAGCGCCCTCAAGCGCGCGCCGTGCGTCTTCGAGCGTCTCGAAGGATCCGAGGTCGGCGCCCCGGCTGTCGTGCACGACGTGCGCGGAGCCGTCGTTCTCGACGAAGCCGGCGAATTCGCCGTCGCGCGTTGCGACGTACACGTCCTCGTCGGCCTGCTTCCAGAACAGGGGTTCGGGCGGATGGGTGGTGGTGTTACTCATGGTGATACTCATTGCTGTGGACAGGCGCGCGCAGGCGCACCCGAAATTATTGTGATCGAGAGCGGATGCCGCGCGCGTCGGTGCGAGCGGTCCTTTACGGCCCTGATCAGTGGCAGCACGAGCGCCGAATTGCGGCGAAAACTCGGTGTTGCAGAACCAGTCTAACCGATCACGACCTGGGAAGCCCGGATAACGTCACAATTCGCCTGGCCGCATCGCCTCGGCGTCGATCGCCGACATGATCCGCGTGGCGGCCGTATCGGTCTTCACCGCGGCATCCGCCCCCCGCGCGCGCTCGCGACGCGGCGCGTAGACGAACAGCGCGTGGAACAGGAAACGCGCGAAGAACGCCGCAACGAGCGAGATGGCGGTCGCGAGCACACTCGAGATGTGCCAGGTCTCGACCATGAGCACCATGATCGGGATGCGCAGCGCCGCCTCGATGTTGTTGAACGTGAAGGATGCTCCGAACCGCGCCCAGACGCCGCGAGCATCCCGCCGCATGTCGCCGAAGACGAACCGCTCCTGCAGCAGGAAGTTGCCGACGATCGTGACCTCTGCGCCGATGATCGCCGCCCATACATAGGGCATGCCGGCGGTTGTCAGCAGCCACATGATGCCGAGGTTCGCGACCGCGCCGATTGCTCCAATGAGCGCGAACAGCGACATCTTGCCGAAGCGCAGCCTGGTCAGATGGGCGATGAACGTCGCGCCCTGGCGAAAGGATGCCTTCGAGGTGCCGCTGTGCCGCGCGGAGAACTCCATCGGCACCTCAGCAACGCGCACATCGCTGCGGGCGAGGATCTCCAGCAGGATCTTGAATCCATGCGGGCGCAGAACCTGCAGATCGATCCGAGTCCGGTCGACGAGGAAGAAGCCCGTCATCGGGTCTGTGCTGTCCGCCAGCCGCCGTGGGAACATCGCCTTGGTGAGCCACGTCGAGGCCCGAGAGACGCCGAGTCGCAGCGCGGTGCCGAGGCCCGCCGAGTCGCCGCCGCCGACGTACCGCGATGCCGCGACGACGTCCGCGTCGCCCTTCTCGAACCGGGCGAGCAGTGTCGAGATGAGCTCGGGCGGATGCTGCAGATCGCCGTCCATCACGATGCAGATGTCACCGGATGCTTCGCGAAGACCGACGACGACCGCACCACCGAGGCCACCCGTGTTCGCCGCCCGGTGGATGACGCGCACCGGAATCGACGCATCATGTGCGACCCGTTCGATCTCTGACGCAGTGTCGTCCGTGCTGTCGTCAACGAAGAGAATCTCGCCATTGCGACCGGCCAGCGCAGCCGTAGTCCGCTCGACGAGCTCGGCGACGTTGTCGCGTTCGTTGAACGTGGGGACGATGACGGTGATGTCGATGTCCACGCCTTGCCCCTTCGTGCTCGCTGATATGACGGCATCCATCGTCCCACGCGCGCGCTGCGCGCAGGAACGGGGCTCGTTCAGGTGTGGACGAATATCCTGGAGATATGACTTCGATCAGCCCAGACACCATCACCATGTTCGGCGCCGAGTGGTGCGGCGACTGCCGTCGCACCAAGAAGCAACTCGACGAGCTCGGTGTCGAGTACACCTACATCGACCTCGAGGCGGACCCTGCCGCAGCAGACGTCGCCAAGGACATCTCCGGACGCATGAACATCCCCGTCGTCGTGTACCCGGATGCTTCGCACCACGTCGAGCCGTCCAACGACGACGTCGCAGCCAAGCTCCGCGAGCTCTCGCTGATCTGACGCGCTCGCGCCGATACACTGGCGCGATGAGCAACGAGGCTCGACCCGAACGAGCGCCCTCTCGCCTGCCCGCACGCACGATCGTCACGTACGCGATCGGATCGCTCGGCACAGGCGGCTACGCGACCCTGCCAGGGCTCGTCCTGACCTACTTCCTCACCGACAACCTCGGTGTCGCAGCCCTCGCCGCCGGCCTCATCGTCACTGCGGCGAAGATCTGGGACGTCATCATCGATCCGCTCATCGGTGCGGCATCGGACCGTCAGCTGGCCCGCACCGGTTCACGCCGCGGGTTCATGCTGACCGGCGCGCTGATGCTGCCGGCGTTCTTCGCACTGACGTTCGCGGTGCCGCCATCGTGGGGGCCTGCGGCGAGCGCGGCCTGCGTGCTGCTCGCGTTCCTGGGCACGGCGACGGCGTTCAGCCTGTTCCAGGTGCCGTATGTCGCCCTCCCTGCCGAGCTCACGAAGTCCTACGACGAGCGCACGCGCCTGCTGGGCTGGCGCGTGGTCGTCCTCACCGCAGCGATTCTGCTGTTCGGCGCGGGCGGGCCGATGCTCCGTCGCGCCACCGGCGACCCTGTGACCGGGTACCTGCTGATGGGCATCGTCGCCGGTGTCGTTCTCGGCATCGGGATGCTCATCGCGACCCGCGCCGCACGGGATGCCGCCGCAGTCTCACCAGCATCCGCACCCGCGCCCGCGCGTGTGAACCTCCGGGAGGAGTACCTCTCCGGTTTCCGCGCGCTGCGGCGCAGCATCCCTTTCCGTGCGCTCCTCAGCACCTTCCTGCTGCAGGCCCTCGCGACCGGCACGATGCTCGCCGGAGCGCAGTATGTCGCCCGATGGGTGCTCGGTGATGAGGCGGCGGTCGAGATCCTGTTCATCGCCCTCGTGGGGCCAGCACTGATCGCGACCCCGGGATGGACCGCGGTGGCGAACCGCATCGGCAAGGAACGGGCGTTCTTCGCCGCCAGCATCCTGTTCCTGCTCGCCTCCTTGTCCATCGTCATCGCCATCTGGACTCCTGGCGCCTGGCTCTACGCCTCGGTCGCTGTGGCGGGCGTTGCGTACGCGGGACTCCAGTCGCTGCCGATGGCGATGCTCCCCGACGTCATCTCGCACGATGAGCGCACGAGCGGTCCGGGGCAGGCGGGAACCTTCACCGGAATCTGGACCGCTGGCGAGACCATCGGCTTCGCGCTCGGCGCGACGGCTGTCTCGCTCATGCTGGCTGCAACCGGCTACATCTCGAGTGTCGCCGGGGCCCAGACCACGCAACCGGATGCCGCGGTGATGGGCATCGTGGTCAGCTTCAGCATCCTGCCCGCCGCGCTCATGGCGCTCAGCCTCATTCCGCTCTCGCGCTACCGCCTGCGTCGGAGCGACATCGAGGCGCCTCACGCGGCTCTTCCCTGACTCGCGCGGCTGTTCCCTGTCCACGTGGCCGAAGTTTCCACCGCGCGAACAGCGATAGACAGCGCGAAGCAGCGAACGACAGCACGACGCAGGGCAACCCAGCGCCAATGGCTGGTGACCGAGAGCACGTGCCCGCATAAGCTGGATACACCCGAAATTGTGCTTCATGCACGAAGGAGATGCCGATGTCGTCAGCAACCACTTCGACCGATGTCACGTCCGTTCCCGCCACTCGTGGGATCGACGAGGACGAACGCGCACGATTGGATGCCGCGATCGACGACCTCGAGGCAGGGGCCCGCACGTGGTCAGCGCTGAGTGTCGGCCAGCGTGCGACACTGCTTCGAGCCGTGCGCACCGCAGTCGCGGCATCCGCGGAAGAGTGGGCGCACACGGCGGCCGCTTCCAAGGGACTCAGCGGCAGCCACCCGCTGCGCGGTGAAGAATGGCTCTCCGGCCCCTACAGTGTGCTCGGTGCGCTCGATGCGTACGCCGAGACGCTCTCGCGGTTAGCGGATGGACGCAACCCGCTCGAAGGCATCCGCATCGATCGCGCCCCCGGCGGGCGGGCGCGGGTGCATGCCTTCCCACTCACCGGGCTCGACAAGATTCTGCTCTCCGGCTTCACCGGCGAGGTCTGGCTCGAGCCGGGCACGACTCCTCGCACAGCGCGCGCTGCTGCCGGTCTCGCCCAGCGCAGCCCGCAGGAGTCCGGGGGTGTGGGTCTCGTGCTCGGAGCCGGCAACGTCACCTCGATCCCCGTGCTGGATGTTCTCTACGAGCTCCTCGCCCACAACCGCACGGCACTGCTCAAGGTCAACCCCACTCAAGACGCACTCGTGCCGGTGTTCGAGCATGCCTTCGCGGCGCTGATCGAGCCAGGGTTCCTGCGAATCGTCCGCGGCGGCGGCGACGTCGGCGCGTACCTCACCGGGCATAAGCGGCTGGGTCACGTGCACATCACGGGGTCCGCGGCGACGTTCGACGCGATCACCTGGGGCCCACGAGATGCGGCAGCGACCGCACGCCGGCGGCGCGAGGACCGTCCGCTTCTGAAGAAGCCGATCACCGCTGAGCTCGGCGGCGTCTCACCGATCATCGTCGTGCCGGGCGAATGGACCCAAGCTGACCTGCGCTTCCATGCCGAGCACATCGCGACGATGCGTCTGCAGAACTGCGGACACAACTGCATCGCGGGGCAGATCGTGATCATGTCCTCCGATTGGGCACAGGCGGATGCGTTCCGCGCCGCGCTGCGCCGCGCGTACGCCAAGGCTCCAGAGCGCCCGATCTGGTATCCGGGTTCGACGAGCCGGATGCAGCAGGCGAACGATGACTATCCGGATGCCCTCGTGCTCGGCGACCGACTCCTCGTGGAAATCGGCGCAGATGACGATGCCACAGCACTCGAGAACACCGAGTACTTCGCGCCAGTGCTCGGAGTCGTCTCGCTGCCGGGTCAGGGACAGGAGTTTTTGGATGCCGCGGTCGCGCACGCCAATGACAAGCTGCAGGGAACTCTCGGTGCGAACCTGCTGATAGATCCGGCGACGCAGCGCTCACTCGGCACCGGGTTCGAGCGGTCCATCACCGAGCTCCGTTACGGCTCGATCGCCATCAACGCCTGGACGGCTTTCGGCTTCATCACCCCGACGCTCACCTGGGGCGCATTCCCGGGGAACACGCTGCAGGACGTCGGCAGCGGCCTCGGCGTCGTCCACAACGCGCTGCTGCTCGACCGGGTCGAGCGCTCGGTGCTTCGTGGTCCGTTCCGCCCCTTCCCCCGGTCGCTTCCGGTCGCGAACGGCGGGGGCCGTTTCACGATCTTGCCGAAGCCGCCGTGGTTCGTCACCGCACGCACCGGCGCTGTGGTGAGCGAAGGGCTCACGCGCTTCCGCGCGAACGGTGGCGTCCTCGGACTCGCGAAGACGCTGCTGCAGGCGCTGCGCGCCTGAGCTGGAGCAGCGCTGTCTGGAGTGGGTGTGGGGATCAGTCGTCGGAGAAGAGGTCGGCGGCGTCCCGGAGCGCCTGCTGGATGCCGGGCTCGGACGCCGAGTGGCCCGCGTCGTCGATCACGACGAACTCCGCCTCCGGCCATGCCCGGTGCAGGTCCCACGCGGTCATCATCGGAGTGCAGACGTCGTAGCGCCCTTGAACGATCACCGCGGGGATGTGCCGGATCGCGTCCACCCCGGCGATGAGCTGACCCTCCGTCCACCAGCCGCGGTTGATGAAGAAGTGGTTCTCGATCCGCGCGAACGCCACTGCCGTGGCATCCTCCGTCATTCTCTCGACGGTGTCGGCATCCGGCTTCAGCGAGATCGTCGACCCCTCCCACTTCGACCAGGCCCGCGCGGCCGGAATGTGCACCTGGGGGTCGGGATCGAACAGGCGTCGGTGATACGCCTCGATCATTCGGTTGCGCTCGAGCACAGGGATCTGCGCGATGAATCCCTCCCACAGATCGGGGAACAGCGCCGCTGCCCCGCCCTCGTAGAACCATTCGATCTCTACCCGGCGCAGGGTGAAGATGCCGCGCAGAATGAGCTCGGTGACTGCCTCGGGGTGCGCCTGCGCGTACGCGAGGGCCAGCGCACTCCCCCACGATCCCCCGAACACCTGCCACTTCTCGATGCCGAGGTTCTTGCGCAGCAGCTCTATATCGGCGACCAGATGGGCCGAGGTGTTGAACCGCAGATCGGCATCAGGGGCGCTCGCGTGCGGCGTGCTCCGTCCGCACCCGCGCTGGTCGAACAGCACGATCCGGTACTTCTCGGGATCGAAGAACTGCCGGTGCCACGGAGCTGTTCCTCCGCCAGGTCCGCCGTGCAGGAAGACGACGGGCTTGCCCTCCGGGTTGCCGCTGACCTCCCAGGCGATGCGGTGTCCGTCTCCGACGAGCAGCATGCCGCTCTCATACGGTTCGATCGGCGGATACAGGGCATCCGTGTTCATGGTCTTCCCCCGGTGAATCGATATCGGTCGCCATCGGCAACTTTCTCACCGTATCGCGCGACCCATGTTCTCCCGCGGAACCACGGCGCACCGACCGCGATCAGCTCGTCCTGATCGAGTCAGAGCTGGTCGCCTGCGACCGCGAAGGTGTCGCAGCTGCCAAGACCGTTCTGATAACCGTTCGCGAACCAGAACTGACGCTGCTCGCTGGATCCATGCGTCCAGGATTCCGGGTTGCTGAATCCGGACTGCTCCTGGATGTGATCGTCACCGACGGCGAATGCCGCGTTCAGCGCATCGGTGATCTGCGCGTCCGTCGGCTTCTCGAGGTAGTGGACGCCGTTCTCATCCGTCTCGTCCGCGGCCGACGCGAGCCATGCGCCCGCGTAGCAGTCCGCCTGTAGTTCGGTGCGCACGCTGTTGCTGTCGGGGCCCGTTCCGTTGTGGGGATATGCGTCCATCGTGCCGGTGATGTTCTGGATGTGGTGGCCCCACTCGTGCCCGACGATGTAGAGCTGCGCGAGCTCACCGGCGGATGCATCGAACTGCTGACGCATGATCTGGAAGAATGCGGGATCGATGTAGACGCCCTGCTCCGGCGGGCAGTAGAACGGGCCAACCGAGTTGGATGCTGTGCCGCACTGCGTAGACGTCTGCCCCTGGAAGACGTACAATTGCGGCGGCGTATACCCCTCGACGTGCTGACCCCAGTATTCGTCGAGCAACACCTGGGCACCAGCCATTCGGCAATCGTCCTGGGTGTTGGCGTCTTCACCGGTCTCGCAGGCCAGCACGGAGCTGCCGGAGTCGGAACTGCCGCTCTGCTGCTGCCCCATGCCGACCAGGCCCGACAGATCGATGCCGAGCAGGGGACCTGCGATCAGCGCGATGATGGCGAGCAGACCGACGCCGCCGCCGGCGATTGCGGCTGTTCGCCCTGGCCGTCGCGTGCGGTGACCCGAGATGTCAGCATCCGGATTGAACGTCATGAGTTGAGATTACCCCGCTGCACGTCGCGCGCACGTAGGCTCATCCCATGGCGACGACGATCACGATCACAGGTGCTGGCGGACAAATCGGATACGCACTTCTGTTCCGCATCGCGGCCGGCGACATGCTCGGCCCGGACGAGAAGGTGCGGTTGCGGCTCCTCGAGATTCCGCAGGGGATGCGAGCCGCAGAAGGCGCAGCGCTCGAACTGCACGACGGCGCATTCGACCTGCTGGAGAGCGTGGAGGTCACCGACGATGCCAAGACCGGGTTCGACGGATCCAACATCGCCCTGCTCGTGGGCGCCCGCCCGCGTGGACCTGGCATGGAGCGTGGCGATCTGCTCGCAGCCAATGCGGGAATCTTCGGACCCCAGGGCGCGGCGATCGCGGACCGTGCCGCCGCGGATGTGCGCGTCACCGTCGTCGGCAACCCCGCCAACACGAACGCTCTGATCGCCGCGGCAACCGCTGATGGCGTGCCGGCTGACCGCTTCACCGCGCTCACGCGCCTCGACGAGAACCGCGCCAGAGCGCAGCTCGCTGCCGCGCTGGATGCCCCGGTCTCGAGCATCCGTCGGGTGTCGATCTGGGGGAACCATTCCGCGACGCAGTTCCCCGACATCACCCACGCGACCATTGATGGACGGCCGCTGCGCGACGCTCTCGCGGGGCGCGTGGATGATGTGCAGGGCTGGCTCGAAGACACCTTCATTCCTCGGGTGGCGAAGCGCGGAGCCGAGATCATCGAGGTGCGAGGATCGTCATCGGTGGCATCCGCCGCGAACGCGGCGATCGAACACACCCGCGACTGGGTCCAGGGAACGGACGACTGGACCAGCGCTGGCGTCGTCTCACGCGGCGAGTACGGGGTTCCGGCAGGTCTCGTGTCGTCCTTCCCGGTCAGATCGGTCGATGGCCGGTGGCAGATTGTCGAAGAACTCGAGCTGAATGAGTGGGCGCGAGAGCGCATCGACGTAACGGTGGCGGAGCTCGTCTCCGAGCGCGACGCGGTGCGCGCGCTCGGCGCGCTCTGATTCGCTGGGTAGGTTCAGCCGCGACAGGGCAGAATGGATGCGGGAGGTCTCAGATGAGTGACATGAATAACACCGCGGATGCTGCTCTCACGAGCCCACTGCATCTGCCGCATGCTGCGGCCGAGTGCCCGAAGTGCCTTGCCGACGACGATCACGACTGGTGGTCGGCGCGTCCAGCGGACGCACGACTGGTCGGGCTGGTCGTCTCTCGCGAGGGAATGCCGTCGGTCACCCAGCAGCGAGAGGACCTCACCCGGTTCGGCGTGCCGATCTCGGGGTTCCGGCATCCGGCTCCCGACATCCTCGAGAGCTGGGAGGATCGCGTCACTCGTCTTCTCGATACTCTCCAGCGCGGCGACGTGCTCGTCGTCGCCAACGTGCATGCACTCGGCCGTGACCGCGACGAAGAGACGCGCACGGCGAGCGCCCTGCGCAGCCGCGGGATCATGGTGAAGGTGCTCGGACACCACGCGCGGCATCTCACCGACGCCGCGCGCTGACCTCAATCGTCGGAGTCGCTCTGGTTCCGCAGCGCTTCGTCGTCGATGAGCGACAGATCCGCGCGGGTGACGACCTGCGAGGTGACCGCATACTCCACTAGTCGGGCTCGACGGTTCGTGGCGAGCTTTCCCGGACCGCCGCGCAGCCCCTGCACACCCATGCGGTCGAGCTTGTCGCAGACGTTGTCGAGCTTGCGGTTGAACTTGCTCATGGTCCATCCGAGGCGTTCGGCCGCGGCACTGGATGACGGAAGCTCATTCATACTCACACCCTCGCGGCGCAGCATCGGCTCGGCGAGCGCGACGATGAGCTGCTTCTGCAAGGTGGTGAAGCTGACCGGCATAACCGTCGTCTCACCGCTCATTGCAGCATCGACAGCGCGAGAGACCTCGTAGGGAGCCTCATCCGTGAGCAGATTCACCTCGTACGTGACCGGTCCCGCAGTGAAGACGATGACGTTGCGCTCGAAGACGAGCGGCATCCGCGCACCTGGCGACAGCCAGGATTGCACCGCGCCTCCGGCGCTCGAGATCGTGGCAGCGAGACGCACCCCCACGTTGGCCAGCCACCAGAGTCCGTCGCGATGCTGCAGCTCAAGGAAGTGCCGGTGCAGGTAGGGATTGTCATCGACCTCGAGATCGCCCTCGCGGCCGATGATGAACGGCTTCCCCGGGGATAGGTCATGCCATTCACCGGCGAACTCCAGGCGAAGCGGCGCTACAGCACTCGCCCCGTCCGATTCCGCGTTCTGAACGAGCTCAGCAGGATTCACCTCAGTCACGTATCGACCCCCTGGCGAATATCCTGCCACGTGGGAGCGTTCAGCGTGTGATCTGCGGCTTTCTGAGGCCCTCAGAACGTCATCGGACGCAGGGATGTCACTCCGCGCAGCCCCGTGCCGGCCCCGACGCACGGCCGTCACCGCGGCGAAGCATGACGTCGATGCAGACCTGTCCGGCGGCACCGCTTTCGACCGTCACAGAGGTATCCTCGGTCGTCTCGGTCTTTCCCGCCCCGGCAAGATCTACCGTGTGCCACAGGTACATGTCACCGTCTTCCGGCGACGGGTTCGTCCAGCTGAAAGTGACGGCCGCGCCGTTCCTGACACCGGTGAGATCTCCGACAATGGGAACAGCGTCCGACACCGGGTCCTGTGGGATCACTTCATCCTGCGTGGCGACCGGCGCTGGTTCCTCGCCGGTGTTCATCAGGTTCACCCCGACGATCACACCGCCGACGAGAACCACAGCGGCCGCGGCGATTGTGATCCAGATACCGACACGCGGCTTGCGCGGAGACTCCTGAGCCGGCGCGCTGGCAGGCGCAGCGGGAGCGGGAGTCAGCGGAGCGTTCGGAGAAACGGTGCGCGGACCGCGGACAGTGCGCTCGTCGTCGTCAGCAGACGGCGCAGCGGCAGCCGGAGCCACCCGCATCACCGTGTCGTCAGATGCCTGATCCGCGACAGCCGGCGCGAAGCGCGGTCCAGGATCAGCAACCGGCTCAGGCATCGGCTTGCCGAACTGGCGCGTCGTCGCGGAGGGGCGGGTGCTTCCGGCATCCGGTTCGATGTTGACGATGTCGCGGACGCGAGTCAGGCCTTCGCCATCGTCGTTGAAGTCCTCCGGCATGGGGTGATCGTCGACGATATCGATCGACGTGACCGAGTGGGAGAGCTCGATCTGCACCTTCTGCAGCGCCCGCGCGAACGCAACCGCGCTGGGGTAGCGCGCGTCCGGGTTCTTGGCCATCGCGCGCTCGAGCACCTGCTGCAGGCTGCCAGGAGAGTCGGGCCTCGACAGCGCAGGCAGCGGCATCCGCTCGATGCGCTCGATCAGATCGACGCTCGTGTTGCGCTCTCCTGGCCGCTCGAACGGCGACCGCCCCGCAAGGAGCGTGTACAGGGTCGCACCGAGTGCGAACACGTCAGAGCGCGCACCGCTCTGCGGGTTCTCGGCGAAGAACTCCGGCGGTGACCATGGAATCGACATTCCGGTCGCCTCGCCCACCGATCCCGTCGTCGAGGCGATACCGAAGTCAGTGAGGGCCGGCCTGTTGTATTCCGTGACGAGAATGTTGGCCGGCTTGATGTCGCGATGCAGCACGCCTGCGCGATGTGCGGTCTCAACAGCGCCTGCAACCTGGATGCCGACGCGCAGAGCCTCTGCGACCGAGAACGGCTCCTTGCGGGCGCGTGTCTGCAGGTTCGGCCTCGGGCAGTACTCCATCACCAGGTAGGGACGGCCGTCGCCGGCAACCCCCGCCTGATAGATCGTGACGATCGCGGGATGCGTCGAGAGCATCGCCATTACATTCGCCTCATCGGCGAACTCCTTCGCGGCACCGCTGGAGATGCGGTCAGCGAGCAGCACCTTGACCGCGACGCGGCGCTTGGGCATCTGCTGTTCGTAGAGGAAGACGTCGGCGAAACCGCCCGTCCCCAGCGCCTGCAGATAGGTGAAGCCGGGAAGCTCCGGTGGCGCGGACGGAGGTCTGCTCACGGCAGGTCCTCGAACGTGACCGTCACCCCGTCGCCGAGGTCGACCACGTCGCCGGAGAGCACGAGGGTGGGCTCTCCCGGGTGCAGACGCAGCGGATCCGATCCCGGACGCAACAACGTCGATCCGTTCGTGGTGCGCAGGTCGACGACGACAACAGTGTCGCCCTCCGGACGGATCTCGAGGTGGCTGCGCGAGATGTCGTGCTGGGGGCTTTCGACGGCGATCAGGTGCGGCAGATCCGCTCCGGACGCGCGCGTCGAGCGGGGCCGGCGGCCGATGATCACGGTGCGGTCGAGCGTGACCATCTGCCCCGTGGATACGCGCACTCGTCCGGTGGTGCTGCCTGAGACCACGGGAAGAACCGCGGTCGGGGCATCCGGAGCCGCGGTGGGGATGTTCTGCCGCAGAGCACGCGCTTCGGCGACCGAGATCGTCGCGCCGTCGTGGTCACCTTCGACCGCAGCGATCGGTGCCGGAGGCGCAGGCGGTGCGGGCGGGGCGCCAGGCGCGACGACCGTCGCACCGAACAGCTGGTCGAACTCGTCGGTGTCCGAAGAGTACGTCACGTCTGTGGGCAACAGCGTGATGCCTTCAACAGCATCGTCGACGGGTTCGGGCTCCGGCTCCGGCGTGGGCTCCGGCTCGGGCGTGGGCTCCGGCTCGGGCGTGGGCTCCGGCTCCGGCTCGGGCTCCGGCTCGGGCGTGGGCTCCGGCTCGGGCTCCGGCTCGGGCGTGGGCTCCGGCTGGACAGCCGGCGCGTCCACCACGACATCCACGCCATCGACGGCATCCGCTGGCCCGACATCACCGGGCTCGACGTCCGCGCTGACGCGGGCTGCCCGCACGACGCCGCCCGCGATCGGGAGCGAGAAACCATCCTCAGCGTCGCCGATGGCGATGGCGATACGGCTCGCATTCGCGACGAAGCGTTCGCTCCACGTCGTGACGTTCGCTCCCGTGAAGGCATCCTGCCCCTCGGGTCCCGTCACCTGGACGGTCGCATCTCCGCGCACCGCGATCCGGGCGTTCTCGCCATCGAGCACGACCGCGGCGAACGGGAGCATCGCCGCGAAAGAGCCGGCGGCCTGGTCTGTGAGCAGGTCGATCACGCTGCCAAGATCACCCGCTGCGCTCTCACGCTCCCAGAGGCGTGAGACGAGTTCTTCCGGAGCATCCGGTGCCACCGCGATCAATGCGCGGGGGGTCACCAGCATGTACCAGTCTCCGGGTCGGTAGGTCGTCTGCATCAGCTCATCCCTCCTACGGCGGCCGCGCGCGGCCGGGTGTCCTGGTCGATATCCTCATCTGCCCGCATGAGCACGCCGGGGCGGGATGCCACCGACACTGCATCGACCACGACGACGGTGATGTTGTCTCGTCCGCCAGCGTTCACTGCTTCACCCACGAGCACGGATGCCGCGGTCTGCGGATCGGACTCCATCCTCAGGATCGCACCGATCTGCGCATCTGCAACCTCTGAAGAGAGCCCGTCAGAACAGATCAGAATGCGGTCGCCGAGTTCGGCGGGGAACATCCAGAAGTCGGCGTCGCCTGTGCTGCCTGCGCCGATGGCCCTGGTGATGATGTTGCGTCGATGGTCAGTCGCCGCTTCGAGAGCGGTGAGCTCGCCGGACTCGATGAGTTCCTGCACGACCGAGTGATCGACGCTGATCTGCTCCAGTTCCCCTTCGGAGAGCCGGTAGGTGCGGGAGTCGCCGATGTTGAAGGTCAGCCAGTAGCCCATGCCGTCGACGTCTGCGAGCACGGCACCGCTGAGCGTCGTCCCTGCCCGTCCGTTCGCCGATACCGAGAGCGCTTCGACCGACTCGCGAGCGCGGCTGAGCGCATCGAGCACGTCGTCGAGTTCGAGGCTCTGTCGGCCGATGTAGGGCGAGAACTCGGCGACGACTGCGGCGCTTGCCCGCTCGCCCGCCTCGTGGCCGCCCATCCCGTCGGCGACGATGAAGACCGGTGCACTGGCGAGCATCGAATCCTCATTCAGCGCGCGGCGCAGACCCGCATGAGTCGATGAGCCGGCCGAGACGATCAACGGCGCCGTCATGCGTATCCTCCGATGGTGACGATGCGGTCGCCGATCTCGATCGCATCTCCCAGGCGCACGCGCACCTGCTCCCCCGGAGGACAGACGATGCGGTGACCATCGCGCACGATCGCCGTGCCGTTGGTCGAGTGCCGGTCCATGACCCATCCGCCGGATGCCTCTGCGGCCGCTTCGAAGTGCGTCTTCGACAGCGACAGCGTCTCGTCGCGTACGGAGACCGTCGCTACGCCGACTTCTGGGGCGGGGTTGCGACCGAACACCGTGCGCTGCGACACGGTGACCCTGGTGCCGTCATCCCAGGTGAACACGAGTCGATGGCCCGGGATGCTGATACGCGTGTCCTCGATGTCGTCAGAGGACTGCGTGACGGGTTCAGCAGCGGCCGGCTCGGCAGGAGCCGGTGCCGGAGGCGCCGGTGTGCTGCGCGCGGGCGGTCCGTCCTGCGTGATGCCAGGCACGAACGCGATGAGCGACTCTTCACTCGGTGCGGGTGCGGCGGGGTGCGCGATCGGCGCGGGCGGGGCCGCCGCTGCGGGCGGGAACGCCGACGTCTGCGAAGCGGCGGGCTGCTGCCGCAGCGCATCTACCGAGCGCACGGTCTCGTCAAGCGCTGGGGCCTGTTCCGTTGGGGCCGCGGGATTCGAGTACGGAGCCGGTGGGAACGTCGGAGCCTGGGTGCTCTGGGCGGGCGCCGCGAACTGCGGCGCGCTCTGCGGCGTTGTCAGCGTGCCAGCGAAGCCAGGGGCGAACTGTGCTGGTCGCCCGTCCGGGACCGGCGGGGCGCCGTCCGGCAGAGCTGGGCGCGGCGGGACGGGCATCGCCTGAGTCGCCGGCGCGGACGACGCCGCGGCTGCGCCGCCACGAGCATCCAGCATCAGGGAATGCGCGACTTTGTCGTGCCAGCCCTGGAAACGGCCCGTGCCGTCGAACAGCGGGGTGAAGTAGCCGACGACGATGCTGGCTGAAAGACCGAAGATGATGTTGCGCAGCAGCGACTTCCCGAAGCCGAGGGGAGCACCGTCCGCCTCGCGGGCAAGGCGCAGTCCCTGCGCGCGCATGCCGATGGAACCCTTGCCGCCCTGCATCCAGGTGTAGACGACGAACCAGCCGAGCATCAGCAGCCACACCACTGGCGCACCGAGGCTGACGACGGCCAGCAGGCCATCTGGACCCGCCGCGAAGCCGATCACCACGAGGACGATCATCAGGACGATGCCGATGGCTGCAGCGATCAGGGCGTCGATGATGTAGGCCACGGCACGTCGGGATGTCGGGGCAACGGTGCCGAACGACAGTTGCGTCATGGTGTCTCGCTCTCGGGTGCGTCAGTCGGGCTGTTCTCGATGGTGCCAGGTTCTCGACGGATGCGCGCGGTCGCAGCCGTTTTCAGCCCCTGGAAGCCGGTCTGCAATGCCGACCCGCCCAGCAGCGACCGCAGACTCAGCCTGGCCTTGATCCGCTTCCAGAAGCCCGCCTCACTGCCGAGGCCGACGACGATGCCGTCGACTTCCTTCCAGAATGCGTCCACATCCTCAGCGCTCGGGTCGTTCGGTCCGAAGACCTCGGCGTCGGCACGGTCAGCAAGAGCGGTGACCGCGGGAACTGCCATCGAGTCGGCGAGAAGGACCGCTTCTTCGCCTCTGGTGGCACCGGGGATGACCCGCGCGCCGTAGTCCACAGCGCGGTCGGTGAGCTCATCCCATCCACCGGCGATCCGGTCAGCCGTCCGCTCTGCCGAGCGACGTGCCCGGCGCCGTGAGGCCTTCCAAGCTCCGATGATGATGAACGGAGAAGCCAGCAGCAAGAGCACCGCCAGCGAGATGCCGCCGATGAGGAGGATCGCTCCGATGACACCGAGGATGTTCAGCGACTCGTCCTCGGACTCGCGGTCGTCCGGCAGCGTCGGGGGAAGATCGACCGGCTCCTGCGGCGGGGGCGGCGGCTGCAGCACCTGCGGCTTGGGATCAGCGCGCGGCTTCGTGTTCTGGTCGTTGGGCACCTGGTCCTCAGGCGGCGTCGGGTCGAAGGGCACCCACCCGAACCCGTCGAAGTTGACCTCGACCCACGCGTGGATGTTCTCGCCGTTGGCCGCGAAGTCGGCCGCTCCGGCATCCTTCTCGTCGGGGTAGAAGCCCATGACCACTCGTGCGGGCATGCCCAGCTCTCCCGCGAGCAGAGTCATCGCGACCGCGTACTGCTCGTCGTCGCCGATCATCTGGTCTCCACCAATGAGCGTCGAGATGCGCTCAGAGGTGTGACCGGCCCGCGAGAGGACCTCCCCCTCGAGCCCGTGACTGAAGAAACCGTCCTCGGAGAGGAAGGTCGAAAGCGCCCTCGCCTGCTCGACCGGCGTCTTCGCCTCAGTGACGACGTCGGCGGCGAGAGTGGTGAGCTCTTCCGGCACGTTCTCGTTCTTCGCCGGACGCACCTTGCCGAATTCGGCATCGCCGATCTGCTCATCGGTCACCGTGGCGGGGATCACCGTCTGCACGGTGTAGCTGTCTCCCTTGTGGAGGCCGCTCGTGGTGACGGCGGTCTCAGCGCCGCTGCTGTAGTAGGTGCTGCGGCGGAACGCGTCAGCATCCTCGCCCTCGAATCGAATCTCGGAGGCGAGACCCGCCTGCGGAACCCACACGTCGGAGTACGTGTCGATGTCGACTTGAAGGGTGACAGGAATGCCCTCGGCATCGGGCGACATATTGGATCGGATCGGCGAGAACGCACTCGACGTTCCCGGCCCGCCGTCGACGACGTTGATGACCTGGCCGTCGAACTCGTCCATGGTCGCGAGCCGGACGCGAGCGCCCTTGGGCAGACCGCGCACCGTGAACAGCGTGTTCTCCGCGTCATCGCGCACGTGGCCGCGGAACGACTGCAGTGCGCTCGGGTAGTCGCGCACGTTGAAGGGCGGGATGATCGTGTCGCGCAGCACATGCCGCGCCTCCGTCGGCGCAGTGAATGCGCTCGTCGCGATACCGGCGCCCACAGCGACGACGAGCACGACGGTGCCTGCGATGAGGCGGCGCATACGCATGTGATTGGCGCGCGCGGAGTCACCGGCCTCCACCGAGACTGCGGCGCTCTGTGGCGCCCAGATCTGACGAACGGCGAGCCAGGCGACGCTCGCGATCGCGAAGATCGCCCCCTGAATGACGGGCACAGCGGGCTGCGGGGTTCCGAAGGCGATCACGAGGCCCAGCAGCACCCCGGCAGGAATCAGCGCCCAGGCCGGCTGCGTCAGACGCAGGGCGAGGGATGCTGTGAGCACCGAGGTCACCAGCGTCAGAAGGAACGGCACGATGAAGTGCCCGTCGGCACCCGAGACCGGTGCGACGGTCGTGAGCAGCTGCTTCCACGAGGTGACAGTGCCGACCGCAAGCTCTCGCAGAGTGTCGAGGGTCGGGACGAACCCGGCGATCGTCGTTTTCGGCAGCGCCAACGCGCCGCCGAAGAGGAAGTAGGCGACGATCGTGAGTCCGGCGACGATGAGGATTCCCCATCGGCGCCATGCCGACACCGCAGCGATCCCGGCCCCGAGCACGACGCCCCCCACCGCGGCTGTCAGGTAGCTGGGACCGGCGAAGCTCGGCCAGAATCCCGCGATCGACGCGCCGATCAGCACGAGCACCATGACGATGTCGAATGCCCAGCGGCGCACGGGGATGACGGGCACCTCAGTGGATGCGTCGGATGTCATGCGAGGACCTTCTGCAGTGCAAGCGGAATCTGCGCCAGCGCACCGACGCTGACGACATCGGCGTCGGTGATGCGCCGCAGGGCGGGAGTCTCCACCGTGGTGTCGGCGATGACGACGATGACCTTCGCCCCGAACGGGAGCCGCGCGCAGGCCACGCGCAGATCGTCATTCGCGACCTTCGAGCCGCAGACGAGGACGACGACGCTGGCCAAGGGCATGGTGGCGGCGATCACACCGCTGAGCTCTGAGATGCCGCCGTCTCGCGGCTTGCTGTTCTCGACGGCGGAGAGCGAGTCGAGCAGCTGCTTGCCCGTGCCGGCGCGCAGCTCTCCCCCCTGTACGCGCACATCGACGCGCTGCGAGTCACGCAGCGCGCGCAGACCGATGGAGCCGGCGATCGAGATCCCGAGTTCGAAGTCGGCCACGCTTGCGTAGTCTCCGCTGGAGCGGGAGAGCGCGATGACGAAATGCGAGCGGCGCGTCTCTTCGTACTGACGCACCATCATCACGCCGGTCCGAGCGGTGGAGCGCCAGTGCACGTGCCGCAGGTCGTCCCCCGGCTGGTACTCGTTGAGGGCGTGGAACGACACGTCGTCACGAGAGAGATCCGTCGCGGGGAGACCCTCGAGGTCACGAAGGAAGCCGAGGGACTGCCCGTCGAAGAGCACCGTCTGCGGGTGCACGAAGAGATCGACGGGGTCATCGCGCCGATGTGCGCGCTCGAACAACCCGAGCGGGTCGCCACGGACGACGCTGACCGGCCCGACCTTGACGACGCCTCGTCGCTGCGTGGGAATCGCGAACAGCTCTTCGGCCTTCTCGCCGGGGGCGAGACGCTGGATGCCGAACTCACCGCGACCGCCGCCGACCGGCAGCACGATGCGCGATGGCAGGATCGCCCTGGTGCTCGGGTTCGACAGCGTGAGCGCACCGACCGCGCGTTCACCGACGATGACGCGCGTGCGAGCGAGATCGAGATCGACGTCGTATTCGGTGCGACCGATGAGGAACAGCGCACACAGCATCAGGGTGATCGTGACGATCGCCGCTGTGACGGTCAGCTCCTTCCACCCCAGCGAGGCGCCGACGATCCAGAACACGACGGCGAACGCCATGAGCACCCACGCGAGCGGGCGAATGACGGACACGATCTTGCGCAGACGCTCACCCGCACGCGCGCCGAGCAGCGCCGCGACGTCACGCCATCCGGCGTCGCGAGCGTTGTCGGATGCGACGGGCAGCGTCTGCGACGTCATCACGCCGCCGTACGGGCCTGCGGCGCCGCGATGCGCTCGAGCACGCGGGCGATCACGACATCGGCAGTCGTACCGGCGAACTCGGCCTCTGCGTCGAGCATGAGGCGGTGCTGCCAGGCCGGAGCGATGAGCGTCTTGATGTCGTCGGGGAGCACATAGTGGCGCCCGCGGGCTGCGGCCCACACCTTGGCGAGACGCACCATGGCGATCGCGCCGCGCACCGAAACGCCCAGACGCACTCCGGCGTCGTTGCGCGTCGCCTCGGCGAGCTCGGCCACGTAGCGCAGCACGGCCGGTTCGACGTGCACGCTGGCGCCGAGGTCTGCCATGTCGGCAACGGCACCGGTCGTGATGATCGCAGACAGTTTCGCGGAGGGGTTGCGGTCGGATGCTCCGGCAAGAATGCTCTCGGTGACCGCGAGGTCGGGATAGCCGATCGAAGTCTTGATCAGGAAGCGGTCGAGCTGGGCCTCGGGAAGCTTGTACGTTCCCGCCTGCTCCACCGGGTTCTGCGTCGCGATCACAAGGAACGGGCGACCCGCCTCATGCGTGACACCGTCGACGGTGACCTTGGACTCCTCCATGACCTCGAGAAGTGCCGACTGCGTCTTGGGAGACGCGCGGTTGATCTCGTCGGCCAACACGATCGACGCGAAGATCGGGCCCTTGTGAAACTCGAACCGGTGGTCCTTCTGGTCGTAGATCGTCACACCGGTGACGTCGGACGGCAGCAGGTCGGGGGTGAACTGGATGCGCGAGCTCGTACCCTGCACTGTTGCGGCGAGCGCCTTGGCGAGGCTCGTCTTACCCGTACCCGGCGCATCTTCGAGCAGCACGTGACCCTCGGCCAGCATGGATGCCAGCACCAGGCTGATCACCTCGTGCTTGCCCTGCACAGCCTTATCGATGTTCTCGACGAGCCGAGTGAAGGTCCCCTGGAACCAGGTCGCCTGTTCAGGAGTCATTGTCATTTCGCTTCGTTTCTCTTCGTTCTGAAAATTCGCGTGTGTGGGGCGACTACGGCCGTGGCCAGAACGCCTGCTCCGTGTCAACCCCGTCACCCCAGCCGACGATGTCGGCCCAGACGTTGACGCCATCACGGCCCTGGTAGCAGGCGAGCTGCTGCTGTCCGGCGCCGTTGAAGTTGACGCTGTACCGGAAGTTGCCGATCGCGCCCTTACCCTCGACCATGCACTGCACGTCGTACGTGCCGATGTTCAGGTTCTCCCAGTGCACGACGAACTGGCGGCATCCGTTGACGCAGTTTCCGGCGGCATCACCCTGGGTCACCCAGACCCGCGGCTGCGGACGATCGCTGGATCTGGCTGACTTCTGGGCGCTGACATCCGACCACTGCTGCTCGGTATCCATCGCCCGCACTCTGATGTTGTGGCTCTGCTCGTAGTCGGTTCCGACGTCTCGCGTTCCCTGAAGGCCCACGTTCTGCCAGGATCCGCCGTCGATGCTGATCTGCACGACCTGGATCGATCGGCCGTTATCTGATCCCGTGGCATTCCACCCCAGACGCACCTGGGTGGTGAGCCCGGACGCGCTCGCGGTCGGCGTATGCGGTTTGCCGAACG
Organism: Microbacterium zouquanmingi; assembly: GCF_052266695.1. Lineage (NCBI taxonomy): Bacteria > Bacillati > Actinomycetota > Actinomycetes > Micrococcales > Microbacteriaceae > Microbacterium > Microbacterium zouquanmingi. The sequence goes on from NZ_JBQPQZ010000001.1 coordinate 755,359, forward strand.
GGATCGCCGCGACGGATGCTGCAGATTCCACGCCGGTGTAGCTGCCGGTTCCGGTGTTCGACAGCGCACGGATCTGGAGCGTGTAGAACGAGCCGTTCGCGAGGCCAGAGATCGTCGTGCCCGAAAGCGCCGTCCACGTGCCGCCGCTGTTGAGGCGGTACTGGTATGAGATCTCGCTCACCTTGGCACCGTTTCGCTGGTCGGCTGAGAGCGTGTACGACGACGTGATCTCGATCGCGCGGTCACGCGCGACGATCTTCGGCGTAGCCGGAGCATCCGGCCTGATCGCCCCCCGGCGCTCCGCCGACGGCGGGCTCCACTGGCCCCAGCCGGCCTTGTTGTGCGCCCGGACAATGTAGGTGTAACCGTCTTCCGACGTGGGGACGACGAGAGCTTGACTCGTCTGGCCGGCGGCTGCCGTGGTCGTCTTCCACGTCGATCCGCCCTTGAGCACCTGGATCTCGTAGCTGTCGATCGCCGCGCCGTTGTTGTCTGGTGCCGCCCAGATGACATTCATCTGCGCTTGGTCGCCCACCGGCGACAGCTCGGCGGTCGTCGGCGCCTTCTGCTGCAGAGGGGGCCCTGCCGGAATCTCATCCAGCGACCATCCACTCCACGTCGATGGCTCAGGAGCCCTGTTCACCGCCTGCACGCGCACCTGATATGAGGAGCCGTTCTCGAGCCCCTCCCAGGTCATCGAGTTGCCGGTGACACTCTTCTCGGTAATGCCCGATGGCGGCGCCGGCGATATCTGCAGGTTGAACGATTCGACGGGCGAGCCAGGGGTGGAAGGCGTCTTCCACGCGACCTTGAGTGACTTGTCGCCGAAGACCAGAGTCGGGGCGACCGGGGTGTCGGGGCGCGCATCCGGACGCGCGATCGCCGATGCCCCGGAGGGCTCGGAGTCACCGACACGGTTGGTCGCCACGACCTCGAAGGTGTACTCGACGTTGTTGGTGAGGCCATCCAGCGTGCACGTGGTCGTCTGGCACTTCTTGGTGTACGCGCTGCCGCTGGTGCTCTTGACCGTGTAGTGGGTGATCTCCGCACCGTTGTTCGACGGGGCCGAGAACGACACGACGACCGTGCGATCCTGCACGCTCGTCACCTGCGGTCGGCCCGGCGCCTCGGGAACGCCCTGCACGGTCACGACGATGCGACCGTCGACGCGGCGGTCGGTGTCTTCTGTCGCATCCTCGACCGTGTAGCGGACCACGAGGGTTCCGACGAAGTCCTTGCTGGGGGTCACCTGCACTCCGGTACCGTCGAGCTTCGCGGTTCCCGCGCCCGTCTCGGGCGACGCGGAGACGAGCTTCAGCGGCGCATCGGGGAACGGGTTGAAGTCGTTCTCGAGCACCGGGACCGTGATCGTCTTGCCCTGGTCTGCTTCATCGATGGTGTCGGTGTTCGCTGTGGCGAGCGCGCGCGTGGACGCGGTCACACGCACGGTGACCGTACCCTCGATGGCCTCGCTCTCTCCGTCGGAGATGCGAATCGTGAGGGTCTGCGTCGTACCCTTCTTCGCGTTGGAAGCCGCTTCCACCGACAGCTCGCCATCGGCGATCCGCGCGGTGACGCCCTGCCCGGCATTGCCCTGGAGCGAGTAGCTGTGCTTTCCGGCGTCCTCCGGATCCGGATCCTTCGTCAGCGCCTCGAGGTCGAGTGTGGTCGCATCCTCACCGGGCGCGACGTTCACCTCTCCTCGGGTGAAGCTCGGCGACTGGTTCTCCGGCGGCAGCACGGTGATCGGGATGGTCAGGGTCGCCTTGCGTCCCTCCGGGTCGTCGGGACCCGTGCCATCGGTGACCTCGAAGGAGAGGCCGTCTTCTCCGAAGTACCCGGGAGCGGAGGTGTAGACGAGCGTGCTGCCGTCCTTGACGAGGTCGGATCCGTCGGCGTGCGCTGCACTGACCTTCGCGTGCTCGGTGATCGTCACGCTTCCGCCGCCGGCGACCGTGACGTACTCGGAGAGCGGCAGCGCCTTGGTCTCACCGCTCTTGACCGTGAGCGGCTTCGTCGACGTCAGCGTCGGGCGGAGCTCCTGCACCGCGGGGACGAAGATGAACGCCGAGGTCTGCAGGTCGTCGCGGTCGGTGAGTGTGTACCGGATCAGCTGCATCTCTTCGCCGATGGTGACGCTGACCTTGCCGTCGTCCTGCAGAGTGCCGCCTTCGCCGACCTCTACGCGGAGTCCGTCAGTGGTGCCGTCAGGGTCCTCGTCATTGGCGAGGATCTCGACATCGACGTCCAGCTCTCCGTCGGTGAGATCGGCGGGGAGGATCCGGTCGTCTCGAGCGATGGGCGCCAACAGCGGCACATCTTCGTCGACGGTGATCTGGAGCACGGCCTGTGCCGACGCACCGCGCGCGTCACGAATCGTGTACTGGAGCGAGGTCTCTGCCGCACGATTCGGGGCCTCGACGAGCACGCGATCACCGGAGACCCGGGCGGTCATCCCCTCGATCTCGGGCAGGACGAGCCCGTCCTCGACCAGAGCGATCTCATCGCCCTCGGGATCGGAGTCGTTCAACATCACCGGAACGGCGATCTCGCGCCCAGGTCGCACAACGACAGCATCCTTCACCGCGAACGGCGCCTGGTTGACGTCTTCTGCCGGCGCGATGCCGATGCGGACGGTTGCCAGCCCTTCCTTGCCGAGGCGGTCGCGCACCCGGTAGGTGAAGTTGTCGACTCCAGTGGAGTCGGCGTACGCCTCGTAGACGAAGTAGTTCTGCGCCACCTCGGTGATGCGTCCCTTGGCCGGGTTCGACGCCGGTCCGATCAGCTCGACCGAATCGCCGTCGGCATCCAGGCCGTCAAGCGGGATGGCGATGTTCGCCGCGCTGCCGCTGAGCACACGCGTAGTGATGTCGCGTGGACGCGGAGCCGCGTTCTCTTCCTGCTCGGGAAGGATCTGGATCGTGATGTATCCGCCGACCTTGTTGCCGCGGGTATCAGAGACCTCGTACGTCGCGTAGACGGTCTTCGCCTCGGGGCCCGCCTTGAACCGCACCACATCCTGCGAGACGAAGATCTCGCCGTCCTCGGGAGCGACGAACGGTTCGATGAGCTCGGGTTCGAGCGTGAGGGCGTCACCAGTCGGACTGGTGTCGTTGTCGAGAACGGGGATCGTGACGACGTCGTTGACACGGACGACGGCCGTATCAGGGCTCGCGACCGGCGGAAGGATCTTCTCCGGCGCGGGGATGGGAATGACGACGACCTCGCCCTCGGCCGTCTTCGATCCGTTCGAGATGCGATAGGTGATGCGCACCTGCTCATCGAGTGCGCCCTGATCGCCGATGCGAAGGGACTCGTGATTGAGGACTGACACCGAGATGCCGCTGCCGGGCTCGACGCTGACCGACTGGATGACCAGGATGCCCCCAGAGGGGTCAGAGTCATTGTTGAGCACTCCCAGCAGCACTTCGCCGCCGGAGGGCAGCAGCGCGACATCGCGCACGGCGACGGGAGGCAGGTCCTGTTCACTCGCGTCGGCGACGTCGATGCGCACGATGCCCTGCACGCCGTTCGGTCCTGCAGCCACCTCGTAGAGCACGTAATAGACGCCCTTTGTCGGCGCGCTGAACGTGAATGTCTTGTTCGGATAGTCCGGGGTGATCGTCGCGCCCGGCGTCTCATCGCCGTTCACACGGGTCAGACGCAGCTGCTCACGACCGGAGCTGGAGTCGTTCGCGAGCGGCGACACGGTGACCTGTTCGCCGACGCGGGTCATCACGTGGTCCGCGTTCGTCTTCGGCAGCGTCGTGCCCGAAGGCCGCACATCGAGGATGAGCACTCCTCGCGCGATCTCGCCGAGCGCGTCGGAAACTGAGACCTGCACCTCCTTGCGGCCCTGCACGCTCGCGGTGGCGCGGTAGGTGACCTGTCCGTCGGTGGTGAACTCGACCTCATCACCTGGAGCTGCGATCACCTCGCGGAGGTAGATGTCATCCCCCTCCGGGTCGATCCAGTCAGGCAGCACGTTGTACGAGACGGTGCCGCCGGTCTCGATCGCGAGAGTCGTCGAGCGCTTCGGCTTGGGGGCGGTGTTGGTGTCCCAGCCCTTGACGGAAAGGCTGACCGTCGCGGTGTCCTTGCCTCCGCGACCGTCGTTCACCTCGTAGCTGAAGGAAGCAGCGCCGGATGCTTCTTCATCAACGGCTATCTGCAGCGACCCGCCGTCGTAGATGGGCTGCACCGTGCCGACAGGGGGCTGCTGTTCGGCGAGCGCCGCGACAAGAACGTCTCCATCAGCGTCGTTGTCGTTGTCGAGCACGGGCAGAGCCGTGGTCTGGCCGGGACGCACACCGTACTCATCGTTCTCCGCGACGGGCGGGGTGTTGGCGTCGGTGCGCACCGGCAGCGTCGTCTCGACGGTCTCTTCGGTGGTGTCCTCTTCGTCCTCGGTCTCGCCCTCGGGCGGGGTCAGGTCGTTCCAGTTGTCGACCTGCTGCAGGCTCTCATCTGCCAGCCAGGCCGCTCCCCCGACTGTGTCGTTGAGGATGATGACGTCACGGTTCACGCGGAAGGTCAGCGACGAGGAGTTCTCGACACCTGGCACGTCGGCGTTCACATCGTTGTCTTCGCCGGGGCACTCTCGCACGAAGGTTCCCGCACCCGCCCAGGCGCCGTAGCTGCAACCGAGCAATGACACCGGCACCGCGGGCGTGCTGCCGCCGCCGACGTTCGTCATCTGCGGTTCGCCACCGTCGAGCGGCACATCGATCAGATGGGATGCCGTCGCCACAGCGACCTCGTCCGTCGCAGCGGATGCGTACTGCAGGACCGCCGTGTCTGCTTCGGCGATCTCAGTGCGGAAGCCGCCGGGAGTCATGAGGGCGCTGTCTGCCGGAGACAGAACGACGGGCGTCGACCCGACGACGGTGATGGTCGGCGCAACCGAGGTGTCGATCTCACCCAGCGATGCGGTCGAGGGGTCGAGGGCTTCGCCCTCATTGTCTACGGGAATCGTGATGACTTCGCCGTTGTCGCCGGAGACGGCGTAGACCGTGCCATCCTGACCGACGACGACATCGGAGTTCTTGCCGAGTTTGGCGACCGGATCCGTACCCTGGTGCTCGAAGTTGGAGATCGCCTTGACCGGGACGACCCACAGCTGTCCGGAATCGCCATCGAGGATCGCCGTCGTCTGAGCGCCGAGCGCGACCTTCGCCGACCCGGGGATAGAAGCGCTGTCGCCGAGTGAAACTCGAGCAGGATCGACGGCGGTGAGCGTCGAATTCGAGCGGTCCGTAACGAGGACCGTCGACTTGTCCTGCAGGACGTCGAAGCTCTCACCCGTCGTGCGCAGACCGCCGTCGAGAAGAGTCGATTCGTTGTTGAAGTGGCCGACCATGAGCGCCGAGGACTTCGTGATCCACACGCCGCCGTCGTTCAGATCGACTTTCGTCGTGGGATTTCCCTCATACGCGAACGCGAGCGTGCCAACGGTGAGAACCGCTGCAGTCACAGCTGCAACGGATGCCGCTGTCTTCGGTTTCGCGCGCAACCAGGACAGCGCCTTCATCTTCCGTTTCCCCCCCCGGGTGGTTCGTCACTTGCGGTCCGACCCTTCACGGGCGGGGCACACCGGTACATACTAACTGCCCGATCTGAAACCCTCGACGGGCAGAGATGCCCATGCGGTCAGAGCGCGCGCCAGCATCCTTCGACATGATCATCGATCATCCCCGTCGACTGCATGAGCGCGTACATCGTCGTCGCACCCACGAAACGGAACCCCAGCTTGCGCAATTCCTTGCTCATCGCGGTCGACTCAGCTGTCACTGCCGGCACGTCGTCGAAAGAGCGCGGGCGAATGCCACGGGCCGGAGCGAACGACCACATCAGCGCGTCGAGCTCGCCATCAGACATCTCCACGACCAGACGCGCGTTGCCGATCGTGGCGAGGATCTTGGCGCGGTTGCGGATGATCCCGGCATCCGCCATCAGACGCTCGACATCATCATCGCCGAAGGCTGCGACGCGCTCTGGATCGAAACCGTCGAAGACCTCGCGGAACCTCGGTCTCTTGCGCAGAATGGTGATCCAGCTGAGCCCGGCCTGGAACCCCTCGAGCGCCATCTTCTCGAACAGTGCTCGGTCGCCGTGCAGCGGAACGCCCCACTCCTCGTCGTGGTAGCGCCGGTACTCGGCATCTTCTCCGGTCCATGCGCAGCGGGCGCGCCCATCGGGTCCGGCGAGAAGAGAGGTCATGGATTCAGCGTACGCACCGCCGGCGGATCACTTCTTCGCGGCTCGCTTGAGCGCCTTCTCCGAGATCGGCGCCTTTCCGGACGCTTCGAGCTCGGCGTAATACGCACGCGCATCGTCCTGACGCTGCTGCTCGATCCCGCTCGCGATCGGCGCACGCACGTGCTCGGGCTCGTAGCCAAAGGCGCCCACCAGGTCGAGGGCGTGCGGGCGAAGTCGCAGGCAGAGCCGGTCGATGTAGCTCGACACTGCGGCGGCGCGCTGCGTCGACAGGCGACCGTTGATGATGTGCCAGGCGAGATGCTTCTCGATCAGCTGCAGCCCGAACAGGTCGCGCAGCCAGGTGAGGACCTGCTTCGTGTCTTCATCCGGAACGCTGTTGACTGCATCGGTGAACGCCTCCCACTGCAGCAGCTCGCCGTGCGCGCGAGCGGCCTCGATGAGTTCCGCCTGGTTCTCGTTGAACAGCTTCTCACCGAGCACCCTGTCCTTGCCCGCGGGACGCAGGCGGCCTGCGATGTCGGCCACCATCTGCTGCACGCGATCGGCGAGCAGCTCGTGCTGCTGATCGGCGCGCAGACCGTTCTCGACAGAGCGCGCAGTGGAGCCGAAGTCGGCGATGTTCTGCCCGAATCGGCGGAGGCCAGCGCCATGGAACACCTTGCCCGCTGTCTGTCCGACAGCGAACTTGGCGAGAGCGGCGGCATCCTTGTCCTTGAACTGCTTCGCGAAGTCGGTGAGCAGGCGCTTTCCGACCAGCTGCAGCAGGACGTTGTTGTCTCCCTCGAAGGTGACGTAGACATCGAGGTCGGCCCGGAGCCCGACCAGGCGGTTCTCGAACATGTACCCCGCGCCGCCGCAGGCCTCGCGTGCTTCCTGCAGCGTGTCGAGCGCGTGCCAGGTCGACAAGGGCTTGAGAGCAGCGGCCAGAGTCTCGAGATCTTCGCGGTCATCGGGGGTGTCGGTGCGTCCGGAGAAGACGCCGTCGAACTTCTGCGCGAACTCGTCGTGCGCGAAGATCTGTGCGTAGGTCGTGGCAAGGCGCGGCAGCAGGCGGCGCTGGTGCTTGCCGTAGTCGAGCAGTACGACTTCCTGTCCGTCAGCACCGTCGAACTGCCGGCGCTGAGTCGCGTACGTGATCGCGATGTGGAGGCCGAGGGCCGATGCCCAGCAGGCTGCGCCATCGAGAGAGACGCGCCCCTGCACAAGGGTGCCGAGCATCGTGAAGAAGCGGCGGCCTGGGCTGTCGATCGGGCTCGTGTACGTGCCGTCGGATGCGACGTCACCGTACTTGTTCAACAGGTTCGTGCGCGGAATGCGCACGTGGTCGAACGAGAGGCGGCCGTTGTCGATGCCGTTGAGACCGCCCTTGAGTCCGTCGTCCTCACGGGTGATTCCCGCCAGGTCGTTGCCGTCCTCGTCGCGCAGCGGCACATAGAAGCAGTGCACACCGTGGTTCACACCGTTCGTGATGAGCTGGGCGAACACGGTTGCGGCGACGCCGTGCAGCGCCGCGTTGCCGAGGAACTCCTTGGTCGCCGCCCGGAACGGAGTGTTGATGACGAACTCTTCGGTCTCTGGGTCGTAGGTTGCCGTCGTCGCAGCCGCTGCGACGTCAGAGCCGTGACCGATCTCGGTCATCGCGAAGGCGCCGGGGATGGAGAGATCCATGATGCCCGGCAGCCACTTCTCGTGGTGCTCGTCCGTGCCCAGCTGCAGCACGGCGGAGCCGAAGAGCCCCCACTGCACACCGGCCTTGATCTGCAGGCTGGGGTCTGCCACGACGAGTTCCTCGAAGCCTGAGATGTTCGCGCCGTTGTCTTCTGCGCCGCCGAACTTCTTCGGGAAGGCCCGGTGAACCGCTCCGTTCTGCACGAGTAGGTGCAGTTGGGCGAGAACGCGCTCGCGGTGCTCATCCTTGTTGAGGGAATCGTCGCGCCAGAACGCGGGATCCTTGATCATCTCGCGTGCTTCACGACGAATGTCGGCCCAGGTGCCGAGCAGAAGGTCATTGACACGGTCGACATTTACGCGCGGAGCGTTGTCTTCTGCGTTGCGTGTGCTGCTGGGCTTCGTACTGCGGACGGCGGCGTCAACCATGGTGGTCCTCTCAAGGAGAAGTCAAGATTCTCCAACCGTAGGACTCCTCCAACCGTGAAGAAAGCCTCCTGTGCGATCTCTCCAATGCGTGTGGGGGGCCGTGCATCCAGCGGTTGTTGTGAGGCGACAGGTTCGGCCACCGGGCCCCGTGACTGGACACCGGCGTACGGTGGAGGGATGAGCGAGAAGTATCGGACCGCAGCGAGCAACAGCACCAGTGAGCCCGGCGTCAGCCGTGTCGAAGACGGCATGACCGTCCGCGTCTCGTCGCCGCTGAACCCCGACCGGGATCTGGACGCCACCAACCCCGAACAGCTGCTCGCACTCGCCTGGGCGACCTGCTTGAACTCGACCGCTCAAGCAGTCACCGTGCGGCGACACCGGACCGCCGTGCGCGTCGAGGTCGCGTTGCGCGATGCCTCGGAGGGCTCGGGTTACGAGTTCCGGGTCGACGCGTATCTTTCGGTCGAGGGCGCATCTCTTGAGGAGACCGAGCGCGTGCTCGAGCAGGCGCACGCGCGCTGCCCCGTGTCGCGGCTGCTTCGCAGCGCGACGACGGTCGCCGTGCACGGCGAACCGTACGCCGTCGGCTGACGACGCAGGCTCAGTTCGCCTCGACGACCGCGAGGACGGCATCGCCGTACGCCTCGCGCTTCTTCTCACCGATTCCGGTGATTCCCTCGAGGTCGCCGAAGGATGCCGGACGCACTTCGGCGAGCGCCCGAAGGGTCGCATCACCGAAAACGATGTACGCCGGTTTGCCGATCTCCTTCGCCGTCGCCGCACGCCAGACCCGCAGAGCTTCGAAGAGCGAGCGGTCGCCTTCTGCGACAGCATCCGATGCGGCAGATGTCTTGCGGGCGCGACTGGCACTCACCCGCCCCATCGCGTCTTTGCGAAGCGGGACGGGCGTTTCGCCTTTGAGGACACCCGCGGCGGCATCGCCCGGCGCGAGGGTGCCGTAGTCGCCCTGGGCGACGAGAATGCCGCGGGCGAGTAACTGCCGGACGACACTGCGCCAGTCCTGATCGGACAGGTCGGCGCCGATGCCATAGGTCGCGAGCCCGTCGTGCTTCTGCTGACGGATGCGGTCGTTCGACGATCCGCGCAGGATGTCGATGAGGTGACCGGCGCCGAACGCCTGATTGCGCTCGCGCTTGAGCCTTACGATCGTCGAAAGCAGCTTCTGCGCGGGGATCAGTCCGTCGAAGGTCTCAGGCCTCTCGAGACACGTGTCGCAGTTTCCGCAGGGTTCGGATGCTTGACCGAAGTAGCCCAGCAGATTCTGTCTGCGGCACTCGACCGTCTCGCACAGACCGAGCATGGCGTCGAGATGCTGCCCCATGCGCATCTTGAAGGTGCGGTCGCCCGGGCTCTGGTCGATCATGCGGCGCTGCTGCACGACGTCGCCGAGGCCGTAGGCCATCCACGCCACCGCTGGCTCGCCGTCGCGTCCGGCACGGCCGGTCTCCTGGTAGTAGCCCTCAACCGATTTCGGCAGGTCGATATGTGCGACGAAGCGCACGTCGGGCTTGTCGATTCCCATGCCGAACGCGATCGTCGCGACCATGATCACCCCGTCTTCGCGGAGAAACCGCGACTGGTTCGCCGCGCGAACCTCGGCGGGAAGGCCTGCGTGATACGGCAGCGCGTCGAGACCCTGGGCTGCGAGGTACGTCGCGGTCTGCTCGACCGACTTGCGGCTGAGCGCGTAGACGATGCCCGCAGCTCCCTCCGGCATCGAGCGCACGAAAGACACGAGCTGCTTGCGCGGGTCGACCTTCGGCACGATCCGGTACTGGATGTTCGGTCGGTCGAAGCTCGCCACGAAGTGCTTGGCAGCGTCGAGCTGAAGCCGTTCGGTGAGCTCCTTGTGCGTCGCACGGGTGGCGGTCGCCGTGAGCGCCATGCGCGGGACGCCGGGGAACCGCTCGCCGAGATCGCCGAGTGCGAGGTAGTCGGGGCGGAAATCGTGGCCCCACTGCGACACGCAGTGCGCCTCGTCGATCGCGATGACGCTGAGGATGCCGCGCTGCAGAAGGCGCGTCGTCGCCGCGGACGACAGGCGCTCTGGCGCAACATAGATGAGGTCGAGCTCACCCGCGACGTACGCGCGCTCGACCTCGGCACGCTCGGACGCCGACTGCGTGGAGTTCAGGTACGCAGCGTTGACACCGTTGGCGCGCAGCGCATCGACCTGGTCGTGCATGAGGGCGATGAGCGGGCTGATCACCAGCCCTGTTCCTTCGCGCACGAGCGCCGGAACCTGGTAGGTGACGCTCTTGCCTGCGCCGGTCGGCATCAGCACGACAGCATCCCCACCGGCGATCACCTGATCGACGATCGCCGCTTGGTCTCCGCGGAAGGCGTCATATCCGAAGACGGTATGCAGCGCCTCGCCCGCGGTCGGGAAACGCGATGGTGTCGCCCGCCGTCCGATCTCTGAGCCCGTCGAACGGTCCGGTACGACATCCACGACGGGAGTGAAAGGACTATCGCCCCAGTCGAGCGGCGGTTCAAACCCGTCGCCCTGCGGCTCCCAGTCCATGTCCTCCGGTGGCGGAGTGTCGTCCCACGGCAGATCCGCATAGGGGTCACCGGGGAACGTGGCTCCAGGATTCTGCGGCATCCCTTCAGCGTAACGACCCGTGGCGACACGAGCCGTCCTAGGGTGGGGTAAACGCACGCAAGGGAGCAGCCATGACTGACGAAACCACCGTCACGCGCAACGCGGAACTTTCGCGCTATGAGATCCGTACCGGCGACGTCCTCGCGGGATTCGCCGAGTACAAGGAACGCGACGACGAGATCCTGTTCACGCATACCGAGGTCGACCCGGCCTTCCAGGGCATGGGCCTGGCACCGGTTCTCGCCCGCGAAGCGCTGGCGGATGCCGCGGCAACCGGCAAGACGCTCGTCCCCTACTGCCCGTACATCGCCCGCTACCTCAAGCGCAATCAGGTCGAGGGGGCAGAAATCCGCTGGCCCCAGCTGCCGGATGACCCCGCCGGGGACGACGAGAAGTAATCATCGCTACGCGGTCGACAGCCGATCGATTCCTCCCACTTTTCATTGCATTGTTCGAAACTTTGTTCTATTCTGGAGGCATGGCCCCGCTCAGCCCCACGCTCCAGAAACTCGAGGAATCGCTCGTTCTGCGCGGTGCACTGCTCGATGAATGGGTCACTCTGGGGCAACAGATCGCCGCGCTCGAGGCTCGGCGGACCGAGCTTCTCGCCACGCGGCTCGATCTGCTCGCACAGGAGCGCTCACTCGACCCGGGCTCCGACGAGATGGCGTTCCGTTCGATGTGCGCCGAGTACGCCGCCGCCGCGCACATTCCGCCGAGCACAGCCGGCGCGCACATCACCAATGCATGGGTGCTCGTACGCCAGTTCCCGCGGACCCTTGAATCACTTGCGGCCGGCACGATCAGCAGACGGCACGCCGAGGTCATCGTCAGAGAAGCTCCGAACGTCAGCGGTCAGGCTGACGCCGATCTGTTTCGCGCCGAGTACGAGCAGCAGATCCTGCCGTTCGCCGAGAACGACACCGCCGCCCGCACGCGCACGCACGCCCGCGGCATTGCCGCCAGAGTGCACCCCGAGGGGATGGCAGAGCAGCATCGCCGTGGCCGCTCCGAGCGCACTGTCACGGTGAAGCCCGACGGAGACGGAATGGCCGTACTGACGGCAATCCTTCCCGAGCTTCTCGCCTATGCGATCCATGATCGGATCACGTCGATGGCAGATGAAGTCACTCGAGCCCGACCAGAGGGGCAGCGTCGGCCCCGACAGTCCACGCTCGCGAAGATCCGCGCCGAGCGCGAGGCTGCCCTCGGCATGCAGACGCCGCACGATCCCGCGCCTCCCGCTCACCCCGGGGCGGCATTCCTCGATGCGCTCGACGAACCCGCGCCGTGGGAAGACGCCTCCGCAGCCCGCGGTGTGCGAGAAACAGAAGCCGCGGAATGGACGGCGGAGCTTGAGCGCGCCGCGCACGCTGCCGCAGAGTCCTTCACCCCCGCACCCTTCATCGATGAATCAGACCTCCTCGATGAATCAGACCTCCTCGGCGAGGCGGGCTCCGTCGATTCCACACCGATGCATGACGGCTACGGCGCCCGTGGGCACGACACCCGCACCAAGGATCAGCTGCGTGCGGACATCTTCGCTGACCTGTTGCTGACCACATCGCCGACCAGCATCACGTCGACGTCTCTCGAATCGGTGAAGGCCACCGTGCAGGTCACGATCGGCATGTCCACGCTCATGGGCGCAGACGATGCGATGGGCGAACTCAACGACCACGGGCCGATCACCCCTGACGCGGCGCGGATCCTCGCAGGACAGGCCGGCAGCTGGGACCGAGCGTTCCTCGATACCCGCGGAATGGTCGTCGAAACAGATAACTACGTCCCCACTGCCGGCATGAAACGTTATCTGCGCGCACGCGATCAACACTGTCGATTCCCCGGATGCCGCGCGCCCGCCCACCGGTGCCAGATCGACCACAATCAGGACCACGCGAAAGGCGGGCCGACAGCTCTGAGCAATCTCAGTCTGTTCTGCACGAGTCATCATCCGCTGAAGCATCCGGATGTCGACGACCGCGATCGGTGGACGGCGAAGCAACTCGATGACGGGGTGGTTTTGTGGACCAGCCCACTCGGGCGCACCTACACCGATGAGCCTCCACTGCGCGTGATGTTCACGTGAGCCCGCGTATCCTCGGAGACGTCATAGCTATGGAGGATCCATGTCAGATGTGTCGATGCAACCGCACCTCGTGGTGATGGGCGTATCCGGGAGCGGAAAGTCGACAGTCGGCAAGCGGATCGCCCTCGAACTCGGGGCGGACTTCGTCGATGCCGACGATCTGCACCCACGCGAGAACAAGGAGCGCATGGCTGCCGGCCTGCCGCTGCGCGACAGCGATCGCTGGCCATGGTTGCGCACGGTGGGCGAGCACCTTGCCACAGCTCCCGCTGGCATGGTCGTCGCCTGTTCCGCACTGCGTCGCAGCTACCGCGATGCGCTGCGCGCGAGCGACCCCTCGGTGATCTTCGTGCACCTGGCAGGGCCCCGAGAACTCGTCGCCCAGCGCATGGCGGGCCGCGGTCATGAGTTCATGCCCGACTCGCTGCTCGCCTCTCAGTACGAGACCCTCGAAGACCTGGAAAGCGACGAGCCTCATCTCGAAGTCGACCTTCGCGCGACGCCAGATGAGATCGCCCGCGAAGTGCGCGCCTGGCTCCAGAGCACCGAGCTCCAGGCCCGGAGATAAGCTGATCTCGTGCAGAAGACCCGTGTGCTCTCGACCCGCGTGCTGCTGATCTGCGCGGCGATCGGCGTGGCCACAGGTCTCGTCTCGGCCGGTTGGGCAGGGCTCCACATCATCGCCGCGGCAGGCGCGGTGCCCCTCTACGGGCTGGTGCTCGGATTCCACGCCCTCCCCGGCGTGATCGCTCAGCAGGTTCTCCGCGCCCCGTGGGTCGCCCTCATCACGCACGCGATCGCCGCTCTCATCGGGCTGGCGTTCGTCCCCGCCATGGCAGGACGCTACATTCTCGCCGCTGTCGTCTTCGGCGGCGTGCAAGAAGGAGTCTCAGCGCTCACCCGCTACCGGCACTGGGAGCCCTGGCGCTTCCTGCTCTCGGCAGCGATCACCGGCATCGTGATCGCCGTGCCGCTGTGGTTCGCCTTCCACGTCTCGAGCCTCCCGACCTGGGGCGCGATCGGCTTCGCCGTGCTCTTCATCGCAGGTCCCGTGGCCTGGACTCTAGTAGGTCTGGCCATCGGCAGCGCGCTTCGTCGAGCGGGCGTCATCCGGGACTGATTCCGCAGTTTCACAAGAGGTAAGGCTCAGCTAACCTGGAGGCATGCCCCCTTCCGCGCCTCTCCTCCGTGTGCGCGGGCTCTCACTCACCCATGCGGGCTCGACCAGGCCGTCGCCTGTCGAGGTGAGCTTCGAGGTGCACCCCGGGGAAGTCGTGCTCCTTCTCGGACCGAGCGGATCGGGAAAATCCACGCTCACTCTCGCGCTGAACGGCCTGATCCCGCAGTCGGTTCCCGCCACGATCACCGGCTCCGTCGAGGTGAACGGACACGACACCGTCAGCACTCCTGTCGCCGAGCTCAGCGCTAAAGTCGCGATGGTCTTCCAAGACCCGGATGCCCAGCTGGTCACCGGCACGCTGCTCGACGAGGTCGCGTTCGCGCTCGAGAACCTGCTGCTTCCGGTCAACGAAGTGCTCTCGAGATCAGAGCGCGCACTGCGGCAGGTCGGACTGTGGGAGCGTCGGAATCGGAACCCTGATCGCCTCTCCGGCGGTGGGCGCCAGCGCCTTGCGATCGCCTGTGCCCTGGCGATGGGTTCGCCACTGATCGTGCTCGATGAGCCGACGGCGAACCTCGATCCGCAGGGCATCGACGATGTCTACGACGCGCTGTTGACCCTCATCGATGCCGGCGATCGGGCGGTGATCCTCGTCGAGCACAATCTCGACGCCGCGATGCGCTTCGCGACCCGCGTTCTGGTCCTCGACAAACGGGGCCATCTCGCGTTCGACGGCCCCGCTGAAGAGATCATGCGCACGCACACGGACGAGCTCATCGAGATGGGAGTGTGGCTTCCTGCCGCAGCTCTGGCGGGGCGGATGCTGCGCACACGCGGCATCCTGCCCGCCGCCGTGCCGCTCCCCCTCACTCCGGAAGCGCTCGCGAGCGCGTTGGAGCGGGATCCCTCCCCCGGCTTGCTGAGCGAGCACGGCTCGTTGAGCGATCACGGCTCGTTGAGCGATCACGGCTCGTTGAGCGCGCGAAGCGAGACGAAACGCTTTGAGCTGTCGGAACCGCCACTCCCGCCGATCGTCCGCGCGCGTGGCCTCACCGTGAAGCGCGGACGTGCCGGGATCCTGCACGGCATCGATCTCGACATCTCGGCTGGATCGCTGACGGCGATCGTCGGCGCCAATGGCGCGGGCAAGACCACTCTCATCCAGTCACTGGCGGGCGTTGTTCCTCCGCCCAGGCACCAGGTCTCGATCGACGGAATGGATCCGGGGCGGGCATCGCCCAGGGATCTCACCGCGCGAATCGGGTTCGTGTTCCAGAACCCCGAGCACCAGTTCATCACGCACACCGTCTTCGACGAGCTCGCCTACGGACTGCGTCTGCGCAAGACCAGCGTCTCAGAGATCACCGACCGCGTCGACGAGATGCTCCGCCGGTTCGGGCTCGAGCACAAGGCAGACGTGCACCCGTTCCTGCTCTCCGGCGGCGAGAAGCGGCGTCTTTCCGTCGGCACCGCCCTCATCACCAGGCCCGAAGTGCTCGCTCTGGACGAACCGACCTTCGGCCAGGATCGCAGCCGCGCCGATGAGCTCCTGCATCTGCTCGCTGACCTTCGTGCCGCAGGAACCACGATCATGATCGTCACCCACGACCTGCAGCTGGTCGCGGATCACGCCACGCACACGGTGATCCTCGACGACGGTCGCGTGCATGCCTCGGGGCGCACTGCCGAACTGTTCGCGACGCCCGGACTTTTCGAAGCTGCAGGGCTTCGGCTGCCTGCGCTTCATCGTGCGCTCAGCCCCGAGCTGCGTGGCATCCTCGCGGAGGCCGCACTATGACGACGATCACTTCACCCACTGCCACGATCGATCCGTTCGCACCGGGAGTCCCGGCATCCGCTTGGCAATTCCTGAACCACCTCAATCCGCTGACGAAGATCGCAGCCGTCATGCCTGCCATCGTCCTGCTGGTCTTCGTGCGCGACATGATGACGCCGCTCATCTTCATCGCGCTCGCCTACGTGCTGATTCTCACCGGCACGCGCATCACTGGAAAAATCGCGGCGCTGCTCTTCCTCGCCGTTCCGCTCGGCATCGTCGCGGTCGGTTTCGGCTTCTCGCTCTGGGTCGATGCCGCGAGCGTCGACGCCACCGCGCCCTTCCTGCAGATCGGCGGCTGGACGCTCTTCACCGGGGCGCTACAGGTCGGCTGTGCAAGCGCGCTGAGGATCACGGCGATCCTCGCTCTTGCATTGATCGGCGGACTCACCACGACAGGGCCCGACCTTGCCCGTGCGGGCATCCAGCAGCTGCACATCCCCTACCGAATCGGGTACACCGCACTGGCGGCATACCGATTCGTTCCACGATTCAGCTACGAGCTCAGCGTGATCCGCGCAGCTCATCGCGTGCGGGGGCACCATCGCGGACGCGGTCCGTTCGCGGCGATAGCACGCGGGTGGGGCTACATCGTGCCTCTGCTCGCCAGCGCCATCCGGCACGCCGAACGCGTCGCCCTCGCGATGGATGCTCGCGCTTTCGGCGCCTACCCCACGCGCACGGAACGGCATATCGTCCCGTTCCGCACGCGCGACGTCGTGTTCATCGTCGCCTTCATCGCAGCATCCGCGGTGATCTTCGCGCTCACGTATCCGTGGCTCGCGGTCTAAAGCCCCGTAAACACGTTCAGGTCGCAATTTCTGCCGCTCTGGGAGTCCCAAAGCGGCAGAAACTGCGACCTGAATTGAGCGCTTAGCGCTTTCCGACGATCTGGCGACCGACGAGGTCGCGCATGATCTCGTTGGTGCCGCCGTAGATGCGGTGCACACGAGCATCCGTGAAGGCACGCGCGATCGGGTACTCCATGATGTAGCCGTAGCCGCCGTGCAGCTGCACGCCCATGTCGAGCACCTCCCACTCGCGCTCGGTCGCCCAGAACTTCACCTTCGCGGCGTCTTCCGCCGTCAGCTTCTTATCCTTGTACGCGAGCATCGCGCGGTCGACGTACGCCCACATGACCTCGGTCGTGGTGACCATATCGGCCAGACGGAATCGCGTGTTCTGGAAGTCGGCGATGCGCTCACCGAACGCCTCGCGGTCCTTCGTGTAAGCGACGGTCCACTCGACGGCGGCCTCCGCTGCAGCGGCAGCGGCCACACCGATCGACAGGCGCTCGAGAGGCAGGTTCATCATCAGCTGGATGAAGCCCTGACCCTCCTTGCCGCTGATCAGGTTCTCGTCGGGAACGAAGACATCGGTGAAGCTGAGCTCGGCGGTGTCCCAGCCGTGGAAACCCATCTTCTTGAGCTTCTTGCCCTGGTCGAAGCCTTCCATGCCCTTTTCGACGATCAGCAGGCTGAACGCGTCGGGGCGATTGCCCTCGCCGGTCTTCACGAAAGTCACGACGATGTCCGCAGTCGTGCCCGACGAGATGAACGTCTTCGCGCCGTTGAGGATGTAGCCGCCGTCGACCTTCTTGGCGTTGGTCTTGATACCGCGCAGGTCAGAGCCCGCACCGGGGTCGGTCATCGCGAGAGCGCCGAGCACCTCGCCGGTCGCCATGCGCGGAAGCCACTTCTCCTTCTGCTCCTGCGTGCCCATGTGCACGAGGTAAGGGACGGCGAGGTCGTCCTGGATGCCCAAAGCACCGGCGAGCGAACCTGCTCCGGAGCCGATGACCTCTTCGTTGACGATCGCGCGGAAGCGGTAGTCCTGCAGCATGCCCGCGCCGCCGAATTCCTCGGGGACGGAGAGACCGATGATCCCTGCTTCGCCCGCAGCGAGCAGCGTCTCACGGTCGACCTCACCGGCAGCATCCCACCTGTCGATGCTCTCGGTGCTCACGTGTCGCTTGACGAAGTCCTTCACCAGGTCCCGGAATGCCTCGTGGTCTTCATCGTAGATATCGCGTTCCATGCCGTCCTCCCGAACGTATTGGCGTCCTTGCACCGCCGAGTCTATGTCGGAGACCGGATGCTGCGGGAGGGGATTGTGAGAATGCATCCCACCATGTGTGAGACCGGGTATCGCGTTTGCGGAAAGCTACAGAACGCGCCCTTCTCGGACCCTGACGAGTCGGGCAGCTCAGTGCGCGTAGTCGGGAGCGGCCGGCAGACCGAAGAACTCCTCGAGGGCGTGGTAGCCACCCTCGTGATAGGCGCTCGCGAGCCCAGGACCGATATAGCGCAGATGCCAGGGCTCGGGCTCGTACCCGGTCACCGGAGTCGCTCCTGCTTCGTAACGGACGATGAATCCGTACTCCCACGCGTGGGCGGCGATCCAGTCACTCTCGGCAGTCCCCCCGAATGCACCGATCTCTCCGCACCCGCTGCTGCACGCGACGACATCGACGGCAAAGCCGGTCTGGTGCTCGCTGAAGCCGGGTCTGGCGGAACTGAGATCTGCCTCGGCCTGCCCCGCCGCACTCACCTGACCGGAGTAGTTCGACACCTGTAGCCGGTAGGAGCGATAGGCGTTGTTCATGCCGAGCTTTCCCGCACCAGAAACCTGGAGGGCAGCAGCCATGTTGCCCAGCGCGGCGGCGGCATCCGGATCGATCAAACGCGACGCAGTCGTCATCTCGATCGGTGCCTCGGTCATCACGGCCGGCTCGTAGTCGACAGGGGCCAGCGCATGCGTCTTGTTCACGACCGTCCAATGATGCACAGGGTCGGTCAACGAGATGCACGGCGCGTTCCCGGCCAAGACGGCGTCTCTGAATGCCACGCCCCCGCCGAACCCGGCGACGACGGCCTCATCATCACCAGCGGCGAGCGCACCGATCACTTCCGGTGTGGCGCAGGGGTCGGCGGCATCGACGGATGCGAGCTCGATACCCGGCAGATGAGCGACCACCGCGGGAGCAGGCAGTGCCACTTCGTCAGCGACCGAAGGCACCTCGGCGAGCGCCCACAATGCCCCGAGGGCCGTTACGGCAAGACCGATGGGAAGTGCGATCGTCAGCACCCGAGACCGAGGCGACGCGTACCGGGAGTGCATAGCGTGTCTCATCGCTTCCATTATTGCTGAACGATGGGCGCGCGTTACTCCCTGTCTTGGCGCAGATTCGCAACTTCGGCGACATCGGGAACGGCATCCTGCGCGCCGGGACGACTCACGGAGATCGCCGATGCGGCAGCGCCCCACATCGCGGCGTCGGCCAGAAGATCGATGTCGACATCGACCGGAAGTCTGTCGGATGCGGCGAGACGGGCCGCGAACACACCGCAGAACGTATCGCCCGCGCCAGTCGTATCAATCGCCCGCGCGGTGAATGCCGGCACTTCGGTTCGCTCATCACCGACGACGATGAGCGAACCGCGCTCACCCAGAGTCACGACGAGCGCGCGCACCTGCGCCGCAAGAGCGGATGCCGCGGCGTCGAGGTCGGAGCGACCTGCAACCTCCAGCGCCTCATGCTCGTTGACGATCAGCACGTCAATTCCGGGCAGCAGTCGCTCGGCCGCTGCGACGAACGGACCAGAAGGCGCAGCGTTGTGCACATGCCAGGTGCCGTCGGGGCGGCGCGCTGCGGCATCCTCGACGAGCGAAACAGGAACCTCGAGCTGTGTGAGCAGAACCCGCGATCGCGCCACGACCTCGCGCTGGGCTTCGGTCAGCTGCGGAAGGACAGCGTTCGCGCCGGGTACGACGACGATCGTGTTCTCTGCATTGCGATCGACCGAGATGAGAGCCGTTCCGCTCGGACCGTCAACGTCGGCGAGCCCCGAGACGTCGATCCCGTCGCTCTCCAGCGCAGCGCGAAGCGTCACCCCATCGGCATCCTTGCCGACGGCTCCGACGAAGGCGACTTCTACCCCTCCTGCTCGGCGTGCTGCGACAGCCTGGTTGGCCCCCTTGCCGCCGCCCGAGCGCGTTAGCGTCGTTCCCAGCACTGTCTCGCCCGGGCCGGGGATCCGCTCGACTTGGGCTACGACATCCTGGTTGACGCTGCCGACGATGACGACGCTCATGCGGACTCCTCTCTGCCGAGCATCGTTCGCAGCACGTCCGCGCTGGCCGCGCGCTCAGCGTCCGCATCGACGATATCGCGATGCGCATCACGGCCGTATTGACTCTTATGCACGAATGAAGCGGGTCACTACTTGATAGCTACTCGTTCATATGTTCTACTTTCATCATGCGCTGGCAGGGACAATCGATCACCGACGTCGACTCCGCGGCCCTCCCCGGTCTCGAGAATCGCAGCGGAATCGTGCGCTCGGTCACCACACCCGAGTTCGCGGGAATGACGTTCCATGAGGTGCTCGCGAAGTCCGCGCTCAACCACGTTCCCGGCGGGTCGAGGATGCCGTTCAGCTGGACGATCAATCCGTACCGCGGATGCAGCCACGCCTGTCTCTACTGCTTCGCCCGCGGCACCCACCAGTACCTCGACCTCGACGGCGGCGCAGATTTCGATTCGCAGATCGTCGTGAAGACGAACATCGCCGAGGTGCTGCGGAACGAACTGAGACGCGGCAACTGGCAGCACGAGACGGTGGCTCTCGGAACCAACACCGATCCGTATCAGCGGGCCGAGGGGCGGTACCGGCTGATGCCAGAGATCATTCGCACGTTGGCGGAATCCGGCACTCCGATGTCGATCCTCACCAAGGGCACGCTCATCAGGCGCGATATCGGGGTGCTCGTCGAGGCCGCGGCATCCGTTCCGGTCGACATCTCGATGTCGATTGCAATGTACGACGACGCGCTGCAGCACTCGATCGAGCCCGGGACGCCCTCGACGCAAGCGCGCCTCGACACAGTGCGTGCACTCGCAGATGCCGGGTTCCGGGTTGGCGTGTTCCTCATGCCGGTGATGCCGCATCTGACTGATTCCGTGGAGCACATCGACCACGCGCTGCGCCGGATCACGGAGTCCGGTGCCGACCACGCTATTTACGGCGCGTTGCATCTGCGCGCCGGGGTGAAGCCCTGGTTCATGCAGTGGCTTCAGCGCGAGCATCCGGAGTTGATGGCCTCGTATCACGGGCTGTACCCTGGCGCCGCAGCCGATGCTCCGGGGGCATACCGGCAGTGGCTGGCGAAGCGGATCAGACCGCTCATCCGCGCGCACGGTCTCGAGGCGCGGTACTCCGACGACGCGTACCCCGCCCGCCGGCTCATCCGCCCGTCGGTGCTCACACCGACCATCCCGGCACCAGCCCCGCAGCCGATGCTGTTCTGACCGATCTGCCGCGCCCCGTAGGCTCGAGAGTTATGGCAATCGGCTCGACGATCTACACGTTCACTGTGCAACTGGCAGACATGGACCGGGGTGTGTACGACGACTTCACGCTGCGGGTGGCCAGGCATCCGTCCGAGACCGATGCGTACATGGTGACCAGGCTGCTCGCGTACTGCCTGGAATACACCGAAGGGATCGCCTTCGGTGAAGGAATCTCGTCGGCCGATGAGCCGACGGTCATCGTGCGCGACCTCACCGGCGCCGTGATGGCCTGGATCGAGGTCGGCGCGCCCGATGCCGAGCGCCTGCACCACGGCAGCCGGATCGCCGAACGCGCCGCCGTCTACACGCATCGCGACCCGGCGAAGGTCATCGCCACGTGGTCGGGCAAGCGCATCCACAACGTCGAAGCGCTCGAGGTCTTCAGCTTCGAATCCGACTTCATCACCGCCGCCGTCGAGCTGCTCGAGCGTCGAAGCACCGTGACTCTCACTGTCACCGAAGGCCAGCTGTATCTCGACCTGAACGGCACGACGCTGAGCAGCACCGTGCACGCGCACTCCGCCGTCTGAGGCTTCATCCGTACGCCGCTGCACCCTTAAGCCTGAAGGACGCAGAAGGGGCCCTGAATCAGATTCCGAGCCCCCTCCCGCAGTTGACTGCGGAGATCGAGTGATCAGGCCGTCAGTTCGGCCTCAGTGGGCATGCGCCCCGCGATCTCTTCGATGACGTCGTCGCCGGCGCGCGCCTTCTCGAACGGCGCATCGATCTCTGCGCGTCCGAGCAGCTCGCTCATCCGTCGCTCGCGCTGACGTGTGATCAGCGTAACGACGCGACCGGAGTTTCCGGCACGGCCAGTGCGACCAGAACGGTGCATGTACGTCTTGTACTCGTCGGGCGCATCGGCCTGGATCACCAGATCGATGTCATCGACGTGGATGCCGCGAGCCGCGACGTCCGTCGCAACCAGCACGCTCACACGGCCAGAGGTCATGCGCTGCAGGTTGCGCGTGCGCTTGGCCTGGTTGAGGTCACCGTGCAGCGACACCGCAGGGATGCCGGCATCGTCGAACTGCTCGGCGAGCATCTCGGCATAGGCGCGAGTGCGGGCGAACACGAGGGTCTTGCCCGCACGGTCGACCATCGAGGTCAGGATCTCAGCCTTGTCCCGGTGGTCGATGACGAGCACGCGGTGGTCGATGGTGCCGGAGTCCTGGTCCTCGCCGGCGACCTCGTACACGGCGGGGTCTACGAGGAACTCTTCGACGAGCGCCGCAACCTCACGGTCAAGCGTCGCCGAGAACAGCAGCTTCTGGCTGCCCTCTGCCGTGTGACGCAGGATGCGCTGCACAGGCTCGACGAAACCGAGCTCGCACATGTGGTCGGCCTCATCGAGCACCGCGATGCGGCAGTCCGACAGGTCGAGCTTGCCCTGGTTGATGAGGTCTTCGATGCGGCCCGGAGTGCCGATCACGATGTCGACGCCCTTCTTCAGCGCACCGACCTGGCGCCCCTGCGGGACACCGCCGTAGATCTGGGTGGTGAACAGGCCGACGCTGCGAGCGATCGGCTGCACAGTGCGGTCGATCTGCAGCGCGAGTTCACGCGTCGGAGCGAGGATGATCGCCTGCGGGTTGCGACCGAATTCGCGTCGCTTTCCGGCCTGGCCCTTCAGGATGCTTTCGACAAGCGGAGCACCGAAGGCGATCGTCTTGCCGGAGCCAGTGCGTCCTCGGCCGAGTACGTCGCGGCCCTGCAGGATCGCAGGGATCGTCGCGGCCTGGATCGGGAACGGCGCTGCCGCCCCCATTCCGCTCAGCGTCTCGACGATGTTCGAGCCGAGCCCGAGATCAGCGAACGTCGTGCCTTCGACCTCGGGAGCGGCGACGACCTTGGCCTCGAGGCGCTCGTGGACGACATCCTCAGTCGGCTCGAACTTCGCGTTCTTCGCCGGGGCGGAACCGTTCCAGTTGTCACGGGTCGGACGCTGCTCGCGGTCATCGCGACGCGGACGCTCGCTGCGGCGATCGTCGTTGTAGCGCGGACGCTCATTGCGGTCGTTGTTGAAACGGGGACGCTCATCGCGGCTCGGACGCTCATTGCGGCTCGGACGCTCATTGCGGTCGTTGCTGAAACGGGGACGCTCATCGCGGCTCGGACGCTCATTGCGGTCGTTGCTGAAACGAGGGCGCTCGTCACGGCTCGGACGCTCATTGCGCTCGTTATTGAAGCGAGGGCGCTCGGAACCGCGATCGTTGTTGTAGCGCGGACGCTCGCCACGGTCGTGGCGAGGACGCTCGCCACCGCGATCGTTGCGATCGTTGCGATCGTTGGTGAAGCGCGGACGGTCGTCGCGGTTCGGACGCTCGTCACGGTTGAAACGAGGACGCTCAGATCCGCGGTCGTGGTTGAAACGAGGACGCTCAGATCCGCGGTCATCGCGATTCGGACGGTCGTTGTAACGACGCTCCCCCGAAGGACGCTCGCTGTTGTAGCCGGGACGCTCATTGTTGAAACGCGGGCGCTCACCGTGGAATCGCGGGCGCTCACTGTTGTAACGCGGGCGCTCGCCCTGGTGGTTCGGCGATTCGCGACGCCCGGACTCGGCTCGGCCGCGGATGCCACGGACCTCATCACGACCGGCACGATCCTGGTCGCTCCAGCGACGCTTCGGGGCGCCTCCCTCTGCTTCCGCAGGACGGTAGCCGCGGTGGCTGGGGCTCTTGCTTCCTGGCCGACGCTCGAAGCGGTCGCCGCCGGTTGCGCGCGGGGCCGACGAACGACGGTCCGAAGCATCCGGCCGCGCACCGCGGAAGTCGCGAGAATCACGCGAATCACGAGAGTCACGCGACTCGTAGGAGTCGCGTGAATCGCGAGCGGCGGGCTGGCCACCGGCGTGACGGTCGTGGAACGACGTCTTCTTCGCGTACCGGGGCTCGAAGTTACGGGACGGGCGGCCGCCCTTGGGCTTGCCATTCTTGGGCATGGTGTTTCCTGACTGTCTCTGACACGAGAACAGCATCCGCGGACAGCGCACAGAGATCAGCGCAGAGCGGACATACCCGAGCATCCATCGGCCGGGGCCATTCATGTGATGGTTAGTAACCATCGGCCCCTGGGCTCACACTTGATTCAGAATTCTCCCGCGCAGTCGCGGGTGCCCGAAGCCGACCGCACAAGATTACCCGACCCACCTGTGAAGGTGCCCCTACGATAGTCGGAGTGAACTCCCTTTCTCCCACCGGCACTCAGATCCACCTCACGCGCGGTGCAGTCACTGCGCAGATCGCCCAGGTCGGAGCATCCCTTCGTGGACTGACCGTCGGAGGTGTCGATCTCGTCTCGCGCTACCCCGAAGACATCCCGACCCCCTCGTGCTCGGGCGTCGTCCTCACCCCGTGGCCGAATCGCGTGCGCGATGGTGTGTGGAAGGACGCCGGGACCGTCCGGCAGCTCTCGATCTCAGAGCCGAAGCTGAACAACGCCATCCACGGACTGCTCCGCTACACCGCGTACGGGATCGAGCAGACGGATGCTGCCACCACTCTTCGGGCGACGATTCACCCGCAGACCGGCTACCCGTACGAGATCGCGACTTCGGTCACGTACGCGCTGACCGAGGCCGGCATCAAGGTCACCCACACGCTGATGAACCGCTCGGCCGAGAAAGCCCCTGTCGCACTCGGCACGCATCCCTTCGTGACGATCGGCGACGTCGATCCCCGCAACCTCGTGCTGCGCGTGCCGGCGAAGACCCAGCTCGAGACTGACGAGCGGATGCTTCCACTCAAAGCCACTCCGGCGTCAGACGAGTTGCGCACCGGAGTGCGCCTCGGCGGCATCACCCTCGACACCGGCTTCGCCGATCTGATCCCCGACAAGGACGGCCTGATCCGGCATTCGCTGACCGCGCCCGATGGCCGGCGCGTCACGGTGTGGCAGGAACAGGATTTCGAGTTCGTCCAGGTGTTCACGACCACGAACTATCCCGGCCACGACCTCGCCGTCGCGATCGAGCCGATGACGGCGCCGGTCGACGGACTCAACAGCGGTCTCGGCATCCGCCGGCTCGCATCCGGTGAGACCTGGACGCTCAGCTGGGGTATCGAGTTCAGCTAACGCCCGCGAGATCCTCCCGCCTGCGGCGAGCGCTACGCTCGCTGCCCACGCAGTTCGCGACGCGTGAGCGGGTGCTCGGCAGCATCCTCCGGAGCATCCGGGCCCTCGGGCGCGGGCCCGTCCCCGGCGCCGCCCTCGTCAGGCCCTGCCCCGCCCTCGTCCGGCCCGGTCTTGCGGGCAGCGCGACGCTCGCGCGCGCCCTCGACGAGGTTGTAGAGCGTAGGTAGAACGACCAGCGTCAGCACGGTCGACGATATGAGTCCGCCGATCACGACGATCGCGAGCGGCTGCGAGATGAAGCCGCCGTGACCGGTGATTCCCAGCGCCATCGGCGTGAGCGCGAAGATCGTCGCGAGAGCCGTCATCAGGATCGGACGCAGACGCTTCTCGCCACCGGCCATCACCGCATCATGCGCGGACAGGCCCTTCTCGCGATACTGGTTCACGAGGTCGACGAGCACGATCGCGTTCGTCACCACGATGCCGATCAGCATCAGCACTCCGATGAGGGATGCCACCCCCAGCGGCACACCCGTCGCGATCTGCAGCAGGATCGCGCCGGTCGCCGCGAACGGCACCGAGATCAGCAGCAGCAGCGGCTGGCGCAGCGACTTGAAGGTCGCCACCATCACGACGTAGACGATCAGGATCGCCGCGAGCATCGCGAGCCCCAGCTGCGAGAATGAATCAGCCTGCTGCGATGCGACGCCGCCGACCTCTGCGGAGGCACCGTCGGGCAGCTCCACAGCCTCGAGGGCCGCAGTGACAGACGCAGTCGCGGTCGCGAGGTTGTCGGATGCCGGGGGCACAGTGATCGTGGCAGTCCGGCGTCCCTGCTGAGTCGTGATCGACGTCGGGCCTTCGGCCTCGTCGACGCTCGCGATCTCATCGAGGCGCACGAAGCCGGTCATCGTCGGAATCGTCAGTGCGCGGAGGTCCTCGATGGTCGCGGGAGGCTCTGCCGCGGCGAGGTACACCGTGAGAGCGCTGTCGTCGATCTCGACCGAGCCGATCTGCTGCGGCCGCATCGTGTTCGAGACGAGCGC
Organism: Microbacterium zouquanmingi; assembly: GCF_052266695.1. Lineage (NCBI taxonomy): Bacteria > Bacillati > Actinomycetota > Actinomycetes > Micrococcales > Microbacteriaceae > Microbacterium > Microbacterium zouquanmingi. The sequence continues at coordinate 781,826 of NZ_JBQPQZ010000001.1, forward strand.
GCCGACCGCGACCTCCGAGAGGCCGCGCTGGGCTGCAGCATCCCGATCGACGACGACTGCGATGTACGGCAGGGATGCTGCGAGGTTGTTCGTGACCTGGCCGATGCCGTCACGCCCGCTGAGCTCTTCGGTCACCGCATCCGTCGCCTCGGCGAGCACCTCGCCGCTCGGCGCGGTGATGTTGACCTCGATATCGCTGGATCCGAAACTGGCCGCGGCGTTGACGCTGATCTCGCCGACGCCCTCGAGCCCGTCGACGGCATCCAGCACATCGGCGCGGAGCTTCTCCTGGTCAGCACCCGATTCAGTCATGATCGAGTACGTCACACCGGCGCCGCCCGAGAAGGCATCCATCAGCGGCGAACCGCTGGAGCCGACCGAGACCTGCACGTTCTGGATTCCGTCGATGCCGTCCAGCGCTTCTTCGACGACGAGCGAGGCGTCATTCTTCGCCTGGAGGCTCGCGGTGGGACCTAGGTCCTGAGTGACGGTCATGGTGTTCTGGCCGGAGTCGCTGAGGAAGTTGATCTTCATCAGCGGGGCGGCAGCCAGCGTTCCGCCGAGCACGACGATCGCGAGGATCACGGTGAGACCGGAGTGCTTGAGCGTCCAGTGCAGGATCGGACGGTATGCGCGCTGCAGCTTGGTGGGCGGAGCATCCTGGTGCTCGGGGTCGATGACCTGACCGTTCTCGTCGGTGAGCTCCTTGCCGGGCCTCAGGAACCAGTACGCAAGCACCGGAACGATCGTGAGCGAGACCAGGAGGGATGCCACCATCGCGATCGTCACGGTCATCGCGAACGGACGGAACAGCTCGCCGACCATGTCGCCGACGAACACGATCGGCAGGAACACCGCGACGGTCGTGATGGTCGATGCGGTGATCGCCGCGGCGACCTCGCGCACCGCGAGTCGGATCGCATCGCCCTTGTTCGCATCACCGACGTAGTGCCGCTTGATGTTCTCGATCACGACGATGGAGTCGTCGACCACGCGGCCGATCGCGATCGTGAGCGCGCCGAGGGTGAGGATGTTCAGCGAGTAGCCGAATGCCTGCAGACCGATGAACGTGATGAGCACGCTCGTCGGGATCGAGATCGCGGTGACCAGCGTCGAGCGGATCGACATCAGGAACACCAGGATGACGAGCACCGCGAAGACGAGTCCGAGCAGGCCCTCGGTGGCGAGCGTCTCGATGGACTGCACGATGAACGGCGCCTGGTCGAACACGATCGTGAACTCGGCGTCGGGGAATGTCTTCTTCAAGTCATCGATCGCGGCGATCACGCCGTGTGACACCTCGACGGTGTTCGCGGCGGGAAGCTTGGTGATCGAGATCGACAGCGCGTCCTCGCCGTTCACGCGCGACATCGACGAAACCGGCTCCGTCTCGAGTGCGACGGTCGCGACGTCGGCGATCGTGGCATCCGAACCGACGAGCGGGAGAGCGGCGATCTCCTCGACTGAGGTGATCTTCGCTCCGGTCTGCACCGTGAGCGTCTGACCGTCTTCGGTGATGTCTCCACCGGGGAACAGGGTGCCGTTCTGCTCCAGCGCATCGCGGATCGCCTGTGTGCTGAGGCCGGCCGCTGCGAGCGCCGCCTGATCAGGGGTGATCGTGATCTGCTGTCCGAGCCCACCGACGATCTGCGCCGCGTTGACGCCATCGACATCCTCCAGAGCCGGGATCGCGACGTTTTCGAGATCTGCCTGCGCGGTCTCGGCGTTGTCGAAGCCGGTCACCGCGACCTGAATGACGGGGAAGTCATCGAGCGAGAGCGACAGCACTTGGGGCTCTACGTCTGCCGGAAGCTGATTAGAGATGCGGTTGATCGCCTGCTGCATCTTCTGCTCTGCCGTGGCGAGATTCTCACCGTACGTGAACGTCGCCTGGATGATGGAGGCGTTGGTCGTGCTCGTCGCGCTCGTCGATTCGAGCCCAGGGACCCCCTGGATGGCGGTCTCGATCGGCGTCGACACGTCATTCTCGACGACCTCGGGAGAGGCGCCGGGGTACGTCGTCATGACGATGAGCGCTGGCAGCTCGAGGGAAGGAATGAGCTCCTGCTTCAGGTTCGTCAGTGCAAGCCCGCCGAAGACGGCGGCGACGATCGTGATGAGGGCGATCAGCGCGCGATTGCGCAGGCTGAGAACGGCGAGGTTCGACAAGGCGTGTGTCTCTCGGTTGTGAAGTTAGCGCGAGGGTGTGCGGCCAGTCTTTCACAGGGATCGGGCTATCACCTGTGTCAGAGCGCGAATCCGATCCAGAGTCCGGCGAGCGCCGCAAGAACAGATGCCGCGAAGGTTCCCAGAAGATGCAGAACGGATGCGGGGCGCTCACCGTCGCGCCACAGCGCAAGAGTGTCGAGCATTGCTGTACTGAACGTCGTGTAGCCGCCGAGTAGGCCTGCCCCGACGATGAACGCCGTATCGGGGATGGCCGCGGTGACCACGCCGAGCGCGAAGGCGCCGGTGACGTTCACCACGACGATCCCCCAGGGAAACCGCCCTCGCGTGAGAGACATGACGCCGAGGTCAACGAGGTAGCGAAGGCCCGCGCCCACGCCGCCGGCGACGGATGCCAGGAGGAAGAGCAGCGGCGTCATTCGGCGCCCCCCGCCCGCGACCGACGCCGATTGAGACCGAGTGCGGCCGCGCCGATTCCGAGTCCCAGCGTCAGCACGACGTAGACGACAGCGGCGAACGGAGAGTCCACCCACAGCCCCACAGAGCCGACCGCGAACGCGCTGTAGGTGGTGAACCCGCCCAGGATGCCGGTGCCGAGGAACAGCCTCGCATCCCGCCCTCGGTCCCTGAGCTCGCCGAAGGGCCGCGAGGCGAGAATTCCGATCAGCAGCGCCCCGAGCCCGTTGGCGATGAGCGTCGCGAAGGGGAAGCCCCCCGAGTTCGGAAGCAGAAGCTCGATTCCGAGCCTGCCCGCCGTGCCGAGCATCCCGCCGAGGATGACGAGGAGAAGCCGGCGCAGGTTCACGTCGGCAACTCTAGTCGCGGCATCCGCGCTTAATGACTCCTGCCAGCGCACGCGGCAGATGTCAAGGCTGTGGGAACGACGCCGCAGAAGACGTTGACTGACGCCATGACATCCCTGTGGAAGATCACCCCGGCATTTCCCACTGGCTCTCCGTTCGAGCCGGGAGCACGGCACGACGTGGTCATCGTCGGCGCCGGGCTCACCGGCCTCTCGACCGCGCTGATGCTCACCCGCAGGGGACTCGACGTCACCGTGGTCGATTCCGGCGGTGTCGCGGAGCTCGCCTCCGGCGGCAACACCGGCAAGCTCTCCCTCTTGCAGGGGCAGACCCTGGCGAAGATCCGGCGACACCATCCCGCATCGCTCGTGAAGGCCTACGTGGACGCGAACCGGGCCGGAATGCAGTGGCTGACAGATTTCGCCGACGAGGTGGGCGTCTCCTATCGGCGCCGTACCGATCATTCCTATGCGACCGGTCCCGATGGACTCGACTCTGCGGCGTCCGTCCATGCCGCCGCCCGAGAGACGGGCCTGCGCGTTCGGATGCTGGCAGCGGGAGACTTCTCGACGCTGCCCTTCCCCGCAGCCGGCGGCGTTGCACTCGACGATCAGGTCACGATCGATCCCGTGCGGGTGGCCCGGGCTCTGGCGGAGAGCTTCATTGTCGCGGGCGGGACGCTGCACTCCGGCATCCGAGCAACCGGTGCGCACGCGTTGCCCCATCCGCACATCGACACCGCCGCTGGCCCCCTGTTCGCCGACCACATCGTGCTCGCGACCGGCACCCCGGTCATCGACCGCGGTCTCTACTTCGCCAAGGTGCGAGGGATGCGCTCCTCCTGCGTCTCGTTCCGGGTTCCAGGACAACTGCCCGCTGGAACCTTCATCTCCGTGGACGGACCCACCCGATCGATTCGTCCGGTGTCCGAGGCGGATGGCCCGGCGGAGGCCGCGCAGCTCGTCGTCAGCGGCAACGGTCACCCGGTCGGCCGCCACGACGACGAGGGGGCAGCAGTCGAGGATCTCATCGAATGGACCCAGCAGCACTTCCCGGATGCCGAGGAGACCCACCGCTGGTCAGCGCAGGACTACGAATCGCACAACCTCATTCCGTTCGTCGGTGCGATGCCCCGAGGTCTCGGACGCATCCGCTTCGCCACCGGTTACGCGAAGTGGGGGCTGTCGAACGCTCCGGCTGCGGCCCTGCGCCTGACGAGCGAGATCACCGGCACCCCCAGATCCGACCGTCCGAAATGGATGACCACGATCGGAACCCGCCTGACCGTGCCGGCCGATATCGGTCGAGGGGTGGCGGAAGGCGGCCGGGTCGCGGGATTCCTGGCGCGTGGATGGACCGACGCCGAGAAGCACGCTGTCCCGGTACCGCGTCCTGCGGAGGGCACCGGAGTCGTCGCCAACCGAGCCGGCTGCCCGGTCGGAGTCTCGACGGTCGATGGCGTCACTCGGGCTGTCCGCGCGGTGTGCACGCATCTCGGCGGCGTCCTGAACTGGAATGACGCCGAGCACACGTGGGATTGTCCGCTGCACGCCTCGCGCTTCGGCCCCGACGGCACGCGCATCGAGGGGCCCGCGCTGCGCGATCTGACGCAGCAGCACTGACGCCGCAGTCACGCGGTGGGCGGCGAGTCCCATCCCTGTTGCGGCGTCTCGCAGTCCTCTCGGAAGACGTACTGCGAGACGCGCTTGCGCTGGCTGCTGGACCAGTCGATCGACGGACGGCGCTGCTCGGGCGGCAGGTAGCCGAGGCGGTACACGGCCATCAGCTCAAGATCGTCGGGAACGTGCAGCAGCCGGACGATCTCGTCCCAGCGGCCGGGGACCTCCATCGGAAACGAGACGAACTGGATCCCCATGCCGAGCTCGAGGGTCGTGAGCCACACGTTCTCCATCGCGGCCCCCATGCTGAACACCGAGTAGAACGACGACAGTTGTCCCGGACGATTCTCGCTGCGGTCGAGCATGACCCCGAGCAGCAGCGGCGAGCCCGCCACGAGTTTGCGGTTGTCGGCGCCGAGCGTCTTGGGCACACCGAAGGCGTTCATGAGCGCCTGCCCGCGCTTCGTGAACACCTGGCTGGTGAAGGGTCGAAGCGCCGCGGGCAGCCTGTCAAACAGCATCCCGCTGCGTGTGGCGTCCATCTCGGCCTGGCTGAAACGGAAGTAGGGCTTGTACCGTTCGAAGAACGTGCCATTCGACATCGCCTCGGTCATGCTCTCGCCGGAGATCCGAGCGATCTCGTCGATCGTCTCGCGGTTCTCGATCACGACGAAACGCCACGGCTGACTGTTCAGCTGAGAGGGAGCGCGCCCGGCCGCTTCCAGCAGCACGCGCTGGTGCTCCTCAGAGACCGGGTCTGGCAGGAAGGCCCCGTTGGTGGTCTTGCGACGGCGAATGGCATCGAGCAGTTCCATGCGTTCACTTTCGATGAGAGTCCGCCCGAGAGCAGACGAGGCCCGCGGCGATGAAGGGGGCGGCCGACAGCGCGATGAGAGGATGCCACCGGGTGCGTGCTCCCACGAAGGCGATCACCGTCAGCGGCACGGCAGCGGGCATCAGCGCCAGGGCCGCTCGGCGACCTGCCTCCCGCCGGTCACCCCACGCGCCCATACCGACCAAGCCCGCGCCGATCGCTGCGACGACCGAGGCGCACGTGGCGATGTACAGCACGTGATGCAGCCAGCGAAAGCCGCTGCTGTCGACGAGCCGTGCGGCGACCACGGCTCCCAGAGCGCAGTTCGCCGCATAGCTGACCGCCGCTGCTGCGAACAGCGGCGGCGCAGTCGACTCCGAGCGACAGCTCATGTCACGACCCTACGTCCCGGTGGCCGCCGAAGTCCCGATCGGGCGCCTAGAGATTCGCCTCCGCGTAGACGCGCAGCGCGTCACGGACGAACTCTGCACCGCGGGTCCCGCCGTCGGCGGTGGCATAGTTCGCACCGAAGCGCGGGTCAGCGACGTACATCTCGCCGAGGCCGGTGACATAGGCCTTCCCGTCCCCACCGTCCACGGATGCCGGTGTGCCCGGTACGTCGCGCAACCAGTCCACGTGACGCTTCGCGAGCGCCTGTGCCTCGTCTGAATCCGGCGCGGCTCCCGTCTCGGCTGCGGCAATCCAGTCGCGTGCGAGGGAGGACACCCGTCGCTGCCGCTCAGCGCGCTCGACCTCCGCCATCCCCATCCACCAGCGATCGCCGTCGGCGTAGGCTTTCTCGCCCCACCGGTGTTGCACTTCGTCCCTGTATCGGGTGTGATCGAAGCCGTCGAACATGTTCTCTGCCATGAGAGATTCACCTGCTTTCATTGCATTGATGGTCATCTCGACCGACGCGATCTGCCGCGACAGCCGGTTCTGCTCCTCGCGCAGATACGCGAGATGCGCTTCAAGAGCGGATGCCTCACCGGCATCCGTATGGGCTGCATCGAGCAGCTCCCTGATCTGCGGTAAGCCGAGCCCCAGCTCCCGCAGCAGCAGGATGCGCTGCAGCCGCACGAGGGCCGTCTGGTCGTAGTGCCGGTAGCCGTTGCGGGCGATGCGCGATGGGGCGAGCAGTCCGATGTCGTCGTAGTGACGCAGCGTTCGACTCGTGGTTCCCGCCAGCCGTGCGATCTCCTGGATCGACCAATCCTGTGTGCTCACAGCGACCTCCTCTCGATACGCCACTGTAAAAGTTGACGTCGCGTCAATGTCAAGAAGAACACCCGAACCCTCTTGACAAACTCACGATATATCGTGTTATCGTTCTCGAACGCGATATATCGCGATCTACCATCGAGGAGAATCCCATGACCGAGAAGTGGCTCATCGCCCCCGGCGAAGAACGCGTCATCGACATCGCTCACGCCTCCCGGCTCAAGGTCGGCCTGATCGGCGGGCAGGTCGACGTCATCGCCCACGACGAACCAGGCATCCGCGTCGAGGTGAGCGGCGTGACCGTAAAAGACCTCCGCATCGAATCCGACGGAACACAGATCGAGATCGACCACCCGCAGCTGGGGTGGGACAACTTCCTCGAGGTGTTCCGCAACTTCGGCTCCGGCGGCCCTCGCGCAGAGGTGAGCGTCGCCGTCCCCCGCAGCATCGCCCTGAACCTCGGCGTCGTGAGCGCCGGCGCTCTGGTCTCCGGACTCACCAACGATGCACGCCTGAACACCGTCTCCGGCGACATCATCGTCGACACGCACACCGGTGATCTGACGCTCAACTCCGTCTCGGGTGACGTGCAGGTGCGCGGTCTCACCGGAGCTGCGAACGCGAACAGCGTCTCGGGAGATGTCGCCCTGACTGGCTCCGTCCGCAAGGCGACCGTCGACACGGTCTCCGGCTCCATCTGGGTGGATGCCACCGGGGCCGTCAACACGATCACCCTGAACACCGTCTCGGGCAACAGCACGATCCGCCTCGAAGAGACGCTCCCCGCCAACTACGTCGTGCGCTCGATGAGCGGCGGCATGCTGATCGACGGCGTCGACCGCGCGAGCTCCGGCCCCCGCAGCTACACGGGCTCCACTGGGGAGCTCGCAGGATCGTTCGTCGACATCCGCAGCAACTCCGTCTCGGGCGATACGACAGTGCTCCGCCGCCCCCTGACCACCGTGGCCGACGACGAGGAGTGGGACTCATGACTCCCCCCGTCTTCTCGCACGGCGACCTGAGGCTGTATCTGCTCTCGCTCCTCGCCGAGGCCCCGCAGCACGGCTACGGCATCATCCAGGCGCTCACCGACCGCACCGGCGGCACCTACACGCCGAGCGCGGGAACCATCTATCCCAGGCTCGCGAAGCTCGAAGAAGAGGGACTCGTCACCAAGACGGTCGAGGGACGCACGACGATCTACGCGATCACGGATGCTGGCCGCACCGAACTCGCGGATCGCGAAGGCGACCTCGCCGGGATCGAGTCCGGTCTCGCCGACTCCGTGCGCCTCATCGCAAACGAGGTGCGCCAGAGCGTGCAGCAGGCAATGAAGAGCCTGCGCGCGGACCTGGCGGCTGCGGCGAACGATGAGCGAACAGCCGCCAAGGCGCGCCCATCCACGGCAACGCCGATGAGCGATGAGCGGATCATCAGCCGTGAGCAGCTGCACCGCGCCGATGCATCCATCAACGCCTTCCGCGCTCGCGTGCGCACCGATCTGCGCACGCATGTCGCCCGCGGCGGCGTGCTCGCCGAGTCGGTCGTGACTGACCTCGAGAACGCATTGGATGCCGCGGCACGCACCCTCACCCAGTCATTGGGATCCGCCGGGCGCTGAGCCGGTCTACTCAGACCAGATCTCGGGCTGATCGTCGGGGACCTCTTCCTCAAGCGGAACAACGAGGATGGGTCGGTGCTGACGGTGAGCAAGACGCGCGGCCACAGAGCCGGTGAAGAATTCGCGGATCGATTCGCCGAGTCCGCGGTTGCGGGTGCCGACGACGATCAGCTGGGCATCGATCTTGTTCGCGAGCTGCTTCATCGCGAGTGCCGGGTCGCCGACCAGTTGACGAGCGGTCCACGTGATGCCGGTGTCCTCGAGCACGGATCCGGCCTCAGCCTGCACATCTTCGAACTCGGCAGCGCCTGCGTCGGCGTTCAGATCGATGGGGGCGGAGTGCACGTAGCCGTCCGGGTCCTCATAGGTCACGAAGCGCGTGACGTCGACGTGGGCGACCACGAGGGGCACACCGAACACCTTCGCGTATCGCGCAGCCTCTTCGAGAACGTGCGGTGATTGGCCCGGCTGCATGCCGACGATCACAGCCTTCTGCAGCGCGGCATTCTGGCTTGCTTCGTCGGACGGGGAGGAGGTCTGGTCAGTCATATGGATCGTTCCCTTCACCTGCCGGCGAAGGCCAGATGCCCTGGCCCTCGTGCTATCCTGAATGCTACTCTTACCGGCCGCACGCCGGTGTCGTGAAATGCTGTGGGCCTCCAAAAGCCCACAGCCTAACTCGTAAGGGGGTCTCGCGCATGGGCCGTGGCCGTCAAAAAGCGAAACACACCAAGATCGCCCGCGAACTCAAGGCGTACAGTCCGTCTTTGAACACTTCCGCGCTTGAGCGTGAGCTTGCTCACCCGTCGGACGACGAGAACGCCTACGTCGACAAGTGGGCCGATGAGTACGCGGACGAAGACGAAGACGAACTCGAAAAGGCCTGAGCCCGAGTTCGCACCGTGCTGATCGCAGGACACTGACCCGCACGCCGCCGGTATCCGGCGCGCGTGGCGGGGTCTGTCGTCGCCCGCACCTGCGAGAATGACGATCATGCCTCGCGTCGTCGCTCTCTTCCGCCACCCGATCAAGGGCTTCACTCCCGAGCGCCTCGACGAGCTGACGATCCAGCCGGACGGGCGCGTGGCGGGCGATCGCGTGCTGGCATTCCGATTCGCCGATGCCGCGACTCCCGAGCTGCGCGATGGCCTCGACTACTGGCCGAAGTCCAAGGGCCTGGCGCTGCAGGACTTCCCCGCTCTCGCCGCGCTCCGCCTCCAATACGATCAGTCGACCCTGCAGGTGAGTCTGTTCCACGACGAGACGCTCCTGGTCGATGCCGCCCTCGATGCCGACGGTCGCGCGCAGCTCGAGGCAGTGGTCACGGAGTACGTGCAAGGCACCGCCGATGCGCGCCGCCTGCAGCGCGCGGGGAGGCTGCCGCTGCGTCTGGTCGGTGACGGCGAGCGCTCGCGCTTCCAGGACCGATCGCGCGGCTACGTCACCGTGCACAGCACGGCCAGCGTCAGCGCCCTCGGCGGCGCGCTTCAGCTTCCGATCGATGATCGACGATTCCGCTCGAACGTCGTGATCGACGGAATCGGAGCCAGTGAAGAGCTCGAGTGGACCGGCAGCATCCGGATCGGCGAGGTGACGTTCGAGGCCGCGGGTCCCATCATCCGGTGTCTGGCGACCCACGCGAATCCTGACACCGGCGTTCGGGATGCTCCGGTGCTGACCACACTCACCGGCGCGTTGGGGCTCGCAGAGCCCGCACTCGGCCGCCTGCTGCTGCTCTCCGGCGTGAGCGGCGACGTCGACGATCGCTCAGGGCACGGCGGCGTCATCCGCGTCGGCGACGAAGTCGTCGCCGACTGAGCTCTGCGTCACCAGCGGCCGTGGCGCCGTTCCCACTCGTCTTCGACGGTGCGCCGCCTGCCGGCGATGTAGCCGAAGGGGGCTGCGACGACGAGCACCGCGGCCATGACGAGCAGCGGCACTGTCCATCCCGACGTCATCTCGTGCAGCACGCCCACCAGAAGCGGGAAGACGGCGGCGAAGATGTAACCGGCGCCCTGCACGAAGCTGCTCAGCGCCACTGCGCTCTCCGGCGTGCGGGCACGGATGCTGATGAGCACCAGTGCCAGCGGGAAAAGCACACCGACCACTCCGAAGATCGGCACCCACAGCCACACCGTGACCGCATTCGCCCAGAACAGCAGGCCGGCAATACCCACGAGGCCGCACACGATGCCGACGAAGAACAGCGTCCGCGTCGCTTGGAAGCGCACGACCAGAACGGGCACCAGCAGCGATGCCGGCAGGCTCATGAGCGCGAACAGCGACATCAGGAGCCCGGCCACGCTTGCCGAGACACCGGTGAGATCTGTGACGATCGCCGGGAGCCAGGTGAACGACACGTACGCCATGATCGATGACGTGGCGAAGACGACGGCGATCGACCAGGCCAGCGGCAGCCTGGCCAGTCGCGCGAACGCCCGTGAGCTCGCCGGTGCCACCATCACCGGCCCGGTCGACAGTTCAGCAGGGTCGAAGTCCGAAGCGTCTCGAGGCGCAGCCGGCTCGGCCGCGGCCACGGGGCGCACCGCATCCGTTCGTCCTGTGACGAGCATGATGACCCACGGCACCGCTCCAGCGAGGGCGAAGACGCCCCAGATCCCCAGCGAGGTCCGCCAGCCGGCGGCATCCGCCAGCGGTACCGCGACCAGCGGCGGCAGGAACGTCGACACCGATATCGCGGTCGTGTAGAGCGTCAGCATCATGCCGATGCGATCCGGGAAGTATTTCTTCACCAACGGCGGCACGAGAATGTTGCCCATGCCGACTCCGGCGAAGATCAGCGCAGAGGTGCCGAGCAGCGGCAGAGCGCCGAAGGACAGCCCGCGCAGCACCAGACCTGCGGCGATCACGATGAGCGCGAACACGGTGACGCGTTCGAGACCGAAGCGCCGCTCGAGCAGCGGAGTGCTCAGGCCGAAGATGGCGAAGCACACTGGGGGCGCCGTGCCGATCAGCCCCACGATCGCGGCCGGCAGGGTGAAGTCTGCGGAGATGTAGTCGAGCAGGGGCGAGAGCGACGCGACCGCTGAGCGCAACGAGAACGCGCACAACAGGATGCCGAGGACTGCAAGGGCCCGCCCCCGCCACAGCGGCCGAGAGGTCGCCGTCACGAACTCTGCGAGCTCTCCACCCAGTCGAGATACTCCTCGGTGACGGTGCCGGTGACATAGCGCCCGTCGAAGCAACTCATATCGAGATCGGTCAGCTCGGAACCGTCGATGATGGCCGCCTTGAGGTCTTCGACCTCCTGGAACACGAGGTGATCGACGCCCAGCTCTTCGGCAATCTCTGGGATCGTGCGGCCATGCGCGATGAGCTCGTGCTTCGACGGCATGTTGATTCCGTAAACGTGCGGATAGCGCACGGGGGGAGCGGCAGAGGCGAACGTGACCGAGAGCGCCCCGGCATCCCGTGCCATCTGGATGATCTGCTTGCTCGTCGTGCCGCGCACGATCGAGTCATCGATCAGCAGCACGTTCTTGCCCTGGAACTCGGTGGACATCGCGTTGAGTTTCTGGCGCACGCTCTTCTTGCGCACCGCCTGCCCCGGCATGATGAAGGTGCGGCCGACGTAGCGGTTCTTGTAGAAGCCCTCGCGGTACTCGATGCCCAGCTTGCGGGCGACCTCCATCGCAGAGGGACGCGCCGAATCCGGGATCGGCATGACGACGTCGATCTTCTCGCGCGGTACGTGCTTGGCGATCGTGTCGGCAAGGCGCTCGCCCATGCGCAGACGCGACTCGTACACGGCGATGCCGTTCATCGTCGAGTCGGGCCGGGCGAGGTAGACGTACTCGAAGGCACACGGGAAGAGCTTGGGATCGGCAACGCACTGCTGCGAGTGCAGCTCGCCCTCGTCGGTGATGAAGATGGCCTCACCGGGTGCGACCTCGCGGACGACCTCGTAGTCGCCGTTCTCGAGCACCAGCGACTCGCTCGCGACGATCCACTCGTCGTGCTCCCTGCCCTCGCGGCGCCCGAGGATCAGCGGACGGATGCCGAAGGGATCACGGAATGCCAGCAGACCGTAGCCGGCGATCACCGCGATCACTGCGTACGCACCCTCGATCCGCTCATGCGTGCGGGCGACTGCTTCGAAGATGCGCTCCGGGTCGAGATCGACATCGGATGTCGTGGCCTGCAGCTCACCGGCGAGCACGTTCAGCAGCAGCTCGGTGTCGCTGGAGGAGTTCAGGTGGCGGCGGTCGCGCTTGGCCATGTCGGCGGTGAGCTCACGGGTGTTGGTGAGGTTGCCGTTGTGGATGAGGACGATGCCGTAGGGCGCGTTCACGTAGAACGGCTGCATCTCTTCTTCGCTGGATGCTGTGCCCTTGGTGGCGTACCGGACGTGACCGAGCCCGACGTTGCCGAGGAGCGAGCGCATGTCGCGGGTGCGGAACGCCTCGCGAACCATCCCCTCGGCCTTGGCCATGTGCATGATGCCGCTGGGCTCAGCCGTAGCGATGCCGGTGGCATCCTGACCGCGGTGCTGCAGAAGCAGCAGAGCGTCGTAGATGTCCTGGTTGACCTGGCCGCCTGCGACCACTCCGACGATTCCGCACATGGGGTGTTATTTCGCTCCGTCCGCGTATGCGCCCACCAGGCGCACTGCTCCGCCGTCGACGCCCTTGGCGCCTTCTTCGAACTCTCCGGCCGGGCGCTGACCCGTGCCGACTGTGGCGACCTGCCAGGCATCGATGCCCTCTGCGGCGAGCGCTGCGATCGCGGCATCCTTCTGACGCTGGTCGATGACCGCGAGGAAGCCGATGCCGAGGTTCCAGGTGCCCTCGGTCGATTCGAGGCTGGTGCCGGAGATCTCGCTGAGAACCCGGAACACGGGACTCGGCGACCACGTCGAGCGATCGACCTCGGCCCAGCTGCCGACCGGCAGCACGCGAGCGAGGTTGGCTGCGATGCCGCCGCCGGTGACGTGGCTGAGCGAGTGAACCGCGCTCGGTTCATTCGGCCCCTGAGCCTGTCGAAGGGTCTCGAGCAGGCGCAGCAGCGGCAGCGTGTACAGGCGGGTCGGCTCGAGTAGCGTCTCTCCCCAGGTCTTGCCGAACTCTGCTGCCTGGTCGCTGTAGCCGATGCCCGCGCCGGTGATGATGTGCCGAACGAGCGAGTATCCGTTGGAGTGCAGGCCGCTCGATGCCAGAGCCAGAACGACATCGCCGTCCTGCACGCGGTCAGCACCCAGCACGGCGTCGGCCTCGACGATGCCCGTGGCCGCACCCGCGACGTCGTAGTCGTCCGGGCCGAGAAGGCCCGGGTGCTCAGCGGTCTCGCCTCCGACGAGCGCGGTGCCGGTTGCGGTGCACGCGTCGGCGATTCCACGCACGATGTCGGCGATGCGCTCGGGGACGACCTTGCCGCAGGCGATGTAGTCGGTCATGAACAGCGGCTTCGCGCCCACCACGACGATGTCATCGACGACCATGCCGACCAGGTCCTGCCCGATCGTGTCGTGCTTGTCGATCGCCTGCGCGATCGCGACCTTCGTGCCGACACCATCGGTGCTGGTCGCCAGCAGCGGCTTGGTGTAGCTGAGAAGAGCCGAGGCATCGAACAGGCCGGCGAATCCGCCGACACCGCCGAGCACTTCAGGTCCGTGCGTCGCGCGCACGGAAGTCTTCATCAGCTCTACCGCGCGGTCACCCGCAGCAGTGTCGACGCCGGCTTCGGAATAGGGATTGGTGGAGGAGGCAGCCACGACACAAGACTACAGTCGCGCGACGGGTCTGAATTCCGAGAAGCCAGCTTCTGCCCGGCGATCTCCCTAGGATGGGGCCATGGCCGACAAGCCGCAGTGGTTGATTCGTGAGGACGCCGGTGTTCCGGTGCTCATCGCGCTGGCCCTGCGACAAATGCTCGGTATCCGCGAACCCGACGACCTGCCGTCGCTGCGCGACCTGCAGGTTCGCGCACCGGATGCCGTCGACGCAACGCCGGAACTCGAGAAGCAGTGGCGCGAGTACTGGAACATGACCATCGAACCGCGCGCCCACACATCCGAGGTTCCGCTCGAACTCGTGGAAGGATTCGACACTCTCGTCGCGCTGCCCGCCACGGGAGCAGAAGCGCTTCGCGCGGCGATCGAGCCGCTCAAGGCCGCCGCGCTGCAGTATGCGAAGGACGCGCGCAACCGCTATTTCCAGACGATGAAGACCGCATCGGGCGGAAACGCCTATCGGGCGTACGCCAGCGCAATCGCCGAGTTCGAGCGGGAAATCGGCCGGCGAGCCCACTCCTTCGAACTCAACGTGCAGGTGCTGCCGTTCTCACAGCGCGGAGTCTGGTGGATCGGCGCACTCACTGTCGCCGTCACCGACGGACTCCGACGTGACGTCGTGGCCTTCGATGCGGCTATTCGCCCGGTGATCGGCGAACTGGCGTAGCACTCAGTCGGAGGCGACGATCGTCTCACGGTCGACGCGCACGACGCGGTCGTGACGGCGAGCGATCCGCTCGAGCAGGATCGCGACGAGACCGCCGAGTGCGAGTCCGATCGGGACCGTCCACAGCAGGGTGAACCCGAAGACCTGGTTCGGCGTGTAGATGACATCGAGCGTCTCGGACGGCTCGTAGCTGCCCACCATCGTCAAGATGCCGGCGGCGATGATGCCGAGCACCACGCCGATCGCCATGAAGACGCCGTAGCGAGGCACTCGCCGCACGGTGGCTTCGACGGTCTCGCTGGAATCGGTGGAAGACATGCATCCATTGTCCCACTGTCTGCGCGAGAGATCGCCCTATGGGCGCAGCGGCAGCAGCCCGTTCAGGTCAGCGCGCGTGCCGGAGGCATGCACACGGCCTTGTGCGACAGCATCCGCCCATGGTTCTGCTCCGGTCGCGAGCGCGACCCAGGTCGCGGCATCCATCTCGATCACATTCGGAGGAGTGCCGCGCGTGTGGCGGGGGCCCTGCACGACCTGTACTGCCCCGAAGGGCGGCACCCGCACTTCGACACTGTTCCCCGGCGCCTTCTCGTCGAGCAGCTGCAGCAGATACCGGACCGCGGTGGCCGACGACGTGCGCGCCGGCTTCTCCCCTGTAGCCATCGCTGTGCGCACAGCATCCAGAGCCGCGCGCCCTTCAGCGGTGTCGATCTTGCGAGCCATCCCCTCAGCCTATGGCGGGGTTAGGCTCGAATGGTGACCGACAGCCAGCGACCGGAAGGCGCGCGTGCCCAGCTTCTCGCCGCTGCGCACGGCAACGGCTGGGACCGCCGTGTGCTTCCGCCGCTGCCCGAGGGTGCCAAGGCCCGCGCCTCGGCCGTGCTGATCCTGTTCGGCGTACTTGACAGCATCCCCGCCCGCACAACGGATGCCGCCGTTGCGAGAGACCTCGACGTCCTGCTGCAGCGGCGGGCGTCCACGCTGTCATCTCACCCGGGGCAGGTGTCTTTCCCGGGAGGCGGGCGCGACCCGGAGGACCGTGACTTCATCGACACCGCTCTGCGTGAGGCCGAAGAGGAGACGGGGCTGGATCCGGCCGGGGTCGAGGTGCTCGCCGCTCTGCCCGAACTGCCGCTGGCCGCCAGCAACCACAACGTCACACCGGTGCTCGGCTGGTGGACGAAGCCCTCGAAGGTCGCCGCTGTCGACCATGCCGAGACGGTCGAGGTGTTCCGGGTTCCGGTCGCACAGCTGCTCGATCCTGCGACGCGCTACACGTCGACGATCGCTCGCGGGTCGGACGTGTTCAAGGGTCCGGCGTTCGACATCGACGGCACGATCGTGTGGGGATTCACCGCGATGGTGCTCGATCGACTCTTCGACAACTGCGGGTGGACCGTGCCCTGGGATACTACGGACGAACGCCCCGTCACTCTCTGAACAGCCCGCCTTGCTCTGAGACGACGAGAGCCGCCAGCGCGGACGCCGGCGGCTCAGGTCAGTGCGAGTCAGCGCTGGTCGAAACGCTGTCCCTGCGGGTTCGACGGCAGGATCGTGAAGACCAGCACGACGAGCGAGCCGATGTAGGTGAACGACAGGAACCAGAAGGGCCCTGCGAAGTTCGCATCGTGCAGGCGGCGCCAGCTGATCGCGAGCGTCGGGACGATGATGCCGAGGCCGAAGATCGCCAAAGCGACGCCCACGACAGCGGTAATGGCAACGGCCCAGCCGGCATCTCCCGTTTCATACGACTGCGCGGCACTGATTCCGGCGCTCACAGCGATCAGCACGATGGCGACGAGCGCGACCAGAGAGATGAACAGCTGCACCCACCAGTACTCGCTGCGCGATGCGCGTCCGGTGAAGGTCACGTAGCTCTTGAAGAAGCGGGTGATGGCCTGACCGAAGGTTGCGCCGTACAGGGGCAGCGTCAGGTCATCGGGGCTGCTCGCACCGCGCGGCACGGCCGGGTACACCGGGAGCGCCGCTGCACCGTAGGCGGGTGCCGGGTATCCGGGCTGCGCCGGATAGCCGGGCTGAGCGTAACCGGGCTGCGCGGGTGCGGCGTAACCCGGCTGTGCCGGGTAACCGGGCTGGGCGTAGCCGGGCTGCGCCGGAGGGGCGGGATAATTCTGTGGAGCAGCGGGAGCACCCGGATACGGTGCCGGCGGCTGCGGTGGTGCGGGCTGCTGCGGGGTCTGCCACGTGGGTTCCTGCGGCTGCTGGTCAGTCATGATGCTCCCTCCGATGAAGCATCCGACTGACGCTCCCCTCGGCTGGTGAGCTTAGCAAGGGGCGAACACCACATCCGTGGTCTATTGCCGCGCGGGCCTCGATAGTCTGGTGACGTGAAGATCCTCGTCCTCGGTTCCGGTGCCCGTGAGCACGCGATCATCCTCGCGCTGAAGTCCGAAAGCGCAGGGCACGAGCTTTTCGTCTCGCCCGGTAACGCCGGCATCGCCGCAGATGCGAACCTCGTCACCCTCGATCAGCTCGATGGCGGTGCCGTTGCTTCCTTCGCGAACGAGCACTCGATCGACCTCGTCGTCATCGGTCCGGAAGCCCCCCTCGTCGCCGGTGTCGCAGACACGCTCCGCGAGCGCGGCATCCCGGTGTTCGGGCCCGGCAAGGCCGCCGCGCAGCTCGAGGGCTCGAAGGCTTTCGCGAAGCGCATCATGGATGCCGCAGGAGTGCCCACCGGACGCGCGGTCCGCGCAGCATCCATCACCGACGTCGAGCAGGCCTTCGATGATCTCGGCGCTCCCTACGTCGTCAAGGCCGATGGTCTCGCGGCCGGCAAGGGCGTCATCGTCACTTCCGATCGCGCCGAGGCCCTCGCGCACGCCGAGCACTACCTGCCGGCAGGCCCCGTGCTCGTCGAGGAGTTTCTCGCCGGCCCCGAGGTCTCGCTCTTCTTCCTCTCTGACGGCGACACTGTGCGGGCGCTCAGCCCCGCTCAAGACTTCAAGCGCGCCTTCGACGGCGACGCGGGCCCGAACACGGGCGGCATGGGTGCGTACTCTCCCCTCCCCTGGCTCGACGAACAGTTCGGCAGCGAAGCGGCCTTCGTCGATCTCGTCACCGAACAGGTCGCACTTCCCGTGATCCGCCAGATGGATGCCGAGGGCACCCCGTTCATCGGTCTTCTCTATGCCGGTCTCATCCTGACCACGGCCGGCGTAAAGGTCATCGAGTTCAACGCGCGCTTCGGCGACCCGGAAACCCAGGTCGTGCTGCCGCGCCTGCGTACTCCGCTGTCGCAGCTGCTGCTGGCTGCGGCATCCGGCACCCTTGAAGACCAGCCCGCTCCCGTCTTCTCGGACGACGTTGCGATCACAGTCGTGCTCGCAAGCGAGGGGTACCCCGAAGCTCCGCAGACCGGCCGCCAGATCTCGGGTCTTGCGGATGCCGCAGGCATCGAGGGCGTCGGGATCGTGCATGCTGCCACGGCAGGGCCGGATGCTCCCGGCGGCGACCTCGTCGCCACGGGAGGCCGCGTGCTCAACGTCGTCGCGGTCGGTTCGAACTTCACTGACGCCAGGACGCGCGCGTACGACGCCATCGGGCGTATCGGCCTCGACGGCTCGCACTACCGCCGTGACATCGCCGCCAGCGTCAGCGAGTGACTCGGCCCGCTGAGGCTGCGCCTGGTTCGCGCGGCTGATTCCTGGTTCGCGCGGCTCTTCGCTGTTCGCGCTGCTACTACTTCTGCAGCGCGAGCAGGTTTGAGTAGCGCGTAGCCGCGCTCCACCTGTCGAGCCGGCGAATCGCGCGGCCTTCAGCGCTCGAAGCCGAAGCTCTGCGGCAAGATCTCCGGCGAGATCTCCGGCGAGATCTCCGGCGAGATCTCCGGCGAGAGAGCGTACTCGACCGCCAGCCTGCTCGCGCCCCGCATCGCGGCTTCGCCGGCCGTCCCGGACTGCACTATCGCGAAGCCCTCAGTCGCGAGGGGCATCGAGCGCGTATACACGACCTCGCGGACTCCGGCGATGAGGCGCTCGCCGACCCGTGCCATCGCCCCGCCGATCACGATCACCGACGGATTGAGCAGACTGACCGATGCCGTGAGCACCTCGCCGAGATCGCGCCCGGCCTGACGCACCGCCTGCGGTGCTCTTCTCAGATTCGCCTGTTCGGGCTGCAGTTTCCTGTTCGGGCTGCTGTTTCCTGTTCGGGCTGCAGTTGTTTCTGCAGCGCGAACAGTTTTCAGCAGCGCGAAGGAGTGGGCTGTAGCTGCAGCTACAGCGCGATCCAGTAGCGGCGTACGCTCGGGTGACCCTGCTCGGCGGCATCGATCACGTCTTCGAGCTCGCCACCCGCGCCCTCGATCGTGCGGAACGATCCGGCGTTGTCGTCGTCACAGGTCAGCATGACCTGGTCGAGGCCGAGTTCCCGCGATCGTTCCAGCGCAAGGGCGAGCCCGGCGCGGGCATACCCCTGGCGTCGACGCGTCGGGCGCACAGCATAGCCGATGTGTCCGCCGAACCGACGAAGCCAGTCGTTCAACTCGTGTCGGAGCGATACGAAGCCGACGACCTCACCGGCATCGGTGATCCAGTACAGATCGTTGTGCACCCGCCCATCGGGCGCGGGGACGCTCGTGTCGGAGATGACCTCGGCCTTGGCGATCAGCGCGTCGAGCGTCTCATGATCGCCACTGGTCGGCGCAGTCATTCCCGAACCATCGATGTGCTCGCCACCGAACTCTGCGACGGCCGCCGCCCAGGAGTCGAAGAGGGCGGTCGTGGGGCGGGTGAGTTCGATCGTCATCGCAATAGCCCATCATGACCGGTGAGATGCCCGCAAACTGATGCCTACTTGTTGCGCACACCCTTGTTGCGCACACCCAGGTGCGCAGGCCTGCGCAGGAACAGCACGGCGGCAACGCCGAGAAGAATGACCGCGGCCGGCATCAGCATGGTCTGCGCCATCGCCGCGGCGAAGGGTCCTGCGACAGCATCTGGCATCTTGCCCTCGCCGAACCCGCCCGACGCATCCTCTGCGCCGGGCAGATTCGCGACGAGCCTGCTCTGCATGAACACGGCGATCGCGGCCGAGCCCAGCACAGACCCGATCGTGCGCATCGTGTTGTAGATGCCGGCACCGGCACCGGCCTGATGCATCGGAAGGTCACGGGTCGCCGTGGTCGCCAGCGGACCCCACATGCCGGCGTTTCCGAGACCGAGGATCGCAGAGGGGATCAGCAGCCAGCCGATCGGGGTATCGACGTTCATCATCGCCGCGAACATGAACAGCGAGAGCGACACGAGCAGCAGCCCGGGCACGAGCATGGCGCGCGGATCGATGCGGTCGAGCAGCTGGCCGGCGAACGGCGAGACGACGCCCGCGGCGATCGCCATCGGGATCAGCAGCAGGGCGGACTCGGTCGGGCTCAGCCCACGGGCGGTCTGCAGGAAGAACATCAACGGCAGACCCTGCGCGGTCACCGTGAACCCGACCGTGACGATCGTGATGTTCGACCAGGCGAAGTTGCGATTGCGGAACAGCTCCATCGGCACGAGCGGCTCGTTCTTGGTGCGCGCCTGGTGCCAGAGGAACAGCCCCAGCACCACGACACCGGCGATGATCAGGCCCCACACCGAGATCGGACCCCAGATGACACCCCAGTCGTAGGCTTCGGCCTCTTGCAGCCCGAACACGATGAGGAACATCGCGATGGCGCTGAGGAAGACACCAGGGATGTCGAAGCGGTGCTTGTGCGTCTCGAGCTTCGGCACGAGGATGCACGCCAGCACGAAACCGACCACGCCGACCGGCAGGTTGATGAAGAAGATCCACTCCCAGCCGAGAGCGTCGACGAGGAATCCGCCGGCGAGCGGACCGACGAGCATCGCGACACCGGATGCCCCGCCCCACAGCCCCATCGCCGCGCCTCGACGCTCGGGCGGGAAGGTGCGCGTGATGACGGCCATGGTCTGCGGCGTCAGCAGCGCGGCGCCGATGCCCTGCGCGGCGCGCGCCCAGATGAGCCCGTCGAGCGTGGTCGACAGTCCGCACCACAGCGAGGCGAGAGTGAAGATCGCAAGGCCTGTGAGGTAGATGTTCTTCGGTCCGAACCGGTCTCCGAGGCGACCGGTGACCAGGAGAGGTACGGCATAGGCCAGCAGATAGGCGCTGGTGACCCACACGACGCGGTCGAGATTGTTGGAGTTCGGGTCGAGTGCCTCTTTGATCGCCGGATTCGCGACACCGACGATGGTGGTGTCGACGAGGATCATGAAGAACCCGATCACCAGCGCCCACAGCGCCGGCCAGGGGCTGCGCTCGGGCGCCTGGTCGGATCCCGTTCGAGATGCGGTGGCGTCGCTCACCCGGCAACGGTACACCCGAGAACCGACACCGCCGTCGGGACGGGGATAATGGGCGCATGAGCATCCCCACGAGCGAAGCGAACAGCATCCCCGGCTGGCGTCATCTCTACTCCGGCAAAGTCCGTGATCTGTACGCCTCAGCGGATCCCGCCGACACTCGCATCCTCGTCGTGGCATCCGATCGGGTCAGTGCATTCGACTTCGTGCTCTCTCCCGGTATCCCGCAGAAGGGAGCTCTGCTCACACAGCTCAGCCGCTGGTGGTTCGAGCAGCTCGACTTCCCGAACCATCTCGCACAGGGTGAGATCCCCGCCGAGGTCTCCGACCGGGCGATGCTCGCACAATCGCTGGAGATGCTGCCGATCGAGTGCGTCGTGCGCGGGTACATCACCGGCAGCGGCTGGATCGAGTACCAGGAGAGCGGCACGGTCTGCGGCATCCCGCTTCCGGCAGGGCTCCGCAACGGCGACCGCCTGCCCGAGCCGATCTTCACCCCGGCCTACAAGGCGCCGATGGGCGAACACGACGAGAACATCACCTTCGAGCGCGCGGTCGAGCTGGTGGGCGTGGAACGCGCGGTAGAGCTGCGCGACGCATCGCTCGCGATCTACGCGCGCGCCGCGTCGATCGCCGAGGAGCACAGCCTCATCCTCGCCGACACCAAGTTCGAGTTCGGGACGGATGCTGAAGGCACACTGCGCTTGGCCGATGAGGTGCTCACGAGCGACTCATCGAGATATTGGGATGCCGCGGCCTGGGAATCCGGACAGACCCCGTCCGAGCGGATGGCAAGCTTCGACAAGCAGATCGTCCGCAACTGGCTGGCGGCGAACTGGGACAAGCAGGGTGAGCCGCCCGCACTCCCCGAGGAGATCGTCGAGCGCACCGCCGCACGATACCGCGAGCTCATCGAGCGCCTGACCGCGTAGGCGCCGTCCGACACTTCGGGGGCCGTCTGCACGGATGTCGGACGCGAACGGCCGAACGGTCCTATATCTGTCGTTGCGGCCCCCTTTCTGTCACGCCCGGATCGCGCCATGCACGGCGAACGCGCAGCAATCGATAATGTTGCTCCTAGCCCGAAAACTGAGGAGCACGCATGCCCGTGTGGAAGATTCATGGCGATGGTCGCAACGTCGCCCCCGACCAGGTCGTCAAGCCCGAAGAGCGCCTGAACTGGCCCGCGACCTTCGCCATCGGCGCACAGCACATCGTCGCGATGTTCGGTGCGACGTTCCTGGTTCCGATCATCACCGGCTTTCCGGTCTCGACGACGCTGCTGTTCTCGGGAATCGGCACGCTGCTCTTCCTGATCATCACGCGCAACCGCCTCCCCAGCTATCTGGGCTCATCGTTCGCCTTCCTCGCCCCGATCACGGCGATCAACGGCGGCGGTGCACTCGAGACCCCGCAGCAGATCGGCCAGGCCCTGGTCGGCGTGCTCGTGGTGGGAGTCCTGCTCGCAGGAGTCGGGTTCCTCGTGCAGGCAGTGGGCATCGCCTTCGTCGACCGCTTCATGCCGCCGGTCGTGGCGGGATCGATCGTCGCGCTGATCGGCTTCAACCTCGCCCCCGCGGCGTGGAACAACTTCACGCTGCAGCCTGAGCTCGCCTCGGTCACTCTGATCGCCGTCGTGCTGTTCAGCGTGTTCTTCCGCGGATTCCTCGGTCGCATCTCGATCTTCCTCGGCGTGATCGTCGGCTACATCGTCGCGATCTTCACCGGACAGGTCACATTCGACGGCGTCGCAGAAGCGGCCTGGATCGGACTGCCCGACTTCCACCTCGCCGCGGTCACCGACCCCGGAGCCTGGGCGTTCGCGCCGATGTTCCTCCCGGTCGTCCTCGTGCTCATCGCCGAGAACGTCGGCCACGTCCGCGGTGTCGCGACGATGACCAACGACCCGTCGATCAACAAGCACACCGGGCGCGCCCTCATCGCAGACGGTGTCGCCACGACGCTCGCCGGCGGTTTCGGCGGATCGGCGACCACCACCTACGGCGAGAACATCGGCGTCATGGCCGCGACCCGCGTCTACTCGACGGCCGCGTACTGGGTGGCAGGTTTTGCCGCCATCCTGCTGGCGTTCTCACCAAAGATCGGCGTGATCTTCAACACGATCCCCGCAGGAGTGCTCGGCGGCGTGACCACTGCGCTGTACGGCCTCATCGGCGTCATCGGCATCAAGATCTGGGTCGATAACCGCGTGGACTTCTCGCGTCCCGTCAACCAGTACACGGTGGCGGTGTCGTTCGTGATCGCCGTCGGTGGCTTCGCGATGTCATGGGGTGCGTTCCAGCTCGGCGCGATCGTCATCGGCACGGTCGCGGCCCTGCTCATCTACCACCTGGGCAACGCGATCGCCCGCTGGCGCCGCTCGGGCGCTGACGATGGTGGCCCGATCCCGGCGGTCGGCCCGCTCGGCGGCGACCCGGAGTAGGGGCCCTCAGCACCGAAGCCAGCGCCGGCCACCGGATGCCGTGGCTCAGCCGACGCAGAATCGCACCCGCGCGCCCGGCGGCAGCTGTGCCGCGAGGTCGAGGCAGGAATCGGTGAGCGCACCGATGATCGGATATCCGCCGGTGAGCGGGTGATCGGGCAGGAACAGCACCGGCTGCCCGTCACCGGGCACCTGTATCGCACCGCTCACCGCACCCTCACTCGGCAGCTCTCCCTCGACGGCGCGCGCGAGCGGCACCTCACCCTGCAGACGGACCCCGACCCGGTCAGCCCGTGACGTGACAAGCCATTCCTGCGTCGTCAGTGTGTGAAGAGCGGATGCTGTGAACCACTCATCACGCGGACCCAGAGTGATGCTGAGCTCGACGAGATCGCCCGGCGCCGGCAGCTCGCGCGTCACCACGGTGGGATCGACGGCCCGCCTTGGCGCCGCCCCCACACCGACGACATCGCCGGCTGCGAGCGGCGGGGGGCCGAGCCCGGAAAGGGTGTCGCTCGAGCGGCTGCCCAGAACGGATGCCGCCCGCACCCCGCCGCGGATTCCGATGACGCAGCGCAGACCCTGCGTCGGATACCCCAGCTCGAGCTCATCCCCGTCGGCTGTGGCGAAGGGGCTGCCGTGCACGATGTCACGCACCTCACCCGCGTGATTCGTCACTGTCAGATCGCCCACGGCTCCCGTCACCACGCCGACGCCCGCGCCGTGAAAACGCAGTGCTGCTCCCCCGACGCTCTCCAGCACCGCGGCGTCTCGATCGTTGCCGACCGCGCGGTTCGCATCGCGCATGGCCGTGCGATCCGCCACGCCGGATGCCGAGACCCCGAGGCTCGCGCGTCCAGGACGGCCGGCATCCTGGACCAGCAGCTGCATGGATGTGCGGATGACCTCCACACTGGTGCGAGGCGAAGGCTTCTCGCCCCTGACGCTCACGGCAGGAGCGGCGGGAGCGGCGGGAACCGGGAGCACGGGTCGCTCAGAACGTTCGAACCTCACCACAACCCCCGGCACGAGCGGAGCAGGCGGCTCACGATCGAGGTCCCACATCACGGCATCCGTGCGTCCGATGAGCTGCCAACCGCCAGGGCTCTCTCGCGGATACACGCCCGTGAAGGCCCCTGCGAGCGCCACCGCTCCTGCCGGTACGCGCGTGCGCGGCGACGACCTTCGCGGCACATCGAACAGCGGATCATCGCCGACGATGTACCCGAACCCCGGCGCGAACCCGGAGAACGCCACCCGCCAGTCCGCAGCGAGATGTCGGCTCACCAGCTCGTCCGTCGATACGCCCAGAAGCGAAGCGGTCTCGGCGAGATCGTCCCCGTCGTACTGCACGGGGATCGTCACCTCGCCCGCGGGCGGCATGTGCTCGTCCTGCGGCTCGGCCGCTGAGAGGAGTTCTGCCAGCGCGGCCGCCGACGTTCGCAGCGGATCGAAGCACACGAGCACGGTCCGCGCGCCGGGAACCCGCTCGATGATGCCAGGCAGCCCACGCCAGGCGAGGTTCAATCGCATCGCCTCGTCGAGGTCGGCTGCTTCGACGAGGAGGGCGCGATCGGATGCGGTGAGAATGCGCATCGATCACCCGCCGGCGAAGGCTGCGATCGTGATGCCGTTCTGCTGCAGCATCCGCTTCGTCTCTGCAGCCATGGCGACCGACCCCGGGCTGTCGCCATGCACGCAGATCGACTGCGCGTCGACGCGCACGTCGGTGCCGTCGATCGCGCGGATCACTCCTTCGTCCGCCAACCGCGCCATGCGCTGTGCCACCACCGCAGGGTCGTGCAGCACGGCGCCCTCGTGCGCGCGCGGGACGAGCTGCCCGTCCGGGCGATAGGCGCGGTCAGCGAATGCTTCGGATGCCACGGCAAGCCCCGCCCTCGACGCGATGTCGAGGACAACGCCGCCTGAGATCCCCAGCAGGACGAGATTCGGGTCGATCGCGCGGATCGCGGCGACGACGTCGGCCGCCTGTCGCGGATCGTGAGCGATGGTGTTGTACAGCGCACCGTGCGGCTTGACGTATTGCACCCTGCCGCCGACTGCAGACGCGAGTCCCATCAGCGCGCCGAGCTGATACTCGACATCGGCCTGCAGGGTTTCCGAGTCCACATCCATCTCGGTGCGACCGAAGTTCTCGTAGTCGCGATACCCGGGGTGAGCGCCGATCACGACGCTGTGTCGGACGGCGGTCGCGAGCGTCTCGCGGATGCCCGCAGAGCTCCCGGCGTGAAAGCCGCACGACACGTTCGCGCTGCTGACGATCTCGAGCATCGCGGCGTCGTCGCTGATGATACGACTCGGAACGTTCTCACCGAGATCCGAGTTCAGATCGATCATGGGCATGATCCAGACGATACTCGGAATACTTTCGCGCCTGTCGCCGTTTCACCTGTCATGACGAAAACACTTGCCGAGGCAACAACAATGGGCGCTGTCACCCTGTTCGTCGCCGACCTCGACGCGATGACGGCCTTCTACCGTGACATCATCACTCTTCAGGTGCTGGGCGCCGAGGGCGACACCGTCACGCTCGGGCGCGCCGGTGTGCCGATCGTGATCCTGCAGCACTCGCCGGGCCTGAAGCATGCTGCCCGCGGGTCGGCCGGCCTCTTCCACACCGCGATCGTCTTCGAGTCACAGGCGGCACTGGCATCCGCCCTTCTCTCTGTCGCCCAGCGCGCGCCGCAGACCTTCACCGGCAGCGCCGACCACCTCGTAAGCCAGGCGTTCTACCTCACCGATCCCGAGGGCAACGGAATCGAGCTGTACTGGGACCGCGACCGCTCGGAGTGGTCGTGGACGCACGGGCAGGTCGAGATGGCCACGCTGTACCTCGACCCGAACACCTTCCTCCAGGAGCACCTCGGCGAGGAGCCCGCCGACATGGCGCCCGCCCGAGTCGGCCACGTACACCTCTCGGTCGGCGACGTCGCCACCGCACGCGACTTCTACGTGCAGCGACTGGGATTCGACGCGACCCTCTCCATGGGAGAGCAGGCCCTGTTCGTCAGCGCCGGCGGCTACCACCACCACATGGCGATGAACGTGTGGAACTCACGGGGCGCGGGGCCCCGGATGCCGGCGCTCGGCCTCGGTCAGGTCGACCTCGCCCTGCCGGACGCCGACAGCCTCGGAGAACTCGGCGAACGACTGAAGCACTTCGGTACCCAGGTCGCCGACGACGGACGCACGCTGACGTTCAGTGACCCGTGGAACAACACCCTCAAGGCGCAGTTGGTCGCGTGACTGCGCACCTGCCCTCTTACGCCGAGGCGCGCACCACCAGCTCGGTCGGCAGAATCGTTACGGGTAGTGGCTCTTCGCCGCGCAGCCTCGACAGCAGTACGGCCGCCATCTTCTCGCCCATGGCGTACATCGGCTGCCGCACGGTCGTCAGCGGCGGGTCTGCGCTCAGAGCGACGGGCGAGTCGTCGAAGCCCACCACGGCCACATCTTCCGGAACCCGCAGACCCGCCCCGCGCAGGGCAGCGATGGCTCCCCGCGCCATGAGGTCGCTGGCGACGAAGATCGCATCCGGCTGACCGTCTGCGAGGATCAGACGAGCAGCCTGCGCGCCGCTGCCTTCACTGTAGTCGCCCGCGACCTCAGCGAAGGGAGCGAGCCCGGCATCCGCGAGCGCCGCACGAAAACCCTCACTTCGATCGACGGAGGCGAGCATCGTCGCCGGACCCGCGATCGTCGCGATCCGCGTGCGGCCGAGGTCGATCAGATACTGGGTCGCGATGCGTCCTGCGGCGATATTGTCGACGTCCACGACGTACTCGCTCGCCCGCTGACGCTGCGGCCGACCACCCCAGACCACCGGCAGCGCATCCGACATGCGCTCCACGAACGCGTCACTCGTGTGGTGCGAGACGATCAGTGCGCCGTCGACGCCGCCGTTGCGCACGAAGCTCGTCATCTTGTCGCCGGGGTCGTCGCTGGCGATGAGCAGGTTCAGCACATAGTCCGAACCGCCCAGCGTCGCAGTGATCCCCGCGACGATGGACGCGAAGAACGGGTCTCCGAAGAAGCGCGTGGTGTCTTCAGGGACAATCAGCGCAATCGCGTTCGTCTGCCGCGAGGCCAGCGAACGGGCAGCCCGATTGGGCACGTAGCTGAGCTCGGCGATCGCCGACTGCACGGCCTGGAGCGCCGTAGGGCTCACCGACGTCGACCCGTTCACGACACGGGATACCGTCGACCGGGACACCCCAGCGGCGGTCGCCACCTCTTCAATCGTCGCGCGCGAGACCACGGCTCTCCCTTCTGCCGCTTCTCCGACAGTCAGAGCGAGCGTGCGGCGATAATCCGAGCGTACTCGCGACCGCTGTCTTTCACCGTGCGCTTCTGAGTGTCGTAGTCCACGCGCACGATCCCGAAGCGCTTGTCATAACCCCAGGCCCACTCGTAGTTGTCCATGAGTGACCAGTAGAAGAACCCTCGCACGTCGACGCCGGCCTCGGCGGCATCCAGCACTGCCGACAGGTGCGCGCGCACGTACGCGACACGATCGGCATCGTGGACCTGACCGTCTTCGGCGACGACGTCGTTGAAGGCCGCACCGTTCTCGGTGACGTAGAGCGTCACGTCGCGCTCGGCGGTGTACTCGTCCGAGAGACGGTGTAGCAGGCGAGTGAGACCCTCCGGCTGGATCTCCCAGTTCTGCGCCGTGCGCTCAAGCCCCCGCTCAACGGCATGGATGCCGGCATCAGAGGGGTACGGGCTGCGTCCCTTGCGCTCGGTGGCCGGGCCGCCGGGCAGAGGCGGGTTCTCCTGCGCGGTGCCCGAGAGAAAATCACCGTGGTAGTAGTTGACGCCCTGCGTATCGATCGGCTGAGAGATCGTCTCGAGGTCACCGTCGTGGATCGCTGCCTCGAACTGCGCGACGGCAGCCGAATCGACCGCACGGAAATCCTCGACGATGTCCGCGGGATACTCTCCGCGATAGATCGGGTCGAGGAACCAGCGGTTGAACTGTCCGTCGACTCGGCGCGCAGCATCCACGTCACCGGCGTTGTTCGGGTCGGCGGGGTCGGCGACCGTGTGGTTCAGGGTGATGCCCAGATTGAGCGATGCGTCGCGCGAGCGCAGCTCGCGGACCGTCTCACCGTGCGCGAGCAGCTGGTGGTGCGCTGCCAGCAGGCCCTCACTGATGCTGGTGTGACCGGGGGCGTGCTCGCCACCCGTATAAGAGAGGAACGACGAGCACCACGGCTCGTTCAGCGTCGTCCACACCTTCACGCGGTCGCCGAGCGTATCGTGCATGGTTCCGGCATAGTCGAGGAAGCGCGAGACGACGTCGCGGTTCGTCCAGCCGCCGTTCTCCTGCAGAGCCTGGGGCATGTCCCAGTGGTACAGCGTCAGCCACGGCATGATGTCCGCGCCGAGCAGCTCGTCGACGAGGCGCTTGTAGAAATCGACGCCCTTCTCGTTGACGGCGCCACCGTCGGGACGCACTCGTGCCCACGACGTCGAGAAACGGTAGGTCTGAAGCCCCAGCTCCTTCATCATCGCGACGTCGCTCTCGTAGCGGTGGTAGTGATCGCACGCCACGTCGCCGTTGTCGCCGCCGATGACCGTTCCCGGCACACGGGAGAACTCATCCCAGATTGAGGCGGTGCGCCCATCTTCGAACGCCGCACCCTCGATCTGGTAGGCGGCAGTCGCCGCACCGAAGAGGAAGTTCTCGGGGAAATGCCTGGTCATAGATGTCATCCTTTCACCGCGCCCGCCATGATGCCACTGACCAGCTGCTTGCCTGCGACCACGAAGAGGATCAGCAGGGGCAGGGTTGCGAGCACCGCACCGGTGAGCACGATTGAGTAGTCGATGTAGTAGCCGGACTGCAGCTGGCTGAGCGCCGTCTGCAGGGTCGGGTTCTGGGGAGAGAGCACGATGAGCGGCCAGAGGTAATCGGTCCACGCCGTCATGAAGGTGAACAGGCCGAGGATCGCCATGGCGGGGCGTGCGGCGGGGATTCCGACCGTGAGGAAGGTGCGGAACTGGTTCGCGCCGTCCATGCGCGCGGCCTCGATGAGCTCGTCAGGGATGACATCGACGAGGTACTGGCGCATGAAGAACACCCCGAAGGCGGTGACCAGCGTCGGCACGATCACGGCGCCGATCGATCCGGTCCAGCCCATCTCGCGCATCACCATGAACAAGGGGATGATACCGAGCTGAGTGGGGATGGCCATCGTGGCGACGACGAAGATCATCAGTCCCTCGCGTCCGCGGAAGCGCAGCTTCGCGAAGGCGTATCCGGCGAGAGTGGAGAAGGTCACGACCGAGAGCGTGATCACCGTGGAGATGATCACCGAGTTGCCCAGGGCCAGCCAGAACGGGATCGCGTCGAAGACCTTGGCGGCGTTCGCGAAGAAGTTGCCGCCGGGGATCAGCGGCAGCGTCTCGCCGCGGGTGGAGTTGGTGCCGCTCGCGACGACCACCGACCACCACAGCGGGTACACGCTGCCGGTGATGAAGGCTGCCAGCAGCCCGTAGGTGAGGAAGCCGGGACGGCTTCCGACACCTGCGACACCACCGCTGCTCCTGCGGCGACGGATCTTCTCCGGCACGCTGAGGGCCTGCGTCGCGCTCATCGCTGTGCTCCTGTCTTGGCCTGGCTCTTTCGGGCGCGGCGTCTGGCCGCGCGGTTCTTCGGTGCGTCACCGGTGGAGATCCCGCGCGTGAGCAGGAAGTTGATCACGCCGATCGCCACGATGAGCACGAACAACAGGATCGCAACGGCGGATGCTTCGCCGAGATTGCGGCGGAAGAATGCCATCTCCCACAGGAACAGCACCGTGGTCTGGAACTGCCGGTCGCTGCCGCCGATGCCGCCGGCGGTGGACACGTCGAACAATCGAGGCTCGGCGAAGACCTGCAGACCACCGATCGTCGCGGTGATGATCACGAAGATGAGGGTCGGGCGGATGGTGGGAATGGTGATCGAGAAGAAGCGGCGGATGGGGCCGGCGCCGTCGATCGCGGCGGACTCGTAGAGATCGCGCGGCACGGCCTGCATCGCGGCGAGCAGGATGAGCGCGTTGTATCCGGTCCAGCGGAAGTTGACCATCGTGGCGATCGCGATGTGCGAGAGGAAGGTGTTGTGCTTCCACTCCTGGTCGACGATACCGATGAGGTTCAGAAGATTGTTGGCGAGGCCGTCGGCCTCGTTGAAGATGCTCGAGAAGATGATCGCCACGGCGACAGGGGTGACGACGAAGGGGATGAGGATGCTCATCCGCCAGAACGTGGGGGCGCGAAGGCCGCGGTCGAGCAGGTAGGCCACGATCAGTGCGACCGCGAGCTGCGGGATGGCCGAGAGCAGGAAGATGCTCAGCGTGTTGAGGATCGAGTTCCAGAACATCGCATCGCCGAGCACCTCGATGAAGTTCCCTGCCCCGACGAAGTCGCCCTGGCCCTTGAGCAGGTCCCAGTCGAAGACTGCGACATACACCGTGTACAGCAGCGGGAACAGCCCGACGAGGCCGAACAGCAGGAAGAACGGCGAGATGTAGAAGTAGGGCGAGGCGTTCTGGTCGAACCGGGATACTCGATGACGCCAAGAACGTCGTTTACCGGCAACCACCGGATCGGCGGTGGCGACCACACGCTCCTTGGGTGGGGCAGTGAGAGTCATGATTGTGTCCTTGACGTCGAAGATGTGATTCGTCTCGGCCCCGGTCGCCGGGCGAGCCGGGGCCGAGACGAGATCACGAACAGTGGATTCTTCGGTATCAGCCGACGAGTTCGTTCAGCAGCGAGATGGCCTCATCCCACGACTGCTGAGTGTTCAGCTCGCCACGATCGAGCTTGCTGAGCGCCGGTCCGAAGACGTTCTCCTGGATGATCGAGTCATCCGCGCCCTTGAACTGCGCGACGACGCCCTTGGCACGCTCGGCCAGGATCGCACCGGTGGGTGCGTCGTTGAAGAACTCGTTCGGGGTGGCATCCGCCGCGAGGGTCTCCTGCGCCTTGATGGTCGAGGGGAAGTTGCCGGCGGCAACCGACTGCTTCACCTGCTGCTCGGGCTGCGTCAGCCAGTCAGCCAGCTCAGCGGCTGCTTCCTTGTGCTTCGAGGTCTCCGGGATCGTGAGCCATGCTCCACCCCAGTTGACAGCTCCGCCGGGGAAGACGTCTGCGAAGTCCCAGCCGGTCGATGCGTCGCCGCCGCCTGCCTCGACCTGACCCTGAACGACACCCAGCATCCAGCCGGGGCAGACGAAG
This sequence comes from Microbacterium zouquanmingi, assembly GCF_052266695.1. NCBI lineage: Bacteria > Bacillati > Actinomycetota > Actinomycetes > Micrococcales > Microbacteriaceae > Microbacterium > Microbacterium zouquanmingi. The sequence continues at coordinate 813,532 of NZ_JBQPQZ010000001.1, forward strand.
GTTGCGAACGTGCCGTCGACGAACGACTTTCCGCCGTTCCAGTCCCATGCAGCCTGAGCAGCCGACTGGCCGCCCTCGGTTGCAGCGCCCAGGAGTTCGAAGCGCTCCTTGAGCTCCTTGTTGCCCTCGACATTCAGCTCACCGTCAGCGGTGTAGTAGCCCTCGTCGAGCTGGTTGACCATCGAGTTCCAGACGAAGCCGGAGTGGTCGTACCAGGCCTTGCCGGTCTTGTCGGTGTGCTCCTGGCCGACCTTGAAGAAGTTCGCCCAGTCGCCGTCGAGCAGCGTGGCAACCGACTCGCGGTCGCTCGGGAGGCCGGCAGCCTCGAAGGCCGCGCCATTGTAGCAGATGCCCGAAGGGCCGATGTCGGTGCCGTAGCCGATCACGCGGCCGTCGGCGTCGGTGCCCTGAGCGTACTTCCAGTCGACCCAGTCGCCCTTGCGGTCCTCGATACCGTAGTCGCTCAGGTCGACGAAGGTGTCGGAGACGTCCATGATGGCTCCGAGCCAGCCCTCTTCGACGGCGACGATGTCGCTGAGGCCAGAGCCTGCGGCGATCTTGGTGAAAGCGTCGGTACGAGCGTTTCCACCCGTGTCGATGTTCGTCGCCTCGATGGTGACGTTCGGGTGCAGGTCCTCGTACTCCTTGTACAGGTCGTCGTAGCCGAAGGTGCCGAAGGTCGTCACGGTCAGCGTGACGTCTGCATCGGCATCTCCCTCAGCGCCGGAGTCGCTGGCGCCTGAGGCGCAACCGGCCAGGGCGAGAGCTGCTACCGACGCAATGGACGCTGCTGTCAGCACGCGTCGACGGATGGATGTGTTCACGATTCACTCCTTTGTGCGGGTGGGGTTTCACTGCTTGGCTCTGTGATGTGGGAGCGCTCCCACGATCGTTGAGTAACGATATGGGAGCGCTCCCAAGCTTGTCAAGTGCCACCACAGGAGAGGCCGGTACCCTTGATCAGTGCCCTCCCGAGAACTTTCTCCTGCCCTCGCCCACGCCGAGTCGCTGATCCGCAGCATCCCGGACTACCCGGAGCCGGGGATCCTCTTCCGCGACATCACGCCACTGCTCGCCGACCGCGATGCGCTCCGCGCGACCACAGAGGCACTGATCGAGCCCTTCGCGGGATCCTTCGACTACGTGGCCGGAATCGAAGCACGCGGGTTCCTGATCGCCGGAACCGCGGCGATCGCAGCAGGAGTCGGCCTCATCCCGATCCGCAAGGCCGGCAAGCTTCCTCGCCCCGCGGCATCCGTCGACTACTCACTCGAATACGGCACCGCGACGATCGAGATGCACGACGACCTGCCCCAGGGCTCACGCGTCCTGCTCATCGACGACGTCCTCGCCACTGGCGGCACGCTCGCCGCCGGCCGTCAGCTCATCGAACGATTGGGATCGCACGTCGCAGGCATCTCTGTGCTGTTCGAGATCGACGGACTGGGCGGCCGCCAGGCCGTCGGCGATCTGCACACCGTCTTCCACTCCTGACGCGCACTCGCACGCACACTAGACTGGGCGTGCCCGCCTTCCCGCGACTTCCGGAGCCGTTCATGCCCACCATCGTCGTCGACGTCATGCCCAAGTCCGAACTGCTCGACCCGCAGGGGAAGGCCGTCTCCGGCGCATTCTCACGCCAGGGTGTGACGAGCTTCAGCGATGTGCGCATCGGCAAACGCTTCGAGCTCACTGTCGACGGCGAGGTCACCGACGCCGTGCTGGCAGAGGCGAAGAAGATCGCCGAAGACGTGCTGTCGAACTCCGTGATCGAGGATGTCGTCGGCATCGAGGTGGTCGAGTGAGCGTCCGCATCGGCGTCATCACCTGGCCTGGGTCACTCGACGACCGCGACGCGCAGCGCGCTGTCCGCCTTGCCGGCGCCGAGCCCGTCGCCCTCTGGCACGGATCGCACGACCTCGAAGGCGTCGACGCGCTCGTCCTTCCTGGTGGCTTCAGCTACGGCGACTATCTGAGAAGCGGCGCGATCGCCGCGCTGTCGCCGATCATGTCCGAGGTGAAGGATGCCGCGGCATCCGGAATGCCGGTGCTCGGAATCTGCAACGGTTTCCAGATGCTCGTCGAGGCGCACCTGCTGCCAGGCGGGCTCATCCGCAACGATCACCAGCACTTCGTTCGCCGCGACCAGAAGCTCACGGTCGAGAACTCCGACACCGCCTGGACCAACACGTTCCGCCGGGGCCAGGAGATCGTCATCCCGCTCAAGAACGGCGAAGGCGGCTACATCGCCTCCGATGACACTCTCGATCGTCTGGAGGGCGAGGGCCTGGTGGCCTTCCGCTACGCAGGCGTCAACCCGAACGGATCACTGCGCGACATCGCCGGTGTGACGAACGAGGCCGGAAACGTCGTGGGCCTCATGCCGCACCCCGAGCACGCGACAGAGGCGGGCTTCGGCCCAGACACCGACGCCGCCATGCGGTCGGGTATCGACGGCCTTGGCTTCTTCGCGAGCGCCGTCGCTGCGATCGCTCGCGTCGCCGCGTAGCGATGACCGGCGCGGAGACTGATGGGACGTGCGGTCCGTCCTGCACGTGCGGAGCACCGGCCCGCGATCAGTTTCTGACGATTCAGCCAGGGCCGGATGCGGGCAGTTCGGATGCTACGCCAGCAGCATCCGCCCACGCGATCGAGCAGTCCGTGATCCCGGCGGGAACCTTCCTGATGGGCGATTCCTCCGGCGACCGGAATGCGGGAGATGGCGAGGCCCCTCTTCACGAGGTGATGCTCCCCGAGTTCTCGATCGATGCGACGTCCGTGACGAACGACGCGTTCGCGGCGTTCGTCAACGCGACCGGATACCGCACCGAGGCCGAGCAGTTCGGGTTCTCTGCGGTGTTCCACCTCGCGCTCGCGGCCCCGAAGAATGACATTCTCGGCCAGCCCCCGCGGACGCCGTGGTGGTTCGGCGTGCGAGGCGCCGACTGGGCGCACCCCGGCGGACGAGATTCAGATCTGGACGGCCTCGACGATCACCCCGTCGTCCATGTGAGTTGGAACGACGCCCAGGCGTACTGCGACTGGGCGGGGCGTCGCCTTCCCACCGAAGCGGAATGGGAGTGCGCCGCCAGGGGCGGGCTGCATGCGGCGAAGTACCCGTGGGGCGACGCCGAGGTCGATGAGGACGGGTGGCGCGCGAATATCTGGCAGGGAACGTTCCCTCGCGAGAACACGCTCGCTGATGGCTTCTTGACGACGGCTCCCGTGCACAGCTTCGCCCCGAACGGATACGGCCTGTGGCAGCCCGTCGGAAATGTATGGGAGTGGTGCTCCGATTGGTTCGACCCGAACTATTACGAGTACTCACCTGCCCAGAGCCCGACCGGACCCGAAACAGGCACCTCGCGCGTGCTGCGCGGGGGGAGCTACCTCTGCCACATCTCGTACTGCAATCGCTACCGGAATGCGGCGCGCTCGCAGAACACCCCTGACTCGTCAATGGGTAACGCCGGCTTCCGCACCGTCGCTAGGCTCGAGGCGTGAGTCTCTTCGTCACCGTTCCCACCGCTCGACTGGCCGAGAACCTCGGCGCGCTGCCCGAGGGAGTGGAGCTGGACGTCTGGGACCTTCAGTCTCCACACCCGCGCGAGAAGATCGACCTGGTGGTTGCGCCCTACTTGAGCGACAGCACGGTGCTCGGTGCACTCCAAGGGCTCGACATCGGCCTCGTGCAGGGCCAGTCGATCGGGTACGACGGGGTCGCCGACCAGCTCCCCGAAGGTCTCCGCTACGCGAATGCCGCGAGCGTGCACGAGGCCTCCACGGCCGAGATCGCCCTCGCGCTGACGCTTGCCGCACAGCGCCAGCTCCCTCGGTTCGTCCTCGCTCAGCAGGACAGCCAGTGGTCGCCGGTGTTCGCCGAGAGTCTCGCTGATCGCAGGGTGCTGCTGGTCGGCTTCGGCGGAGTGGGCGAAGCGATCGCCCTGCGTCTGGAGCCCTTCGAGATCGACCTCACCGTCGTCGCGCGCACCGCCCGCCCGGTCTGGCATGAGCGGCTCGGACGCGTGCAGGTGCATGCGATCGACGAGCTCCCTGCTCTGCTGCCGGATGCCGAGATCGTCATCCTCGCGCTCCCCGGGGGCGACGCCACGCACCACCTCTTCGACGACGAGCTGCTGGGCCGGATGGCCGACGGCGCACTGCTGGTCAACGTCGGTCGCGGAACCCTGATCGACAGCGACGCGCTCGTGCGCCAGCAGGGACGCATCCGCGCGGCACTCGATGTCGTCGACCCCGAGCCCCTGCCCACCGAGCATGACTTGTGGAAGACGCCGGGAGTGCTTCTCTCACCGCACATCGGCGGAGCGTCCACCGCGATGAACCCGCGGATCTCACGTCTGATCCGTAAGCAGATCGACCGGATGCTGCGCGGTGAAAACCCAGTGAACGTCGTCATCGACGACTAGCCTTCGAACCGTTTCGATCCGCGCCCTAGCGGGTCTGTAAGCGTTTGCACTATGCTGTTGCCATGACAGAGCTTGAGCAGTTCGCAGCGCCCGGTTCCGAGTGGTGGCGAAGCGCCGTTATCTACCAGATCTACCCGCGTTCCTTCGCTGACGCCTCTGGTGATGGAATCGGCGATCTGCCCGGCGTGACCAGCAGACTCGATTCTCTCCAGGATCTCGGCATCGATGCGATCTGGCTGAGCCCGTTCATGACGAGCCCCCAGAAGGACGCTGGTTACGACGTCGCCGACTACCGCGATGTCGACCCGCTGTTCGGCACGCTCGCCGATTTCGACACGATGCTCGCCGCGGCCCACGCCCGCGGCATCCGGGTGATTGTCGACCTCGTTCCGAACCACTCCAGCGATCAGCACGTGTGGTTCCAGCAGGCACTGAAGGCGGCCCCTGGCAGCCCCGAGCGCGCTCGTTACATCTTCCGTGACGGCAAGGGCGAGAACGGCGAGATTCCCCCGAACAACTGGGAGAGCGTCTTCGGCGGCGGTCAGTGGACTCGCATCACCGAGCCCGACGGGACCCCCGGCCAGTGGTACCTGCACATCTTCGACCCCTCGCAGCCCGACTTCGACTGGACCAATGAAGAGGTTCGCGAGGAGTTCCGCGGCGTCCTGCGCTTCTGGCTCGACCGCGGCGTCGACGGATTCCGCGTGGATGTCGCCCACGGCATGATCAAGGCCGACGGCCTCCCCGACTACACGCCCCCGTCCGAGTCTGACTCGATGGGCGGCGGCGAGGACGACGTGCCCTACTGGGGCCAGGAGGGTGTCCACGACATCTACCGCGACTGGCACAAGGTTCTCGCGGAGTACGACGGCGATCGCGCACTGTGCGGTGAGGCCTGGCTGCCCACGCTGAAGAAGACGGCGCTCTGGGTTCGTCCCGATGAGATGCACCAGACCTTCAACTTCCCGTACATGATGACCGACTGGGACGCGCAGAAGGTTCGCGGCGTCATCCGCGACTCCCTCGACGAGTTCGGCAAGGTCGGCGCTCCCAGCACCTGGGTGCTGTCGAATCACGACGTGATCCGGCACGCTTCTCGTCTGGCCCTCACCGCCGACAGCCCTCAGGGCGACGGAATCGGACCGAAGTCCGCTGGCAAGCCCGACGAGGCGACCGGTCTCGCACGCGCTCGCGCGGCGACCACCATCATGCTCGCTCTGCCCGGTTCCTCGTACCTGTACCAGGGCGAAGAGCTCGGACTTCCTGAGGCGATGGAGATCCCCGACGAGTTCCGTCAGGACCCGACGTGGTTCCGCACGAGCGGCGAGCGCTACGGCCGCGATGGCTGCCGCGTGCCGATCCCGTGGGAAGCGGAGGCGGCGGCGTACGGCTTCAACACGACCGGAGACTCCTGGCTGCCGCAGCCCGAGGAGTGGTCGCGTTTCGCTCGCGATGTCGAGGAGGCAGACCCCACCTCCACCCTGCACATGTACAAGACGCTGCTGGGCATGCGCCGCGAGTTCGAGCTCGGCAACGGCTCGCTGGTGTGGGAGGACCTCGGCGAGAGCGCCATCGCCTTCCGTCGCGGAGACGTGCATGTGGTCGCGAACCTCGGCGCGGAGCCGTTGGAGCTCGGCGACGACGTGACCTTCATCACGCAGAGCCAGCGGTTCGAGGGCACTGCCGTGCCGACTGATCACGCAGCCTGGTACACGAAGAACTGAGACACCGTGGTCAGCATCGATGAGGTCGCGCGAAAGGCCGGGCTGTCAACAGCCACGGTCTCGCGCGCCCTCAGCGGTCGCGGCTACGTCTCTGCCTCGTCTCGCGAGAAGGTTCACCTTGCCGCGCAGGAGCTCGGCTACGTCGTCTCTTCGCGGGCTTCAAGCCTGGCGTCAGGGCGCACGAGGAACATCGGCGTCGTGGTGCCGTTCCTCGACCGATGGTTCTTCAGTACGGTGCTCTCTGGAGTGTCGAGTGCGCTGATGCGCCACGGTTACGACATCACGCTCTACAACATCACGGCCGATCAGGACGTTCGAAAGGACGTGTTCGAGACGGCTCTGCGACGACAGCGTGTGGATGCTGTGATCGCTGTCTCCATCGAGCTCGACGAGCACGAGACAGCACGACTGCTCGCGCTCGGCCTGCCGGTGATCGCCATCGGTGGCCCGAACCCCCGGCTCGACACGCTCACCGCCGATGATGGTGCGCTCGCGCAGCTCGCCACAGAGCATCTGCTGACCCTCGGCCACACCGAGATCGCGCACATCGGCGCAAGCTCCGAGTTCGATCTGGACTTCCACATCCCGACCAATCGCCGGCTCGGTTTCGAGACGGCGCTGGCTGGCGCGGGGATCACTCCGAATCCGGCGTTCCTGGCGTCTTCGGACTTCACGGTCGAAGGCGGCTATCGGGCAGCGAAACAACTCCTCGGTCGTCCAGATCCGCGCCCGACGGCTGTCTTCGCGGCATCCGATGAGATGGCGATCGGCGCCGTCATGGCGGCGCGTGATCTCGGTTACCGGGTGCCGGAGGACATCTCCGTGATCGGCATCGACGGCCACGAACTCGGCGAGTTCTTCCAGCTCACGACCGTCGATCAGTTCCCGCTCGCACAGGGCGAGCGCGCGGCCGAGGCTGTGCTCGCGAAGCTCGAGGCGACGGACGAGCCTGCCGCGCACGCGGCGCTGCCGTTCGAGTTGATCGTGCGCGGCACGACCGCGCGACGCGAAGTCCGCCCCGCCACGCTCTCCTGATCCCGCCCTCCGCGGTGAGCAGAACCGGCCATGTGGCCGATGTGCGCGACCGCGCCGGCGCGCGAGCATCGAAGCATGAAATCGCCACGTCGTGAATGGCTCATCGCCGCAGGGCTCATCGCCCTGGCCCTGGTCCCCTCGCTCGCAGGCGCGATGCGCATCGGCGAGATCGCCGCGGACGCTCCACAGACCGAGGCGAACGCCCGATTCCTGCAGATGCCGCTGCCCGTGGTGCTGCACATCGTCGGCGCCCTCGTGTACTCGCTGGTCGGCGCGTTCCAGTTCCTGCCCGGGCTGCGGCGACGCCACCCCGAATGGCACCGGTTCGCCGGACGATACCTGCTCGTGCCCGCCGGGCTGGCGGTCGCGCTGAGCGGGCTGTGGATGACGGCGTTCTACGACGTCCCGCCCATCGATGGACTCGCGCTGCAGATATCGCGCTACGTCGTCGGCGGGCTGATGATCGCGTTCATCGTGCTCGCTCTCCGGGCGATCGCGCGACGCGACATCCCCCGTCATGGCGCATGGATGATCCGTGCGTATGCGCTCGCATCGGGCGCGGGTACGCAGGTGTTCACCTCAGCCCCGTTCGCGATCATGTTCGGCACCCCTAGCGAGTTCTGGCGACTGATTCAGATGGATGCCGGGTGGCTGATCAACATCGTCATCGCCGAGGTCGTCATCCGCAGCACGATTCTGCGGCGTCGGTCCGCGGCTGTCGCGGTCGCCGCGTGAGTACGCACCCCGCACAGCATCCGGCCTGAGTAACATGCCAAATGTGCAGAGCCCACGCGAAGCGGAGCGCCTGTCGCGGCTTAGCGTGCGCGCGGCGGGCCCTCAGCGTCTAGACGTTGTGCTCGTCGTCGTGCTCGCCGTGGTCACGATCCTCGAAGCGTCGCTCCGCCGCGACCTCGCGTGGCCGGTCGCCACCGTCGCCGTGACGGTCGTCGCGCTGTCCGCACTGCCCTGGCGACGGACCCATCCGCTGCCGGTCGTCGCCGCGACGACGGCACTGTCGATCGCGTTCGAGATCGCGCAGGAGCTCAGCGGAGTGCCGACCGGCGGGGTCGTGACGATGTTCGCGCTCCTCGCGGTGCCCTACGCGCTGTTCCGGTGGGGGTCGACGCGCGCCCGCGCGATCGGCGGACCGATCCTCGCCGCCGGCGTGGTCATCTCGATCGCGCTCAGCGGAGCACGACTGTTCGAGGCCGAGAGCATCGCCGGCGCAGTCGCGGGGGTCGCGTTCGTCGGCGGCGCCTGCCTGATCGGTGCGCTGCGCCGCGAGCGCGTGACCTCCCGCGCGCGTGAACTCGCCGCCGTCCGGGCGCAGGAGCGCGAGGCGCTCGCACGGGATCTGCACGACACGGTCGCCCATCACGCGTCCGCGATCGTGATCCGCGCACAGGTGGCCCGCCTCGCACCGTCGGACTCCGCCAGAGTCACCGAGTCGCTCGAGATCATCGAGCGCGAGGCGTCCGCGGTGATGGAGGACATGCGTGCGCTCGTCGGGGTGCTGCGGGCCGAGTACGCGCCGCCTCCTGGGCTCTCCGATCTCCGGGCACTCGCGACGTCGGGGCCGCCTCGCGTCACGGTCGAGATCGCCTCCCTCACCGCGACGCCCGACATCGTCTCCGCGACGCTGTTCCGCATCGCCCAGGAGGCCGTGACGAACGCGCGACGGCACGCCACGGGTGCCACATCGATCGACCTCTCGCTGACCACCGCGCACGGAACCGCACAGCTCACGGTCATCGACGACGGCCGAGCCGCGCCGTCAGGCGGCGTCGGCACCGGTCACGGCCTGCAGGGGATGGACGAGCGTGCGGCGCTGCTCGGCGGAACGGTCAAAACCGGCCCGCGTCCCGGCGGCGGATGGATGCTGCGCGCCACGATCCCCCTGCGAGGAGCCCGATGATCCGCGTCCTCATCGCCGACGATCAGGAGCCGGTGCGCACCGGTCTCCGGATGTTGCTGGATGCCGCCTCCGATATCGAGGTGGTCGCCGAGGCCGAGAACGGCGCGGAGGCCGTCGCGCTCGCGCGTCGCACGCACCCCGACGTCGCACTCCTCGACATCCGGATGCCGGAGCTCGACGGCATCCGGGCCACGGCTCTGCTTGCCGGCCGTGATGTCGAAGATCCGATCGCCGTGGTGATCATCACCACATTCGATCTCGACGAGTACGTGTACGGGGCGTTGCGCGCGGGGGCGAAGGGGTTCCTGCTGAAGGACGCAGGCCCCACGCTCATCGCCGAGGCGGTACGGGCCGCGGCGGCCGGCGATGCGTTGATCTCGCCGCGGATCACCACCCGACTCCTGGCCGAGTTCTCGCCCGCGGCTGCCGGCACGCGAGCTCTCCCGGATCCGCTGACAGCGCGTGAGGAAGAGGTCGTCGTGCTGCTCGCCGAGGGACTCACCAACACGGAGATCGGCGGGCGGCTGTTCCTCTCGCTCGGAACCGTCAAGACGCACATCGGCGCGATCCTCACGAAGATCGGGGCGCGCAACCGCGTCGAAGCGGCGATGTGGGCGTTCGAGACCCGGCGGGTGCGGTGATGACCGTGGCTGACGATGACATCTAGACTGGATGCAGGAGAGTCGGGAAGCCTGGTCGACATGTTCTGCTGTCGACCCGAAAGGCGCTCATGTCGCCCTCCCCCGCACGCATCCTCGGCATCCGTCGGAAGTTCCCCTCCGCCTCCACCGCGGAATCGCTCCGCATAGGAGACCTCCTCCGCAAAGAGACCGTCGGCGGCATCCTGCTCGTCGCACTCGCCATCGTCGCGCTGGGGTGGGCCAACTCGCCCTGGGCGGAGTCCTACTTCGCGATCCGCGACTTCGAGATCGGGTACGAGCCGTGGCACCTACGCCTCAGCATCGGCGCGTGGGCGGCCGACGGGCTGCTGGCGATCTTCTTCTTCCTGGTGGGCCTCGAACTGAAGCGCGAGTTCGTCAGCGGCGATCTACGGAAGTTCAGCACCGCCATAGTGCCCATCTTCGCCGCCATCGGCGGAGTAATCGTGCCCGCCGTCATCTACCTCGCCGTCACCGCGGGCTCGGCCGAAGCGTCGCGCGGCTGGGCGATCCCCACAGCGACCGACATCGCTTTCGCGGTCGCCGTGCTGGCGGTGATCGGCTCGCATCTGCCGAGCGCACTGCGCATCTTCCTGCTCACGCTCGCCGTCGTCGACGACTTGATCGCCATCGGCATCATCGCGCTGTTCTACACGGAGACGGTCGAGATCGTGCCACTCGTGCTCGCGCTCGTCGTGATCGCCGGCTACGGACTGATCGCGCAGCTGTACCGACGGTTCTTCCACCTGCGGCCGACCGCGGCATGGCTCGTGCTGCTGCCCATCGGAGTGATCGCGTGGGCACTACTGCACGCATCCGGCATCCACGCCACGATCGCCGGCGTCCTCCTCGGCTTCACGATCCCCGTGCTGCACCGGAAAGCCGATCGGGGCACGGATGCCGAGCCAGGCCTCGCCGAGGTGTTCGAGCACCGGTTCCGGCCGCTTTCCGCGGGAATCGCGGTGCCGGTCTTCGCGTTCTTCTCCGCCGGCGTCGCAATCGGCGGCGCAGAGGGGGCCATCGCGGCGTTCGCCGACCCTGTGGTCCTCGGAATCATGCTCGCGCTCGTCCTCGGCAAGCCGATCGGCATCACGGCGGCCACATGGGCGGTCACGCGTATCCGTCGGATCGACCTGGACCCGGACCTGCGGTGGCTGGATATCGTCGGAGTCGGCGTCCTCGCCGGGATCGGCTTCACAGTCTCGTTACTGGTCGCCGAGCTCAGCTTCGCCGCTGGCAGCGAGGCTCATGACCACGCCAAGGTAGCGATCCTCACGGCGTCGATCGTCGCGGCGGTCGTGGCATCGGTTCTGCTGGGGATTCGGAATCGCCGATACCGCGGTACGCACGCGCCGTAGCCACCCGACCGTGACCGCGACGGCGAGAGATCACGCCGGCGGAAAGCCCCCGCTCAGTCGCCCGTGGAACACTCCGCTGGCGACGTTCAGCCCGACGAGTTCGACCGTCTTCTCATGAGCGAGATACTTCGTCTGGATCGCGTCGAGTGCCGCGACAGTCGAGGCATCCCAGATGTGCGAACGCGACAGGTCGATGACGACGCGCGGCGGATCGTCGGCGTACTCGAACTGCGTGGTGAGGTCGTTACTCGAAGCGAAGAACAGCTCGCCGTCGACGACGTAGTACGCGGCATCCGCCGTCACCGTCCGGGTGACGGTCGCGAAATGCGCGACGCGACGGACGAAGAGCACGGATGCCACGACTACACCGGCCACCACCCCGATGGCCAGGTTCGAGGTGATCACCACGAGCACGACCGTCGAGAGCATGACGAGGGTCTCGCTCTTCGGCATCCGCCTCAGGGTCGACGGACGGATGCTGTGCCAGTCGAAGGTCGCCACGCACACCATGATCATGACCGCGACGAGCGCTGCCATCGGGATGATCGCGACGACGTCTCCGAGGACGACGACGAGGATCAGCAGGAAGACACCGGCGCAGAACGTGGAGATCCGTGTGCGGGCGCCAGAGACCTTCACATTGATCATGGTCTGCCCGATCATGGCGCAGCCGCCCATGCCGCCGAGGAATCCGGAGAGGATGTTCGCGACGCCCTGCCCCCAGGCCTCACGGGTCTTGCGCGAGTGCGTGTCGGTGATCTCATCGACGAGCTTCGCCGTCATCAGAGATTCGAGAAGACCCACCAGCGCCATCCCGAGAGAGAAGGGAGCGATGATCGTGAACGTCTCCCAGGTGATCGGAACACTCGGGAAGAAGAGCTCTGGAAGGCTCTTCGGCAGCTCCCCCTCATCTCCGACCGTGGGCACGTTAAGCGCGAAGACGACGACGACCGCCGTGATCAGGACGATCGAGACGAGAGGTGCCGGGATCACCTTCGTGATCCGGGGCATCACCACCATGATCAGGATGCCGCCGGCCACCAGCGGGTACACGAGCCAGGGCACACCGATCAGATGCGGCAGCTGTGCGATGAAGACGAGGATCGCGAGCGCGTTGACGAACCCGACCATGACGCTGCGCGGGATGAAACGCATGAGCTTCGCGACACCGAAGAGGGCGAGGAGGATCTGGAAGATTCCCGCGAGGATGACCGTGGCGATGAAGTAATCCATGCCGTGTTCGCGCATCACCGGCGCGATCACGAGTGCGACCGCTCCCGTCGCCGCGCTGATCATCGCTGGGCGACCGCCGACGAACGCGATCGAGACCGCCATCACGAAAGCGGAGAACAGCCCGACCTTGGGGTCGACCCCGGCAATGATCGAGAAGGCAATGGCCTCGGGGATCAGTGCGAGACCCACCACCAACCCCGCGAGAACTTCGCGGGTCAGCAGTCGGGGCGATTTCAGCGCATCGAGGACAGAAGGATTCGGCCGGTAGCGGGCCCGATCGTCGACCGTTGTCATGCAGTGCTCCTGGGATGTGTGCCCGGGTGGGCACGTCAACTTTAGTCGGCGGCGGCTGACGCTAGAGTCGGCCCCATGCCCATCGACCTCGAGCACCTGTACACCGATCTGCACCGGCATCCGGAACTCTCGTTCCAAGAGACGCGCACGGCCGGCATCGCCGCCGGTCATCTGCGCGCTCTCGGCCTCGAGGTCGAAGAGGGCGTCGGCATCACCGGTGTCGTCGGCGTGCTGCGCAATGGTGACGGCCCCGTCGTCTGGGCGCGCGCCGACATGGACGCGCTGCCCGTTCAAGAAACCACCGGCCTGCCGTACGCGAGCACCATGATCGGCATCGATCCGGCAGGAAACACCGTGCCGATCATGCACGCGTGCGGCCACGATATGCATGTCACGGCGATGATCGGTGCCGTCGAGCGGCTCGTGAACACGCGGGACGAGTGGTCAGGGACTCTCGTCGTGCTGATCCAGCCCGCCGAGGAGTACGGTGCGGGGTCTCGGGCGATGCTGGATGACGGCATCCTCGATCGCTATCCGAAACCCGACGTCGTTCTCGGTCAGCACGTCACCCCGTTGCCCGCCGGCGTGGTGGGCATGCGCCCCGGTCCGCAGATGGCTGCGGCCGATGGCATCACCGTCACCATGCACGGCCGCGGCGGACACGGCTCACGCCCGCACACGACCATCGACCCGGTGGTCATGGCCGCGGCCACCGTGATGCGGCTGCAGACGATCGCGTCGCGCGAAGTCGACCCCCGCGGCGTCGGCGTCATCACGGTCGGATCGATCCACGCCGGCACGAAGAACAACATCATCTCGTCGGAGGCGACGCTCGAGCTCAGCCTGCGCTACCCCGATGACGCATCGCGTGAGCGCATCATCGCGAGTGTCGAGCGGATCGTGCGGGCAGAGGCCACGGCATCCGGTGCAGAGCGCGAGCCCGAGTTCCGCACGGAGCACCGACTGCCGCCGACGATCAATGACCCGGATGCCACAGCCCGCGTCTCCGCGGCCATCGACCGTGCACTCGGCGAGGGCACGGTGATGGACCCGGGGTTCTTCACGGGCAGCGAGGACGTGTCGTGGTTCGCCAGGGACTCCGGCGCGCCACTCGTGTTCTGGTTCTGGGGCGTGATCGACGCGGATGCCTACGCCACGGCCGTCGCCGACGGCACGGTGTCAGATGTGATTCCGACGACGCACTCTGCACTGTTCGCCCCCGTGATGAATCCGGGAATCGAGATCGGCGTGACCGCGATGACGACCGCCGTGCGTGAGTTCATGGCCTGAGCGCGGGCACAACTCCTGAGGAATTGGCCGCAACCGCTCTACCCCGACCAGAAACGCAGGGATCGGGGGAAAAGTTCAGGAGTTATGAAACGCGAATGGCGCGCAGCGCCACTCAGAGGAGCTCGGCGACCAGCTGCTCGATGCGCATGCGGATGTCGTCGCGGATCGGCCGCACCGCGTCGAGCCCCTGCCCTGCGGGGTCTTCGAGCTCCCAGTCCTCGTAGCGCTTGCCAGGGAAGATGGGGCAGGCATCACCGCACCCCATCGTGATCACCACATCCGATGTCTGCACGGCATCGGTGGTGAGCACCTTGGGACGCTCGGCCGTGATGTCGATTCCCAGCTCTCCCATGGCTTCGACGGCCGTGGGGTTGATCTGATCGGCGGGCATCGAGCCCGCGGAGCGGACCTCGATGCGGTCTCCGGCGATCTCTCGCAGGAACCCGGCCGCCATCTGCGAGCGGCCCGCATTGTGCACGCAGACGAAGAGCACAGCGGGAATGGTGGTGTCAGTCACAAGTTTGACCTTTCAGAGGCGAACGGATCGATGCGGAACCAGGACCGGGCAAGCCACAGTGAGACGTATACGAGCCCGACGAGCACGGGAACTTCGATAAGCGGGCCAACGACGCCGGCGAGCGCCTGACCGGATGCTGCCCCGAAGGTGGCGATCGTGACAGCGATGGCAAGCTCGAAGTTGTTGCCTGCGGCTGTGAAGGCGAGTGTGGATGAGCGGGCGTAGTCGAGCCCGAGCATGCGGCCGGTGCAGATGCCAACGAACCACATGATCACAAAGTAGACGAGCAGCGGCACGGCGATGCGAGCGATGTCCCACGGGCGCGAGACCACCTGCTCCCCCTGCAGCGCGAACAGCAGAACGATGGTGAACAGCAGTCCGTAGAGCGCCCAAGGGCCCACTCGCGGCAGGAACCTCTCTTCGTACCATTCGCGCCCCTTGCGGCGCTCACCGAGGTAGCGAGACGCGAAGCCCGCAAGCAGAGGGATGCCGAGGAAGATCAGCACGTTCAGCGCGATCTGCCAGACCGAGATCTCGATCCCCTGGGTGTCGAGCCCCAGCCAGGCGGGGAGCACCGTGAGGTAGAACCATCCCAGTAGCGAGAACGCCACGATCTGGAAGACGGAGTTGATCGCCACGAGTACGGCAGCGGCCTCGCGATCCCCGCAGGCGAGGTCGTTCCAGATGACCACCATCGCGATGCACCGGGCGAGCCCGACGATGATCAGTCCGGTGCGGTATTCGGGGAGGTCGGCGAGGAACACCCAGGCAAGCGTGAACATCAGCGCGGGGCCCACCAGCCAGTTCAGTACCAGGGAGGAGATCAGGAGCTTCTTGTCACTGGTGACTGCGGCGACCCGGTCGTAGCGGACCTTGGCGAGGACGGGATACATCATCACCAGCAGCCCGAGCGCGATCGGCACCGAGATGCCACCGACTTCGAGCCGGGCGAGCACGTCGGAGACCCCGGGGATGAGTACCCCGACCACGAGCCCGGCGACCATGGCCAGCCCGATCCACAGCGGCAGCCAGCGATCGAGCGGCGACAGACGCGGCGCGGCGTGGGCGGGGGCAGCGGTCTGGGCCATCAGCCGACGGTAACCGGTCGCGAGCCGAGCTGCAGCACGGGCTGCGGCGCGCAGCATGCGCCCGCGCCTGACCCGCCTGCCGTGTCGAACTCGCCTGCTCCACCGCACACACCCGTATCGGGGAGGATGAGCTCGTTGCGCGCGGCGGCCTCGTGGTCTCCCGCGAGGTGGGCGACCACGCTGCGCACCTGCTCGTACCCCGTGAGGGCCAGGAAGGTCGGTGCCCGACCGTACGACTTCGCACCCACGATGAAGAAGTCCTTCTCAGGCTGAGCGAGCTGGCGTGCGCCGGTTGCCTCCACGGATCCACATGAGTGAATGTTGGGGTCGATCTCGTCGGCGATGCCGGCGACGGCGTCAAGCAGCGGGTCGAGGTCGATGCGCAGCTCGCGCAGGATCTCGGTGTCAGGGCGGAAACCAGTGAGCGCGAACACCCGCGCGACCTCGCTCACCTCGCGCCCGTCTTCGGCTCGGAGCACCAGGCCCCCGGCTGCATCCGACATCTCGGCCACGCGGAAGCCGGTCACCACCTCGACCGTTCCTTCATCGATGGCCTTCTGCACGCGTTGCCCCAGCGCCGCGCGCTCGGGCAGTTCGTCCGCTGGTCCGCCACCCGCGATGCGGGCGGCATCGCCGCGGCGCAGAAGCCAGGTGATGCGGGTCTCGGGGAAGCGCCGGGCAAGCGCTGCCAGCTGAAGAACGGCGTGAACGGCGGAGTGCCCTGCGCCGACGACCACGGCGTGGACGCCTGCGAGCTCGGTGACGTCTCCCGGGATGCGGTATGAGATGTGGCCGGCCGCAGCCCGCTCACCGACGGCGGGGAAGCCGTCGGCCCCGGCCGGGTTCGGCAGGTTCCAGGTGCCGCTGGCATCGATCACCGCGCGCGCCAGGATGCGGCCGTCACGGCCACTCGCATCCTGCGTGTGCACGACGAAAGGCTGCTGCGTTCGTCCGGTGCTGACGACCTTGTCGCGCCCCTGACGGCTGATACCGGTGACTGTCGTTTCGTAGCGCACCCGCTCCCCGAATGACTCGGCGAGCGGTTCAAGGTACTCGCTCACCCACTGCGCACCCTTCGGGTACCCGTTGACAGGAGCCACCCATCCGAGCGCGTCGAGAAGACGGCGTGCGGCGGCATCGATCAGTTCCGGCCATGCCGAGAACAACCGAACGTGCTGCCATTCGGCAACCGCCGAGCCCGCACCTGAGCCCTGCTCGACGACGACGAAGTCGATACCCCGCTCAGCCAGATGAGCCGCAGCGGCAAGACCTTGCGGGCCTGCACCGATCACGGCAACGGGAAGCTCACTCATCACGTCTCCTCAAATCGAAGAACTTCAATATGAAAACAGTCTCGCACCTATCGAAGAATGTCAATACGTGCGAGACTGTCGATGTGAGCCTGCCTCTGACCATCGATGAGACCGCGTGCTGCACGCCGCGGGTGACCTCCTCGCTCTCGGCCGACGACGCCGAGAAGACGGCGCGCGTCTTCAAGGCGATCGGTGACCCGACTCGCGTCATGCTGCTCTCACTCATCTCACGCAGCGAGGGCGGCGAGGCCTGCATCTGCGACCTCACCGAGCCGGTCGGCCTGTCACAGGGCACGGTCTCTCACCACATGAAGCTCCTCACCGAGGCAGGACTCATCACCCGCGAACAGCGCGGCAGATGGGCCTACTTCACGCTGAACGACGGCGCGCTCGAGGCCGCCGCCGACGCTCTTCGCAGCGTCTGACGCCGCTACACCTGCACGATGCGGGGAGGTGGGGGCGGTGGGTCGAGCTGACGCCGCGGCACGCCGTGAGCTTCACGGTGCAACCGCTCCATGCGGATGTCGAGCTCTGACGCGGCCTCGGCGGCATCCGTCAGGCTCTCGACGATGTGCGAGGGCACCTGATTGGCGAACTTGTAATAGATCTTGTGCTCCAGGCTCGCCCAGAAGTCCATCGCGATGGTGCGGAACTGCACCTCGACCGGCACGAGCAGCGGTCCGGTCGAGAGGAACACCGGCACATCGATGATCACGTGCAGGCTCTTGTATCCGTTGGCCTTGGGGTGGGCGATGTAGTCCTTGACGGCGCGCACGGTGATGTCGTCCTGCTGCGTGAGCAGATCGAACAGCAGGTAGACGTCGGCGACGAAGCTGCAGGTGACGCGAACGCCGGCGATGTCGGTGATCTGCTGACGGATCTGTTCGAAATCCGGCTCCTCGATCCCCTTGCGAGCGATCTTCTCGACGATGCTGTCCGGCGTCTTCAGCCTGCTCTTGACGTGCTCGATCGGGTTGTACGAGTGGTCGTGCAGGAACTCGTCGCGGAGGATCGAGATCTTCGTCTCGACCTCGCGCATTCCGAACTCGTATTCGCGGAGGAACCTCTGGAACTCGTCGCGGAGTTCTCGTGTCTGGCGGATCGTTTCGTCGTTGACCTCGATGGTCCTCATGACATCGACGCTACGCGTGGGTGGTAAGAGCAGGCTGTGCGTTCGTCACGAGCGGACATCACGCGTCGCAGGCGCGCTCTAAAATCGAGGAATGAGCGACTCGCCGCGACGCGACTTCTGGCCTCTCCGCACCGAGCGCCTGGAGATCAGGCCCGCCACGGCCGACGATCTCGGCGCGATATGGGAGTATCGGCGATTGCCGGAGGTGAGCCGATGGCTGGGCCCTGCGCCCGAAACGCGCGAGGCGTTCGATGAGCTGTACCTCGAACCTCGCCGACTGGCGACGACGCTCGTCATCCGCCGCCTCACCGACGATGCCGTGATCGGCGACATCATGCTGAAAGTCGAGGATGGCTGGGCGCAGCGCGAGGTGATCGAACAGGCGCGAGACGTCGAAGCCGAACTCGGCTGGTCTCTCGCCCCCGAGCACACCGGTCAGGGCTACGCCTCAGAGGCCGTGCACTCCGTGATCGATGCATGCTTCGGCCCGCTCGGGTTGCGCCGCGTCCATGCCGGATGCTTCGCCGACAATGAGCCATCCTGGAGACTGATGGAGCGCCTCGGGATGCGGCGCGAGGAGTTCAGTCGCAAGACCGCGCTGCACCGCTCTGGCGAGTGGATGGACGGGATGAACTACGGCCTGCTCGCCGAGGAATGGCCGACGAACGAAGCGGGCCCGCACGAACACTCCGGCAAGTGAGGATTCCGTAAGGGCACGCAAAGACGCCCGTAGGGATTCCGTAAGGATGCCGCCATCGCCGCCGCAGCGGGCGTACGGTCGTCATTCGTGACAGACCAGGAACCAGATGCCCCGCAGCTCGCCAAGCGACTGCTCATCGGCGACCCGCTGACCAGCGAACAGGTCAACGACCAGCTGCTCCCGAAGCGGCGGGCTCTGCCGATCTTCGCCTCCGACGCGCTGAGCTCGGTCGCGTACGCGCCGCAGGAGCTGGTGATGATCCTGCTGATCGGAGGGACCGCCTTCCTCGCGTTCAGCCCGATGGTCGCGGTCGCCGTCATCGTGCTGCTGATCGTCGTGGTGCTCAGCTATCGGCAGCTGATCAAGGCCTATCCCTCCGGGGGCGGCGACTACGAAGTCGCGCGCACCAACCTCGGCGAGATCCCCGGCGTCATCGTCGCCGCAGCGCTCCTGGTGGATTACATCCTCACGGTCGCCGTGTCGGTGGCATCCGGGGTCGACAACATCATCTCGGCCCTCCCCTGGCTGAACGCCTGGCGCGTGGAACTCGCGGTCGGATTCGTGGTGCTGATCATCCTTGTGAACCTGCGCGGTGTCCGCGAAGCATCCACGGTGTTCGCGATACCCACCTATATCTTCATCGCCTCGGTCGGCATCATGATCGTCACCGGTCTCGTCCGCACCCTGCTCGGCGACGCTCCCGCCGCCTCGAGCGCCGACTTCACCGTGCATGCCGAGAGTCTGAGCCAGGCCGCCGTCATCCTGCTGATCCTGCGCGCTTTCTCGAGCGGATGCTCCGCACTGACCGGCGTCGAAGCCGTCTCCAACGGCGTCCCCGCCTTCCGCGCCTCTAAGGTGCGCAACGCCCAATCCACGCTCGTGCTGATGGGCTCCGTCGCAATCTGCCTGTTCGCCGGCCTCACCGCGCTCGCACTCATCACCGGTGTGCACTACGCCGAGAATCCCTGCGACCTCGTCGGTTTCGACTGCGCGAACCCGCAGCCGAGCCTGATGGCACAGATCGCTTCGGCGACCTTCGGCGGCGGCAGCATCCTGTTCTTCATCGTGCAGGCGGCGACCGCATGCGTCCTGCTGCTCGCCGCCAACACCGCCTTCAACGGCTTCCCGCTGCTGGGCTCGGTGCTGGCCCGCGACGGTTACGCGCCGAAGGCGCTGAACACCCGCGGCGACCGCCTGGTCTTCTCCAACGGCATGATCCTGCTGGGACTGGCTGCGATCGCCGTCCTCATCGTCTTCCAGGCCCGCCTGACCACGCTGATCCAGCTGTACATCATCGGTGTGTTCGTCTCGTTCTCGCTCGGCCAGATCGGCATGGTGCGGCATTGGCGGCGGATGCTGCGCGGCCCGCTCCGCGTGAAAACAGCAGCCACGGCATCCGAACGGCGCTCCGCGCACACCGGGCTGACCATCAACACGATCGGTGCGGTGTTCACCGTCCTGGTGCTGGTCATCGTGACCGTCACCAAATTCACGCACGGGGCATACCTGGTCTTCTTCGCGATCCCCGTGCTCGCCCTTCTCATGATCGGCGTGAAACGGTACTACCGCGACGTCGAACACGAGGTGGCAATGGACGACGAGACTCGCTTCGGGGCATCCGGCGACGTCGCGATCGTGCTCGTCAACCGCCTGCAGAAGCCCGTACTGAAGGCGATCGACTACGCGATCGCCGCCGACCACGATAAGACACTCGCCGTGCACATCGCGTTCGCCGCCGAGGATGGCGAGCAGCTGCACCAGGAGTGGCGCGCGCACGGCATCCCGATACCGCTGATCATCCTCGATTCCCCCTACCGCACCTACGCGCAACCGATCGCGAAATTCATCGAGCGCTACCGCGAACGGCACGGGGCGTCCGTGGTGACCGTGTACCTGCCGCAGTACATCGTCGGGCACTGGTGGGAGCGCTTGCTGCACAACCGGCGAGCGCGGCGCATCGCGAACCAGCTCATGCTCGTGCACGGCGTCTCGATCACGCTCGTGCCGTGGCTGCTGGACTCGTCCGAGCTCATCTACGGGCGGCGTTCGCGTCCGCTCCCCGGCCAGGAGCGCGCCGGTCATGTCGGAGTCTAGGATTCAGTCATCATGAGCACCTCCCCGCTCGCAGAACCCGCCGCCGGCCCAGCCCTGCCGCCCGTTGCAGGCGGCGCCCTGGGATGGCGGCGCGAGGTCTGGGGTTTCGCCGTGACGTTCGTGGCAGGACCCGTACTGACATGGCTGCTCTTCACCCTGAGCAGCCCGCAGTCCATCACCTACGAGGTGCTCTCGTACCAGCTGCTGGTCGTGATCGTCGCGCTCATCGGCGGGGTGCGTCCAGCCGTGACCGCCGCAGTGCTCTCGGGCATCACGCTGGATCTGCTCTTCGTCGCACCGGCCTTCTCGATCGCCGTCGAGCATCCGCTGCACTTCATCGCGCTCGTGCTCTACGTGATCATCGCGGTGCTCGTCGGCCTGATCGTCGCGCAGGCGGCCCGGCGCGCGCGCATCGCCCAGCGCGCCACCGCCGAGGCGGAGCTGCTGGCATCCGTAGCCGGACATGTGCTGCGCGGTGACAGTGCAGTGCTCGCGCTGGTGAGTCGAACCCGAGAGGCGTTCGGGCTGAGCGGGGTGCGGCTCGTGACACCCGCCGGTGAGGTGCTCGCGCGTGATGGAGAGCCGGTGCCGGACGGACGGGCGACGGCCGTGCCCGTCGGAGCGGTCGGTGGGCGTCCGGTCGCCGTGCTCGAGCTGCACGGTGGCCCATTGGATGCCCCGTCGCGACGCCTGCTCGATGTGATCGTCGCGCAGTTGGCAGCCGCGCTCGAGCGGACCGAGCTCACCGCGACAGCTCGCGAGGCCGAAGCTCTCGCCGAGACCGACCAGGTGCGCAGCGCTCTGCTCTCAGCGGTGAGCCACGACCTTCGACGACCGCTCGCGGCAGCGGTCGCCGCGGTCGGCGGGCTGCGCAGCGCGCAGGAGCTCTCCGAGCCCGACCGCCGCGAGCTGCTCGTCACCGCGGATGAGAGCCTCTCGACACTCACCACTCTTGTCACCGATCTGCTCGATGTGAGTCGCGTGCAGGCCGGCGTGCTCGCCGTGTCGCTGACGCCGGTGGATGCTGTCGGCAGCGTCGTATCGGCTCTGGATGAGCTGTCGCTCGGGCCCGCGGACGTGGAGCTCGATCTCGACCCGCAGCTGCCGCCGCTGTCGGCGGATCCTGTGCTGCTGCAGAGGGTGCTCGTGAACGTCCTGGCCAACGCACACCGGTACGTGACGCACGGTCAGAAGATCGTCGTGTCGGCGATCCGACGCGGTGGGAACCTCGAGATCCGCGTCATCGACCGCGGCGTCGGGGTGCCTGCCGAGCGCCGCGATCGCATATTCCAACCGTTTCAGCGTGCCGGCGACACGGACAACAGCGCCGGACTCGGTCTGGGTCTCGCTCTCTCGCGGGGGTTCACCGAGGGCATGCGGGGCGCGCTGACGGCCGAGGAGACGCCGGGCGGCGGTCTCACGATGGTCATCTCGCTGCCGGTCGCGGCGGACGGGCCAGGGTCATGAAACTCCTCATCGCGGATGATGATCCGCAGCTCGTGCGCGCGCTGCGCATCACACTGGCCGCGCACGGCTACGACGTGGTCGCCACCTCCGACGGTGCGGCAGCGGTCACGGCCGCCGCACAGGAGAAGCCCGACATCATCCTGCTCGATCTCGGGATGCCACAGCTCGACGGCATCCAGGTCATCCAGGCGCTGCGCGGCTGGACGGAGGCGCCGATCATCGTCGTCTCCGGACGTACCGGCTCCGCGGACAAGGTCGAGGCCCTGGATGCGGGCGCCGACGACTTCGTCACCAAGCCGTTCCAGATCGACGAGCTGCTCGCGCGGCTGCGCGCACTGTCGCGTCGCGCGCAGACGGTCGCCGTCGAAGCGACAGTGTCGTTCGACGGGGTCGTGGTGGACCTCGTCGCGAAGGCCGTCATGCGCGACGGCACACGAGTGCACCTGACTCCGACCGAGTGGCGGATGCTGGAGCACCTGTGCCGGCACCCCGGGGCGCTCGTCACTCGGCAGGAGCTGCTGAAGGAGATCTGGGGAAGCAATCAGGTGACCGACTCCGGGTACCTTCGGCTGTACATGTCTCAGCTGCGCAAGAAGCTCGAGCCCTCGCCTGGTGAACCGGTGCATCTGATGACCGAGGCGGGAATGGGATATCGGCTGGTGTTGTGACCCCGTGACTTTCGGACACCTGCCCTATCTTCATGACGGTGAATGCTCAGATCCGCCGCCTGTGTAGTCAGGCCGCGGGGACTGCCTCGGCTGGTGAGCGAACTCGCCGCCCTGGCGCCCGCCGTACGGCCTGCCGTGATCTGCGAACTCATCGCGCATGAAGACGAGCCGCCACGATCCGATCGTGAATCGCGCCCCGGTGCGCAGCGTCTCCTCTCGGCCCGACTCACCGGCGACGCTGTGCCTTGACACCGCGTTCATCTCGCCGCCGCCGAACATCGTCAGGACGTATTCGTCGTCCTCGTCGTGCATGATCTCGGCGTGCAGGGCATCTGCGCCGGTGAGTACGAGCTCTGCATCCGTCGAGGATCCGATCCGGGTGCGCACCCCGACGAGCTCGTGCACGTACCTGTCGTCGTCATTGGTGACGAGCAGCCGAGGATGACCGGCACCCCATTCCGCGTGCGTCGTCGTCGGCGTGTACCGCCCCTGATCCGATTGTGCGGGAGACATGATGACCACCATCCGATTCGTCGAAACGTCACCGGGGCTGCAGGGCCGGGGAGCGGATCTCTCCGCTGAGCGGGATGCCTGAGAACCGGCAACCTCCACTGGCTTCAGGATACTCCTCGCGCCCTCGCAGCGGGCCTGATCTCGCGTCGCTCTCAGTCAGGACGCCGCTGATCGCTGCACGTGACTGCGGGCGTGAGCGACGGCCGCGCCCAGATCATCGAAGAGGTGATTCTGGTGCCGCAGCGAGGCGAGCACCCCGACTTTCGTCGCCAGTGCGAGGTGGCGGGCCTGCACACCCTTCACCAGCACCGTGATCCCTCGCCGCTCGAGGCTCGTGATGAGATCGGTGATGACCTGCGCCCCGGTCGCATCCAGGATCTGCAGCTGCGACATCCGGATCACGACCACTTCGACGTCCCGCAGCTCGCTGATGCGTTCCAGCATCCGCTCTGCGACCCCGAAGAAGAGCGCACCTTCCAGGCGGAACACGGCGATGCGCTCGTCTCCGGGAACGGCCGCTCCCGGCAGCTCCTCCCGGTGCACTCCGCTCGCGCGCGCCAGCTGGCGCAGCGCGAAGAACGCAGCCACGGCGATGCCGATCAGCACGGCGTAGATCAGGTCGATGCTGATCGTCACGATCGCGGTGATGACGAAGACGATCGCATCGGCTCTGGTCGATCCGACGACGGTGCGCACGGTCGCGATCGAGATCATCCGGCACGCGGTCACCATCAGCACTCCTGCGAGCGCTGCCAGCGGAATCCGTGCGACGACGGATGCTCCGACCAGAACGATCACGAACAACAGCACGCCGTGGGAGATGGCTGCGATCCGCGAGCGTCCACCCGCCCGCACATTCACCGCGGTGCGCGCGATCGCACCGGTGGCCGGCATGCCGCCGAAAAGTCCGGCAGCGATCGAGGCGAGTCCTTGCCCTACGAGCTCACGGTCGGCGTCGTAGGGCCCGGTGTCGGCCATGGATGCTGCCACGCGGGCCGACAGGAGCGACTCGATCGCGGCGAGCGCCGCCACTGCGACAGCGGGTCCGGCGAGCGCCAGCAGAACCTGCGCATCGAGGATCGGGATCGTCGGGGCAGGGAGGCCCGCTGGCAGCTCACCGATCGCGTCGACGGGAAGGTCGAACGCCCACGTCGCCACGGCTGCGATGACGATCGCGACGAGCGAGCCGGGGAACCGCGGGTGGATGCGGGGAGAGACGAGCATCACGATCACGACGAGAGCCACGAGCATCAGCGACCAGCCGAGCTTCGGCCACGTGATCGTCTGCAGTGATTGCAGCGCGGCGAGCACCGCGTTCGTGCTCTCGCCCACCTCGGTGCCGGTGGCCGTGGGCACCTGCTGCAGGAAGATGATCACCGCGATGCCGAGCGTGAAGCCCTCGATCACCGGCCACGGAATGTACGAGATGGTGCGGCCAAGTCGCAGCATGCCGGCGAGGAGCACGATGAGCCCTGCGAGCAGGCACACGGCGGCGAGTGCGCCGAGTCCGTGAACGGCGATGATCGGTGCGAGCACGACGACCATGGCTCCGGTGGGTCCGGAGACCTGCACATGCGAACCGCCGAAGATCGCCGCGACGATTCCCGCGATGATCGCCGTGACCAGGCCGCTCTCGGCACCGGCCCCCGAGCTCACGCCGAAGGCGAGTGCGAGAGGCAGCGCGACGATGCCGACCGTGACTCCGGCGAGCAGGTCGCCGCGCCAGGTGCGGCTGGCGCCGCGGTAGTCGTTCGCGGACGGAAGGAGTTGGCGCAGTGCGAGGCCAGCCGCCCGTGCGTGCGAGGAGGCAGTCACTGTGAGGTTTCCGGTATCTGCGGCAGCCCGTCACGCTCGATCAGCTGCTGCTGCGTGGACTGAAGGATCTCGCCGAGCAGCGCCCGCGCCACCCGCAGCAGATCGGCGACCTGCGGGTAGGCGAGGCGGTAATAGACGAGGCTCCCTCGGCGCTCAGAGATCACCAGCCGGTTGCGGCGCAGCACAGCGAGATGCTGCGACAGATGCGAGGCCTCGAGATCGGTGACGGCGAGGATCTCGGAAACGGATGCTTCCGGCGCAGCCGAGAGCACCTCGAGGATGCGGATGCGCAGCGGATGGGCGAGTCCTTTGAACAGGCCCGCCTTGACCTCATAGAGCGGACGATTCGGTTCCGTCAGCACGGCGCCCCCTGACATGATGATCTGATTAATTCATCATATCGCGGTAGCGGCATCCGGATTCAGGACTTGCGCCCCGGATCAGGAGATTCCTGACGAAACGTCCTGATCTCGGGGGCTCCTCCTGAAATCGGGATGCCGGCGGCGTCGGGTCAGGGCGTCATGCGGTCGGTACGCGCTCCGCGTCCTACGCCGTTGACCGTCAGCAGCGTACCGGTGTCGGTGAACTCCTGCAGAATCTCGTTCTGACGCTCCGTCCCGTCCTTGTGGGTGATGAGGCTGACCACCACGGCGACGATCATCGCGCAGACGAAACCGGGCAGCAGCTCGTACATCTCGGGCCACACGGCCTTCCAGATGAAGACGCCGACGGCACCGACGAACATCCCAGCCAAGGCACCCCAGTTCGTGAGCTTGCGCCAGAACAGACTGAGCAAGATCAGGGGGCCGAAGGCCGCACCGAAACCGGCCCATGCGAACGACACCAGCCCGAGGATCGTATCGTTGGGAATGATCGCGAGCAGCGCGGCAATGATGCCGACGCCGAGCACAGTCAGTCGCCCGAGCATCACCAGCAGCTTGGGCGACGGCTCTTTCTTGACCACTCTGAAGAGATCCTCGACGAGAGCCGAAGAAGCGACGATCAGCTGGCTGGAAATCGTGCTCATGATCGCCGCGAGCACGGCTGCCAGCACGAGGCCGGCGACGAAGGGATGCAGTAGCGTCTGCGACATCACCAGCACCACGGTCTCAGCGTTGGTGAGGTCGATGCCCTTCTGCGCCATATATGCGACGCCGACAATGCCCGAGAACACCGCGCCGACCAGCGAGAGGATCATCCAGCTCATGCCGATACGGCGGGCGGTCTTCGCCTCGCCGGGGTTACGTAGCGCCATGAACCGCACGATGATGTGCGGTTGCCCGAAGTACCCGAGGCCCCAGGCAAGGCCCGAGATGATGGTCAGCACGACGCCGCCGGTCAGTGCGGTTCCGCCGATGAGCGAGAGGTGGTTCGGCGCGAGGGCGTCGAGCGATTCACCCACCTCGCCGAAGCCGCCGACGGCGATGATCGCAGCGACCGGGACGACGATCAGCGCGATCACCATCATCAGTCCTTGCACGACGTCCGTGAACGACGCCCCGAGGAACCCGCCGAACAGCGTGTACAGAAGAGTGACTCCGGCAACCAACACCATGCCGAGCAGATAGTCGGAGTTGAACGAGCTCTCGAAGAAGAAGCCACCGGCGACCATGCCGGAAGAGATATACAGCGTGAAGAACACCAGGATCACGACGCCGGCGAGGATGCGCAGCATCCGCGACGAGTCACGCAACCGGTTCTCGAAGAAGCTCGGAATGGTGATCGAGTTGCGCGACACCTGCGTGTAGGCGCGAAGCCGCGGAGCGACCAGCAACCAGTTCAGGTATGCGCCGATCGTCAGGCCGATGGCAATCCATGCCTCGATGAGTCCGGAGAGATAGATCGCGCCAGGAAGACCCATCACGAGCCAGCCGGACATGTCGGATGCTCCGGCGCTCAGCGCCGCGACCCACGGCGGCAGATCCCTCCCCCCGAGCATGTAATCCTCGTGGTCTTTCGTCCGGCGAAATGCCAGATAACCAATGAGGAGCATGGCGGCGAAGTAAAGCCCCAGCGCGATGAAGATGAATACTTGGTCGGACATCGTCGTCCTCTCCTTGCAGATCGGTGCAGCGTCGTCCTTCGATCCTGTCAGTCGGCGCCCGCCGAGACCACCCCGGTATCAATGGCGGCGCGCGTCAGGCGCGCACGAGCGTCTGCCGTGCGGACGGCCGAGTGCCGACGGGGGCGAGCACCGCGAGGATGCGCACGAGAGTCGTGAGCCAGAGCAGGCCGATGCCGATCACGATCGCCTCGAGCACGGTGACGGAGAACAGATCGAGCACGTTGGCGAGAACGAAAGCGATCACGATCAGCAGCACGGCACCGATCGTGATCAGCACGAGCGGATGCGGCGGCCCGGGCATCGCCGCCGCCGTCACAGCGCCAGCGGCGACGAACAGAACGAGTGTCGCCAGCGCCGCGATGTCGTGCACGAGTACGACCCCCGACAGCGGAAAGAGCCCCACTGCGGCGAGCGCGACACCGGTGGCAGCCCACAGCACGACCACCCAGGCGATCCTCCGAAGCGCTGCGTCTCCGAGAACGCGGTGCAGATCACGCCCGATATATGAGCCGACAGTCGCGATGAGGAGACCTGCGACGACGAGCGTGCCGTTGAACGCCCAGGCGCCGGCTCCCAGACCGAGCTGTGAGAAGTTCTGCTCCCACCACCGCGGGTCGGCGGCAGTGAGCATCGCGAACAGCGTGCCGATGGCCAGGTAGCCGAACAGCAGATCTGCGATATCGGAGGTGCGCAGGCCCACGCCCGCGCCGAAGGCCAGACGCCCGGCCACGGCACTTGCGACCCCGGTGAAGACGCCCCCGCCGATCGGCGGCACTTCGAGCCCCTGAAGTCCGACCCCGAGCACCTCGGTGGCCAGCAGCACGCCGAGCGCGGTGACCCCGGACAACGCGAGAGTGAGCGCGACGGCTGAGAGCGACGAGATCACCACCTGCCACCAGGGCATGCCCGTGTGGTCTCCGCGGCGATACAGCTGCGTGCTGACGACGAAGGATGCCGCGGCGATCGCTCCGGCGACCATCGCCATCGGCATCCCGACCGACCCATCGCCGGCAACCGGTCTGGGGCTCCCCCACAGCACCCATGTACCGAGGATCGCGCCCAGGCAGAAGCTGATGACAGTGGCCCAGATCGCCCTGACCTCGCGCTGCATCCGCTCTTCTGCGTTCATAGACTCATCGAACCACGCGGGACCGACGTCAGCATGAAGCCTCAGCCGCGCATAGCGACGCCGCGGCGCCAGTAGCCCATGAAGGCCACCTGCGCGCGGTCGATGCCCAGGTCCTTGACGAGGTGGCGGCGGAGCGTCGTGACCACGCCGCTCTCGCCTGCGATCCAGAAGTAGCGGTCGACGCCCGCCGCTGCCACACCGATCGATTCGCCGCTGCCTGAATGGACCGGCGTCTCCCACACGAGGTCTTCGCCCTCGGCATCCTGCACGGTGATCTCGGAGTGACCGGTGTCACCGAGATAGTCGAGCACGGTCGGGATCACGCGCAGTCCGTGCACCGCATCGCCGCGCGGCAGCCAGTGCACCGTGACCCCCGCGGGAGCGTTGATCGGCAGGACGTCGTCGGCAGAGGGCACCTCGATGAACGCGATCCCGCGCGCATCGCGCGGGGAATCCTCGAGAATGCGCGCGATAGCGGGCGCTGCCGTCTCGTCGCCGACCAGGACGACAGCAGATGCCGCGCCCGGCGCGAACTCGATCCCGCTGCGATCCTCACGACCGCGCCGCGGACCCACGATCCACAACTCGTCGCCGACGGCGGCGTTGCTCGCCCAGAGCGAAGCGGGACCGGTGAGCCCTGGCGCCAGGTGCAGCACGAAGTCGACGACGACCTCGGTCGCGGCATCCGCCACGTTGAGAGAGCGCACCGAATAGGTGCGCATCGATCCGCGCTCGTCCTCTGGAACCGCGAGGTACGCACCCCACCAGTCGTCGGTATCGCGATCGATGTCGGGAAGAATGCCGGATGCCGGCGGGAAGACGAGCTTGATCCGCGCGTCGAACACGTCGCCGGGGGTACCGAAGTCGTCCAGGTCTGATCCCCCGAAGGTGACTCGCACGAAGTTCGGCGACACCCGTTCCACCGCACGCACGACGGCACGCGCGAGGACGTAGGAGGGACGAGTGCGGGTCTCAGCGGACATGATGCCTTCCGATCGGGGTGACCATCGGCTTTCCGGAGACCGGATCCGTGGTGATCTGATTCGCCATGCCGAAGACCTCTTCGACAAGGCTGTTGGTGAGCACGTCTTCGGGAGCGCCGATGGCGTGCACTTTTCCGCCGCGCATCGCGACGAGCTCGTCGCTGTAACGGGCCGCGAGGTTGAGGTCGTGCAGCACCATCACGATGGTCGTGCCGCGCGAGACGCTGAGGTCGGTGAGCAGGTCGAGCACCTCGACCTGGTGGGCGACGTCGAGGAAGGTCGTCGGCTCGTCGAGCAGCAGGATGTCGGTCTCCTGCGCGAGCGCCATCGCGATCCAGACCCGCTGGCGCTGACCCCCGGAGAGCTCATCGACGCTGCGGTCTTGGAGATCGGTGATTCCAGTCGCCGCGAGAGCGTCGGCGACGACCTCGTAGTCGTGCGCGGTCCAGCGCGCGAGGGCTTTCTGATGCGGGTGACGCCCCCGGCCGACCAGGTCGGCGACGACGATGCCCTCGGGAGCGATCGGCGACTGCGGCAGCAGGCCGAGCACCCGCGCGACCTCTTTCGTTGGTCGGGAATGCACCGACTTGCCGTCGAGGACGACCTGTCCGGATGCCGGAGACAGAAGGCGTGCGAGAGCTCGAAGCAGCGTCGACTTGCCGCATCCGTTGGCCCCCACGATCGCCGTGATCTTCCCCGGCGCGATGGCGAGGTCGAGCCCTTCGACCACGGTGCGATCGCCGTAGCCGAGGGTGACGGCCTCGGCGGTCAGGGTGTGCGCTTCGGTCACAGCGATCCTCCCGAGCGGTTCGTGCGGATGAGCAGGTAGATCAGGTACGGCGCACCGAGCACGCCGGTGATGACGCCGACCGGGTAGCGGCCCGAGAAGGCGAACTGGCCGATCAGGTCGCCACCGAGCACGAGCACGGCACCGACGCAGGCAGAGGGCAGCAGCAGATTCGCACCCGGCCCGGTGATGCGGGCGGCGATGGGACCCGCCATGAACGCGACGAACGCGATGGGCCCTGTAGCGGCGGTGGCGAAGGCGAGCAGGATCACCGCGCCGACGATGAACACCAACCGCGTCCGGTTCACTCGAACGCCCAGGCCTGCGGCCGAATCGTCGCCGAGCTGCAGCATCCCGAGCGCTTTCGCCTGCGAGAACAGGAACGGCCAGATGATGAGGCTCGCGAGCGCGAGAGGTGCGATGTCGTCCCACGAGGCGTTGTTCAGGCTGCCGGTGATCCAGCGCATCGCGGTCTGGATGTCCCACTGCGCGGCGCGCGACAGCACGTACGAGACGACGCTCTGCAGCATGGCCGCGACGCCGATTCCGATGAGGATCAGCCGGATGCCGGAGAACCCGCCCTTGTTCGAGAGGAAGTAGATCGCGATCGCCGTGATCAGCGCACCTGCGACGGCGAACCCTGACACGGCCAGGCCGCTGAGCCCGAGCGTGACGATGGCGACGACAGCCGCCGCGCTCGCGCCCTGCGTGATGCCGATGATGTCGGGGGAGGCGAGCGGGTTGCGCAGCAGCGTCTGAAACGAGACGCCGGCGATGCCGAACGCGAAGCCCGCGAGAATCGCGAGAGCGGTGCGGGGCAGACGCAGCTCCCCCACCGTGAAGGACGCCCCGGGCACACTCTCGCCGAGGATGACGCGGATGACTTCGCCCGGCGTGTAGAAGGTGTTGCCCACCATGAGGGCGACAGCGGCGAGCGCGAGAAGCAGGATGCCCAGGATCACGCTCGCGGTCGCGTGGCGGCGGTGGCGGGCACGGCGTCCTGCTGCGATCATCGCCGGCGCTTGTCGCGGACTCGGTCCCTGAGCCTGTCGAAGGGTCACAGCTCTCTCACCTTCTGGCGGCGGACGATCCAGATGAAGAACGGGGCACCGATGACGGCGGTGATGATGCCGACCTGGATCTCTTCGCCCGACGGCGAGATCACCCGTCCGACGATGTCGCTGGCCAGCAGCAGCGCGGCTCCGGCGAGCGCCGAGAACGGCAGCAGCCAGCGATGGTCTGTGCCCACCAGCATCCGACAGAAATGCGGGATGACGAGACCGACGAATCCGATCGGTCCCGCGATCGCCGTGGCGGCGCCCGCGAGGATGACGGCACCGAGCGCGGAGATCAGCCGCGTGCGGAACACGTTCTCACCGAGGCCGGTTGCCACATCATCGCCGAGGGCGAGGGAGTTCATTCCGCGCGCACACGCGAAACAGACGAGCGCGCCGATGGCGAGCACCGGAGCGGTGACCGCGATGCGCGGCCATTCGGCTCCTCCCACGCCGCCGATCTGCCATGCCTGGAACGCCTGCAGCAGGTCGACGCGCGGCAGCAGGATCGCGCTGATGAGCGAGGCGAGTGCCGCGCTCGTCGCGGCGCCGGCGAGCGCGAGTTTGAGCGGAGTGGCCCCGCCGCGCCCGAGCGATCCCACCGTATAGACGAAGACGGCGGTCACGGCGGCGCCGACGATGGCGACGAGCATCTGCGTGAAGGCTCCGGTCGCGCCGAACGCGGCGAGCACGATCACGACGGCGAACGACGCGCCGTTGTTGATGCCCAGGATGCCGGGGTCGGCGATCGGGTTGCGGGTCACCGCCTGCATCGCGGCGCCCGACAGGGCGAGCGCCGCGCCGACGAGAAGCGCGAGCACGGTGCGAGGGATGCGCTTGATGATCGCCGCCTGGGCGATGGTGTCGTCCTGACCACCAAGGGCCGTGATGATGTCATGCAGCGAGACCGCGCGGACACCGAAAGACACCGAGAGGATGCTGAGCACGACGAGCACCCCGACCCCGACGAGCAGCCACATGGTGCGCGCCGAAGCCGGGCGCCGCAGGTTCGCGGTGCCCGGCTTCGATGCGGTGGCGGTCGAGGTCACGCGCCGGTCACTGCGCGAGGAGCGGCGCCTCGAGCAGCGCGAAGTAGTCGTCGATTCCCCAGCCGATCGACAGCGGCGAAGGGTTCGCCGATGCTGCCAGCGGTGTGGCATCGGGGAGGATGGCGATGCGGCCCTCGGCGATCGCCGGGATCTTCGACAGCAGCGGATCGGCCTGCAGAGTCTCGATCAGCGAATCGTCGCCGTAGGTGATGAAGACGTCGACGTCGTCGAAGACATCAGCGTTCTCAGCACTCACGGTGAGGTAGAACTCGGTGCTGTCGGTGTCGGCGAGAACGGCCGGCTCCGGAAGCCCGAGCTCAGTGAGGAACCCGGGACGGGTGTCGACCGGCGTGTAGTACATGATCTGGCTGAGGTCGCTCGGGTCGAGGTAGGCGAACAGGAGCTTCGCGTCTTTGAGTGCCGCGTGCTTTTCGAGCGCAGCATCCGTCTGGGCATGGATCTCATCGATGAGAGCGTCGCCCTCGTCGGCGAGACCGAGCGCTGCGGAGTTCATCTCGATCATTGTCTCGACGGGCGTGCCCCAGGCGACCTCGGGGTACGCGACGACGGGGGCGATCTTGGAGAGCGTGTCGTACTCTTCCTGCGTGAGCCCGGAGTAAGAAGCGAGGATCACGTCGGGTTCGGTGTCGGCAACGGCCTCGAAGTCGATGCCATCCGACTCATCGAAGAGCACGGGGGTCTCGGCGCCGAGCTCGTCGAGCTTGTCCTCGACCCACGGCAGCACGCCGTTGTCGTCATCGTCGCCCCACGTGGCCTTGCTCATGCCGACCGGAACGATGCCGAGCGCCAGCGGAACCTCGTGGTTCGCCCACGCGACGGTGGCGACGCGTTCGGGCTTCTCGGTGATGGTGGTCTCGCCGTAGACGTGCTCGATCGTGACGGGGAAAGCACCGTCGGATGCCGGGTTCGCGCCCGCTGCGCCGTCGTCGGTGCTTGCGGGAGCGGTGGAGCAGGCGGTGAGGCTTGCGGCGAGAAGCACGGCAGTGCCGAGGCCGAGGATGCGGGAGATGCGCACAGGCGTTCCTTCAGATCGGGATGGGTGAGGCGTGAGCCGGGTAGCTTTGGTAAGCCTCCCCTAACGTAACACGAGGTTAGGGTGCCCTCAGTTCGCCGTTACCCGATCGGTACGGCGATAGCGTGGTCACATGCGGGTGACGGCGGCGATGCGAAGTGCGAAGCGCAGCCCTCTGCTGCAGGTCGTGAAATCGGCCGTCGCGACCATCGGTGCGTGGCTGATCGCCGGCTGGCTCGTTCCCGGGCCCCTGCCGGTGTTCGCCGCCATCGCGGCGCTTCTGGTCGTACTGCCCAGCGTGAACCAGTCCTTCACCAAAGCGATCGAGCGCAGCGCCGGCGTGATCGGCGGGGTGCTGATCGCGACCGGCCTGAGCCTGCTGCTCGGCCCGCAGAGCTGGGTGGTGCTGCTCGCGATCGTCGTCGCCATGCTCGTGGCCTGGGCGTTCCGAGCTACACCCGGCATGGGTAACCAGGTGGCGATCTCGGCGATGCTCGTGCTCGCACTGGGGTCGTCGAGTCCGCAGTACGCGCTCGATCGGATCATCGAGACCCTGATCGGTGTCGTGATCGGCATCATCGTCAATGCGCTGATCGTGCCGCCTGTTCTCACCGCTCCGGCCCGACGTGACCTGGGGCTGCTCGGAACCGAGATCGCCGCGAGCATGGACCGACTCGCGGCCGCCCTCATGGCGGTGCAGAGTCCTGCCGATCTTCAGGCGCTCATGGTCAAGGCGCGCCTGCTTCGTCCTATGCAGGTCGCAGCCGCGGCATCCGTCACCGCCGGCGAGGAATCCCTGACCCTCAACCCGCGTCGCCGCTCGCGCGGCGAAGTCGCCGAGATGCGGACGCTGCTCGACACGCTCTCCCCGATCGTGACCCAGGTGATCGGCATGACGCGCGCGTACTTCGACCACTATGACGAGACTCTCGCCGATGAGCCTTCCGTGCATGCCATCGCCGAGCAGCTGCGACGGGCAGGACACGACGTGCGCCTGGCAGTGCAGGTCGCTGACGTGGCTCCAGAGGCGTCGACGGAGACGTCAGCCATTCCGGCTTTGACGGCCCCTCTGCATCTGACGCCCCCGGCATCCGGTCATTGGGTCCTGATCGGCTCACTCATGGAGGATCTGCGCCGTATCCGCGGTGAGCTCGTCGGCGACGGTTAGGTCGGCTCCCCCTCTGGATCAGCGAAAACGTGCGGAGACGCGAGGGCGCGGCCTGATCCCGCGCATAACTCCTGAAGTTTTTCGCCGATCGGCGTGATTCCGGCTCGCTACCCGCCGAATTGCGCTGTTTCTCAGGAGCTATGCCACGCCCGTGGTGCTGCCCGGCACGGCGGGTCAGCACCGCGCCGTGGGGGCATCCGACCACGGGCGCTGTTCGACGCGGGCCTCGCCGTCGCCGCACCCGACTACTCCGGGATGGGAGTGCCCGGTCGGCGAGCTACTCAAAGCCGACGTGCTCCGGAATGCACCGCGGGCGTGAGCTCGCCGCCGAGATACGCTGATCCCATGGCTGATTCGCTTCCTCTGTGCCCCGAGTGCTCCAGTGAGCACGCCTACGAAATGGGCGCCCTGCTGGTGTGCCCGATGTGTGGTCACGAATGGTCGCCGAGCGAAGCATCCTCCGACTCGGCAGACGAGCCGGCGGAGAAGGTCGTGAAGGATGCCGTCGGCAACGTCCTCTCCGACGGTGACACCGTCACCCTCGTCACGAGCGTCAAGGTCAAGGGCTCGACGGGCATCAAGGCGGGAACCAAAGTGCGCGGCATCCGCCTCATCGCCCCCGTCAACGGTCACGACATCGACTGCAAGATCGATGGATTCGGCGCGATGCTGCTCAAGTCAAGCGTCGTCAAGAAGGCCTGACCCGGCCGTTTCTCATGTCTTCTCTTCTCGATCCCACGACTCTTCCCGACGGCTCCGATGCGGATGCCGTTTACATGGCGTTTGTGGAATGGGCAGAGTCCACCGGCATTCAGCTCTATCCCGCGCAGGACGAAGCGGTCATCGAGATCGTCTCCGGCAACAACCTGATCCTGTCGACGCCGACGGGCACCGGCAAGTCACTCGTCGCGATCGGCGCCCATTTCGCGGCGCTCGTCGAAGGCCGACGCAGCTATTACACCGCGCCGATCAAGGCGCTGGTCAGCGAGAAGTTCTTCGCGCTCGTCGACATCTTCGGCCCCGACGACGTCGGCATGATCACCGGAGATTCATCGGTGAATGCGGATGCTCCAATCATCTGCTGCACGGCTGAGATCCTCGCGAATCTCGCGCTGCGCCAGGGGCCTACGGCCGACGTCGGTCAGGTCGTGATGGACGAATTCCACTTCTACGCCGACCCCGATCGCGGGTGGGCATGGCAAGTTCCGCTACTGACGCTTCCACAAGCGCAGTTCGTACTGATGTCGGCGACGCTCGGCGATGTCACCTCACTCGCCGAAGACCTCACTCGGCGCACTCGCCGCGAGACCGCAGTGGTGACCGGGGTCGAGCGTCCCGTCCCGCTGCACTTCTTCTACGAGCTCACGCCGATCCACGAGACCGTCGAA
The DNA here is from genome assembly GCF_052266695.1 of Microbacterium zouquanmingi. NCBI lineage: Bacteria > Bacillati > Actinomycetota > Actinomycetes > Micrococcales > Microbacteriaceae > Microbacterium > Microbacterium zouquanmingi. Next base: position 849,431 of record NZ_JBQPQZ010000001.1, read on the forward strand.
GACCTGCTGGGTACCAGCCAGTCGCCGATCTACGTCGTGCACTTCTCGCAGGCGGCCGCGATGGAGCGGGCGCAGGCGCTGTCGAGCACGAAGATCGCCACGCGTGAGCAGCGCGACGAGATCGCCGCTCTCATCGGAGAGTTCCGGTTCACGACGGCGTTCGGAAAGACGCTGTCGAAGTTCCTGCGCGCAGGCATCGGCGTGCATCACGCCGGGATGCTGCCGAAGTACCGCAGGCTCGTCGAGCAGCTCGCCCAACGCGGGATGCTGCGCGTCATCTGCGGCACCGACACGCTCGGCGTCGGTATCAACGTGCCGATCCGCACGGTGTTGCTCACCGCCCTGACGAAGTTCGACGGCACGCGGATGCGGCAGCTGAACGCCCGCGAGTTCCATCAGATCGCCGGCCGTGCAGGCCGCGCGGGATACGACACGGCGGGCACCGTGGTCTGCCAGGCTCCCGAGCACGAGTCCGAGAACGCTGCGGCGATCAAGAAGGCTGGCGACGACCCGAAAAAGAAGCGCAAGCTGATCCGCAAAAAAGCGCCCGATGGCTTCGTCTCGTGGGGCGAACCGAGCTTCCGGAAACTTGTGGATGCTGAGCCCGAAACGCTCACGTCACACATGCAGATCACGAGCGCCATGATGCTCAACGTGATCGGGCGCGGCGGAGATGTCTTCGGCAACATTCGCGCGTTGGTATTCGACAACCATGAGCCACGAAAGCGCCAGCGTGAGCTCGCGATCCGCGCGCTCGGGATCTACCGGACACTCCGCGAATCGGGCATCGTGGAGCAGCGCTTCGACGAGCTCAGCGGCCAGATGGAAATTCGTCTCACCGTCGATCTGCAGCCGAACTTCGCGCTGAATCAGCCACTGTCGCCCTTCGCGTTGGCCGCGTTCGAGCTATTGGATACAGAATCCGCAACCTTCGCGCTCGACATGATCTCGATCGTCGAGGCGACGCTCGATGACCCGCGCGCGGTGCTCGGCCAGCAGGAGTTCCAGGCCCGCGGCGATGCTGTTGCCGAGATGAAGCGCGAGGGCATCGAGTACGACGAGCGGATGGAACTGCTTGAGCAGATCACGTATCCGAAGCCGCTCGAGGAGCTGCTGGGCGCGACGTTCGAGACCTACAGCGCCGCGCAGCCGTGGATCCGCGACTTCGAACTGCATCCGAAAGCCGTCGTCCGCGACATGTACGAGCGAGCCATGTCCTTCGGGGAATATGTCGCGTTCTACAAGATCGCCAGGTCTGAAGGCGTGGTGTTGCGGTATCTCTCCGACGCGTACCGTGCCGCATCACAAACGATCCCCGAAGACCTCAAAAATGAAGATTTGCGTGATCTGATCGAGTGGCTCGGTGAGCTCGTCCGCCAGGTCGACTCAAGTCTGCTGGACGAATGGGAAGAGTTGCGTGCCGGCATCGACAACGGCATCGTCGATCTCCGATCCCTGAGCCAGTCGACGGGTGAGGACACCCCCATCGTTCCGCCAGCGCCGAAGCGCCCGACGAGCAACGTGAGAGCTTTCCGCACGCTGGTACGCAACGAGATGTTCCGCCGGGTGCAACTGGCCGCCCGCGAAGACGTCGAGGCTCTGGCCGTGCTCGACTCTGCCTTCGGGGCGGATGCGTGGGATGCCGCACTGGACGGCTACTTCGCCGAGCACGACGAGATCCTCACCGGCCCTGATGCCCGAAGCTCGAAGCTGTTGCTACTCACCGAGGGCCAGACACAGTGGACGGTGCGCCAGATTCTCGATGACCCCGCCGGCGATCACGACTGGGGTATTTCGGCGACCGTAGATCTCGCGGCATCCGACGAGGCGGGCGAAGCAGTTGTTGCGGTGACCGGGGTAGACCGGCTGTAGCCGCGGCATCCGGATGGGAACGAATCGGGAGCGCCTGCGAAGGGCTAATCCCGCCCCGGCACCACCAAAACCGCGCGCAGGCGCTCAAGCTGCGCCTGACGCACTCCGTGTGCCAGCAGGAAAGCCGCAATACTGCCGTACTCGCATTCCAGAGCGTCGAGTGCGTCGGCGAGAAGCTCGGGCGGTGAAGCCGTGGCGCGGTGGGCGACGATTCCGGGTAGGTTCTCGACGTCAGCATCTGCAAAGAGATCAGCGAGGTACTCAGGCCCTAGGTGGCTCTGGGATGCCGCGAAGTCATCGAGTATCAGCGCCCGGTCGACCCCCAACACATCCAGTACAAAAGCGCTGAGCATGCCGGTGCGGTCCTTACCAGCGGTGCAGTGGATGAGCACGCCCTGCTCGGCCTGCTCGGTGATTGCCGCGAATGCGGCTACCAGAGATGGGGCGAAATCGCCGGTCATATACGTGTAAAGCTCGGGCAAACCATCGAAGGTGATGTCGCGCAGTCGGTCGGCGAACACCGGCATCTCTCGCACGGCGAGGTCGTCATGCCGCCAGGCCCCGGGGGTGCGGTCGCGCTCTCCTCTATCGCGCAGGTCGATAACGCAGGTGACGCCGAGTCCGGCGATCAGATCGCTCGCATGTGTGCGCGCGGCGAATGGTGCTGCGGAACGCCACATCAGGTCGTCACGCACCCACTCTCCGCTGCTGGTGGGCAATCCGCCCACGGGACGCAAATTATGTAGGCGTGCAGTGGTTTCAGCGGGGAGCGTCATGCTCGCCCTCCTCTCGAGATGCGATCTTTCGCACCGGAAGTACCGGAACGCTAGCGATGAGTTCGCGGGTATAGGGATGCTGCGGCGCATCAAGCACCTGCGAGACCGGCCCGTGCTCGACGATACTTCCGGCCGACATAACGGCCGCATCGGCACACAATCCGTCGACGATTCCCAAGTCGTGTGAGATGACGACAATGGTCAGTTCTTCATGCGCGACTAACCGCCTGAGCAGCCGCAGCACATGCGCACGCACCGACACATCGAGCGCGCTCACGGGTTCATCGGCGATGACCACCTCGGGCCGTACAGCGAGTGCGCGAGCAATGGCGACCCGCTGGCGCTGTCCGCCCGAGAGCTCTCGCGGAAGCCGCTGTGCGACCTCTGCCGGAAGCTCAACGGCAGCCAGCAGCTCAAGGGTTCGAGCCTGGGCATCCCACTTCGGCCGCAATGCGCGGACGGGTTCGGCGATGATCTTGCCTACGGGCATCCGAGGGTTCAGCGATGTGAACGGATCCTGCAACACAACCTGAACGTTGCGTCGAAATTCACGCGCCCGATGACCTCGCCCAGCGGGAACCGGCTCACCGCGGTACAGCACCGTTCCGGATGTCGGGCGTTGCAACCCGAGCATTATGCGGGCAAGCGTGCTCTTACCCGATCCTGATTCGCCAATGATGCCGAGGTTACGACTCGCGTCAATCCTCAGGTCAACACCATCCAGTGCCGGCCGCCGCATGCCGGGGTGCACCATCTGCACATCCTCGACGCGAAAGAGTTCGTCGTTCATGCGGCCACCGCCACACGGATCTTGGTCTGCGGCTGCCACCCAGTCGCATACGCCGCATCGATGAGATCGGCAGTGTAGGTCTCACGGGGCCACTGGATCAGCTGCTCGGCGGTGCCCTCCTCGATGATGCGCCCCGCACGCATCACCACAATGCGATCGCAGTGCGATGCGGCAACGGCCATGTCGTGGGTGACGAGCAAACTGCCGGCTCCACTCTGCTGAACGAGGCCGCCCATCAGCTCGAGCACCTTAGCCTGCACTGTGACATCCAGCGCGGTGGTCGGCTCGTCAGCCAATAACAGTGACGGGCTCGTCGACATCGCCATCGCGATCATGACACGCTGGCGTTGCCCGCCTGAGAGCTCGTGCGGGTACCGCCGAATGATCGATTCCGGGTCGGGGAGCCCCACGCTTTCCGCCAGACGGATGGCAGTAGCGCTGGCATCCGCACGACGCAGCATCCCATGCGCACGCAGCGGCGCAACGAGGTGTCGGCGAATGGGAAGCAGCGGGTCAAGCGCGCTCTGCGGCTCTTGAAAGACGCAACCCACTTGCCGGCCTCGCAGGCCACGCAGCGTGCTGTGGCTTGCACCGATTACCTGCGTTCCTTCGACCGTGATGCTGCCACTGACCTGTCCCCGCGGGGGCAGCAGCCCGAGCACCGACATGCAGGTGAGCGATTTGCCTGATCCGGATTCGCCGATCAGGCCCACTCGCTCTCCTCTTTCAACTCGTAGCGAGATGCCATCGACGAGACGGCGGTCGCCGATGCTGATTGTGAGGTCGCGGATATCCAAGAGAGTCATGCGGTCACCTTCTCGGTGTCGGGGGCGGAAACAGTGTCGGGGACGGATGCAGCATGTCGCCGTTGCGCACGCGTGACAGGCCTGCTGCGCTGGCCGGGTTCGAGGGCATCCCGCAGCGCATCGCCCAGCAGTGCGAACCCAATCACCAGCGTGGTGATCGCAAGGCTCGGGGCAATCAGCACTTCGGGGCGCGCGAGCACCTGTGACTGCAGGTCGGCGAGAGTCCGACCCCAGGACGGCGTCGGTGCAGGGGTTCCAAAACCGAGGTACGAGAGCCCGGCTTCGGCGAGCGCGGCCGCAGCAAGTAGCTGGGTGGCGCGAATCAGAAGAGTGGGTGCGACGTTCGGCAAGACGTGCCGCCAGAGGATGCCCAGGGTGCCGACCCCGCCAGAAGAGGCGAGCGTCACGTAATCAGCGGCGAGCGCACCACGCAGTTCGGGCACCATCGTGCGGGCGATGACGACGGCGCCGCCGAGGCCGATCGCGACGGACGAGGCCCAGAGGCTCGCTCCGTAAGAGGTCACCAGGATGATGGCGAGCACCAGTGTGGGGAAGGCAATGGCCACATCAATGGCGCGCTCAAGGGCTGCCCCCAGTCGACGTCCGGCAAGGGCGGTCGCCATGGCCAGCGGCAGGCCGACCGCCACGGCAATCGAGGCGGCAAGCACAGTCGCGGTCATCGTCGATTGGGCACCGGCAAGCAGAATGCTGAAGAGATCGCGCCCTCCGGCATCCGTTCCCAACAGGTGCTCTGGCGAAGGCGGTAACCAGCGGTTGATCGGGTCGAAGGCGGCCGGGTCATAGGGCGTCCACACCAGCGAGAGCAGGGCTGCGAACGTGGGAATCGCTACGAGCACAAGGCCGATAGCGCCCAGCGGATGCCGGATGAAACGAGTGATCACTGGGTCCTCCGGATGCGGGGGTCAAGAACACGGGAAAGAGTGGTGAGTGCCATCGTGCTGATCATGACGAGCGCGGTGAGCACGAACAGTGTGCTTTGAATAGAGACGATGTCGCGGTTACCGACATCCGCCAGTAGCATTCCTCCGACGCCAGGAAGCGCGAAGAGCTGCTCAACAATGACCGATCCCATGAGGACGCCAGCAATTTCGAGCCCCAGCACGCCGAGCAGCGGAAGTGACGCATTGCGCAGTCCCTGTCGCAGCAGAACTGAGCTGAGCGGCCATCCCTGGGCGAGCCCGGTTCGCACCCAGTCCTTCATGAGCACGTCGATGGTGGCGCTGCGCACGAAGCGCACAAGTACTGCGGCCTGCCCGATGGCGATGGCAGTTGCCGGGAGGATGAGCGAGCGCAGCGCTTCTGCGGGGTCAGCCCAGCGATCAGCGGGGAAGCCCTGCACCGGCAGGAGCCGGGTGGGAAGAGCGACGGCGACGACGAGCAACAGCCCCAAAACGAAAGTGGGAATGGCTGCGGAGAGCTGGCTGAGTCCCGCAATCGCACGGCCAAAGGCGTTCTCGCGATACACCGCCGCGAGAATACCGACGGGGAGCGCGATAATGACGCTGAGCAGCAACGCCAAGATGCCCAGCGGCACGGTGACCTGTAGCTTCTCGCCGAGTTCTGCGGCGACCGCGCGACCGTCGAGCGCGGAGACTCCGAGGTTGCCAGTAAGTACACCGCCGATCCAGTCGAAGTACCGCTCCCAGAGGGGTCGGTCCAGACCCAGTTGGGCACGCAACGTGAGGATCTGTTCGGGCGTCGCATCCATCCCGCCCAGCATCGCGGCCTGGTCTCCGGGGAGGATCGCCAGAAGGCCGAAGATCACGATGCTCGCGGCAAACAGAGAAAGCAACAGGATGCCGATCTCTCCGAGCACTTCGGCCACGACGTGTCGGGCGCGAAGGAGTTCTTCACGCCCGACACGTGGCCGGCTCAAGGTCGCCGAGATGGTCACGTTACTCCGCGACGGTAATACCGCTGACGCGGAAGTTGTTCGAGATGCGGTTGACAGGGAATCCGGCGACGTCGGCGTTTGCGACAACGACGGTCTGCGCCGTGTAGAGCCAGTCGCTGGCCGAGTCCTCGGCAACCAGAGTGACAAGCTCGCGCATCTTCTCGTCGCGCACGTCGGTGCTGGTGGCAGTGCGCGCTTCGGCAACAAGCGCCTGCGCCTCGGCGTTGTCGTAACTCCAGTAGTAGTTCGGGTTGCCGTAGTACGTGGCCGTCGATGGGTCGACGTGCAGCACCATCGTGAGTTCGAACTGCTTGTTTGTGAAGGCGTCTTCGAGCCAGGTGGCGAACTCAACGGTGTCAATCGTGACGTTCACCCCGATGTCGGCGAGCTCCGCCGCGATGAACTCGGTGATGATCGAGTCGTACGTGTTTGACACGGTCAGCGTCAGGTCGAGGTCGCTGTATCCAGCTTCTGCGAGAAGTTCTTTCGCAGCTTCCGGGTCGAACGGCGCAGAATCCGTCATGTCGACGAACCACGGGTCAGTGGGAACCGTGATGCTTCCGGCTTCAGTAGCCTGACCGACGATTTCAGCAAGCTCTGACTTGTCGATTGCCTGGCGCAGAGCCTGGCGCACGCGCTGATCTGACAGCGACTCGACATTGTGGTTGAACCCGAGGGTCATCCAGCTGGTCGAGTCTCCGTCAACAACCTGGAAAGCGTCGTCGGTGCTGAACAACTCGGCCGTTTCCGCTGTCGCCCCGGCGATCATGTCAATCTCGCCGCTCTGCAGAGCGGTAGATGTAGTGGTCTCATCGGAGATGTAGTGGAAGACCACTCCACCGTTTGCGGGAGCGTCACCCCAGTAGTCGTCGGCCGGGGTGAGGGCGAGGGTTGCGCCGCGGTTCCACTGGTCGAGCGTGTACGGGCCCGTGCCATTTGTTTCGGATGCGAGGTCTGCCTCAGACGTGCTCGACACAACGTATCCGGCAGCGGTGGTGAGGGTGTCCAAGAAGTTGATATCGCGCTCTTCGAGCGTGATCACGACGGTGGAAGCATCGGTTGATTCGACGCTTGCCACCTGGGTCATGCGCTTGGCATCCGGGTTGACCGATCCTTCGGCGCTGGCGGCCTGAAGGGATGCCACGACGTCATCCACAGTCATGGGCGTGCCGTCGTGGAAGGTGACGTCGTCACGGACGGTGAACGTGTAGGTCAGGCCGTCTTCGCTGACCTCCCATTCTGAGGCGAGCGCCGGAACGATCTTGAGGTCTTCGGTAATACCAACAAGACCTTCGTAGACGTTGCCTCGCATAACCTGCACGAGGCCGGCACCTGAAGTGGTGGTGACGTCGAGACTGGTGGGCTCGAGGCCGACACGGATGTCGACGATCGCATCGGATGCGACCGAGGTGGGGGCGCCCGCCGAGGCTGTTGAACCTGCACCGGTCGCACACCCGACCAGGAGGATTCCGCCGAGGACCATACCGGTCGAAGCGATCATTCTGCGCATGACGTACCTTTCTCTTGCAGGCAATTTTTCGGATCCCTGCGTGCTGTGATCAAGACGTCTATATGTCTACGGATCGACGATGACGCAATGAGGAGTTTCAGGTGAACGGTGTGCAAAGTGGTCGTGGCCGTGTGCCGAACAGCGGACCGGTTTACCGCAGAATCGCGACAGAGCTGTGGGAAGAAATCCAGTCAGGCGCACTCACGGCCGGGTCTCGGCTACCCAATGAAGCCACCCTCGCCGAGCGCTTCGGAGTGACCCGCCTTACCCTTCGCCAAGCGATTATCGAACTGCAGCGGCTGGGTGCCGTCGAAATTCGTCGCGGCGTGGGCACATTCGTCGTTTCGCCTCCAGATCTGGTCGAAATTGTGGCCACGCTGCCGCGCTCTCGTCAGCAGTCGGATGCCACCGCCGATGCCCTCGATTCGGCATCCCTTCGGCGCTCTGCCGCACCCGTGCGCCAAGTGGATGAGCGCGTTCTGTCGTTCGGGCCTGCATCTGGTTCGCTCGCCGAAGAAGCAGCCGGGCACCTGGGAATTCCGCTCGCCGATATGCACCGGATCGACACCGTGATGGTGCGCGGAGGGCGTCGCTGGATCGCCAACACCTACTGGCATTCTGCGCAGTGGTCGGGGGTACTGGATCGGGTCGGCGAACACGGCCTCGTCGTGCGCGCATTCGCGGACGGATATGGCCTTGACCTGCGCTATCTATGGCGCGCCTTTAGCGCTGTTGCCGCCGATTTCGACGACGCCGACGTGCTCGATGTCCCCCCTGGAACCGCGCTTCTCGTACGCGATGGCGTCTCCGCCGACGCGGATGGCACCCCGGTGTTTTATGTGCGCCGCAGGCTGCGCGGCGACGAAGCAAAGTTCGTGTTGCGCTACGACAACGACGCAGTCTGAGGGTTTAGGCGCGACCGGCAGCGGCGATGATGCGGACGACTGCGTCCTCCTCGAACCGGAAAACCTCAGCGTCCTGGGTCATCCGCTCCTGAAAAGGAACGACCCGCACGCGGTCAGCGGAGATATCAACGGTCGCTCCGCCGTATGCGTCGATGGCGGATTCTTCGGTGCGGCGGTCGAAAGCACGGGCGATATTCGCTACCCCTGGGGCGACGACGATCGGCACGCCACCAACGGTTTCAACGACCGGCAAGTGGTAGTGACCGCTCAGGATGACCCGCACATCGGTGCCCTGAATTGTCGACAGCAGCCACTCGGCATCTTGCTCATCGAGGCAGAGAGCCTGCAAGAGATCGGTCTGCGCGTCAATCGGCGGGTGATGCACGACCACGACCGTGCCATGTTCGGCCGGGCTCTGGAACGCCTGTTCGAAAAATTGCTTCTGCGCCTGATCGATGGCGCCGTACCCTCGGCCGGGCACCGAACTGTCCAGCACGATCACGCGCCAGCCGTCGTGCGCAGTGACAGAGGCGATGGGGGCTTCTGCACCGTCGAGGGCCTGCTCGTCAGCATCCGGTTGTCCGCCACCGAGCACCGCGCGGAAGGGGTCACGACGATCATGGTTGCCCATCGCAAAGACCGCACGCGCGCCGTGGTCGCGCGCCCATCCACCAATCAGATCACGAGCGCGCCGGTACGAACCCTCAGACCCGTCTTCGCTGACATCGCCCGAGCACACGACCAGATCGAACGACCGATCGGCCATGTACGTGAGCGTGAGGCGCAGCCGCTCGGCGGTGTCGACAACGCCATAGTGCAGGGTGTCATCCCCGAAAAGGTGGGTGTCGGTGAGGTGCAAGATTCGCAAAGCAGACATGACACGAGGTTTACCTCGTGGAGGTAAACAAAAGGTGCGAGCCTGGGCATCCGAAACGGAGGACTGCTACCAGGGGCCTTCGGCTGAGGTCGGTCAGGTCGTGATGGACGAGTTCTACTTCTACGCCGACCCCGATCGCGGGTGGGCGTGGCAGGTGCCGCTGCTGACGCTGCCGCAGGCGCAGTTCTCGGCGCGTCCTGTTCCGCCGCTCGTCCTATCCGCGCATCGCGTCCGCGAACCACGACGTGATCGTGCTCGGGTGAGTGATGGCCGTCCCGACGCAGACGGCCCACGCTCCTGCATCCCGAGCAGCGGTGACATCGGCCGGCACGCGAACGCGCCCCTCGACGATCACCGGCTTGCGGCACCGTTCGACGATCTGTGCGATGAGGTCCAGATCCGGACCCACCGACTTCGGGCGCTCTCCTGTGTATCCCGCCAACGTCGTCCCAAGGATGTCCGCGCCAGCGGCCTCAGCTGCGAGCGCGTCATCCAACGAGCCGCAATCGGCCATGACCAGCGCGTCGCTCCTCGCGCGCACACCAGTGATCGTCTCCTCGAGAGTGAGCCCATCCGGACGCGGGCGGCGCGTGCCGTCGATCGCGACCACGTCGGCACCCGCTGCCACGACCGCGAGTGCGTGCTGCAGCGTGGGCGTGATGAAAACCGCGTCGTCGCCGTCCTTCCACAGGCCGATGATCGGCACCTCGAGGTCGGATGCGGCGCTGATGTCATCGACGCCCTGCAGGCGGATGCCTGCGGCTCCGCCGATAACGGCGGCGCGGGCTATCTGAGCCATCGTCGCCGGATCGCGCATGGGCTCCCCCGGATACGCCTGGCAGGACACGATCAGTCCTCCGGCCAGAGCTTCTAACGCCCCGCGCTTCATCGCTGCTCCCGTCTTGCGAGCGCCAGTGCGCCCTGTGTGCCGCTCGCAGCGAAGCACAGCCGATCGCCGTACTCGGGCCTCAGGAGTTCGCGGACGGCCCTGCCGGTCGGCAGCGATTCCTCAAGGATGCTCCCGGCGAGCACCACGGGCCCGTCCTGGGCACGCGATAGCAGCCCGGAGACCGTCCGGACCAGGTGCCGGGCCGCCTCATCGACGATCTCGGCGGCATCTGAGGACCCTTCGGCGTATGCCCTGGTGATGAGAGGAGCGAGCTCCGCGAGAGCCAGTGCCCCCGAATCATTCACGATCCGGATGAGAGCCGAAGCCTGCGCCTCCCCTGGCCATGCCTCCGCGCTCAGTTCCGCCCCGGGCCGGGTCGTCAGGCCGAACTGGTCGATAACCAGCGATGCGAGCGTCGAGACCCGTCCCTCCTGCAATGCGGCCAGCGTCGCACGCACCGCAGCGCGTCCGAGCCAGACCCCCGCCCCCTCATCGCCGAGCAGCCATCCATAGCCTCCGCGACGCTGAACCACCTGCCATCCGTCGATCAGCGCTGCAGAAGCACCCGTTCCTGCGATGAGCACGACACCGGTATCCCGATCCGTCGCTGACGCGTACGCGGCTTCGAGATCCGAGACGATGCGCGGAACTCCGGCCAGGCCGCACTGCGCCCATGCCGCGTCGAAGCCGGCCCGTCGCGCGCGCTGCTCTCGTAGCGCAGTGCTCCCGGCCATCCCGATCACCCCTCCGCGGATCCGTGCCGGGTCCACGTCGCCGAGCGCCGCGCGCAGAGCGGCGGCGAAAGCGAGGTGCGCCGTCTCAGGCTGCGACACGGGATTCCCCCCGAGGGCAGTCCCCTCTCCCCGCACGAGACCGGCAGCACCGGCGGCATCGGCTATGACGATGCGCGTCGTCGAGCCGCCGAGGTCGCCTCCGAGGACCAGATCGCTCATCTCACCCACCTGTAATGGCCGGCCGGGTCATGGCTGCGCCACTGCGGCGACGGCGCGATTCCACTCGCGCAGCCGCACTGCGGTATCGAGGACGCGCTCCGTCACCGGTTCCTCGAACTTCGGCGAATGCTGCCACGCCGCTTCGAACTGCGAGAGCTGCTCGTTGAAGGCATCGACGTCGAGTTCTGATTCCCAGGCCGCCTCCAGTGCGTGCACCCAACGCGCCCAACGTTCGCCGTAGTAGCCCGAGATGAGACCGCTCCAGTGTTTGCCCGCATAGTCCTGGATAGGAAGACCCGGCGCGAACCACGAGGTGTTGATCAGCGTGGCGTCGTGCACGAGGATCTGCTCCTCTGCTTCGTTCGTCGCCCACCCGCGTGCCGCGTCCAGCCAGGTGCGGAACCGATAGCCGGGGTAGCGGTCTGCGAGCTCATCCATCGACCGGATGCTGTCGAGCAGTGCCCCCGCAGCCTCGTCGAACTCCGCACGGTCGCGCTTGGCGAAAGCCGAGCGCGCACGGATCTGGATGCCGTTCGCCGTGCGGGAGAGCACCTCGAGTCCGAGGTCGACGATGTCGCGCTCGAGCCCTGGTGTCGCGCCGTCTGCGAGCGCTGCCTCGATGAGGAGTTCCCACGCACGGATCATGTCGGCCGAAAGATCCTTCGGCTCGAAGTCTTCCGTGGTGTTGCCCGTCCATTCAGCGGCGAGGTCGCCCTCCACTCGCGGGCGGCACATGATGACCGAGCGCACCGGACCGGTGCGCTCACCGTGCGTGTACACCTCTCGGAGGAGAATCTGCCATGCCTCGCGGATGCCGTCGTCCAGCCGTCCGTAGCGGATCCGAGCATATTCCTCGATCCAGGCATCCAGATCAATCGCCTCACGACGCCACACGGCGTCGGCCATCAGCTCGTATGCGACCGGGTCGTGGTCGAGGGCCTCGGGCGAGAGGCCGATGCCGGCCATGCTCCGCGCAGGCTGGTTAAGAATGCGGAACGGCTCGTTCGCGACGAGGTCGAGCGCGCCGTGCATACCGGGACGACCCCCGAAGTTGTGCAGCATGGTCCACACCCAGGGACGACCTTCGAACTCCTCGGTCTTGTCCCACACCGGTGAATGCTCGCCCCAGGTGTCCTGAATGAGCGTGTTCTCGACCGGCATCTCGTTCAGCGCGGCGGTGATCCGTGCCGGCGTCCAGTACTCGGTGCGGTACTGGAAGGCCCAGCTCATGAGCACCCAAACCGCTGCAGGGTCGTGGCCGGTCAGCATCTTCGTGATCTGCGCGGCGCGCTTGGCGACCATCGCCGCTCCGGGCTCGACGCCGTCCTCAGCGGGAAGCTGGGGCAAGCCCTCGATGAAGGGGTCGATCGCGTAATAGCCATCACTGCCGAACAGTCGCTCCTGCTCGCGCAGCAGCGCGCTGCCGAGCTTCTCGAACATCGGGTCATCGGTGCCGAGCACGTAGTTGAACCGGTCCATCCACTCGACCTCGAACGAGGTCTCGCCCTTAAGGAGCTCCGGCACGTAGCCGGCGAATCCAGGCAGCACCGGCTTCATGCCCAGGCTCCGCTGGCGATCCATGATGCGCTGCCCGAGCTCGACGTGCGAGTCGATCCATTCCACAGTCATCGGTCCGCCGTGGTAGCGCACGGATCCATGCCAGGTAAACGGCAGGAAGGCCGCGCTCCCCATGAATGCGAGCACTTCTTCCTCGCTCATGCCGAAGTCCTGGAAGACGCGGTACCAGACGCCCTCGTTGCCGACCACGTTCAGCGGCAGATTGATGCCGTGCAGCGCCATCAGATCGACCTCGCGCTCCCAACGCTCCCAGTCCCAGAACGCCGTCGTGTACGAGAACGTGCAGAAATTCATGTGGTAGCGGTGCTCCCACGGCGACATGCGCTCGGTGAGCTCGAAGTCCGGGAGACGTGCGGGCAGCTCCACTGCTCCGGTGTCGCGTGCGATCTGCAGACCGCACGCGCTGCTCAGATAGAACCGCAGGGCAGAGGCGATCGCGACGCCGTTCGTGCCGCGCAGCGTGACGATTCCATCGGATGCTGAGACCGCGAAGGCGTCTTCATCCCCTCCGGCCCGCGGATCTATCTCGACGCGGAAGTCAGATGCTCTGTCGCCAAGCAGGCGGTGGAGCAGACTCTCGGATGCGGTCGGCGTATTCATGTTGGCAGTCAACCTTTCAGTGCTCCTTGTGTGAGGCCCTCAACGAAGTAGCGCTGGAGCGCGATGTAGAGAACGAGGATGGGCAGCACCACGATGATGGATGCCGCGGACAGCAGGGGAATGTTTATCGTGAATTCCCCGATGAAGAAGCCGAGGCCCGCAGGGGCTGTGCGCTTGGACGAATCCTGAATGAGGATCAGAATCAGCAGGAACTGCTTCCAGCACCACATGAACACCAGCACGGCAAGGGTCGTCATCGCCGGGCCGGACAGCGGAAGCAGAACGATACGGAGGATCGTGGTCGAACGGGCTCCGTCAATCTGCGCTGCTTCCATGAGCTCTCTGGGCAGCGACGCGAAGTGCGTGTACATCCAGAAGACGCTGAACGGCATGTACAGCGCGGTCTGCACGAGCACGAGACCGGTGAATGTGTCCGTCAACCCCATCGACTGCAGGTTGTAGTACAGCGGGATGATCACGAGCTCGATCGGGATCGTGAGGCCAGCGACGAAGAAGGCAAGTACGCCCTTGCTCCATCGCAGGTTGAGGCAGGCCAGGCCGAAGCCCGCCAGTGTCGCGATGATCAGCGTGACCGGAACGATGATGACGGCGAGGATGACGCTGTTCCAGAGCAGCTTGTCCATCCCGGCCGAAGTCCATGCTTCCGCGAAGTTCGACAGGGTGGGCTCGTCCGGCCAGCCGATCCCCTGAATAGCGCTGCCCGAGGGGTAGAGCGCCGAGAACACGAGCGCGACCAGCGGAACCATCGTGACGACGACGAGCACAGCGACGATGGCATAAGCGAGAGTGCGGCCGAGATGGCGGGTCATTCTTCCCTCGTGATTCGATTGACGATGAGGACGACGGCAAGGATCATCGCGCTCAGGCAGGCGCCGACGGCGGAGGCCAGACCGATGTCGTGCTCGGTGAACGCGAGTCGGTAGATGACCAGGCTCGGCACCAGCGTGCGGTCGGCCGGTCCGCCGTTGGTCGTGGTGAAGACCAGGTCGAAGCTTGCGAGCGCCGCAACGATCGTGATGGTGAGCGCCACGCGGATCTCACCGCGCAGGCCCGGCAGCGTCACGGCGAAGAACTCCTGCACTGGCCCGGCGCCGTCCAGGCGAGCGGCCTCGTACAGCGAGTGATCGATCTTCTGCACTCCGCTGGAGAAGAGCAGCATGCACAAACCGGTCATCACCCACGTGCCGATGAGGCCGACCGCGACGAGGGCGAAGCCGAAGTCGGCGAGCCACGCGCGGGTGATGGCCTCGAGACCGACCGCACGCAGCAGCTCGTTCAGCGGACCGCTGTCGGCGTACATCCATCGCCACACGATGCCGACGACGACGAGGGGGAAGATTTGCGGCAGGAACAGCAGCACGCGGGCCGCAGTCATCCAGCGCGATTTGATCTTGGCCACGATGCCGGCGACGAGAAGCCCGATGCCGATTGGCAGGATCGAGAAGAACGCCACGAGGATCAGAGCGTTGAGCAGCGTACGACGGAGCCGCTCATCGGCGAATACCTCGACGTAGTTCTCGAACCCGACCCAGGTGCTCGGCGAGATGCCGTTCCAGTCGTACAGCGAGTACTGCAGGGTCTGCACGGCGGGGATGATCGCGAAGATGATGTAGAGCACAAGCGCGGGCAGGACGAACCCGTACCCGGCGATTCGAAGGCGACGACGCGGGCGCCGGCGCCGGGGCGACGACGTAGTCGTCACCCCGGCGCGCGAAGCGCGCGTCTGAACTTCAGAGGTCACTCGATCATTCCGAGTGGTACTCGTCGCGGAAGTCCTGCAGCTCCGCGAGGAACGCGACGGGGTCGCCGCTGCCTGCCGTGAGCGCCTGGATTCCGGGTGTCATGCGGTCGATGATGCCGGGCGCTGCCGAGTCCGGGAAGCGCTTCATACCGTCGTCAGCCATCACCGCGGCGAACGCGTCGAGCAGATCGCGGGTGGCGCCTTCGGCTTCCACCTTGGTATCGACGTGCGGGGGCATGTAGCCCTGATCGACGGCGACCTTTCCGCCCTCAGCGGATGCCATGTAGTCGAGGAACGCCACAGCGGCATCCGGGTACTCGGTGCGGCTCGAGACCATGAACGCGACCGAAGATCCTGACATCGTGGCGGGAGAATCCGCTGTCTCACCGGGCATGGTGAAGAATCCGCCATCGTCGCCGAGCACGTCGTTGACCTGCGTGACCGCCCAGGTTCCGTTGAACAGGAACAGCGTGTCGCCCTCGACGAAGTTCGCTGTCGACTGCGCCTGGCCGTTCGCGTTCGCGTCGGCCGGGAGGTATCCGCGAGCAGCCCAGTCGGCGAGCTTCTCTGTGGCGGCGAGAGCGCCGGGACCCGTGATCGAGCCGCCTTCCTGGCCGTTGACCCAGGCTCGGAAGTCATCCGACGGCATCAGGACATCCAGCAGGTTGGCCCACAGGTGCAGCGTTCCGGTGTCGAGCCCGCCCGCCTCCATCGGCGTGTAACCGGCGGCGAGCGCCTTGTCCATCGCGTCTTCGAGGTCGCCGAGAGTCGCGATCGGCAGCTCGATGCCCAACTCTGCGGCAACGGCCTTGTTCACGAAGATCCCGGTCTCGGAAAGAGCCGTCGGCACACCGTAGAGGTCTCCCTCGCCGAAGCGCTTGCCGTCGTCGCTGAACTCGGAGAACGCGAGGGCGGCACCGGGGAGGACGTCATCCCAGCCATAGGCCTCGCGGTACTGCTCGAGCGACAGCAGCTCACCGCCCGGTACGAGCTCTTTCATCACAACGCCGTACTGGGCGATGTCCGGCGGAGTGTTCGATGTCATCGTCAGGTTGATGCTGGTGTTGTACGCCGCGAACTCCGCGTACTCGGGTTCGATGGTGACCTGCGGGTACAGCTCATTGAACCCTTCGATGTACGCCTCGACCATCTCGCGAGGTGCGGTGGTCGCCATCCGGAGAGTGACCTCCTCCGGACCGATCTCCGTGGAGACCTCTCGATCCTCTGCACCGGCGTTGTTCTGCGCCGCCTGTCCGCCTGGGGCGCACCCTGCGATAGCGAAAACAGCGATCGCTGCCACCGACAGCTGCGCAAGTTTGCGAAATTTCATCGACTACTCCGTCCGAATATTTTCATGCAACGAACTCTCGTTGCCCAAAATCACAATAACCCTAGGGATCTGGTTAAACACTAGGTGTATGCGATAAGCTAACAGCCATGACCGGAATCGTCAATAATCAGCACCGGGGCGCGAATGGCGTTGATGTCTGCATAGATATCGGGGGGACCGGCGTCCGCGCCAGACTGCTGCGCGCCAGCGATCATGCTGTGGTCAACTCTATGATTAGTTCCAAATCCCTCTGGGAGCTGGTCGCACAGCTTTGCGCGCTCGACATCCGCTGCGAACGCGTCGCGGTCGGCGCGACCGGAGTCTGGGGGGATGCATCGCGCTTCGATACCGCGGCTCTCCATCCGCTAGGCGCTCGCGAGGTGCGCATCGCAGACGACGGGCTGACCGCGCATCTGGGCGCGCTGGCAGGCCGCCCGGGCATCGTTGTGGCGATCGGCACCGGGCTCGTCACCGTGCGCATGACGGCAGGTGGCTCGTTCACGCACATAGGAGGATACGGACTTCTGCTCGATGACCGCGGTTCCGGCGCATGGATCGGCCAGCGCGCGGTGCGCGATGCCATCGACACCCACGAAGGCGTCAGCGACCACCAGAGCATCCTCGACCTCTGCATCCGCCAACTCGGTCCGATCACGCTGTGGTCCGAACGCATTTTGAGCGCCGGACCCCGCGCTCTTGCCGCGCTCTGCTCACCACTGGCACTGCATGCCCGCGAGGGCGACGCCGACGCCGCGGCGATCTTCACCGCGGCCGGAGCGCATATCGCCGACCGCCTGCGCGCGGCAGTCAGGTCCGCAGCCACCGATGGCGAGACGATCACCACGACATTCACGGGCGGAGCGGCAGCCGCGCTCGATCTGCTCATGCCCGGGATCAGGTCGCGCGCTCTCGACCTCCCCCTCGAATTCGTCCCTGCCGAGGGAAGCCCTCTCGATGGCGCTGAGCGCCTGCTGCGCATCGAGAATCCGTCGGCAGAATCAAAGCTGTTGCACGTCATCACACGCCGATAGGGTCAGATCGAACATGGTTGCCAAGTATCAGCAGATTCTGCACACACTCTCCTCGCGCATCGACACGATGAGCGCTGGTGATGCGCTGCCCAGCGAAGAAGAGCTGTCGAAGGAGTTCGGCGTCTCTCCTATGACGACCCGGCGCGCGCTCACGATCCTCCTCGACGCCAAGCGCATCGTGGGCATCCGCGGCAAGGGCACGTTCGTCGCGCAGCGGCCGATGACCAGAACCATGACGCTGATGTCCTTCAGCGAGGCGATGCGCTCTCATGGCCGGGTGCCGCACTCGCAAGTGCTCGGCATGTCGATGGAACCGGCCGACGAAGAGACCGCAGCGACCCTGCAGGTTGCCGAAGGAACCCACGTCTACAGCATCCGCCGCCTGCGTTTCGGAGATGATGCGCCCATCGGCGTCGACGTGTCGACGCTGCCTGCCGACCGATTCCCCGGGCTGCTCGGACACGACCTCAGCGGATCGCTCTACACGGTGCTGCGCGACCACTACAGCACGAGCATCGAACGCGCGACCTCGCGGATCAGCGCCGTGCTGCCCGATGCCGAGACCGCCGGAATGCTGGACATCGAAACCGGCACGCCGTGTCTGGCGGTGAAAGCGACGGCCAAGGACGAACACGGCGCGATCGCAGAATCAACCAGATCGCTCTACCGCAGCGACCTGTACGAGCTCACCGTCGACCACCGCCGGGGCGCCTCCTGACCAGCAACCCACGGATGGCGTCATCGAACTGATCGATGTTCCGCAGACTGTACCGGTGCATGCGCTGGAATCGGAGTCTGTTGATAGACGGCGAGTCTCCATCTCCCGCCGCGCCGTACATAGGTGCTCGACATCAGCGCGACAAAGGGTGGTTCACCGATGCGATATCCGCGTCCGGTGTACACCAGCGCCGCCGCGGCGTCGGAGAGCAGGATGATCCGCGCTTCCTCGATCTCGTAACGCTCCCACGGCGGAGCAGCGGCAAGTGACGCCACTACTTCGTCGCGTGTGAGGGCAAGCCCGTGGGCGACGCTGAATCCGCTGAACGCGCCATCCACTGTGAAGGCTGTCATGCCTCCATGATCCGCCGCCAGAAGTCGGTTGTCGAGGGTGTTCTGACCGGTGGACCATCACCACATGCGGGGGTCCTCGGTCGGATCGGAATACACAGGCGGACACATCCCGCCGACAGCATCCGGTCGCAGTTCGTAGTGCCACGACTCGTTGCCGTAGATCTGGCAAAGCCCGTACTGCGCGCCGTGCTGGGCGAGCCAGTCGGTCGCCGTGAGCGGGCCGATGTCGACGGCATCCCCCGACACATGCGCTGAGGTCTGCGCCGTCGCGACCCAGCGCGCCGCCTCCTCCTCCGAGCCGTAGTCGTCGACCGCCGCACGTAGCAGAGAGGACTGGTACTCAGGCGACCGCCAGCCGCTGTTGACCACGAAGTCGACGCCGTCCGCCTGAGCATCCGTCGCCGCCCGGCGCAGCGCATCGAGCAGTCCGGGGTTCAACCGCGTGACCGCCGGCGCCTGCTCGTCGAAAACCGACAGCCCTTCGTCCTCGCCGATGTAACCGTGCTCGGGGGTGACGACGGAGCCAGTGTCGCCTGCCGTTCCGAACACGACCGGCTGCCCGGTGCCGCTGGCGATCTCTGCGAGCGAACGTGAGCCATTGGCGACGACGAGCACCAGAGCTACCACGAGCGCCACCAACGTGATGACGAGCGCGCCCACAGCGCGACGCTGCTGGCGACGGGCGATCGATGTCGAAACCGGTGGAGGGACGAGCACATGCGTGGTTCTCATGACTACAGCGAACTCCGCAGGCGGTTGCGAGGTCGTATGCCTTTTTCCATATGCTCCCGATATGTCCGGGTGCGTAGGATCTGAGCACATGGAAGCAGACTCATGCGCGTACTGATCGTCGAGGACGAGCCCTACCTCGCGGAGGCCGTACGAGACGGGCTGCGACTGGAGGCCATCGCCGCCGACATCGCCGGGGACGGCGATACCGCACTCGAGCTGCTGACTGTGAACAGCTACGACATCGCCGTGCTCGATCGCGACATCCCCGGGCCGTCCGGCGACGAGATCGCGCGATGGATCGTGGCCTCGGGTGCCAGCATCCCGATCATCATGTTGACGGCCGCCGACCGTCTCGATGACAAGGAGACCGGGTTCGAACTGGGCGCCGACGACTACCTCACGAAACCCTTCGAGCTGCGCGAGCTGGTGCTGCGGCTGCGCGCACTCGACCGTCGGCGCACGCATGTCCGCCCGCCGGTGCACGAGGTCGCGGGGCTCCGCCTCGACCCATTCCGCCGCGAGGTGTACCGCGACGACCGCTACGTCGCACTGACCCGCAAGCAGTTCGCAGTGCTCGAGGTGCTGGTCAGCGCTGCGGGCGGTGTCGTCAGCGCAGAGGAACTGCTCGAACGGGCGTGGGACGAGAACGCTGATCCGTTCACGAACGCCGTGCGCATCACGGTCTCGTCGCTTCGTAAGAGGCTGGGTGAGCCGTGGCTGATCCTGACGGTGCCCGGCGTGGGGTATCGGATCGATACGGATGCCGTCCGTGGATAGGCGCAGAGGCATGAGCGCTCGGCTCAAACTGACGCTCAGCTACGCCGGGTTCCTCATGATCGCGGGCGTGCTGCTGCTGGCGGTGGTCTATCTTTTTCTGCTGCGTTACGTTCCCGATGCGCAGATCCACGCGAACATGCGCGTGCCCAACCGCGGCGATCTGGTGCGGGCGTTCGTCCCTCCGACCATCGCCGCGCTTGTCTTCCTGCTCGGGCTGGGCCTCGTGGGCGGCTGGTTCCTCGCCGGGCGGATGCTGGCACCGCTCACCCGACTCAATGAGGCTGCCCGACTGGCGGCAGAAGGATCGCTCTCGCATCGCGTCGACATGCCTGGCGCGAAGGACGAGTTCCGTGACCTCGCGGACGTGTTCGACACGATGCTCGCGAGGCTCGAGGCGCACGTCGAGGAGCAACGGCGCTTCGCCGCGAATGCCTCGCACGAGCTGCGTACACCGCTGGCGATCTCGCAGACGATGCTCGAGGTGGCTCGGGAGGACCCCGAGCGCGACGTCGACCTGCTCATCGACCGACTGCAGGATGTCAACGCAAGAGCGATCGCCCTGACCGAGGCACTTCTGCTGCTCGCCCGCGCGGATCGCGGCACTTTCGATCGCGAGCGGGTGGAGCTGTCCCTCCTGGCGGAAGATGCCGTGGAGAGCCTGCATCCGCTGGCCGATCGATGCAGCGTGACGCTCGATATCCGAGGCACGACGGCGTTCGTCAACGGCTCACCAGCCCTGCTCCAACAGCTCATCGTGAACCTGGTCCACAACGCGATCGTGCACAACCTCCCGAAGGACGGGCGAGTCGAGGTGCGCACCGAGATGACCCAGCAGGGCACGGTGGCGGTGATAGAGAACACCGGCGAGGCGATCCCTTCCCATCTCCTCGCCACGCTGGTGGAGCCGTTCCAACGCGGGGTCGGTCGATTCCGGAGCAAGGATGCCACCCACGCCGGGGCTGGGCTCGGGCTCGCGATCGCCGAAGGGATAGCGCGCGCCCACGGCGGAACGCTGGAGTTGGAGCCACGAAGCGGGGGTGGGCTCGTCGTCACGGTGCGGCTGCCGGTCGAGTGAGGCGGACCGCGCCCCGCAGCATCCGCTTGGCCACCTCGGGGTCCAACACTTTGGGGACCCAGACGACGAATGTCGGATGCTTCGGCCGAATCCGTCCGACATCCGTGAATCCGGCCCCCAGATTGTGTGAGGCACGGTCGAGACCGAACCGGTCACCAGGGGTTGGGCTTGTAGTCCTTCAGGAACACCCCGTGCACATCGACCCCTGCCTCACCCTGCACGATCGGGTCGTACACGCGCGCGGCGCCGTCGACGAGGTCGAGCGGGGCGTGGAAACCCTCCTCCGCGAGGCGCACCTTGGTGTGGTGCGGGCGCTCGTCCGTGATCCAGCCGGTATCGACGGCGGTCATCAGGATGCCGTCGGTCTCGAGCATCTCGCCCGCGCTGGTGCGGGTGAGCATGTTGAGCGCTGCCTTGGCCATGTTGGTGTGCGGATGCCCCGGCCCCTTGTAACGGCGCGAGAACTGTCCCTCCATCGCAGAGACATTCACGACGTACTTGCGGTGCGCCGTGGACGCAGCCATCGAAGCCCGAAGCCTGCTGATCAGCAGGAAGGGAGCGGTCGTGTTCGCGAGCTGCACCTCGAGCATCTCGAGCGGGTCGACCTGTTCGATTGACTGCACCCAGCTGTTGACGTGATCGATGTCGGGCACGAGACCGCCGGCATCGATCGCTGAGCCATCGGCGTGCTTCGCGAGCGACGATGAACCAGGTGCCATCGCGAGGCGTGCGAGGTCTTCGGCGGTGAGCGCCTGACCGCCCTGCTCGGCCACAGTGCCGCCGAGAGCTGCGACCGACAGCAGCGGGTTCGCGGCGACTGATGCCTGCAGGGCCTGCGGATGCGGATCAGCCGTGTGTCCGAACGTCTCCATCTCGGGCAGCTTCCCGGCCGGCAGCGGCTGCATCTCAGCATCCGCCAGCAAAGAGTACGCACCCGGCGAGCGCCGCACGGTTTGAGCTGCGTTGTTGATGAGGATGTCCAGCGGCCCCTGGGCCGCAACCGAGTCGGCGAGCGCGATCACCTGCGCAGGATCACGCAGGTCGATGCCGACGATGCGAAGGCGGTCGATCCAGTCCGCGGCATCCGGAAGGGACGAGAACCGGCGCACCGCATCGCGCGGGAAGCGCGTCGTGATCGTGAGATGCGCGCCGTCGCGGAGCAGGCGCAGCGCGATGTGCATGCCGATCTTCGCGCGTCCGCCGGTGAGCAGCGCGCGACGACCGGTGAGGTTCGTGCGCGCATTGCGCTTGCCGTGGCTGAAGCGCGCGCAGTCAGGGCAGAGCTGGTGGTAGAACGCGTCGACGAGCGTGTACGGCTGCTTGCAGATATAGCAGTTGCGGGGTTTGAGGAGCTCGCCGGCGATCGGAGCATCCACCGTCGTCTTGAGATCATGGCCGCGCGTCTCGTCGTCGATGCGATCGGGCGCACCGGTCGCGGTGTTCGCAACGACGGCGCGGTCGGCCTCGGCGATCGCGTCGCGGATCTCCTTGCGACGAGCGCGCTTGACGGCCTTGAACATCTGCGCCGTCGCGCGGCGGACGGCAATGTAATCGGGATGCTGCTCGCTCATCGAATCGAGCGAAGCGAGCACCCGGAGGGTGATGGCGAGCTCGTCGGGATCGAGGCCGTCGCCGAGGTCGTTCCCTTCTCGGTCCCTGAGCCTGTCGAAGGGTGCGTCGGTCATTAGGCCGATTTTACGCGAGAGAGCTGAGAGCTCCTGACGATGAGTTCGCCCGCTGTTCATGTCGCGGCAAAGATCCCGTCACGGCACTTGTGCACCGTGATGTATGCGCATACAGACACCTCATGTATGCGCATACATCACTTCCGATTTGCCACCGAGATAGGACCCCTGATGAACCTTCGTCGTCTCCTCCCCGCCGCTGCGGGCCTCGCCGTGACGGGCGTATTCCTGGCCGGCTGCACCGGCGCAACTCCCGCGGCACAGCCCACATCCGAAGACGCAGGAGGGGCCCTGGTGGTCTACTCGAACTCCGTCTCGGACGGTCGTGGCGAATGGCTCGTCGAGCAGGCCGCCGAGGCCGGGTTCGAGGTCGAGTACGTCGACGCCGGCGGTGGAGCGATCACTGAGCGCATCATCGCTGAAGCTGCCAACCCGATCGCCGACGTCGTGTTCGGCCCGAACAACGTCAATTTCGAGGGCATGAAGGCTGCCGACGTGCTCGAGGCGTACACCCCGGAGTGGGCTGACAAGGTCGAAGAGATCGACCCGGACGGCGTCTACCACTCGATCATCGAAGAGCCCATCATGGTCGTCTACAACACCGCTGCCTACCCCGACGGCGAGGGCGCACCCGAGGACTGGACGGACCTCTTCGAAGACGAGCAGTACCACGGGCGTTACGAGACGCCGACGACTCTGACCGGCGGCACGACTCAACTCGTCGTGACGAGCCTGCTCAGCCGCTACCGCGACGACAGCGGCAACCTCGGCATCAGCGATGAAGGCTGGACCGCGATCGGCGAGTTCTTCGCCAACGGCTCCCCTGCTGTTGAAGGCACCGACCTGTACGCCCGGATGCTGAGCGGCGACGTCGACCTGGGACAGATGTGGCTGGCTGGCAAGTCCGCCCGCGAGGTCGAGTACGGGGTCCAGTCCGCGGCGATCTACCCCAAGGTGGGCGTCCCGATCATCAACCAGGCCATCGGCCTGGTCAAGGAAAGCAAGAACGGCGAGCAGGCACGCGAGTTCATCGACTGGTTCGGCAGCGCCGAAGTGCAGGCCGCCTGGTCACAGGAGTTCTTCACCGCGCCGACCAACACCGACGCACAGTCTGATGCTTCCCAGGACGCCGTCGAGATGACCGCTTCCTTCGAGGCGCAGGACATCGACTGGGAGTTCGTCGCCGAGAACCTCCCCTCGTGGATCGAAGAAGTCGAACTCAACCACATCGGCTGAGCAACCAAGACGACAAGTCGGACTTCCGGCTGGATAGAGACACTCATGATCACCTTCTCTGACGTCACTGTGACGTTCGCGGACTTCACCGCCCTGCCGGAGTTCTCCCTGACGGTTCAGGAGGGTGAGTTCTTCACCCTCCTGGGCCCGTCCGGCTGCGGAAAGACCACCGCACTGCGCACGCTCGCGGGACTCACCCGACCTGCATCTGGCACCATCACCATCGCCGGCAAGAACGTCACGCAGTTGCGCAGCGACCAGCGCGACCTGGGCATGGTCTTCCAGAACTACGCCCTGTTTCCTTCCATGAGCGTCGAAGAGAACATCGCTTTCGGCCTCAAGACGAAGCGCATCAAGGCTGACGAGGTTGCCGAGCGCGTGCGCAAGATCGCCGCCGAAGTCGAGCTGCGTCCCGAGCAGCTCACCAAGAACGTCTCGGAGCTGTCCGGAGGCCAACAGCAGCGCGTGGCAATCGCCCGTTCGCTGATCCTTCGTCCGAAGATTCTGCTGCTGGATGAGCCGCTGTCGAACCTCGACGCCAAGCTGCGCCACCAACTGCGCCACCAGCTGAAGGATCTGCAGCAGCACTTCGGCATCACCACCGTCTACGTGACCCACGACCAGGACGAAGCTCTGGCGATGTCTGACCGCATCGCCGTCATGAACGCCGGCCGCATCGAGCAGGTCGGCACTCCTGAAGAGGTCTACGCCCGCTCGATGACCGAGTTCGTGTGCACGTTCATCGGCGAGGCGAACAGGCTCGAGCCCGCATTGGTCGCCCACTTGCGCGACATCGGCGCCGGAAACTCCCGCGATCTTCTCGATCCGGATGCCGCCACGTATCTCCGCCTCGAGAAACCGACTCTGCTCGACGGCGGTGAGACGGCAGCTCACCCCGTCATCGATGGCACCGTGACCAGCCGCGTGTACCACGGCACGAACTCCGCGTACACGGTCGATTGCGGCCGGTTCGGCCAGGTCCGCGCAATCGTGCGCGAAGATGGTGCCGCCGCGCACCCGGTCGGCCACGCAGTGCGTCTCGCCATCCCCGCCGAACACCTGCTGCAGTACCGCAGCGGGAGGCCGCAGAACGCTTCGTCCGCCACGCTGCAGAGTGTGTCCGCATGAGCCCCACGGTCCGGATGCTGCGCAACCCACTCTGGCTGATCGTCACCGTCATCCTCATCTGGGGCATCGGCACCTTCCTCGTCATGCCCAATGTCACCCTCCTAGGCCAAGTGTTCTCAGACGGTAAGGGCGGCTTCTCCCTGCGCGCCGTGGAGCGGCTGTTCGGGTCTGAGCGCGCGGTGAAGTCGCTGTGGAACAGTGTGCTGCTCGCGGCGATCCTGTCCGTCACGGTGAACGTGATCGGCATCTTCCTCGTGCTCGTCACCCGGCTGTACGCGATCCGAGGTGCGCGCATCCTGTGGCTGGGCTATGCCAGCACGCTCGTCTGCGGCGGAATCGTGCTCGTCTTCGGGTACAAGCAGGTCTACGGCCCGAACGGCGCCGTCACCCGCACGCTGCTGAATGTCTTCCCCGAGCTTGATCCGAACTGGTTCTCTGGAATGTTCGCCGTCGTCATGGTGATGACGTTCGCATCGACGGGCAACCATCTGCTGTTCCTCTCGGCATCCATCGCGAAAGTCGACCTGCAGACGATCGAGGCGGCCCGAATGATGGGCGCCGGAGACCTCCGAATCCTTCGCCGGATCATCCTTCCGCAGCTGAAGCCCATGATCTTCGCCATCACGATCCTCACGTTCCTCGGCGGGCTCGGCGCTCTTGCCGCGCCTCAAGTGCTCGGCGGTCGTGACTTCCAGACGATCTCCCCGATGATCCTCGCATTCGCGACCACGTCGACGTCGCGCGACCTCGCCGCAACTCTGGCCATCCTGCTCGGGCTCGTCACGATCGTGCTCCTGGCGGTCCTGAACCGCATGGAGCGCGGCGGCGTGTACTTCTCGGTGTCGAAGGTGCCGACCCCGCTCGAGAAGCAGCGCATCCACAATCCGGTCGTCAACGTCCTCACGCACGTACTCGCCTACGCGTTGTTCGTCGTGTATGTGCTGCCGCCGGCCCTCGTCCTGCTCTACTCGTTCACCGATGTCAGGGCGATCAACTCGGGTGTGCTCACGCTGTCGAGCTTCACCCTCGACAACTACATCGCCGTGTTCACGACCCAGAAGGGCATGCAGCCCTTCCTCGTCAGCGTCGCCTACGGACTGGTCGCGTCGGTCACCGTGATCGTGCTGATGATGTTCGCGGCACGGATGGTCCAGCGCAACCGCAACGTGATCACGAACGCGCTGGAATATCTGCTGCACATTCCGTGGTTCCTGCCCTCGACCATGATCGCGTTGGGTCTGCTTGTCACCTTCAATGTCCCGCAGCCGTCTGTGCTGGGCACAGTGCTGACCGGTACATTCTGGATCCTTGCGATCGCGTACATCATCGGCAAGATCCCCTTCACATTCCGCCTGCTCAAGGCCGCGTTCTCGGGCATTCCCGACAATCTCGAAGAGGCCGCCTCGATGCTCGGCGCCAGCCAGCTGTACACCTTCCGACGGGTGCTGCTCCCGCTGGTGGGGCCCACAGCGGCAGCCATCACTGCACTGAACTTCACCAGCCTGCTCGATGACTACGACTCCGCCATCTTCCTGTCGCACCCGCTGCTGCAGCCGCTGGGCGTCGTGATCAAGAACGCGACGAGTTCAGAGACGATGAGTGACGGCACAGCGCTGACCTACGTGTACACGGTGCTGATCATGGTGATCTCCACTCTCGTGCTGTGGCTTGTGTACGGACGCCGACCCCGTCGTCGTCGGGTCGCCCCTGCCGTTTCCCTTTCGGATGCCGCAGGCGTCGCAGCATCCTCCACACCAGACGCCACGGCGCCCTCCTACGAACGAAAGCTCACGCTGTGAACACCTCTCCTCTCGCGCAGGCCGCCGTCCCGGCATCCGCCGACCGGTTTGCCGAGCCTGCCTTCGGGCAGCGGCGTCATGCTGCCGTGAACGCCTACCTCAACGGCCGATTCCGCACGCGCGGCACGCTCGTCGCGGTGCACCGCGGTACCGGCCTCGGCATGATCGCCGAGAACACCGCAGCGGCGGTGACCGCGGCCGCGCGCTGCGGCGGCGACCTCATCGAGATAGACGTCATCGAGTCCACCGACGGTGACTTCTTCGCGTTCCACGACGGCTACGAGAAGCAGCATTTCGGCATCGACCGCAACATGCAGACGATGTCGACTGCCGAGATCGAGCAGCTCGCCTACCCGCAGCGCCGCGCCACACCGCTCGTGCGGGTCGAACGCCTTGAGACGATCCTGCGGCGCCTGCCCGATGTGTCACTGAACATCGATCGATCGTGGCGCTACTGGCCACGGCTGCTGCACTTTCTGGATGACTTCCGCATCGCCGATCGATTGCTCATGAAAGTCGACGCCCGCGACGAGCGGGCGATCGAGGCGGCACGAAGGCACGAAGTGAAGTACCCGCTTCTCCCCATCGCGAAGACGGTGGCCGAGGCCGAGCACACCCTCGATGACCCCGAGCTGAACGTGGTGGGCATCGAGGCTGTCGCATCCGATCCGCAGCATCCGTTCTGTGCCCCGGAATGGTCCGCCGGGTTGCGCGCACGCGCTACCTTCTCGTATATGAATGCCCTGGACCTCGGGAACGGGAATGCCCTGATGGGCGGCTGGGACGATACCGTCGCCGTCCTGCAGAGCCCAGCTCTCGGGTGGGGGCCACTGGTCGACATCGGTGCCGACGTCATCCAGACCGACTGGCCTGCGCTGTTGCAGGACTATCTCGTACAGCGCGGCGTGCGCACCCCGGCGCAGACATGAGCGACGCGACCCGTCGTCCGCGCGCCTGGCCCCGAGTGACGATGAAAGATGTCGCGCACGAGGCCAAGGTCTCGGATGCCACAGTCTCGCGAGTGCTGGACGGATCCACATCGGTCAGCGAAGAGACGAAGGCCGCGGTGATGGACGCTGTGCGCAGGACGGGCTACATTCGCAACGGCGCCGCCAGCCAGCTCGCCGGCAGCCGCTCGGACGTGCTCGGCCTGCTGATCCGCGATGTCCGCAACCCGTACTACGGACTCATGCACTCGGAGCTGCAGCGCGGCATATCTGATCGCGGGCTTCGGCTGCTCACCGTCTCACCGACCTTCACGCAGGACTATCACGACGAGGTCATCGGGCTCGATCATCTGCTCGAACAGCGCGTGCGTGGTCTTCTCATCGCGACGGGGACGATTCCGCTCGA
This sequence comes from Microbacterium zouquanmingi, assembly GCF_052266695.1. NCBI lineage: Bacteria > Bacillati > Actinomycetota > Actinomycetes > Micrococcales > Microbacteriaceae > Microbacterium > Microbacterium zouquanmingi. Next base: position 877,881 of record NZ_JBQPQZ010000001.1, read on the forward strand.
GCGTGCGGCGGCCTTCGCCGAGTACGTTCCCATGGTCGTGCTCGGTCGACCTACCAGCCTCGGCGGGGTGCACTCGATCGCGTACGACGAGCATGCGAACGGGCATCTCGCCGCCGACGAGGTCTTCGCCCGTGGCCACCGCGACGTCGCCGTGATCGCGACGTCGCGTGACGCATCGTTCGTCGAGCACGCCCGCTCCGAAGCGATGATCGCGCGACTGCAGGAAAAGGGCGCCCGTCCGGTGCGCGTACAGACGCGGTCATGGGCACGCCTGAGCGATGTGACGCCGGCCGTTGTGGCGATGGTCAGGGAGAAGCGGGTGACCGCGGCGATGTTCCCCTCAGATGAGCGATTGATCACCTTCCTCGACTCCATCGACGGCACTGGCATCCGCGTCCCTGAGGATCTGTCAGTCACCGGCATCGACGGCGTTCTCCCCGGCCTGTCACTGCTCGGTCTGAGCTCGGTGCGACTCCCCGTCGAGGCGGTCAGCGCACGCGGCGTCGAGGTGATGGCGGCCCAGTTGGATGGCACCCGCGCGAACGAGCCCGTGCGCGAAGTGTTCACCGCGAGCTTTATCGCAGGACGAACGCTGCAGCCCATCTCAGGCTGAGCGAAGTGCTGCACGCCATCCCCGGAGTGTCAGCGGCCGGGCGTATCGTCGAGCGCATGGACGGCGTACACGGCATCATCCCGGCATACCTGCTCGCCCGCCTCGCGCAGTCGAGTCGCTTCACGAAGGCCGCAGATGCCGCGCGCCAGACTCTGCTGGCGGGTCGTCCGCAGTTCCGCGCGCGCATCAACCTGTCGATCGATGAGAACGGCGACCTCGTCGCCGAGCTGACGGATGCTCCGAACCGCACGATCAGCGATGCGGGCGGCACCGAGAAGCTGCCCGGCATCGTGGTGCGCACCGAAGACGAAGGGCCGGTTGCGGACTCTGCGGTGAATGAGGCGTTCGACGGGCTCGGGGCGACATTCGAGATGCTGCTCGGCGCCTTCGGGCGCAACTCATTCGATGGCGCAGGGGCGCCGCTCGACGCCACGGTCCACTACGGCATCGACTACGACAATGCCTTCTGGGACGGCGAGCGCATGGTGTTCGGCGACGGCGACGGCGAGGTGTTCCGCGGCTTCACCGGCTCGCTCACCGTGATCGGTCATGAGCTGGCGCACGGCGTCATCCAGCACACCGCGAACCTCGAATACCAGGGGCAGCCCGGCGCGCTCAATGAGTCGATCGCCGATGTGTTCGGGGCACTCGCCGAGCAGTACGCACTCGAGCAGACGGCGGCGGATGCGAGTTGGCTGATCGGCGCCGGCATCTTCACCGACGCGGTGCAGGGGAAGGCGCTGCGATCGATGCTCGAACCCGGCACGGCATACGACGACGATGAACTCGGCAAGGACCCGCAACCAGCGCACATGAGCGGATTCGTGCAGACCACAGAAGACAACGGCGGCGTGCACATCAACTCGGGCATCCCGAATCGCGCCTTCGCGCTCACCGCCCGTGCGCTCGGCCGGAACGCCTGGGAGCGCGCGGGCACCGTCTGGTATTGCGCGCTGACAGGAGGACTCTCTTCGACCGCAACGTTCCGTGAATTCGCGGATGCCACAGTGTCGGCCGCCGGCCGCGAGTACGGTGAAGAAGTGACCGCCGCCGTACGCGACGCATGGATGACCGTGGGAGTGCTGGATGCCGAAGGAACCCGACGCACCGGATGATGACGACCGGTTCATCGTCACGGTCGTGCGCACCGGCGGCCTGGCGGGGCTCCGCCGTCAGTGGGAGGTCGAGCCGCCCCGCGATGAAGAGCTGCATTGGATCGAGCTGATCTATCGCTGCCCCTGGCAGGATCCTGCGCCGACGGAGTCAGGAGCAGACCGGTACGTCTGGAGAATCCAGGCCCGCCCGCCCGGCGCTCGGCTCGAGCAGACCCTACCCGAGTCAGCGCTCGAAGGCGCCTGGAGGCAGCTCGTCGAGGCCGTGCGTGCCGCGGCGGCATCCTGACCGCACACCTGTCAGTGCGGATCACACGTGTCAGCGCGGAGCGCCCGATCCGGGCCGACGCCCGTGAAATTCACTGACGCGTGTCGCGCGCTCAGCCGGCGGGGCGATCTTCCATCGCGACGCGCGTGACCGGCAGCGCCTCGGGGTGCTCCTGCTGCAGCCAGGTCACGATCTTCTCGCGCACGAGGCACCGCAGATCCCACTGGTCGTCGGAGTTCGCCGCCGAGATCTTGAACCGCACTGTCACATAGCCGCCTTCGGATCCGGTGACGAGCACGTTCGCCGAACGCTGGTCCCAGAGCGGTGAGGCGGTGACGATCTCCATGAACTTCTCACGCACGGCATCCACCGGCACTCGCCAGTCCAGATCCATGTAGACGGTGCCGATGATCTTCTCGGATCTCCTCGTCCATGTCTCGACCGGTGTCGTGGTGAAGTATGTGCAGGGCAGGATCAGACGCCTCTCGTCCCAGATGTAGACGACGACGTACGAAAGGTTGATCTCGCCGATCGTGCCCCACTCGCCCTCGATGACGACGACGTCGCCGACGCGGATCGAGTTCGTGAAGGCAATCTGCACTCCCGCGATGAGATTGCCCAGGGTTGACTGGGCGGCAAGACCGGCGATGACGCTGATGACACCGGCGGATGCCAGGATGCTCGTGCCCACCGCCCGCACCTCGGGGAACGAGAACAGCACCACGCCGACGGCGATGACCGCGATCAGCACGACGACGAGTCGGTTCATGATGGTCAGCTGCGTCTTGCGGCGGCGCGCCTCAGGACTCGTGGCGTCTTTGCGGCTGTCGTACTGCATGAGCCGTTCCATGCCGAAAGTCACCACCGTCGACAGCAGCCAAGCGCCCACCAGTACCGCAGCGATGAGCAGCACACGTTCCAGCACCTGCCACCAGGGCAGCGTCGCAGGCGCATTCGCCGCGCACACGATCCATACGGCGATCACGAACGCCAGCACCATGCCCGGTATGCGGATGCGACGTTCGAGATCGGCGATCCACGCGGAGCGCCCACGTGCCCGGCCTGCGATGAAGCGCGCGCTGATCACGATCGCCGCCACGATCGCGATCGCCACGACCGCGGCGATGAGCGTTCCGATCCAGGCGTTCCATTCGAGCTCGAACTCTGCGACAGATGCCATCAGTCCAGGCTAGACAGATTGGCGACAAGACGCACAACCCCTTGCATCCCGCACGAAGCGCATGCACTCTTTATTCACGCGACGATCACTCGATCATCGCGTGGTCGCATTCCGCGTCATAGCCGTCACGACAAAGGAGTCGAGATGTCTCAGAAGATCATTCCGAACATCTGGTTCGATCAGAACGCCGACGAGGCGGGCGAGTTCTATGCCGGTATCCTGCCCGACACGACAGCGACGGTCGGCGCGAGCTATCCCGATGAGGTGGCAGAGTGGCAGGCCGACTTCGCCGGCAAGACGCTCACGGTCGACGTCGATGTGGACGGCTATCAGCTGACGCTGATCAACGCGGGGGCGGAGTTTCGCCCGAACCCCTCGGTGTCGTTCATGCTGAACTTCGACCCGCTGCGATTCGATGGTGATGGGGATGCCGCGCGCGCCAGTCTTGACGCCGTGTGGGCTGGTCTTGTCGAGGGCGGAGAGGTGCGCATGCAGCTCGGCGAGTACCCGTTCAGTCCGCGGTACGGGTGGGTGGAAGACCGCTACGGCGTGAACTGGCAGCTGATCCTCACGAGTCCCGATGGCGAGTCGCGCCCGTTCCTCATCCCGCAGCTGATGTTCACCGAGTCCGTCGACGGCAAGGCGCGTGAAGCGGCGCAGTTCTACTGCTCGCTGTTCCCGGATGCGGGCGTCGGCTACATCGCCGTGCATCCACCGCAGACGGCGCAAGAGGCGCCGTCCGCGCATGCTTCGCCGGGGACGATCATGTTCGGCGAGTTCCGCCTGGCGGATCAGTGGTTCTCGATGATGGATGGCGGCTCAGTCCACGACTTCACGTTCGACTGCGGCATCTCATTCGAGGTGCGCGTGGCCGATCAGGAAGAACTCGACCACTACTGGGATGCCCTGACCGCCGTCCCCGAAGCCGAAGTCTGCGGCTGGCTCGCCGACAAGTACGGACTCAGCTGGCAGATCGTTCCGGAGAACATGGGCGAACTCATGGAACGTCCGGGTGCATACGCGAGGATGATGGAGATGGGCAAGCTCATCATCGACGACTTCTAGATCATCCGAGGAGATCATGGGACTTTTCTCGCAGAACCCCGCAGACAAGGATGCTTGGGCCGCCCTCCCCGGCGAACCGCTCGATCGGAACGGCTCGGTCGACGATCTTCCCGAGGTACCGGTCGATCCGCTCGAGATCGGCCTGGGGCTCGAAGCCAGCACGAGCGTCTCGTCGATCAGCGTCCCGGTCGCGCTTCCCGCACCCGAAGAGCACGACGCGCCCGAAGAGCACGCCTAACCCAACCGGTTACGGTTGAAGGATGACGATCACCGCCGCCGCAGACGGCTCCGCCCTCGGCAATCCAGGACCGAACGGCTGGGCCTGGTACATCGACGATGACAACTGGGCGGCGGGCGGTTCTCCGCACGGAACGAACAACCAGGGCGAGCTGCGGGCGGTCCTCGAACTGCTGCAGGCCACGGCGGATTCCAGCGAATCGCTGCTGATCATGTGCGACAGCAAGTACGTGATCGACTCGATCACCAAATGGATGCCGGGGTGGAAGCGCCGCGGCTGGCGCAAAGCCGACGGCGCCCCCGTTCTGAACCGCGACCTCATGGAATCGCTGGATGAGGCCATGCAGGGAAGAGATGTGAAGTTCGCCTGGGTGAAGGGTCACGCAGGGCACGATCTGAACGAAGCCGCTGACGAGCGGGCGAACGCGGCTGCAAAGGCGTACCAGGCGAAGCAGGAGCCGCGCCGCGGCCCCGGCTTCACCCTCGGAAGCGACGCTTCGACAGGCTCAGCGAGCGCGCAGAAGTCGATCCCGATCCCTGAGCCTGTCGGAGGGCCCGCGCAGCCGCTGTGGGCCGAAGCATCCTCACTGCTCGACGTCTTCGAGGTCCCTGAGCCTGTCGAAGGGCCCGCGGCATCCGCAATCGATCTGCACGTGACGCTCACTCCCGACGAGCACGCGCGCCTGCGCGACCGTGCGCAGGCGCAGGGCATCTCTCTCGAGCAAGCCTTGCGCCGTCTGATCTGAGGCGCGTCAGGCCGACGTCGGCGCGGTCATCCATGCCACGACGACGTCACCGATCATCGAGCGCAGGTGCTCGCGCCGGTCCTCTGCGAGCAGGTCGCGGTCGAACAGGTACCCGAAGGTGTGCTGGTTGGCGACCTGGAAGAAGCAGTACGAGCTGATCAGCAGGTGCACGTCGAGTGCGTCGACATCCGCGCGCACCGAGCCGTCTGCGCGGCCGCGCTCGAGTACCGTCTCGAGAACGTCGACCGCCGGCTGGTTGAGCGTGCGCAGCCCGTCGAGGCGCTTGATGAACTCGCCGTGGTGGATGTTCTCGATCGACACCAGCCGGATGAACGAACTGTGGTTGAGGTGATGGTCGTAGGTGAGCTCGGCGATCTGGCGGAGCGCTTCCACCGGCGGCAGGTCGCCCGCATGAATCCCCTGCTCGGTCTCGCGGATGCCGCGGTACGCGTTCTCGAGCACGGCGAGGTAAAGCTGCTCCTTGCCGCCGAAGTAGTAGTAGATCATCCGCTTCGTCGTCTGCGTGCGCTCGGCGATCTCGTCGACCCGAGTCCCCGCGTAGCCGGACTCGGCGAACGCCTCAGTGGCGACCTCGAGCAATTCCGCCCTGGTCCGCTCGGCGTCGCGCTTGCGCACCACCGGTTCGCTCATGCTGTCCACCCCCACATCATGCCGCACCCGTCAGAACCCTGCGCGGATTCACGACCATCAGCTGATGCTCGGCAGCCTCGTCGAGTCCTGCCGCACGCAGCTGCGGCAGCACATGTTCGAAGAGATGAGACATCGTCCAGCTCGGCGCGTGTGCCGCGCGCCAGGACGGCGGCGTGACCCGACTGAAGATCGCCGCGTCGTGCGAGAGCACGATCCGATCTGCGTATCCGGCGTCGAGCAGCTTCAGCAGCATCCGCATTCGATCCGCGTCGCGAGCGACATGTTCCATGCCGAACCGGTCGAAGCCGAGGAACGAGCCGCGGTCAGCGAGTCGGCGCAGGTAGGCGACATCAGTCGAGTCTCCGCTGTGGCCGATCACGACTCGATCCAGCGGCACACCGGCTTGCTCGAAGGCGTCCTGCTGAGCGATTCCGCCGCGGGATGCCGCGTGCGAGTGCGTCGTGATCGGAACGCCTGTGCGCAGATGCGCGACGGCAGCAGCCGCGAACACCCGCGAAGCGTCAGGGGTGAGTCCGGAAGCATCCGAGGCGATCTTGATCATCCCCGCACGCACGGACGTGCCGGCGATCCCTCGCTCGATATCACCGACGAACAAGTCGACGAGCGGGTCTGGGCCATCGACCACGAGCCCAGGGCCATTCAGGCGGAAGTACGGCGGCAGAACCTCTGCGGCGTAGCATCCGGTTGCCGCGACGATCTGTAGTGGCACGCGGGCTGCGACCTCGGCAACGCGACGCACGTCGCGGCCGAGGCCGATGACGGTGAGGTCGACGAGCGTCCGCACCCCGCGATCGAAGAGTGCGGAGAGAGTCTGCACGGCACGTTCGATCAACGCTCGTTCATCCCACTCGGGATGAGGCATGTTGATATCGAGCTCGGGGTCAGTGACGAAGACGTGCTCGTGGATGAGAGTCACCCCGAGCCCGTCTGCGCTCACCTCCCCTGTGAATGTCGGAATCGAACGCGCCATGCAGAGTGTCACTCGCTCGTCGAGCGGATGGCCTCGTAAACGGTGAGCGAGTCGCCGGTCAGCACGCCGGAGAGGTACTCCTCGGCCTTCTCGCTGAACGCATCGCGGTCGACGTCCTCGATGACCTCCCAGTCACCTCCGGTGCGCCACTCATCGAGGATCGTCTCCTCGTCCTCCGCCACGCACGACGTGACCTCGGTGACGGCCTTCTCGGTCGCCGCTGAGAGAGCCTCCTGCTGCTCGTCGCTCAGCTCGTTCCAGACCGATCCGACGATGACGAGGTTGGTGTTCAGCTGGTGCGAGCTCATGCTCACGTAGTCCTGCACCTCTTTGAGGTTCGAGGCGACGATGTTGGTGATGGGGTTCTCCTGACCGTCCACCGTGCCCTGCTGCAGCGCGAGGTAGAGCTCCTCGTACGCCACCTCGGTGGCCTCGGCACCGAGCGCCTTGGCGTTCATGAGGAACTGCGGCGAGCCGGGGAAGCGCATGCGCAGGCCCTGCAGATCCTCAGGGGTGCGGATCGGCGTGTTCGCGGTGAACTGGCGCGCTCCTGCCGACCAGGCGCCCAGCGCGTGCACGCCGGTCTCTGCCTCGAAGGCCTCGGTGACGGTGTCGGACGCGTCGCTGGCCATGAAGCGGGCCAGGTGGTCGGAGTCATCGAACGCGTAAGCCGCGTCGAGCACACTGATCGGCTCGTAGACGGCGCCGAGCGCGGATGCGCCCTGGATGTCGATGTCGATGTCGCCGGATGCGACCGAGGCGATGCGGTCGGCGTCGCCACCGAGCTGGCTGGACGGGAAGATCTCGATCTCGAGCCCCACGCCTGCCGCGTTCACCTCATCGGCGATCACCTGTGCGCCGCAGCGGTGCTGGGGCTGATCCTCGTTGTAGCTGTGCGCGAGCGTGAGCTTCTGCGTCGCTCCGGCATCTCCGCCATCGCTTCCGCCGGTGGTGTCTCCTGCGCTGGAGCAGGCGACCAGCATCATCGCCGGTGCGGCGACAAGCGCGAGCCACATCGTTCGCTGCGTGCGTCGTGCGTTCATCGGTTCTCTCCTCTTTCTGGTGCGTGTAGTACTTCTTCGGGTGTTGCGTCTTCGGGGCCGGGCGCCTCCGCGGCGACCAGCCGATCGAGGTCTGCGAGCATGGCCGCGCGATCTGCGCGCCGCCCTGTGAAGATCTCGAACGCGTCGGCTGCCTGGTGCATAGCCATTCCGAGGCCCGACATGGTCCGGATACCGCGGGCACGGGCCGCTTCGAGCAACGGTGTGTCCGCCGGGCGATACACGATGTCAGCGACGCGGATGTCTCCGTGCAGCAGCGAGACGTCGAACGGGGTGCCAGGGTGGGCTGCCATGCCGACCGGAGTGGCGTTGACGACCAGATCAGCGCCGGCGAGTTCGCGAGCGAGGTCGGCGAGCCCGACCGTCCGCACGGCGGACATGCCGAGCGCGCTGATCTGGGCCGCGAGCGCCATCGCGCGCTCTTCGACCTGATCGATGAGGACGAGGTCGGCGACCGGACGCTGCGCCAAAGCGGTGGCGACGGCGGAGCCCGCGCCCCCTGTGCCGAGGAGCACGACGCGGCCGAGGGGTTCCGCACCGAACGCGTCGGTCATGGCCGCAGTGAAACCGGTCACGTCAGTGTTGTGGCCGATCATGCCCTCATCTGTGAAGACGACGGTGTTCACCGCTCCGACCGCCTTGGCACTGTCGGAGAGTCCGTTGAGCAGCGGGACGACCGCCTGCTTGACCGGGTGCGTGATGTTGAGGCCGTTGAACCCGAGACGCCTGGCTGCGTGAAGCAGCATGTCGAGGTGCTCAGGCGTGCCCTCTGCGAGTGCGAGATCGATCGTCCGGTACACATAGTGCATGTCGTGACGAGCGCCCTCGAACTCATGCATCGGCGGGGTCAGCGAGGGTTTGACACCCTCACCGATCAGCCCGATCAGCACAGAGGGTCTGCGCGCATTCGCCGCTTTCGGAGGTTCGGTGAGCGTCACAGTCCCAGCACCCCCGGCAGCCACATCACAGCTTCAGGGAACGCGATGATGAGCACGCAGATCACCAGCAGCGGCACGATGAACGGCAGGCTCCCTCGGAACACCTCGCCGATGCGGGTCTTCGATACCGCCGCGGTGACGAACAGCACGGTTCCGACCGGTGGGGTGAGCAGGCCGATCATGAGCGACAGGATCATCAGAACACCGAGCACGATCGGGTCGACGCCGATCTGGTTGCCGATCGGGAGAATGATCGGCACGGTCAGCACGAGGATCGCCGTGGCGTCGATGACGGTGCCGAGGATGAGCATCATCACGGTGACGAGGATGAGGAACACCGTCGGGCTGTCGGTGATCGCGAACACGAGTTCGGTGAGCATCTGCGGAAGCCGTTCGCGGGCGAGGATGTAGCCGAGCAGCGATGCCGAGGCGACGATGATCATGATCGATGCCGTCGTGGTGACGGTCTCGGTGAGCGCCTTGATGAAGCTCTTCACACTCAGCGATCGCTGTAGCACGCCGACGAGCGCGATGTATACGACTCCGACGGCCGCCGCTTCGGTCGGGGTGAAGAAGCCGCCCAGGATGCCGCCGAGAATGATGAACGGTGCGATCATCGGCAGAAGAACGCCCTTGCTCGATGCGATGAACTCGGCGCGATCGAAAGTGCCCTTCTTGACGTTATTCATTCGTCGCACGAGCATCCATACGACGAGGCACAGGCCGATGGCCATGAGGAGTGCGGGGATGACGGATGCCGCGAACAATGCGCCAGTGGACACTGCGGCGAGTCCGGCGTAGATGACGGCCGGGATGCTCGGTGGCATGACCGGTGCGATGAGAGCCGAGGTGGCCGAGACCCCCGTGGCGAAGCGCCTGCCGTAACCGGCGCGGATCATCGCGGGAATCTGCACCTTGCCCAGCGCGGCCGCGTCAGCGACAGCTGATCCGCTCATCCACGCGAAGCCGACGCTGGTGCCGACGGCGACGTAACCGAGATTGCCTCGGACGTTGGCCAACAGCGCCTGGGCGAACCGGAACAGCCGATCCGCGATTCCGGCGTGGTTGGCGAGCGCTCCGAGGAAGATGAACAGCGGCACGGCGAGCAGCGGGAAGCTGCTTGCCGCGTTGGTCACGGTGCGCAGCGCCATGCCGAGCGACTGGCCTTCGATCGCCATGTAGACGAGGGACGGGCCGAGGAATGCGAAGGGCACCGGGACGCGGATAGCCAGCAGGATGGCGATGGCGAGGGCGAGAAGAAGGAGAGTCACAGTCCTGCCACCTCCGGCTGGTCCTCTTCGATGTCGGCGACGATCGGGCCGTGGATGGCGATGTCTGCGGCTGCGATGAGCGCGCGGATCGTCGTGCTGACAGTGCCGATGAGCACGGGGATGTACACCCATGACATGGGCACACGCAGCACGGGCGACTTCACGATGCCCTGCGTGGTGATGAGCGACCACGCCTCCACGCTCAGTCCGAATCCGGTCGCGGCGACGATGACCAGCGAGATCACCTGGATGACGCGCACGGTGATGGGGTTGCGGATGGAATCGACGAGCTCGAGAGCGATGTGCCCGTGGGTCGTGACCAGCACACCCATCGCGGCGAACGTCGCCCACAGCAGAGCGAAGCGGGCGAGCTCACCCGTCCAGGCGATGCTCTCGAACGGCAGATACCGCTGCAGCGCCTGGTAGAACACGAGCACGAGGATCATCATGACGGCGATGCCGCCGATGACGAGCTCGATGCCCGTGATGTATCGCGCGATGCGGCGCAGAATGCCGGTGCGCTGATGCTGATCTGAAGTCACAAGACGCCTTCGTCCAAAGTTGATCGGGTACAGGGACCGAATGTACCGGTTAGTACATTGATTGAGCAATACCTCTGGGAAATTAATGTACAAACTGGTACGTTCACAGCCATGCGCACCTCAATCGCCTCTGTCTGCATCTCGGGTGGACTCGTCGAAAAACTCCACGCCTGCGCGGAAGCAGGCTTCGATGGCGTCGAGATCATGGACACAGATCTCATCGCCGCACCCGAATCGCCGGAAGAGATCCGCGCGCTGTGCAACCGTCTCGGGCTGAAGATCGAGATGTTCCAGCCGTTCCGCGATGCCGAAGGCGTGACAGCCGATCTCTTCGCCGACAACCTGCGTCGTGCCGAGGCGAAATTCCAGGTGATGAAGCGCCTTGGCACCGACCTCATGCTCGTGTGCAGCAACGCGGGAACCGCGACGATCGATGACGATGAGGTCTTCGCGCAACAGCTCGGTGAGCTGGCCGACCGGGCCGCGGCCCACGGCATCCGGCTCGCCTATGAAGCGCTCGCGTGGGGTCGGTATGTCGACGACTACCGGCGCGCCTGGGAGATCGTGAAGCGCGCCGACCGACCGAACCTCGGGGTGTGTCTCGATAGCTTCCACATCCTCTCGCTCGCGCACGACCCTGCGGCGATCGAGCAGATCGACGCGGAGAAGATCTTCTTCCTTCAGCTCGCCGATGCTCCAGCGCTCGACATGGATGTGCTGTCCTGGAGCCGGCATCACAGACTTTTCCCGGGCGAGGGATCGTTCGATCTGGTGGGATTCATGACCCACGTTTCACAAGCGGGATACACCGGCCCGTGGTCGCTGGAGGTCTTCAACGACACGTACCGGCAGACCGACACTGTGCGCACGGCTGCGCACGCGCATCGCTCGTTGGTGTGGCTGGCTGACCGCACGGCGGCTGCGAACGGCTGGCTGGACGGACAGCTGGGTGAAGCACCCGCGACGACCGGGTTGGATTTCGTCGAGGTGGCCGGAGCCGACCTCGCCGAGATGGACGAACTGCTCGAGCAGCTCGGCTTCGCGTTCGAGGGGCAGCACAGGTCGAAGCCGGTGCGCCTGTGGAGTGCCGGGTCGGCGCGGATCATCCTGAACGAGCAGGTGCGCAGCAGCGAGCCGGTGCTCGCGGGAATCGGTCTGCAGACAGCGGATGCCGCAGCTGCCGTCTCTCGCGCACTCGCACTCGGATCGTCCTCGGCGTTCCGGCGGACGTACCACGGCGAGCAGGATCTGCAAGGCGTCGCCGCCCCCGATGGTACGCAGGTGTTCTGGAGTTCGCTGCCTGCGGAGCGCTCATGGCTCCAGGAGTTCGAGGGCGGCAGGAAGGTCGCCGGAGGGCTAGAGGGCGAGATCGATCACATCAATCTCGCCTATGCCTGGCAGGATTTCGACGAGGCGGTGCTGTTCATGTCGAGCGCGCTGTCATTGCAGGCGGATGCTCCGGCCGATGTTCCCGGGCCGCGCGGACTGATCCGCAGTCAGGTGATGCGCACCCCGGACGGCATCATCCGCGTGCCGATCAACCTCGCCCCTCCCACCGCAAAGCCACCGGCACGGCACGTCGCGGTGCGGACTTCGGACGTGTTCACCGTGGCTCGGAGAGCGCGAGAGCGCGGTATCGATCACCTTCGGATTCCGGCGAACTACTACGACGACCTCGCCGCGCGGTTCGATCTGTCTTCCGACATGCTGGCGTCGCTGCGCGAGCTCGATCTGCTCTACGACCGCGACGCGCACGGTGAGTTCATCCACTTCTATACGCGCACGATCGGTGACGTGTTCTTCGAGGTGGTCGAGCGGCGGGGCGGCTACGACGGATACGGCGGCGCGAACGCGCCGATCCGACTCGCGGCGCAGCGGTAGGCTCGGCGCGGTCTGCGGCCTGGTTTATCCGGAGTTACGAACGCGTGGCGCCCAGCACCTCGCGCTCGAGTCGGGCGAAGGACTCCTCCATGCCGTCGGCCATGCCGGTGGCGAGGATCATGTCGCGCGTCTCCTTGTCTGGGTACTCGATGAGCACCGTGACGAGGGTGGCGCCGTCCTCTTCGTAGAGATTCAGATCGTTGAGCATCTGCGGACCTTCGGTGCCCTGCATCCGCTCGGTCGTCACGGCGCGACGCGGCGCGTCGACGAGCAGCACCTCACCCTCGAACCCGAAGGGCTCGCCCTCGGTGTCACCGATCGGCGCCCAGGAGTTGCGGTACGTGTCGCCGGCGACGGTGCCGACAACGGACTCCGTCATCTCCCAGCCGTCCGGCCCCAGCATCCACTTCTTCACGAGCTCGGCGTCGTGATGCGCGCGCCAGACCAGCTCACGCGGACCGTTCACGAGGCGCGTGATCCGCACGTGCGTGTCGTCGAGCAGTTCGACGCGCGTGCCCTTGCCCTGCGCGTACTCGCGAAGATCCTGCAGCACGGCATCCAGCTGCGCCATGGCCATGCGCGATCCCTCGATCGCACCCATCGCGACGACCTGCTCGAGAGCCTCGGCCGAGTCGAAATGGCTGGTGTTGATCATGCGGCTGCCGGCATCCGTCGACTCGAAACCGAACGTCATCCGCGTCGCCGGCATACCCTCGAGCGGGTTGCCGTCGGCGTCCGCGAAGGCGTCGATGACCGCGAAGCCATGCGGTTCGAGGATGTTCAGGAATTCCCACGAGCCACCTGAGCGCTCACCCTGCGGGCTCGTCATGTAATAGAGCGCCTTGCCACCGACCGCGAAATCGAACTCGGTGAAGGTGGCGGGCCACCCGGGAGGGCCCCAGAACCGCTCGAGCTGGGCCGGGTCGGTAAAGGCGTGCCAGAGCCGTTCGATCGGAGCCGCGAAGTCGGCGACGACGGTCACGGTGAGATTCTCGGCATCCGTGGTGATATCGGTGACAGGCATTTCAGTCTCCTTCGGTGTTTTCAGAGAGCAGATCATCGAGGCGAGTGACGCGGTCCCGCCACAGTTCTTCATAGCGGGCGAGCAGTGCCCGAGCGCGTGCGATCATCTCGGGATTCGCGCGGACGAGCCGCTCGCGTCCCTCGGCGCGCTTGATGATGAGGCCCGCGACCTCGAGGACCGCGACGTGCTTCTGCACGGCAGCGAAGGACATGTCGTAGTCGCCCGCGAGGGACGACACGGATTGCTCTTCGCCGATCGTGCGGCGCAGGATGTCACGCCGAGTCGCCGTCGCCAGTGCATGGAACACACGGTCGATCTCCGCTCCGCTCAGTTCTCGTTGTGCAACCATTTGGTTGCACGTTACGCCTGAGTGGATGCTGCGTCAAGGGGTTTCTTGTCGGAAACGGGTTCACGTTGCACTAACGGTCTTTACGTTGCACTAGGTCACGATGACCTTGCACGAAATGCAACACGCCCGGAGCGCGGTTTAAGAAAATCGACGGCCGCTGAGTTCTACAGAGCAGCGAGATTCAACGTCTTCTTATCTACAAGGATGTTTTTGAGCGGCACGATGAACGCGCCTTGCTGCGGCCTGCAGCCCGCAGTAAATGGCTCCAAAATCCCGCCCCTTCCGCATCTACTGTTCTTCTCGATGAGTCATTGCCCTTGCGAGACAGACCAGGTCCTCGCTGCTTCGGGCTTGACCTGCGCAGACAGGATTCAGAATGCGACCAGTTGTTAGTACGACGCCGATCGTGGCGCGGCGTCGATCCCGTCATCCCGAGCTGCATTGGATGCCCGGCACGAGCGCTGGCTCACGCCGTACGGAGTTCGCGATCGTTGACCCCGAGCTCGGAGACCGCGATTGGGCTTCCATCGATCCGGTGAGAGTCCGCACTTCCAAAGGCGTCCGCCACCGCTTCACTCCCGCAATGTACCTCTGGCAGCGCACCCGCTCGCACGTTTGGTGCGAGTCGCAGGAGGAACGCTGGGAGGTCCTCTGGCTCGACTACGGCGGTCAAGTGGAGCGGCTGTGGGCGCAGCCACTCGCGATCGTGTTTGGCCATGGCTCCCGCCTCTCCGGGGCCTCACACACGCCTGACTTCCTCGCTCAGTTCACCGACGGTACTTACGGGCTATTCGATGTGCGCCCAGCCAACCGCATCGATGATCACGCGGAACTTCAGTTCAGCGAGAGCGCAAACGTCTGTGCTGATCTCGGCTGGCATTACCGAGTGCTCACCGGCCATGATCGCCTGGCGACACAGAATCTCAACTCCCTGTCCGCGTCTCGCCACGACCGCTGCATGCCCCCGCCAGAGATTGGGGCCGTGATTCTGGCGGCAGCCAGAGACGGCATCACCCGCGGCGACCTATGCCGAGTCGCATCGCCAGCCTGCCCACCTCTCGCATGCGCGTGGATCGACAACCTCGCCTGGCGACGCCTTCTCCTGCTCGATCTCGGTGACGTCTTCAACAGCGATACCGAGTTCACGACCTCGGATCGCGCGCTCACCGGAGCGGCTGCCTGATGGCTGACGACTACAGGCTGCGTCTCGGCGACACAGTGGAGATCGAAGGAGAGTCATGGGTGTGGGAAGCGGTGCGTCGCGGTGTCGAAGCGAAGCTCCGGCGCGATGGTGCCGCCGATGATTGGCTCGTCCTTTCACTACCCGAATTGCTCGCGCATGGGGGAACAGCCCGCCGCGATAACAGTTTTGCCCTGCGACCTGCTTTCGGTACCTGGCCAGCCGACGTGGTGGACATGGAGAAGCACCTCCTCGAGGCCTTTGACGGGATCCCGATGAGCGAGACCGCGGTCGGCCCACGACCGCAGTACGACACGGAGACCACGACCCAGGAACAGCGAGTTGCTTCGAAAGTCACGGAGATCGCCGGAACCTCGCTGGAACGCTCACGACGAACTCTCTACAACTTATGGCGCGAGTACCAATCAGGCGGCGCCGCCGCTCTGGACAACAGAATGCACCGTAAGGGCAAGAAGAGGCTGACGATCGCTAAAGCTGACCCTCGCCTGGTCGCGGTCATCGATCGAGAGCTCGACGGCCGGGTGACCATGCCGACCAGTTCTCGCCGCCACTGCGCGGCTCTGGTGCGGCGAACCTTGGAGGGCATGTATCCCGGCGACCCGATCTGCGCGATCAAAGACACGACGCTTCAGAGTTACATCAACGAACGGGACGCGGGGCGCTACAGCTTTGACAAAGCGACGACCCGCCGCACCGCGGCCAATAGTCCCGACCGTCAGTTCTTCTCCGGCAATGCGCATCGGCTGGGCGCCGTGTGTGAGATAGATTCAACCACCCTCGACGTGCAGGTGTGGGACGACAAGGGCAACACCTATCGTCCGATCGTGACGGCACTATTCGACGTGGCCAGCCGTGTGCCGTTGGCCTGGGCTATCCACTCGGATGCTCCCAATGGCTACGACCATGCGCTGTTGCTCGCCCGCGCGATCGTCGGACGCAGAGCTGTGCCCGGATCCGCTGCGGCCACGCTATCTGGGTCAGTCACTCTACCGACCGCTCTGATGAAGAAGGTCAACCCGTACATGGATGACGACTCGCTCGCCGTGCCTTGGATCTTCCCTCATGCGATCACGATCGATGGCGGTGCGGACTTCCGCTCAGCTACTTTCGAGGCAGCCTGCCGAGCGTTCGGCATCACTCTCGTCCTGGCGCCGCCCTACGCCCCCACGGCCAAACCACACGTAGAACGCAACTTCGGCACCACCTCAACAGACTTCGCAACGTGGCTGGCAGGCTCGACCGGTAACGCGGTCGCTAACCGTGGGAAGCGTGACAACCCGATCCTCACCATTGACTCGGTCCGGCTCGCCTACGACGCCTGGATCACCACCGTCTTTCTGAACAAGCAGCATGGCGGACTTCGGTCCCCGCTGTTTCCAGGGCGTGCGTGGACGCCGAACCAGATGTACGCAGCCCTATTCGAAGTCGGGCCGGGTGTGCAGCTGCCGTTCCGCGCTGAGGAATTCTTCGCATTGCTACCGACGAAGCGGCGCATCGTCAGCGATGAAGGCATCGGACTCCATAACCGCACGTATGACTCAGCTTTGCTGGCGGACCTACGAAACCGCTCGCTCACGGGCGCCCCGACCGGATCGCTCCGCGCCCGCCAGTTCGACATCAGCTACGACCCCTACAACTCAAACGCGGTGTGGGTGCAGCACCCGGAGACCGCGGAGTGGATCGAGGGGACTGCTGACGGTTTAGTTGACTCGTCTTGTTTGGGGTTTTCA